>NZ_CP150667.1:3031223-3768084 GCF_038024065.1 Polaribacter sejongensis | reverse complement strand
TTACTAGCAATTTTGTAGTTTCCATCAAAATCTGTTTCTACTCCTGTATTAGTACCTTTTACTAAAACACTTACACCAGGTAAACTCCCTGACTCATCTGAGACTGTCCCAGAAATAGTTTTCTTTTGAGCAAAAGTAACTTGCACAATCAACCCCAAAAATAGTATGAGGGATACCTTTAAAAATTTTTTCATTGTAATATCTATTTGAATTAATTATGTTCCAAAAATCTTAAAATTTTCTTAATATAAAAAATAAAGATTAACATTTATTTATTTTTTAAATAACAAACATTAATTTTATTGAATAATATTTATCATTTTCAACAAACCACTGAACATTCTTTAATAAACTATAGTGTTTTTTATTTAACAATAAGTTAATATATATGACAATATTTCTACACAAAAAGAACACAAACAACAATTTTAAAGTTAATTATTTAATAAATTAACTAATTAGATGTTATTTATATCAAAACTTTCAACTTCATTTTCCTTAATTAAAGTAACAATCAAATTAACATGTTTTTTTTTCATTTTGTTAATTTCTTCTTAAAACATCAAAAAAAGACTAACTACGTTAACACCCACAACTAAAAACCTAAAGAACAGTAACTTATAAGACAAAACTTTTTATAAAGTTCAATTTTATAAAAATTACACAAAAAAATTACCCTCATTTTGTTTCACAAAAAAACAGAAGAAATCACCTAAAAAAACCGTTTTAACACTTTTTTAGTTTTATTTTTAACATCAATTAAAACTATCTTATTTCTTATAATCATTTATTTATGTTATTTAAGAATACTTATAATTATTAATTTAACCTTTTTTAAAGAAGCAATGTATTTATAAATAAAATAATTACATTGCTATATGATAAAGCTCAAAAAAACTCCTAAAATTGCAGAACAATTAATTATTGCTTTCATTTTACTTCTAAGTACCTTAGTAATGTTAGGATGGTTTTTAAATTATCCGAAAATTTTAAGCATTATCCCTGGAAGTGCTACTATGAAATTTAACTCGGCATTGTTATTTTTTCTATCAAGTTTTTGTGTTATTAAAAGTAAAAAGAAAAAACACCCGCTTATTTTATTATTTTTTACGCTTTTAGTACTAATAATTAGCTTCTTAACATTAATTGAAAATCTATTTGACATCAATTTATTTATTGATAATCTTTTTGTAGAAGATATTTACTCCTCTAAGAACCCTGGAAGAATGTCCACTGCAACAGCTTTGTGTTTCTTTTTATTTAGTTTAAGTCTATTAGGGTTAAGGTCTGATAAAACAAAAAAAGGTAGTCAGAACATTGTTTATTTTATAATAATTATTGCATTTATTAGTACAGTCACTTTTATTCTAGACATTCCCGCAGAATATAAAACTGATTTTTACAAAACAATGGCTATTCACACTTCAATCTTGTTTTTATTAATATCTAGTTTACTTGCCTCAAAAACACCTAATTTGGGCTTCACAAGGGTTCTTATAGGAAAACAATCTGGGAGTAATTTACTACGAAAACTATTACCTTTTGTTATTTTAATTCCATTTTTATTAAGTTATTTTCTTTTAAGTCTTTTAAATAAAAATGCTATTGAAATCAATTTTGGTATTGTTTTATATACTGTAATACTAATCTCAATAAGCGTAACTTACACATCAATTATATCTATAGGGCTAAACAAGTCTGATACAGAAAGAAAGAAATTAGAAAATAATATAATTCTTAGAAATCAAGAATTAATGCAATTTAAAGAAGCTTTAGATAGAATTGCAATTGTATCTATATCTGACAATAAAGGAATCATTAAATATGTTAATAATAAATTTTGTGAAATTTCTAAATGGAGTAGAGAAGAAATCATTGGAAACACCTATGAAATAACTAGTTCTAATCACCATTCTAAAGATTTTATAGAAAAAATATCGGAAATTAATGATTCTAATAATACTTGGATTGGTGAAATAAAAAACAAGACAAAAGATGGCAAATTATATTGGACAGAAACTGCCGTTATTCCCTTAAAAGACAAGCTGGGCAATAACTTTGAATATATGGCTATCAAACAAGACATTACCGAAAGAAAAGAAAACGAAGAGTTATTAGCATCTAAATATGTTAAACAATTAGAAACAAAGAATAAAGAGTTAGAACAATTTGCTTATATAGCCTCGCACGATTTACAAGAACCATTAAGAACTATTACCAGTTTTTGTAATATTCTATATACAGAATACAATGAAAAATTAGATGAGCAGGCCAAAATCAGTTTTAGGTTTATAAGACAAGCAACTGGTAGGATGAGTTCATTAATAAAAGCTTTATTAGATTATTCTAGATTAGGTTATGAAGAAGAATTGATACTAATTGATTGTAACATAGTAATAAAAGATATCATAGAAGATTTAAACACTACCATAAAACTAACCAATACTAAAATAGAGTTTAAAAAATTACCAGAAATTAGCGGGTATAAAACAGGAGTTAGATTGTTGTTGCAAAATTTAATAACGAATGCTATAAAATTCAGAAAAAAAGATACAGATTGTATCATTAAAATCAATGCATTAAAAAAAGAAAATTTTATAGAATTCTCTGTTGAAGATAATGGTATTGGTATTGCTAAAGAATATCAAAAAAAGATTTTTGCTATTTTTCAGCGTTTACATTTAAAAAACGAATATGAAGGGACAGGGATTGGTCTTGCACATTGCCAAAAAATTGTTAATCTACACGGTGGAGAAATTTGGGTAGAATCATCTTTAAATAATGGAAGTAAATTTTATTTCACGATATTAAACGAAAAAGAAAAAAAATGAAGAAAAAATTAAAATGCATCTTATTGATTGATGATGACGAAGCTACAAACTACATTCATAAATTTGTTATCGAAAAAGCAAACTGTACAGAAAACATTGTTTGTAAACAAAGTGGCCAGCTTGCATTAGATTATTTATTATCTATAGAAAGCGAAAAACATCCTCATCCTGATATTATTTTTTTAGATATTAATATGCCCGGAATGAATGGTTGGGAATTTTTAGAACATTACAAGAAGCTAGAAAAGAACCAGCAAGCAGAAATGGTTGTTATAATGTTGACCACTTCTTTAGACCCTATTGATAGAGAAAAGGCTAAAGAAATAGGAGAAATAAGCGAATTTAAACCAAAACCATTAACAATTGAGATGCTTAATAACGTTCTAAAAGATAATTTTCCAAATTTATTTTAATCTAGATCACCTAAATAAAGGCTTTGTAATTTTATACAAAGCCTTTAATATTTATTTTATCTATTTATTATCTTGTAGCGCAAACACTTGCTTTAATAAAGCAGAAGTACGTAAGCTTGCTTTTTCTCTAATTCCTTTTTCTTCAACTTCAATCATTGTAAACACTCCTTTTAAAGCTTGGTTTGTTACATATTTAGTTAAATCTGGATCCACCTTATTCACAAAAGGAATAGAATTATATCTACCAATTAAATTACTCCAAATTTTATCTGCTCCTACTTTAGAAAAAGAATTTTCAATTACTGGACTAAAACTAGTAGTTAAATTATCAGTAGTTTTTACTTGCAGGTAAGAAGTTGCCGCATTTTGGTCACCTAAAAGAATATTCTTTGCATCTGCAAACGTCATATCTTTTACTGCATCTACAAAAATTGGAGTCGCTGTTTTAACAGCATCTTCTGCAGCTCTGTTTAAGGCTTTAATACCTTCATCTGCCAAGTTACCTAAACCAATTTTACGCAAACCATTATCTACAGCTTGTAATTCTGCAGGCAACATAATTTTCACCAAATCATTTTTATAAAACCCGTCTGTTGCAGTTAATTTAGAAACTTGATTTTTTATTCCGTTGTCTAAAGCTGCACGCAGCCCGTTACCTATTTGCTCTTCACTTAAACCTGTATTTTGACTTACCTGATTCACTACATTTTGTAACTCTGCACACCCTGCAAACTGAAGGGCAACAACTAAAATTAAAATTTTTTTCATCATTTTTATTATATTTTATCTACTATTTAGAAACTCTTTCTACTTAAAAGTCACTTTCTTATTTAAAACTATCTGTTTTCTTATCGTACCCATAAGGACAATGTTTACAACCGCTTTTACAGCAATGACCTCTTTTTAGATGAAATTTTTCTGTAAACACCTTATAGCCTTGTTCGTTTACATAAAAATCACCTTCCTCTAATGCTACTCTTTTATTATACACTTTGCAAAAATAGTTTATAATCCATAAAAAAAGCGCTCCTAAGAACGCTTTTTAATTTTTATTTATCTTTTCCTGGAGGAAATCTAGAGATAATCTCTTTTACAAACTCTTTAATTCTAGCTTCTTTTTTCTCTCTATTTTGAAGTTTTAAAGCTCCAGTTCCAATTCCTTGCCAAATCAATTCTTTTTTCTGTTTATCAATAAAATCTACAAACAATGTACCTTCTGTATATTGAGAAACACTTATGTTATTTCTACCTCCCATCATCCAAGGACTCCATCCCCAACCGTAACCATAGCCAAAATTGTTATTTTGATTTACATCTACTTTTTCTCTAGATTTTGTAAAAATACTCACCAACATATCTGGATTTTCAGATTTTGTAAATCCTTGTGCTGATAATTCTGACTCAATAGCACGTAAAATTCTTTTTTTATCTAAATCAGAAATTTCTGCTTTATCTATTCCTGGTTTGTAAAAAGCAAACGTTTTATATTGAGTAAAATCTACTTTATTATCATAATCGGTTGTAACCTTTATAGCACTACAAGATGCTAAAAGTACAGTACTAAACAAAAGTAAAAATGTTTTTTTCATGAGATTTGTTTTATATTATTAATTCGATTAAAGCACTATTAAAAGCATGACAAATAAGTATTTTCACACACTCACTATCTTTTAAATAACTTACAAGACTACCTTATTTTTTGTCTTACATCTTCTTAAAACCACATTGTTTCCTTTCAAAAAAATGCAATTTCTAAATGCTTGTACATTACTTACAATCAGCAATAAACATGCCAAAAGAATCGTAAAACTCTTATTAACAAGCAAAAATGAATCTTATAACAAATAGAAATACATTCATTGTAAAAAAAACCTGCTTCTACGTTTGATGGATAATTGTAAAATTAGATTTAAAAACTCTTTATTTCATCATATTTTGTGAAGAAGTTTACCCAAATATATTTATTTTGTAATGAATATTGTTTAATTTTAAGAAATGATTTTAATTACTAAATATCTAATCCCAAAAGGTTTTGTAGGCATCACCTTATTTCCTTTTATTCTCCTAAAAAAGAAAGATTTAAAAGATGATAAAGTTTTAGTAAACCATGAAAAAATACATTTAAAACAGCAAGCTGAATTACTACTGATATTCTTCTACATTTTTTATAGTTTAGAGTGGATTTTAAAATTTTTAAGACATAAAAACGGATATCTAGCTTATAAAAACTTAAGTTTCGAACGTGAAGCATATCAAAATGAAAATAATTTTAACTATATAAAAAATCGAAAATTTTGGGCATTTATAAAATACTTTTAAAACTAATTGTAATTCTTTTTTTCTTCGGATGTTTTAATGGTTGCAAGCCAGCACCAAAGAAAATTGCAATACAAACTACTGAAGTTTCTAAGGAAAAAGATTCCACTTTGTCATTTCCAAAATATCTAAACACAAATTATGTTTTAGGGAAATTTGATTATACAGAAAACTCAGATTTTACAGTTGTTCCTAAAGAAAATTCATCAAAAAAAATATACTTAAGAAAAGAGGTTTTAGAAGCCTTTTTAGAAATGAATGCAGCAGCTTTAAAAGAAGATATTTCATTTACAATACTATCTGGAACCAGAAATTTTGATCATCAAAAACGTATTTGGGATTACAAATGGAATGATAAATATAAAAACCTACCGTCTGTTGAAAGGGCTAAAAAGATTTTAGAATTTAGTTCTATGCCTTCTACTTCTCGTCATCATTGGGGAACAGATATGGACATTAATAGTCTTACTAATTCTTATTTTACACAAGGAAAAGGACTAAAAGAATACAATTGGTTGTTACAAAATGCACATACATTTGGTTTTTATCAAGTGTACACTTCCAAAGAAAATGGAAGAACAGGTTATAGTGAAGAAAAATGGCATTGGACTTATTTACCACTCTCAGCACTCTATTTAAAATATTATAACACAACAATTGGTTTAGAAAACATCAAAGGATTTGAAGGTTTTTCTTACGCAAAAGACCTAAACGTTGTTGAAGAGTACGTAAATGGAATTAACCCAAAAATCCTTAAAAATCAATAATAAACCAAAAAAATGTATATTATTTTAATAATTCACTAAATTGCATTGCTAATTTTATATAAATTTTACGAATGAAACAAATTACACCTTATAAACCAAAACACAAAGTACGTATTGTAACTGCTGCTGCTCTTTTTGATGGACATGATGCTTCTATAAATATTATGCGTAGAATTATTCAAGCTACAGGCGTAGAAGTAATTCATTTAGGTCACGATAGATCTGTGGAAGAGGTGGTAAATTGTGCCATTCAAGAAGATGTAAATGCCATTGCAATCACTTCTTACCAAGGAGGACATAATGAGTATTTTAAATACATGTTTGATTTGTTAAAAGAAAAAGGAGCTGAACATATCAAGATTTTTGGAGGTGGTGGTGGTGTAATCCTTCCTAAAGAAATAAAAGAGTTGATGGATTATGGAATTACAAAAATATATTCTCCAGATGATGGTAGAGCATTAGGTTTACAAGGAATGATAAATGATTTGGTGCAAAAAGCCGAGGCCCATCCTAACCTTCCCGAAGGGAAGGAACTCCAATCTGACTCAAATAACGCTCTTAAAGTTTGTAATGAAGATGGAGGTTGGCTATTGGAATTAGAAAGTAAAAAAGTTTTAGAAAACTTAAAAAGCAAAGACGTAAATACAATTGCAAGATTAATTTCATTAGCAGAAAATAACCATACTGATTTTACAAAGATATTTTCACCTTTAGATAAACTAATAGAAACTTCTACCCCAGTTCTAGGAATTACAGGAACTGGTGGTGCTGGAAAATCTTCTTTAGTTGACGAATTGGTACGTCGATTTTTAATCGATTTTTCAGAAAAAACAATCGGAATTATTTCTGTAGACCCATCAAAAAGGAAAACAGGCGGAGCACTTTTAGGAGACAGAATTAGAATGAACTCCATAAATAATTCTCGCGTGTACATGCGTTCTTTAGCGACGCGTCAATCTAACTTAGCTTTATCTAAAAATGTGAATGAAGCTATTGATATTTTAAAAGCAGCTGAATTCGATTTAATTATTTTAGAAACTTCCGGAATCGGGCAATCGGATACCGAAATTACAGAACATTCTGACACTTCTTTATATGTAATGACTCCCGAATTTGGTGCTGCAACACAATTAGAAAAGATTGACATGTTAGATTATGCCGATTTGGTAGCTATCAATAAATTTGATAAACGTGGTGCTTTAGATGCTGTTAGAGATGTGAAGAAACAATACATGCGTAATAATAATTTATGGCATATTCATCAAGATGATCTGCCTGTTTATGGTACCATCGCCTCTCAATTTAACGATCCAGGAATGAATACTTTGTACAAAAGTATTATGGACAAGTTGGTTGAAAAAACAGGTGCAGATTTAAAATCGAACATGGAAATTACCACAGAAATGTCTGAAAAAATATTTGTAATTCCGCCTGCAAGAGTTCGGTATTTATCTGAAATAGCAGAAAGCAATAGAACGTATGATGAAAGTGTTGATGATCAGGTAGTGGTTGCTCAGAAATTGTACGGAATTTACCAGACAATACTTTCTATTACAGAAAATAATAAGTCATTGCAAGGAACAGAACAATCTGTTCTTACTAAAACAGGACTTGATGAAGATGAGATTCTGAAACAAGTTCAGAATGACAAGTCGAATGTCATTCTGACAGAAAGAGGGACGAGTGACGAGGAATCTGAAACCTACTTCTTAAAATTACTACTTGCCCAATTCGAAAAAGTAAAACTAAACCTCCATCCTTTAAACTGGGAAATCATTTTAAACTGGAATGAGAAAGTTCAAAAATACAAAAGCCCAATTTACACGTTTAAAGTCCGAGATAAAGAAATCAATATAGAAACACA
Organism: Polaribacter sejongensis; assembly: GCF_038024065.1. Lineage (NCBI taxonomy): Bacteria > Pseudomonadati > Bacteroidota > Flavobacteriia > Flavobacteriales > Flavobacteriaceae > Polaribacter > Polaribacter sejongensis. The sequence goes on along the minus strand of NZ_CP150667.1, from coordinate 3,759,893 downwards.
TTCAGAGTCTTTATCACACACACAAATTCCTAAAATAGCTTTACCAAAGTACCAAGCTTGGGGAGATTTATTACGTTGGAATTTACAAGAAAATGTTCCAGGTGAATTCCCTTACACCGCAGGATTATACCCGTTTAAAAGAACAGGAGAAGACCCAACTAGAATGTTTGCAGGTGAAGGTGGTCCAGAAAGAACAAATCGCAGGTTTCATTATGTAAGCTTAGGAATGGATGCAAAACGCCTTTCTACTGCTTTTGATTCGGTTACTTTATACGGAAACGACCCTGGAAAAAGACCGGATATTTACGGAAAAATTGGTAATGCAGGTGTTTCAATTTGTTGTTTAGACGATGCTAAAAAACTATATTCTGGTTTCGATTTAAGTCACGCAATGACTTCCGTTTCGATGACCATAAATGGACCAGCACCTATGTTGTTAGGCTTTTTTATGAATGCAGCTGTTGATCAAAGTTGTGAGAAATATATTATAGAAAATAAATTAGAAGCACAAGTTGAAGCTACTTTTATAGAGTTTTATGATTTAAAAGGCTTAGAGAGACCAAAATATCAAGGTGAATTACCTGAAGGAAACAATGGTTTAGGTTTACTGTTATTAGGTTTAACCGGAGATTTGGTTTTACCGTCTGAGATTTATCAACAAGTAAAAAAAGACACACTAGCTCAAGTTAGAGGAACCGTACAAGCAGATATTTTAAAAGAAGATCAGGCGCAAAATACCTGTATTTTTTCTACAGAATTTGCGTTGCGCTTAATGGGTGATGTGCAAGAGTATTTTATAGAAAAACAAGTCAGAAATTTTTATTCCGTTTCTATTTCTGGATATCATATTGCAGAAGCCGGCGCAAACCCAATTACGCAATTAGCCCTGACCTTGTCTAACGGGTTTACCTATGTAGAATACTATTTAAGCAGAGGAATGGACATTAACAAATTCGGACCCAACTTATCTTTCTTTTTCTCTAACGGAATAGATCCTGAATATTCTGTAATTGGAAGAGTTGCTCGTAAAATTTGGGCAAAAGCGATGAAGAATAAATACGGCGCAAACCCAAGGGCACAAATGTTAAAGTATCATATTCAGACTTCTGGTCGCTCTTTACACGCTCAGGAAATTGATTTTAATGATATTAGGACAACACTGCAAGCGCTGTATGCTATTAATGATAATTGTAATTCTTTACACACAAATGCATATGATGAAGCGATTACCACTCCAACTGAAGAATCCGTAAGAAGAGCCATGGCTATTCAGTTAATTATCAACAAAGAATTAGGATTAACTAAAAATGAAAACCCAATACAAGGAGCATTTATTATTGAAGAATTAACCGATTTAGTAGAAGCTGCCGTTTTAGAAGAGTTTGATAGAATTACAGAACGTGGTGGAGTTTTAGGCGCTATGGAAACCATGTATCAACGTTCTAAAATACAAGAGGAAAGTTTGTATTATGAAACCTTAAAACATAATGGAGAGTTTCCTATTATTGGTGTAAATACATTTTTAAGTTCTAAAGGATCTCCAACCGTTCAACCTGCAGAAATTATTAGAGCAACGGAAACAGAAAAGCAACATCAAATTAAAACAAAAGAAAACCTCAACAAAGCAAATCCGAAGAAAGTTGAACAGCAAATTGCAATTTTACAAGAAGCAGCTATACAAAATGAAAACTTGTTTGATATATTAATGGAAGCTACAAAAGTTTGTACTTTAGGTCAGATTACGGAAGCGTTATTTAAAGTTGGCGGACAGTATAGAAGAAATATGTAGAAGGCAATTTTTCTAAAATTTATAAAAATCCACATATAATTTATGTGGGTTTTTTAATTTAAATAAATAAAATAAACCTGCCATTTTTGTTGATAGTATGTTCAGTAGAAAATTACTCAAACTAAAAGTTTTAGCAGCTTTGGGGGTAAAAAAAAAGGCAGTAATATAAAATCACCACCTTTCTAACTAACTGTAATAAGGATCCCCCAACCCTTAAACAGTGTTTATTAATTATGTATTAATCTCATTATGCTTCAACAATAATAGGATCTATTCCTACCAAAATTAGAAATATTAGAAGCATAAAAGTCTTTAAAAAAGGCAGTATTATAAAAAAACTGCCTTTCTAATTAACTGTAATAAAAGTCCCCCAACTCTTAAACAGTATCTACTTATTTTTTATTAAACTCCTTGTGCATCACCAATAACACGATCTATAAAATCTGTATTGATATATAAAAGCCTTGCTAAATTGTACAAAACATTTACTTCGCTATCATCTATTTCTCCATCAGCATAAGATATAATAGATAAATCTCTTAAAATGTTTAACTTTTGCATCACAGATAACACAACATCTAAGTCTTTAGTAAGCTGTTGTACTTCGCTAATCATTTCATCTTCTGTAAGCCCTTTTATGGTCATCATACAATTGGCAAAAACTTTAGGAGCCACAATACTACTTAAAGCTTGTATTTCAGAATCGTCTACTACACCATCTGCATTCGAAATTAAATATCCTCCTAAAAACATTAAACGTTGTATTTTCTCAGAATGTTCACCTTCATCCTCTAAATTCTCAGGTTCCATTAAAGACATAATTCGCTTAATTTCTACCTCCATTGCTTCCTCTGTAATTTCACCTGAAATAGAATCATTAAAAGCTGCATACGTTTCACTTTTATTAAAAAGCTCTAACGCTTTAATTCTTAACGGACTAAACGGATGAGTACTATACCAATCTGAAGGATCCAAATTAGAATCGTTTAAAACCTCTTCTAAATCTACAAACTGTTCTATGTAAGCATTTAATTGAAAATCTAAAGAATCTGTAGTTACACCAGATGATAATTTAAAGAAAGTACGACCTACAGCTTCAAAATTCTGACAACATAACAATCCTGCTCTATCTGCACTTATTTCTGCATTTCTGTTCCAAGCATACAATTTCATTGCGTGAATTGGAGCTAAATCATTTTCTCCAGTATCTAAAATTTGTCTTACAGGATAATCAAAGTGTTCAAAAAGTACATGTCCTATTTCATGACCAACAACAAAAGTTAATTCTTCTTTAGAGAAACGCTCCAGAATTCCAGATGATAAAATAATGTATAATTTATTATCGTCTGGCGGATAACAAGATGCATTAAAAGTATCTCCTTGGTACACAAAAAACTCAATATCTGCTTTAAGCTTTAATGTTTTTTTACAATGTTCTCCTATTTCATGAAGCATTGGCGCTAAGGTTTTTGTCAACCTTAAACTAGATTTTAATAAATGCTTTCTAGACTTAAATTTACCACTATTCTTATTTACTTTTTCTAACGTTTTTTGTATTAAATCGTCTTGTTGAAAAGCAATAACATAATCTCTATCTCCATCATAAACCAATAAGTTTAAGTCAATATCAGCTCTATTATTTGTATAGATTCCTTCTACGGTTTCTACTTCTGCCTTATGATTTAAAGCATTTATCTCTTCTATACGTTTGGTATATTCTGCCGCTAGTTCTGTTGTTAAATTTTGAAAAACAATACTAGCTTCTTGTATTTTATCGAAATTTCCTGACGCTTGTGCATCATTTAAATCGGTTAACATTTTTTCTTGAGCCGTATTTAAAGCCGCTTGATGTTCTTTTTCTAATTCTGAAAGTGTTTCTGCTATATATGACATACTTTTTAGGCTTGAACTGTTATTTTTGAATTAGAAACTTTCATCAATCGTCCTTTTAAATCAAATATTCCTAAAATTTGATCTTCTCCTTTTTTCGCTACAAGATTATTACCTGGCAACGCTACATCGTAACCTTTAGCTGTTAGATAAAAGTACAGGCTAAACTTCTGCGGAAAAGTATATTCAGATGTTACTTTTAAAATATGAGAACATATTGATTCTGCTGTATTTTTAGCTTTACTATCTGCTTCTTCAGATTTTATGGTTACATAAACTATTACACCTTTAAAAGCTAAGGGTACATAGCAGCTTTCACCTATAGACGCAGTTGCGATGGTAGCGAAAAAAGCACCGGGATCACTTTCCACCTCAAACTTAGGAGTAGTAAAATCAGTTATATTTAATGCTTTACCAAATGCTTTTACTGCTAATGAGGTCTGTAAAAATGTTTCAGATATTCCGCTTTGGGTATTTGCCCATGCCCACATCCAACTTTTTTCATTCTCAGAATACGTACCAAATATTTGAATATCAAACACCTTATCTTCACCGAAAGTCAGTTTACCTTCAGCCATATCACAGCTCCAGTCCAACCCTGATACCATTTCGTTAAAAATCTCTTGTTTCTCCATTGATGTTACAAAAGATCGGTTGTACATTTCATTAATGTCGATTGTTTTCTTTTCAGAACTTTCAGTGGTTTTATTTTCTGAGCTCTCGGCAGATTCCGAAGTAGTATTTGTACTTCCATTCTCAGCAAATTCCTCTAACTTATCTTCTAATAATGAAATAATACGAGCAGATCTACGATCTACTTGATCTGCATTAACAATAGGACTATGGTCAATTTTTAAAACACCAGCTTCAAAAGTAATTGCACGTTCTAAATTATGTTCGTCGTTTTCATTAATGATAATAACTTCTTTTAATCCGGCTTTTAAAAGTTCAATTCCCATATCATCTACACAAATTGCTTTAAAACCTTCTATTAATGGCTGAAAATAGATTTTAGGAAACGTATCATTATATAAATGAGAAAATCGATCTTCCATTAAAGTGTTCCAAGAAATATTTAAAGGAACAGTAAAACCTGCCGCCGTATTAATTTCTGTTTCTAATGCTGGAAATAATTCTTTTTGAAATGCTTGGATAATTCTTTTTTCTTTAAGTCCCATAATTCTATTGTTTTAATTTTATTAATTTTGTATTTATTTTATAATATTTGAAGTAGTTTTTCTTCAAAAATAGTAGCTAATTTTTCTGGTAATGCTTTATCAATACTAATTGCTATGGTTAGTATTTCTCCCTGATATTTAAGATCTAATTTATCTGCTTGTTGTAGAATAATAGTTTCTACACCTTGCCAAGCTTCTTTACCTAATTCGTCTGTTATAACTTGATGTATCGCACTTTTTAATGCTGTAAAAACATCCTGAATATTCAGTCTGGTATTTATTTCACTTAGAGAAATATCATTGATATCAAATTCTTTTATCTGACTTCCAAGTAAACTTTTTTCACTTTGCAACCAACGTTTTAGTTGCAAAACAGTTAAATCTTCGTTTTCTGATGATAAAGGCCTACTAATAGCTCCTTTAGATAATTCTACAACCATTTTTTTAGGTTGTTTTATAGTAATCATTGCAATACTATGTAGGTTTAAAAAAGTTACTTCTTCATGCTGAGAAAGCATACAAACCGATTTATTATGGTTATTGTCTTCTTTTAAATCTAGAATTATGCCTTCTACATAACCTCCATTGTTTAATGAAATAGCAATTAAAATGTCTTCCTCTTTCTTAAAAACAGATCGTAAGATTTCCTCTGGCGTTTGGGCTACAAACGCTTTATAATAATGTGTGTTTTTCATGATAAAAAATAGTGTTATAAATCTGCTATGAGATATTGGTAATCTTGTGGCAACTGTGTAAATAAATAAAGAAAAATATCATCTTTATCTGTAGTTTTGTAATCGTAGTAGGTTAAATTTTTCTTATTTAAATTCGGATAATTCATTTCAACTAAATACATCCCTACTACTTCGGTTAAAGACTGATCTTTTTCTAGTCTTTTTCTTGGTTCATGTTTTTCAAAAGCGATATAAAATGAATTTAAATCTTTTTGATTGACCCAAATATTGCTTAAAAAAACAGGAGAATTTGGCTTAGAAAATTCTTTTCTTATTATGTAATCTATATTTTCTGCCTTTACAGATCCATAATTATTTGCAACAATAGCATTTTGCTTATATCTATATAATTCTGTGCTATCATTATACGCAGTGGGTTTTACTATCAATTCATAAAAACCCTTTTCTTCTCTTTCTATTTTAAAATCTACATGAGCTTCTCTTGTCCAGGTATTTGGATATTTATCTAAAACGTTACCAATTTTATTTGAAAAATAATGAAACTTATTAAATGTAGGTTCAGATTTTAAACTAATACTAATGGAATGATTAAAGACATTTACATCAACACTTAAAACATCTTCATCTAACACTTCGTACAGTTCTTCTCTCAATACAATTTCTTGTTTTTGATACTCTGTTAACGCCTTAATACTCCTATCTTCAGTATCATGAGAAGAAACACAAAGCGCTTTATCTTTAGCATCCCATTCAAAATTTATAACAACTTTAAGGTTTTCTTTAAGCGCTAATTCTACCCAGTATAAATTAGGATCCATATTGGCAGCATTAAAATTTCTTTCAAAAGTTAGAATTTCATACTTGTTATTATGGTGCTCTTTTAAATACGCTACAAACCCTTTTTTTGCATTCGTATTAGAAACTCCACAACCAACAAACAAGAATAAAATTCCGATTAAAACACTATATAAAATGATTTTATGCATACCAATATCTTTTACCAATTACACTAAATATAAAATGCTTCTTATAAATTATTTTCCAATAAGTTAACAAGCACTTTAATTCTACTATTTACGTCTGGTGCATTTGAAATAGGACTATGATCTATCGTTAAAACTCCATCTGAAAATGTGAATCCATTAGCAGGATTGTGATGATCTTTGGTATTTAATATGTGTATTTCTTTTAAGCTTTCTGCTAATGCTTCTTTTCCCATATCGTCACTAGCAATAGATTTAAAAGCTTCTATAATTGGTAAGAAATATATTTTTGGGTATGAATCTGAATAAAGATGTAAAAAACGATCTTCAAATAAAGTGCTCCACTCAATATTTAGAGTAACATCAAAACCTGCAGCTTCATTTATTTGTGCTTTTAATTCTGGAAATTGTTCTTCTTGAAATGTTTTTGTAAATCTGTTTTCTTTTAATCCCATGATATTTTAATTTAAAGGTTATTTGTTTATATACCTCAAAACTAAGATTTGATTAGGATGTTTTTAAAACCGTTTTACATTTGTCGTTCTTCGTTTTATAATTGCTTTTATAACGTATCTAAAATCTGTTTTAAGTACGATTTTTTACGTGTAGCAACAGGTATTTTTTCACCGTTTGTTAAGTAAACAGTGTTATTGGCGTTAATGGTTTTTATGTATTTTATATTTACTAAATGTGATTGATGTATGCGCACAAAGGTGTGTTCACTTAAAATATTCTCGTAATATTTTAGATTACGAGCACTCATTATTTTTTTATCAACAGTATGAAAAATGGTATACGCACCATCAGACTGACAACGAACAATGTCTTTTGTTTGAAGAAAATATTGTGCATCTGCGGTTTTTATCAATAAGGTTTTATCAATTTCCTTTTTATTAATTTCAGAAACTTGATTTAATGCATTTTTATAAACTTGTTCTTTTTTAAAACCAACCCTAAACCGGTCTATACACTCTGATAGTTCTTCTGAATCGATCGGTTTAAGCAAATAATCTATCGTATCAAACTTTATTGCTTTTATAGCAAACTCATCATAAGCAGTCGTAAAAATTATTTTAAAAGCAATACTATCTAAAGCTTCCAAAATCTGAAAAGCATTACCACCAATCAACTCTATATCTAAGAAAACTAAATCTGGAGTTTCTTCTTTTAAAAATGAAATAGCATCTGTAACATTATCAATTTTAGCCACAACCTCAATGTCTTTTTGAGTATAGGTAATCAATTTATCTAATGTATTTAATGCATTAAATTCGTCTTCTATTATAACTGCTTTTATCATTAAAGTTTTAATTTAAAAAATACTTTTGTTCCTGAAGGATTATTGTTTTTATCAAATAAATCTTGAAGTATAAACGATTTCTCTTCTCCCTTTTTCCTCATTTTTAAACGCTCCTTAAAAATAGTTGTTGCATGTAGGTCTTCCGTTACTTCTTCTTCTTTTGCTTTTGCAGATCTCCCTACTCCATTATCTAAAATAACAAATAACAACTCATCTCCTTTTTTTTCTATTTGAAGCAATAATTTACCATCCTCTTTTTTCTCTTTTAAACCGTACTCTATAGCATTTTCTAAAAAAGGTTGTAACAACATTGGCGGCACTTGTATCTTAGAAACATCCATCAATTGATCGATTTCTATAGTATACGAAAAAACATTATTAAAGCGTAATTGTTGTGTTTCTATATAATTAGAAATCATGGCAATTTCTTTATCTAAAGAGATTGATTCTTTTCTAACATAATCGAAGTTTTGCCTAATCAACTTAGAAAACTTAGCAATATAATTAGAAGATTTTATAGCATTTCCTTCTAAAGTTATATTCTGAATAGCAGCCAATGTATTGAATATAAAATGTGGATTCATTTGTACACGCAACAAACTTTGCTCTAACTTTGATGCTTTATTAGCTGCTCTTAACTTGGTATTATACACATAAAAAGCCGTTGCAATCGCAAGAAATATAAACAACAAAATAGTACTTATTAAAAGCCACTGATTTCTGGTATTTATTTCTTTTTGATGATTTATTTCAGTTTCTTTTTGTTTAACTTCATAATTAACATTTGCAAAATTTAATAGTCTATCTTTTTCTAAAGCACTCACATTCAACTGCAAGCTATCTCTAATTATTTGGTTATCTAAAGCCTTAGCATAATCTCCTGTCAGAATAGATATTGCAACCAATTTATCCCTTACCTCTATTTCTTCTTTAACATTTTTATTAGCAACATAAATATCTAATGCTTTGTAATAATTAACCTGTGCAGAATCATTCTTAGATCTTAATAAAAACAAATTCCCCAAGCCTTTATAAGGCGCAGCATTTACAGCTTTTATATTGTTATTTAAAGTAGCAGCACCTCTTAAAAACTTCTCTGCATTTTCATATTTATTAGCTTCTATATAAGTAAAGCCAATATTATTTAGAATACTCGCTAATATTTTAGGGCTTTTTTTAGATTGACTTAAAGACATCGCTTCAGCATAACTATTTAAAGCTTTGTTATATTCCTTTAATTGTAAATAAACACTTGCTTTGTTATTCTTTATAGAGATAATAGAAGCAGTATCAATACCCTTAGAAAATAAGCTGTCTGTTACATTTATGTAAGACAATGCTTTGCTATAATCTTTTAATTTATAATGAAGATTAAATAGTTGATTATAAGCTTTACCCTCTATTCTTTTATCCTCTATTAACTTTGCCAAATGCAATGCTTTAAGCGCATATATTTGCGATGTTTCTACATCTCCCATATGTAGTGAAGCTCCACTTAATGTTATCAAACTACGCCCTTGGTTATAAATATCGTTTAATTCAACAAATAATTTGTAACACTTTAAATGCGTATTAAATGCTTCTTGATATTTAAAGTTTATATATAAAAATTCTCCTTTTTTAAACAGCAACATTGCACGTTCTAAGGATGTTAAATCTTTACTGTTTTGTAATAAACTATCTAATTCTAAAAAAAAATCTTCTGTTTGTGTTTGCGTAATACTATCTAAGCTAGCTAGTTTATTTTTTATATTCGGGCGAATAACATCTTGTTTGGAACAAGCTAAAAACAATAGTAATAAAGACATCGCAAAACTTAATTGCCATAATCTTTTCTTTTTTAAAATCATAAAAACTAAAATAGAAAATGTTTGAATAAGCTAAAATAAGCAATCATCAATACTCTAATAAAAAAAATACTTTTATTTTTGTTAAACCAAACATTTTATTGGAGCAAAATGGTAATTGATAACAATATTTTTTTTAGATTTTCTGCATCTTTATAGATAGCGCTTTGTCTATTAGAAAAAATATGAGCAATCAAAAATTGAAATCAGAATTCAAGAACCAATTAAATATCGTAAAAGTAGCACTAGCCAAAAAGCAGTATAAAACGGCTTTTTATCATTTAGAAAACGCACATATCTTAGGACAAAATAACTTGTACAGACATACTTTAAGTCATTATTACATGTTGATATTGGGTTGTAAAACAAAAAACAGTAAAGAAATTATTGGGCAAGTCTTAAGAATTTTTGCATCTATTTTGTTTACATTAATTTGGGTTCCTATAGGCAATACAGGCGGTACCAACATATCTCCAGTAAAAAAGAATCCTATTAGAAAAGAATTAAAAAAATATTTCTTAAATTAATGCATCTTTTTAAATGATACTCCGTCTATTAGGTGAACATTAAAATAGAATATCATGAAAAATACAAACTGTAACTGTAATTGTGAAGGTTGTAAAACCGGAGATTGTAAAAATTGTACTTGTACAAACTGTACTTGTAACAATTGTAATTGTTAAATAACTGCCATTCCGAATTAAGTTTTGATAAAAATTTTGATTCTTTAATTCGGAATGTCATTTTAGAATAAAAAATACTGTATGAAAACAAAACAAGTTTGGACTTTATATTCTGAAGATTTAAAACGATTTATTATCAGCAAAGTAAAAGACACCACTATTGCAGATGATATTTTGCAGGATACTTTTATTAAAATCCATACAAAACTACATACCTTAAAAGATATTAAAAAGCTAAAACCTTGGTGTTTTACCGTTGCTAGAAATTCTATTTTAGATTACTGGAGAACTAACAATAAAACTTTTGAAATTGCCAATTTTGAAGCTGAAACTAGTATTTTAAAAGAAGAACATACAGAACAAGACTGTTTAATAGGCATTTTAAATCATTTACCAAAAAAGTACAGAGACCCATTATTTCTTTCGGATATAAAAGGGATGAAACAGCAAGAGGTTGCAGATCAATTAAAACAGTCTTTACCAACTACAAAATCTCAAATACAACGTGCTCGAAAATTAATTGCAGAGGGCTTTATGGATTGTTGCGGTTTTGTTTTAAATGATGATGGTAATTTGGTTGGAGAAATTAAGGAAAAAGAAGATTGTAAAGTTTGTAAATAAATTAACCATAAACATCATCTTATTATTTATCTTAGTTAAAATTATAACAAAAATTAAAATACCCCAACTATGGCAGCACTTAAAAAAGAAGACATTAGTCAAGAAGTATTTGACTTATATGACGACTATGCACATAACAAAATAGACAGAAAGCAATTTCTAAAAAAACTATCCTTATATGCTGTTGGTGCAATTACATTGCCTGCTTTATTGAGCTTTATTTCTCCTAATTATGTAGATTCTATTTTGGTAGAACCTAACGATCCTCGATTAAAATCTGAAACCATAAATTACGCCTCTCCTAAAGGAGGAAAAAAAATGACAGGTTTACTCTCCATTCCTAAAGATCCAAAAGGTAAACTACCCGGAATTATAGTTGTCCACGAAAACCGAGGATTAAACCCGTATATAAAAGATGTTGGCAGAAGAGCTGCCTTAGAAGATTTTATAACCTTAGCGCCAGATGCACTTTCTCCAATGGGAGGATATCCTGGTAATGATGATGATGGTAGAGATATGCAAAAAAAGAGAGACCAAGGTGAAATGCTAGAAGACTTTATTGCTGGCTACAACTACCTAAAATCTCACAAAGAATGTAACGGAAAAGTAGCAGTCGTTGGTTTCTGCTTTGGTGGTTGGATTTCTAATATGATGGCAGTAAGAATACCTGAATTAGCAGCTGCCGTTCCATATTACGGAAGACAACCAGAAACAGAAGATGCTAAAAAAATTAAGGCTCCTTTACTATTGCAATATGCAGGTTTAGACAAAAGGGTTAATGATGGTTGGCCTGCTTTTGAAAAAACTTTAAAAGAAAATAATATTGAACACGAAGCACATTTTTACTCTGAGGTAAACCATGGGTTTCATAACAATACAACACCTAGATATGATGAGGCTGCAGCTGATTTATCTTGGAAAAGAACCATCGATTTTTTTAACAAGCATTTAAAAGAATAATTTTATCGTTGCAAGGAAGAATAGTATAAAATGTATTTATTTACAATCGTTTCTCAATTTATAATGAGAAACGATTGATAAATCTATTCTTTAAATAGATTTTGCCTCATTCTTTCTTCGGAATGACAATTTAATGTTTATAATTATTTACTTTTATCTTTTAAACATTTAAGGTGAAAAATAAAACTCTTATCAGTAAAGAATTAGACAATTTTTACAACAAAGCTTCAGAAGAAACCAGACTAGAAAAAGGAATGGGAATTTTTGAATTTGAACGTATTAAAGATCTCATACAATTACATATTTCCAACCCAAAATCTAGAATTATTGATGTTGGTGGTGGAACCGGTAAATATTCTGAATGGTTGGCAAAAAATAATCATACTGTTCATTTAATAGAACCTGTTTTAAAACATATAAAATTGGCTGAAAAAAGAGCCAAAAAACTAAAAAACCCTTTTTCTGTTGCTATAGGTGAAGCTAAAAATTTACCTTTTGAAGACAATGTTGCCGATTTGGTAATTTTACACGGACCTTTATATCATTTACAAAAAAGAGAAGATAGAGTTGCGGCCATTCTTGAAGCTAAAAGAGTATTAAAAAAAGGCGGAATTATTTTAGGTTTTGCTATTAACGCAACTGCCTCTACCGTTGTTGGTTTAATGAATGGAATGATTCATGCAAACTCTTTCTTTAATATGTGCAAGGAAGAACTTACTACAGGAATTCATGATGCGCCTAAAGATTTTCCTTTTCTATTAGCAGATGCTTTTTACCACAAACCAGCAGGATTAAAAGCGGAGTTTCTAGAGCAAAACCTCAACTTTATAAACCTGTTTGCCGTAGAAGGAATGATTTGGTTAGACAATGAATATTTTGCAAATATGTTAGATAAGAAAAAATCGAAAACATTAAAAGCATTGCAAAACCTCACCCAAAATGATGAGTATTTATTACCTTTTAGTCCGCATATGATGATTGCTGTAAAGAAATAACTTCGTTTCTATTTAAAAAATTATATAAAATAAATCTGCCTCAGAGATAATTAGAAATAGTCTTTAGAAAAATCTATAAACTGATAAAAATAACTAAAGTGAAAGATAAGGAGGTTTATTGGGGAGTTTGTATAAACTGTAAAGGCACGGGAAAAAAAAGGAAAAGTCTTCCTAAAAAAACACGAATCCATTACAAAAAAACATTAGAACAATTTGAAAAGTCTAATGGAAAAACGCCTGCTCCAATTCTACATAAAGGACAACTAGACACCTGTGTTAAATGTAAAGGAACTGGACTTATTGAATCTAATACCTTACCGACTATAGACAAAGAAAACTACCCACATGTTGCCATTATTGGTGGTGGAATTGGTGGAGTTGCACTCGCTATTGCCTGTTTGCATCGCGGAATTCCTTTTACACTTTATGAACGAGATGTTAGTTTTAATACTCGGTCTCAAGGTTACGGACTTACCCTTCAACAAGCAAGTAAAGCCATGGCTGGTTTAGGTATTGTAAATCTAAAGGACGGAATTACATCTACCAGACACGTAGTTCACACAACCGAAGGAGAAATAATTGGCGAATGGGGAGTTAGAAAATGGGGAAGATCAGAAACAAAAACATCGCCAAAACGGACAAATATTCACATTGCAAGACAATCTTTACGTTTGGCTTTGCTAGAGCAGTTGGGCAATACTGATAGCATAAAGTGGGGACATCAATTATTAAATTACAAAGAGTCTGAAGATGAAAGTATTGACCTCAGCTTTAAACTAAACGACAAAGTTAGAACAGAAAAAGCAGATCTAATTGTTGGTGCAGACGGAATTAGAAGTACTATAAGAAAACAGTTAATTGGCAATCATGTTTCTCCTTTACGCTACTTAAACTGTATCGTTATTTTAGGTATTTGCCCTCTAAAGAATCTAGAAGGAATTGTAAGCCCATTATTAGATTCCGCTACCGTTTTTCAAACTGCTAATGGTAATGAACGCATCTATATGATGCCTTTTGATTCGGATACCATCATGTGGCAACTTAGTTTTCCTTTATCAGAAAAAAAAGCAAAAGAACTTAATAGTAAAGGAGCTAAATATCTTAAAGAAGAAGCCTGTAAAAGAACGCAATGGCACAGTCCTATTCCACAAATTGTTACTGCGACCAATGAAGCTCAAATATCAGGTTATCCTGTTTATGACCGAGAATTACTAAAACCCGAATTATTAGAAAAAGGATCTAAAGTAACACTAATTGGAGATGCAGCTCACCCAATGAGTCCGTTTAAAGGACAAGGAGCAAACCAAGCTTTGTTAGATGCTTTATCGCTTGCCCGTGGCATAACTAAGGGATGTAAACCGTTATCTAAATGGAGAGAAATTGGACTACGAAAAAGTGTGCTCACTAAATTTGAAGCTGAAATGATAGCTCGCAGTGCTTCCAAAGTAAAAGATTCCGCAGAGGCTGCAAAATTATTACATTCAGAAATTGTACTTTATAAAGGTGATGGCCCGAGAGGCAAACATCGAAAGAAAAAAGGAGAATAATTTTTAACCTTAAAACAAGACAACATACTTAAACAACCGACTATCAAACCACTAACATATTCATTGCAAGATTTATTACCCTTTATTTTATTGATTAGATGAAATTTCCGTTGCTCACATTCAAATTACCGCTTATCATATTATCAAATTAAAAAGTAGTTTACTCACTTACATTTACCAAACCATTCTAAAAACAATAAATTATGATTGTAATTGTAAAAGCAGTAATAGAAATAGTTGAAAAAACAATTGAATTTGTTTTTCAAGTATTCTTGTGATAAATTCATTCAATAATTGATAAAAAAATTAAAATTAGATTTAATTTGTAAGTTAGACAATTAGAATACTTAATACATGAATTTATCTTTAAAAAGATTTTATATACTATTCAATCTCATTGGGTGGGTCCTTTTATTTACAGCAACATTGGCTGGACCAAAACTATTTCTTTCAGGCACTATATTAGCTCCTGAACAGATATTATATTATTGGCTAGAAACTATTACATGTGCACTGCTTGCTTTTACGCTAACATTTTTAATCTCTTTTTATGTTGATAAAAAAATTAATTTTAACAGCGACTGGAAGCCTATTACTTGGAAAATTCTTCTAATTTTTACAATTGTACAAGCATTATACTCCTTATTTATCTGGCCTATGTTAGATTTTGTTCAAGAGTACACCAAGTATGAATCTGCTCAGATAATGACTTTTGTAGGTAAAATATACAATGTTTTTTATTTTTCAACTTTATTTGTAATCTGGCTTTTTGTTTTTTTAACCATTAAAATTTACCATCAATTAAAAACGGTTCAAATAAAACAGCTAGAATTAAAGGCTACCCTAAAAGAATCTCAATTAAACACTTTAAAAGGACAAATCAATCCACATTTTATGTTTAACAGCTTAAATAATATACGTGGGCTGATGCTAGAAGATGTTGATAAAGCAAGAAATATGCTTACTAGTTTGTCTGAAACCTTAAGGTATTCTCTTACAAAAAGTGCTCTAAATTCAATTTCTTTAGAAGATGAATTAGAAATGGTAGAAAATTACATAGAGATTTCTAAAATTCAATTTGAAGATCGTTTGCACTTCGAAACTCATATTGATAAAAATTCTTTAAGCAAACAAATTCCACCAATGATCATTCAAATGTTAATTGAGAATGCATTGAAACACGGAATTTCTAATTTAAAACAAGGAGGTAAAATAACCCTATCGACCGCTATAGAAAGTAATCATTTGCAAATCGAAGTTATAAATTCAGGTACATTACAAAATACTAAAAAAGGTACTCAATTAGGAATAAAAAATATTAAAAAGAGGTTAAAACTACTCTATGGAGAAACTGCTAATTTTAGATTAGTAGAAATAGAAAATCACGTAATTGCCTCTATTAAAATTCCACTAATATGATAAAGTTAAAAGCAGTTATTGTAGAAGATTCTCGTCTAGCTCGTAATGAGTTAAAAGAACTTATTAAGGTACACAAGGAAATAGAAATAATAGGAGAAGCTGAAAATGTAGATGATGCTTTTAAATTGATTAATAACACAAAGCCCGATCTCCTTTTTTTAGACATCAATATGCCAGAAAAAGATGGTTTTGAACTCTTAGAAATGTTAGATGACGTACCTATTACAATTTTTACCACTGCGTTTGATGAATATGCAATTAAATCTTTTGAATACAATGCTTTTGACTACCTATTAAAACCAATTAATCAAAAACGATTTTCTAAAAGTATTGAGAAAGTAATTGAAAGTATTAGTAAAAATGAAACAACTACTATTACTAAAAATGAGAATGCTTTAAGTTTAGAGAAACAAATTTTTATTAAAGACGGAGAAAATTGTTGGTTGGTAAAATTAAAGGATATTTCGCTATTTGAAATTGTAGGCAATTACACGCGGGTTTACTTTGATGGGAAAAAACCATTAATTTACAAATCATTAGCACAAGTAGAAGAAAAACTACCAACAGAAGTGTTTTTTAGAGCTAACAGACAACAGATTATCAACATTAACCATGTTAAAAAAGTGGTTTCTTGGTTTAACGGAAAGTTAAAAATAGAAATGAATTCTGGCGAAGAAATAGAAATTTCTAGAAGACAATCTTACTTATTTAAAGAACAATTGAGTTTCTAATTCAGTTATTTTAAAGCAAAAAAAAAGTTTTTCATCCTTTAAAAAAAGGATAAAAAACTTTAATTGTATTTCGTATAAAAACTATAAAGCTTCTTTTCTTCTTACTTTAATTTTCATTGCACCTTCAATAGGTTTGTCAGAAACTAAAATTAAATATCCTGCTCCTCCAGCTCCTGCTAGTTTCCAAGCAAGTGACTTTTCTTTATATTTTTCTATTTCTTTAAGAATTCTATCATTTACCATTGCTGGGAACATTTTTACTTGTGCATCAAATGACTTTAAAAATGCTGCAGAAAACTTTTCTAAATCTTTATTTTGAATCGCATCCCAAACTTCCTCAGAAGCATTTGCTAAAGACTTTACATTATCTTCCGTAATATAGGTTTCACCTAATAAGTCTAAACCTTGTTCTCTAGGCCATAATAATACCATCTGAATATGATCTTCTAACCAACCTAAAATAGATTCATCATGTACAGATTCAAATTCAGTTGGCCAATAACCATCATTATAATAATGTCTAACAAGACCTGGCATACAAATACCTATTGCATCTTGAGCTCCAGAAACCATGGTAGAACCTGGTGTATTTTCAAACTTAAAAAGTATTTCTGCTAATTTTTGTGGTTTTTCTAACGGTAAATAATGAGGCCATATTTTTTTTGCAGCATTTCTAGTAGAAGTAGACATTCCGCAACGTTCATTATACTCAATAATTGGTTCTAAAGAAAGTGTAATTGCCCAACCTGGGTGAAATTTAGATACATAAGGTTGATCGATCCATGTACCTCCAAGATCTATTCTGTAAGGCAAACTACAATTACCTCCGGTTCTTAAAGAAGTGGTAGATCTTTCTGGTAAACCTGCATCCGGAATTCTTTTCAAGTTTTTTAACTCAATATTTAATTCGTCACACAATTCTTCTTTTGCAGGCGAAAAACCATCTTCATTTACAATAAAGTAATCTGGTTTTAATGCTTCTAGATCTTCTTTAAAATCTAGCATTCCAGAACCAGAGTTCACAAAAGCATTTTTTACATATTTAATTGCATTAATCATATAAATTCTTTCTTGTTCAGAATTTATAGTATGACGCCCTTTTAATTCAGACACAGTAGCATCGGAACCAATACCTACATATAAATCTCCATATGTAGAAGCTTCCTTAAAAAATGCAATATGCCCACTATGTAGCATATCAAAACAACCTGATACAAATACTTTCTTTTTCATCAATTATAACTATTTTTTGTAATTCACTCTATTTGAACAGTAAAAATACTGCATTTATTTTAAAAGGTAACTTTCTTGAACTAATTTTCATTAAAATCAGAAAACCCATTATAAACATTTACATTATCTTTATATTCTATGTTACTTTTTATAATTTTACGTGTCTAATAAGTAACAGACATAAAATACAATCATGAAAAAAATACAATCCCTATTAGTTTTAATATTTCTTTTTTTAGCAGCAACTTCTTACGCACAAGAAGTAGTCTATAAAGACACAACATATACTGTTAAAAGGAAATCAATTTATTTAGCAAAAGTAGATGTAACAAAAACCTTAAAACCTGAAAAAGTAAATGAAATTTTTGCTATTCATAAAATAAATGAAGACAGAATAGAAGCTGCAAAAAAAGCAGAGAAAGAAAAAAAAGCAACCCAAAAGAAACTAAAAAAAGCTGAAAAGGCGTTAAAGAGTAAAATAAAAGCTCAGAAAAAATTAAGCAAAGCAAACGACAAACTAGAGAGTGGTATTAAAAAATACAATAAGCTTAAAAAGAAAGGCGACTTATCTCCTAATGACGACCAAAAATGGTTAGATAAAATAAAAAAGCTAAAAAAGAACGTTACAAAAGCAGAAAAGAATTTTAAAAAATCATAACTGATTATTTAAAAATTTCTTATTCGTAAAAAAGGTCTGGTTTATAATAAACCAGACCTTTTTTTGCTATATAATTTTATAAATATTACCTCCTTCTTTTTGGAGCTCTACTTACTTTTTTCTTTCGCTTATTAAAAGGAACAGGAACTGCATCATCAAAAGTATTTTTTACTTCTTTTGCATTTTTATTCTTTTTCCAAGAATTATTTTCTGGTAATAATTTTTGTAATAAATCTTGTCTTCCTACTTTATTTAACGTGTTTTTAATCCAATCTTTATTCTCTTTCTTGTACCAAAAGAAAAATTTATGTTGATCTTCACGCTCTTTTTTAGATTTCGGAGTTTTCGTTGGTTTTAAAGTATACGGATGATATCCTGAATAATAAATTACCGTTGCAACCGTCATTGGTGTTGGTGTAAAACCTTGCACCTGTTCTAACTGAAAGCCCATATCCTTGGTTTCTGCAGCTAAATTTGCCATATCTTCCACCTCACTTGCTGGGTGACTAGAAATAAAATAAGGAATCAACTGAAGATTCAATTTCTTCTTAATATTTATCTTATCGAAACGCTCTTTAAACATATGAAAATATTTAAAAGACGGCTTACGCATCAATTTTAAAACAGGATCAGAAGTATGTTCTGGCGCAACTTTTAATCGACCAGAAACGTGCTTTGTCATTACCTCTTCAGTATATGCATCTAACTCCTTTGGATCTGCATTTTTATTAAATTCAGGCACCAACATATCATGCCTAATTCCACTTCCAATAAAAGATTTTTTAATCTTTGGATGCTTATCAACTGCTTGATATAATTCTGTTAAAGGTTTGTGAGACGTATCTAAATTAGAACAAATCACAGGCGATATACAACTAGGCGCAACACATTTGTCGCAAATAGACTGTACCTTTCCTTTCATCTGATACATATTAGCAGAAGGTCCACCAATATCAGATAAATACCCTTTAAAGTCCGGCATATTTGCCACTTTATCAATTTCTCTTAAAACAGACTCCTGACTTCTACTTGCAATAAACTTTCCTTGATGCGCAGAAATTGTACAAAAACTACAACCACCAAAACATCCTCTGTGAATGTTGATAGAAAATTTTATCATTTCAAACGCAGGTATTGGCCCACGTTTGTTATATTTTGGATGTGGTAAACGTGTAAAAGGCAAATCGAAAGAACCATCAATTTCCTTTTCTGTCATTGTTGGGTAAGGCGGATTAATCACCAACGTATTTTCTCCTACTTTTTGTAAAACTCTACGTGCTTTTAACTTATTAGATTCTTGCTCTATCACTTTAAAGTTAGAAGCAAATGTCTTTTTATCCTTTAAACAAGCCTCATGAGAATTAATTGTAACATCTTCCCAATCATTTACAACGGGTAATTTTTCAACCTGCTCATTAACGTAAATAGCTGTTTGTTTAATATTTTTTAAACTAGAAAACGGAACTCCTTTTTGCAATAATTCTACAATTTCTCGCAAAGGCTGCTCTCCCATTCCGTACACCAACATATCTGCTTTAGAAGTCTCTAAAATACCAGGCAATAACTTATCCGACCAGTAATCATAATGAGTTACACGTCTTAAAGAAGCTTCAATTCCTCCAATTAAAACTGGCACATCCGGAAACTTATCTTTTAATATTTTAGAATATACAGATGTTGCATAATCGGGTCTAAAACCTTTATCTCCATTTGGCGTATACGCATCTTTATCCCTACTTCGTTTACTTGCGGTGTAATTAGAAACCATCGGATCCATACAACCACCAGTAACTCCAAAAAATAAACGAGGCTTCCCTAATTTCTCAAAATCCTGTAAATTATCGTTTACACTTGGTTGCGGCACAATAGCCACTCGCAATCCATAACTCTCTAAAATACGCCCAATTACTGCAGGCCCAAACGATGGATGATCTACATAAGCGTCTCCGCTAAATAAAATAACGTCTAACTCTTCCCAACCACGAATTTTCACTTCCTTGTTTGTTGTTGGTAACCAGTCGGTTAATTGATGTTTTTTTGGTTCTTGCATAGTTTGCAAAAATACAAGAAATTTTATTGAATAAACACTTATTTTTCAAATCTCTCTTAGAATAGTATTTGAAGCTATTTCCTGCTTTACGCACTCGCTTTTTTTATTCAGATAAAGAATAAAAAAGAGCTCAAACAAATGCTTCAATCAGGGCTAGACTTGTTTGTCGACAAATAGAAAAACTAAGAATAAAATCTATTTTTTTTTAGAAAAACACAAAAACTCGCAAACTTGTCATTTCGACGAAAGGAGAAATGACAATTGTATAAAAAAATATACTTTCTTATAAGAGACAAATGAATTACTCCACAATTAAATGCGGAACATTATCTACATTCCAATCAATAACCAAACCACCAGCTAAAGATTTTGCCACTTCTTTTCCGTATAAAAATTCACATAGATACAAAGCAGCTTCAAAAGATTTTGCGCCACCGGCAGAAGTAATGTATTTTCCGTCGTGTACAAATAAAACTTCTTTTCTAATATCTAAATCAGGAAAGGTTGCTCGCATTTTATCAATATCACTCGGAAAGGTTGTTGAGACTTTACCATTTAATAATCCTGCTTTTGCTAAAATAAAAGCACCATCGCAATGAGAAGTCATATAAGTTGCATCCTTATCTACTCGTTTTACAAAGTCTATCATTGCCGTATCTTCTAAATCGGAATCTAAATGATGTTCTGCAGAAGGAACTACTAAAATATCAATTTTTGGCAACGAGTCTTTTAAGTAATTAAAATCGGGTAAAATTCTCATTCCTTCGAAAGTAGTAATCGGGTTGTCTGTATTTGCAACGGTAAACACATTCATTGCCTTAATATTTTCTCTAAAAATAGTATGCTGAAAAATATCAAAAGGTGCTGTTAGTTCTGTATTAAAAGTTCCGTCCATAATTAAAAAAGCAACATTATATCTGCCTTTTTCTAATTTTGGAAATACTTTTTTAGGTTGAATTTCTTTTACGTTTTCAGTGTTCTTTTCTACTTCTTTAGGTTGACAACTTATTATTAAAATTACTGACAATAACAAAAATACTTTTTTCATCTTTTGGCTTTTAGTAAAGTTTAAAAATAGGCAAAAACTCATAGCCCTGATTGAAACGGCATCCTTTTTATGCTAAAATCGTTTCATTGTCATTAGGTTTATAGAAATGCTATTTGATAAAAAAGAGTAAATGCTGAACTAAATTCAACATAAAAAGATATAGTGTAAAGCAGGAAATAGCTTCTAAAAAAAAACAATTTTCATTTTAACAAAAGAATTTTTACCAACTCTTTTTTGTTTTGTAGTTTTAGCAAAAACTAATTTACCTTTATATGAAGAAACTTTTACTCTTAACATTTTTCAGTCTTTTTTTACTAAGTTCTTGTAATTCTACAATAGAAAAAGAACAAAAAAAAGACACTTTTGTAGCAGATAATTACACCAAAAAGGAAGTAGATATTGTTATGCGAGATGGCACAAAATTGCATACAACTATTTATTCCCCAAAAGATACGAGCAAAGAATATCCTATTTTAATGCAAAGAACGCCTTATAGTTCTGCTCCTTATGGAGAAGGAAAAATGAAGGCAAAAATTAGTCCGAATGTTCATTTAATGAAAGAATTGAATATTGTGGTATATCAAGATGTTCGTGGTCGATGGATGAGCGAAGGCGTCTATGATAATATGCGTGCGTATATTCCGAATAAAACAGCGAAACAATCTGATGAAGTTTCTGATACTTATGACACCATTGATTGGTTGGTGAAAAACGTAGAAAACAACAACGGAAATGTTGGTACTTGGGGAATTTCATACCCTGGGCATTACGCAACCGTTTCTACTATAGATGCTCATCCGGCATTAAAAGCAGCTTCTCCACAGGCTTCAATTGGAGATTTTTTCTTTGATGATTTTCATCATAATGGTGCTTTTTTATTAAGTTATTTTAGAGCCATTTCTTTATTTGGAACTTATAAAGATGCTCCAACAGATTCGGCTTGGTATTCGTTTCCTAAAATGGATTCTCAAGA
This sequence comes from Polaribacter sejongensis, assembly GCF_038024065.1. Taxonomy (NCBI): domain Bacteria; kingdom Pseudomonadati; phylum Bacteroidota; class Flavobacteriia; order Flavobacteriales; family Flavobacteriaceae; genus Polaribacter; species Polaribacter sejongensis. The sequence goes on along the minus strand of NZ_CP150667.1, from coordinate 3,737,293 downwards.
TCAATACCAATTTTTCTTAGACAAAGGTCCTTTAAAAAACTTGAATGAATATTTTCAGTATGATAAATTAGATGTAGCAAATACCGAAAAAGATAAAAATAGAATAGATGATTTTTTCTGGAAAGAGATTGTAGAACATCCTAATTACGATTCTATCTGGCAAAGTAAAGGGATTATTCAGCATTTAGACAAAGTACCTTCTACCGTTGCAACAATGGTTGTTGCAGGAGAGTTTGACGCAGAAGATTTATACGGACCTTTAGAAACCTATAAAGGCATAGAAAAACACGGAAAAGACAATTACAATACCTTAGTTTTTGGTCCTTGGGATCACGGAAAATGGGCTAGAAATACTGTAGAAAATTATGTTGGTAATTATTATTTTGGAGATTCTATTTCTTTAAAATATCAGTCTGATGTAGAAACAAAGTTCTTTAATCACTTCTTAAAAGGAAAAGGTGATAAAAACTCTGGATTACCAGAAGCCTATGTTTTTGATACTGGTAAAAAAGAATGGAAATCTTATGATGCTTGGCCTCCTAAAAATGTGGTGAAAGAAAATTGGTTTTTAAATAGAAACCAAGGTTTAGCAAAAAAACATGATGGAAAATTAACTCGTGAAATCAATTTCATTAGCGATATTAAACGTCCTGTTCCGTATTCTGAAGATATTAAAACGGTTTTTACACCTCGTAAATACATGACAGACGACCAACGTTTTGCAGCAAGAAGACCTGATGTTTTGGTTTTTGAAACAGATATATTAACGGAAGATTTTACTTTAGCGGGAGATATTTTAGCAAAACTAAAAGTAGCAACTACAGGTTCTGCTGCAGATTGGATTGTAAAAGTGGTAGACGTTCATCCTGCGGATGCAGAAGAAAACAACGAAAAACTACAAAATCATTTAAAAATGAGCAATTATCATTTAATGGTTAGAAGTGAAGTTCTAAGAGGTAGATTCAGAAATAGTTTTGAGCATCCAGAACCTTTTATCCCAAATAAAAAAACGGATGTAAATATAAAATTACAAGATGTTTTTCACACGTTTAAAAAAGGGCATAAAGTACAAATTCAAGTGCAAAGTACCTGGTTTCCTTTAATCGATTTAAATCCGCAAACCTATGTAGACAATATTTACAAAGCGGATGAAAAAGATTTTAAAACACAAACACATACCGTTTTTACGGATTCCAGTATTGAATTTTCTGTGTTGAAATAAAATAGTAAACATTTAATTTTAAAAAATCCATCAAGAAAACTTGATGGATTTTTTTATATCAACTCTTTCCTTAAAACTCTTAAGAGATAAAATAGAATTAAAACACCAACAAAGGCAAAAGCTGTAACTAGCATCCAAGTGGTTTCAAAACCAAATTTGGCCACCAATTGCATACCAACATTGTGACTAAAAATATGTGATAAAGAGAACGCAATACTATACAAAGCCATGTATTCTCCTTTATTTCCTTTTTCTGCTCTATCTATAGCAAAAGCATTCGAAAACGGAAAAGCAATCATTTCTCCTACAGACATTAATAAAATTCCGATAATTAAAACACCCACCCAACCTGTTAAGTTTAAAATGATAAAACTAAAACCGACCAGAAAAAGACCTAAAGCAATTAATTTAACTTTAGATTTCTTTAAATCTTCTAACCATTTTATCAAAGGCATTTCTAACAGAAAAATAAACAAACCACTTAAACCCATTAATAGTCCTATTTCAAATTCTGATAAAAAACGCTTATCACTATAATACAAAGGAATTGTAGAAAAATATTGCATAAATACAAATCCAAAAATAAACATGGCTATGAAAAAGACCCAAAAAGCTTTGTCTTTATATACAGAAATTGGGTTTTCTACTTTTACTTCATCTTGTACTTTTGCTTTCTTAGGGTGCAATACTTTCAGTAATAAAAAGGCTGCCGAGACACAGGTAATTCCATCCATCCAAAATAAGCCTGCATATCCAATTCCAGTAATTATTAAACCTCCAATTGCAGGACCTGCAGAAAAACCTAAGTTAATAGCCAAACGAATTAAAGTTACAGAACGTGTTTTATTTTCTGGCTTACTGTATGCGCTTAATGCTACAAACATTGCGGGTCTAAAAGCATCTGCAACTAACATAACCATAAAAATACCAAAGCAGAATTCGTTAAAAGTGCTTGCAAATTGCAGAAAAACAAATAGAATTCCTGTACCAAATAAACTTACCAACATTACTTTGTAATAGCCAATTATGTCGGTTAATTTTCCTCCAATCCAAGTACCAACAACAGAACCTAAACCAAAGAAAGACATGATCCAACCAACATCTGACAATGAAAAATGAAGACTTTTTGTAAGATATAATGATAAAAAAGGTATAACCATTGTACCAGATCTGTTGATAAAAGTGATTAATGCTAGCCACCAAACTTCTGTAGAGAGCCCTCTAAAAGTGTTTATGTAATTGTTATAAAGTTTTTTCATTTTGGTTTAGTTGATGTATATAAAGCAAAAAAGTCCGACGGTGAAGTCGGACTTTTATAATTGTTTGATATTATATTGAACACATCAAAACATATAAATATACCGATTACTGTAGTTCTCCCACGATAACTTGGCAATATAAAATGTTAAGACTCTTTTCATTATTTGTTTATTATAGCGCCAAAGCTACATAAATTATTTGAATGTTGTATTTTTGATTTGTAAATAAATTGTAATGAAAAAAATAGTAATTCTACTTTCTGTCACTTTTCTATGGATGTCTTGTAATTCAAATGCAAAAAGACCTTTAATGGGTAAAACAGTTTATCAACAAGAACTAAATGCTAGTTTTAAAGACGCATCCATATCACCTTTAAAAAAGAAAGACTTAAGACAATTTAAAGGTTTAGATTTTTTTGAAATCGATTCTACTTTTATTGTAACTTCAAAATTAGTTAGAACAGAAAATGCACCAACATTTGAGATGGCAACCACCACAGATAGAAAGCCTTTGTACAAAGAATACGGGAAGTTGCATTTTACTTTGCAAGGAAAAAATCAGGAATTAACCATTTACCAAAGTCAAGATGATTTAGATGACGAAAAATATAAAGACTATTTATTTTTACCATTTACGGATGACACTTCTGGAGAAGCATCTTATGGCGGCGGACGTTATATGGATGTAATGACCACAGATATTACGGCAGAAAACACGGTAATATTAAACTTTAACAATACTTACAACCCTTACTGTGCCTATAACGACAAATATTCTTGTCCCTTAACACCTAGAAAAAATCATTTAGATTTAGAAATAAAAGCCGGAATTAAGGTTTATAAAAAATAGGTATTTTAAAATTCTGTTATATCCTACTATAAACAAAAGCAGAAATAACAACTTTATTAAAATCCCCAAGGTTTCAACTTGGGGATTTCTTTTTTTTATACCATTTTTTTATTGGTCATATACAAACCATAAGCCGCACTAAAAACAACTTTAAATCCAAAGAAGTTTTTCCATTTTCCATCTGCAAAATTGGTTTCTATAACTTTCGCAAAGTCAGCAGAGAATAAATCGCTAAAACTAGCCATTAACAAAGAAACTACCGTTACAATTACAAAGAAAGGAATAGCTACTCTAGCAAAATTACTCCAAAACAGCGGTTGTTTTATTTTTTCTAAAAATGTCATTATTTTAATTTTTGATTATTGTGATGACGATCGTGATCACGTTTTGTTTTAATATCTAATTTCTTTTCAAAAGCGTCTTGTAAATTGATTCCTGTTTGGTTGGCCAAACATAAAACTACGAACATTACATCTGCTAATTCTTCTCCTAAATCTTTATTTTTATCAGATTCTTTTTCACTTTGCTCTCCATAACGTCTTGCAATGATACGTGCAACTTCCCCTACTTCTTCAGTAAGTTGTGCCATGTTTGTTAATTCGTTAAAATAACGAACTCCATGAGCTTTAATCCAATCGTCTACTTGTTTCTGTGCGTTTTCTATATTCATTTTTCTTTATTAAAAGATTGAAAAAAATTAAAGTATCAAAGATACATTTTATAAATTATTTGGTTTGTTTCTAAACCAATAAAACGCTAACTTCGTTATCGCCTGATATAATACTTAAAATAATATTTGTTTTTATATTATTAATAAACTCAAACATCGCTTTCTCGCAAAATAATGGAATTTATAAGAAAAAATACATTGTGAAATTCGAATATGATAATAATAGAAATTTACTTAACATTAATTCATACTCTAAAGAAGGAAAATTGATTGGTATTAGCAAAAACAAAATTGAATTAAAACTTGACTCTTTAAAAATCACATATTACTCAAGTTAATTTGATATAAGACGCTATTTAAAATCTTTATTAGAATCTTCTTCTGCAAATATTTCTGATGTAAAATCTTTAGCAAGAGGAGAGTTGAAACGTTTACAACGTGATGCAAAATCTACTTCTAATAGAGGAAACACTTTAACACGTTACCACTTACAAGATGTTGTAGATAGAATTGATACTATTTTAGATCCTAAATAATTTATTTAGAATTATATAATACTAAAACCACACCTCTAATTGGCGTGGTTTTTGCTTTAAAAAAAATAAAATTTCTATTTTGAATCGAAAAAAAATCTCTTTTTTAGTTCTTATCATAATAACTATAAGCACAACTTTTTCTCAAAAAAAAATTTCTTGTAAAGTAGTAGATGCTTCTTCCGGAGCACCTATTGTTTATGCTACAGTTATGCTAAAAAATATAAATAGAGGTACACATGCAGACCTCAACGGAAATTTTGAAATACCAATAGAACAAAAAAATAAAGGAATAATTAGAATATCTTCTATTGGTTATAAAACAAAAGAAGTAAAGCTCTCTCAATTAAAAACAAATAGTATTAATGTTATCTACTTATCAATAGCGAATAATCAACTCAATGAAATCGTTATTAAATCTTCAAAAAAGAAAAAAAGACAATTATTAGGTATCCAAATTGTCAAACAAGCTATTCAAAATATTACAGAAAATTACCCAACAGAACCGCATTCTTATATTGGTTATTATAGAGATTATCAACAACCTGTTGGTGATTCTTACCAAAAAAACAGACAATCTAAAGAAGAAATAAAATACTTAAACGTACATGAAGCAATTATAGAATCTTTTGATGATGGTTTTGATAGTGATAAATTAGAGAGTAAAAAAAATCAATCTTTATTATATAACTACAGAACAAATAACCAATTTATACAAGACCCTTCGCTTACAGTTCCCTATGATAACGAAAAAAGAAAATATTCAGAAAGTGTATATATAACTCCTTTAGGAGGCAATGAGTTAAATATTTTAAACCTAACAAATACAATTAGAAACCATGATAAAATGTCATTTTCTTTCAGCAATGTTTTTGAAAAAGATTTTGTTAAAAACCATAAATTCAAAGTAAAACAAGTAATTTTCTCTGACACTACTCCAATCTATGAAGTTTCATTTTCTTCTATTATGGAAACAACAAATTATGATTATGCTGCATTTGGAACCATTTATATTTCTAAACAGGATTTTGCAATTCATAAACTCAACTACAACCTCTATTATAACAATAAGAAAAATCCACAATACTCAGTTACTATAGAATACATTCCTAAGAAGGATAAAATGTATTTAAATTACATCACTTTTAATAATTTCTTTGAAGCTTACAGTGGAGAATATTTTAAATTAATTAAAACCTATTACAATCCTAAACAGCAAAGTTTTGAAATGCATTTTAATCGATTGGTAGCACTTAACAGTATCCATAAAAGAAACTTTAAAATTTATTATAAAAATAAAAGATTAAAAGTTCTAGATATTATACCTATTGAAGGAAGTTCGAGAGTATTTAATGTTGTTATTGATGAAAAATCTTTTGATGACATAATCTTAAAAAAGGAAAATGTAAACCTAATTTATTCCCCTTATCTGAAATTCGATATTACGAATATAAAAGACCTAAATGGTTTTGAAATTAATAAAAGACCTAGTTTAAAAATAAATCAATACAGAGAGTTTTTTGTACAAGAAACTTTCGAACAGAAAGAACTCCCTATTCAACAAAATTTTATTGATAAAAACGCACCTTTATCAAAGTCATTAATAACACCTTTAGAATTAGAAAACAACTACTGGCTAAATACTCCTTTAAAGTCTTCTAAGAATTAAGGAAAAGTTCAATCCATTTTTTATTTTCTATCAAACGCATTAAAAAGTATTCTATATTTGCAGCACAATATTTTTTATGAGTCAGACACTTTTATCATCTCCTTTACAAGGCTTTACAGATTACAAATTTAGAAACGCATTCAATCATTTTTTTGGTGGAATTGATACTTTTTATTCACCATACATCCGTTTAAACGGAAAATTAGTGATTAAAAATTCTTATAAAAAAGACATTGAACTAGAAAATAATACTGAGTTAGAAGTAATTCCGCAAATTATTACCAATGATGTAGAAGAATTTTTGTTTGTTTCTAAATACGTAAGAGAGTTGGGTTACAAAGAATTAAACTGGAATTTAGGCTGCCCCTACCCCATGGTCACCAAACGCGGAATGGGTTCTGGACTAATTGCAGATCCGGAGAAAATAAATAGCATTCTTCATAAAATTCATAATGAATCTGATATTTTAGTTTCTATGAAAATGAGAATGGGTTATGATACTCCGGAAGAAATTTTAGAAGTGTTACCTATTTTAGATAACTATCCACTTAAAAATATAGCTATTCACGCAAGAATAGGAAAACAATTGTACAAAGGTGGAACAGATTTAGATTCGTTTCAAAAATGTGTAGACAACACAAAACACAAATTGTATTACAATGGAGATGTTACTTCTGTTTCTGCTTATAAAAATTTACAAGAACGTTTCCCGTCTATAGATCATTGGATGATTGGTAGAGGACTAATTGCAGATCCTTTTTTACCAAGTATGATAAAAGCCGAAACTACAGCATACCCGAAAAATAGGTTCGATATTTTTAACGAGTTTCACGATCGTATTTTTACAGAATATGATGCAGCGCTTTCAGGTCCTACTCCTATTAAAATGAAGATGCTTGGTTTCTGGGAATATTTTTCTCAAAGTTTTTCAAATCCACAGAAAACCTATAAAAAAATTAAAAAGGCAGGTAATGTAAGAAACTACGAAATTGCCGTTAGAGAAATTTTTAAAGAGGCTAAAAACGGTTAAATAAATTCGTTATCGCGAGTTTACGAAGCAAACCGTTTGGTTAATGAACAGATTACTTTTATAAACATGTAATGAGATTCCTCTTCGTACCTCATTCGGAATGACACTCGTTTTAAAAACGACTTCTTTGATTGGTAAAATACACTCTAATTATATCATAAAAAATGATAACGTGCAGTTTTGTCATTTCGCCCCTAAAGGAGAAATCACATAATATTGCTCAATTTTGTGTTCTCATCTTTATGAAACTTCTCCCAAAACGTCGAAGTGCCAGATTAGTATCTTCGAAATCAAAAAAATAAAACAACCAACCAATATACAGTTACTTACTAAAAAAATCAATGATAAGTAGGAAACAATTTGTTTGGTAAAAAAGTAGACTGCTTAGTGAACACGTAATGAGATTCCTCTTCATGCCTCATTCGGAATGACACTCGTTTTTTAATTAACTTCTAAGATTGAGGATGCTAAACTCTAAACAAATCGTAAAAAGTGATAAATTAGATAGAATACATCGCTGTATGAGACTCCTCTTCGTAACTTATTCTGAACAACATTTGTTGTAAAATTAACTTCTATGATTTGTAAAAACACATTCAAATTATACCATATTAAGTGATAATTTACACAAAACTATCACTTAATAAGATTTTCCTCATTCGGAATAAATCATTTTAAAATTAAAATGCTTTAAGAAACAGTTTCATTAGGATTCTCTTTATTAAAATCGCTCACAACTGTTGCAATTACAGTATCTATTCTTTCTTGATTAATATCGTATTTAGGATTTAATCCTTTTTTCTCAGGAAAATTCTCGATCGTAACCGTTGTAGAAGGAAAAGCAAAATCTACACCTAATTCTTTTGCTAATTTTACAATAGCAATGTGAAGCCTGTGTTTAGAAGACTGCTCTACACCCCAAGCTAAACTCTTAAAATAGACATTTACCATCACTAATAAAGCTGAATCTCCAAAACCTGTAAACTCTACATTATAAGAATCAGAACGTGTTTCTGGATGGGCAATAATAATTTCTCGAACCCCTTTTACAAAAGCTTCAATTAATTCTGGAGGTGTATCATAACGCAAACCTAAGTTTGTATTGTATCTTCTAAATAAACGCAAACCTTTATTATTGATCACCAATTCAGACAACCTACTATTCGGAATTTGATAAATAGAAGTATCTGCAGCACGCACTTGTGTAGACCTAAACCCTACTCTTTCTACTGTACCTACAACTTCTCCTGCCTCAATCCAATCATCTATATGAAATGGTTTATCAAGAAAAATCATAATGGTACCAATCAAGTTTTTTACCGTGTCTTGAGAAGCCAACGCAAATGCCAAACCACCAATAGTTGCACCCGCTATCATTGTTGTAGTATCCACTCCAAAAAGAACTAATAATCTTAAAATACCAACTACAATAACAACACCTGTTAAAAAACTATGTAAAATAGGTACTAGTTGATCATCTAACCTTCCATGAGTTCTTTCTGTAAACTCACCATAAATACGCATTACAACTTTTACTAATTTTAAAAACACGTAAATCCAGAAAACTGTTTCTGCAATATTTAAAGCCAAAAACACCCACGTATTTGTGGTTAAGCCAAATTGTAATGATGGAAAAGCTTTATCTATAAAACTTAACGCAACCAATAAACTTATTGGATGAGCCAATTTCTTAATGACTTTATTAACTTCTAAATTGGTATTCTTTGTTATTTGCTGTTGTAACTTTAATAAAATAAAAAATGCAATCCTTTTTACAATTAGGAAAATAATATAGGCTAAAACAAATAGTATTAACAATCCTATAATTTTCCACAATTCTATATTCATTATTTTTTTATGACCAGAAAGAGGAATTATATTCTGTAATTTTTGAATATACCACGGATATACCGATTTGTATAAACTTTCAATTTTGTTAATTGTTTCTGTTGAATAATACCAATTATCACCTATCTTTTCTACATAAATTTGTGGCATTCTTTCAGGAAACAATACGTATCTATAATAAGAAGAATACCCAATTGTATCTTTATAATTAGCATTGGTAGGTACTCTGTTCATATCTACATACAAACCCTTACCGTCTAAAACTTGCTTTATTTTAATCGCTTTTTCAATAGCCTTCTCCTCAGAAAGACCCAAAATAGTTTTTGCTGCTTTTTTAGGTTCATAAGAATCCGATTGCAAAAAGTATAAATGTGTATAAACAGTAGCATGAGGAGTACTCATATCTACACGGATACTATCTTGAGCAGTTGTAAGAATTGGTAGTAATAAAAATAGCCACAATAATTTTTTCATATTTATTTCTTAAAAACACATTAAACAGAAATGCAAATTTAAACCTTTTCATTTTTTAAGTGTCCAAGAAGCGTAATTAAAAATAACAAAACAAAAAACAATGAAAAACATAGTAACTATTTTAGTACTTGTAATCGCTTTTACATTTACTACGCAAGCGCAACAAAGAGGAGGAAAAGCTTCAACTGAAAAAATGTTAAAGAAAATGACAACAGACTTGACGTTAACTACCGAACAACAAAATGAAATTAAACCTTTGTTAGAAGAACAGATGGCAGAAAGAAAAGCTGCTATGGAAAAAAGAAAAGCCATACAAGATTCTGGAGAAAAACCTAGTAAAGAAGAACGCCAAAAACTAAATGCTGAAAGAAAAGAAAAGGCTACTGCATTTAATACAAAAATGGCAAGCATTCTAGACAAGGAGCAATTTGCAAAATTTGAGGCAATGGCTAACGAGAAAAAAGGAAATAAAGAAAACAAGGGTAAAAAGAAAAAAAATTAAAAATAACTAGTTTTGGGTTGATTAGTTTTTAAAAAACTCGGTTTCTTTATGGAGACCGGGTTTTTGCTTTTACCACATTTAATGTATGTTAAATACATGTTAAACAAAAATTTACATTAAACCATTCTATTTTATAATTGTCAAAGAAGTATACATAAAAACATTAAAATTATATAGATATGAAAAAATTAGCAAGCATCTTAGTATTAGTATTTGCAGTTACATTTACTACACAAGCACAGAAAAAAAGAGGAGGAAACGGAGAAAGAGACTTTAAATTAACAGCAGAGCAGCACGCTACTTTAGCCGTTAAAAAAATGACATTGACTTTAGATTTATCTGAAAAGCAACAAAACCAAATTAAGCCTCTTTTAATGGCTCAAATGGCAGAAAGAAAAACTGCTATGGCAGAGAGAAAAGCAAATAGAGCAGATAAAAAAAGACCTACTGCAGATGAAATGTACGCAATGAAAAACGAACGATTAGATAAAAGAATTGCAATGAAAAATCGTATGAAAGAGATCTTAAATAAAGAGCAATTGGAGAAATTTGGAAAAATGCGAAAAAACAAAGGTAAAATGGCAATGAATAAAACGAAAGGTAAAAAAGGGTCTAAAGATAATAAAGGAGAACAAAGAGGTCGTAGATCTTAAAAAAATAAAAGTAAACTAGTTTTGGTTGATTAGTTGATTGAAAAAACCCGATTTCTTAATTGAAATCGGGTTTTTGTATTTATAACGAATTGTTTTTGCGTTAGGGATTGAGCGCTCTGTTTGAGCTCTTTTTTGTGTTTACAAAAAAAGCGAGTAGCGAAAGCCCGACCTTGTGTAACGCCCAAATCTTATTCTTTAAACCAACTAGAGTATTTTAAATAATTATTGGCTATTCTATCTATTTCACCCGAAATTAATTCTTGCGAAATATCTTTTACTTTCTTTGCTGGAACTCCTGCATAAATACTTCCGCTTTCTACTCGGGTATTCTTGGTAACTACCGCACCTGCTGCTATAATTGAATTAGATTCCACCACACAATCGTCCATAATAATAGATCCCATACCTACCAAAACATTATCATGAATTGTGCAACCGTGTACAATTGCATTGTGACCAATAGATACATTATTACCAATTGTTGTTGGTGATTTCTGATACGTTGCATGGATTACCGCACCATCTTGAATATTGACTTTATCACCAATTTTGATGTAATGTACATCGCCTCTTAGCACTGCATTAAACCAAATACTACACTCTTTTCCTAGAGAAACTTCGCCAACAATTGTTGCATTTTCTGCTACGTAACAATCTTCTGGTATTTGCGGATGATTTCCTCTTACTGCTTTTATAATTGCCATAATTTATAAATTTAAATTGTATTTTTTAGTATTATAACATTGGATTACATCTAATTTATTGGGAAAAACGGAAGTTATACCTCTATTGAAACCACCAAACCTTCATTACTTCTTACATTAAAAACGGTTTCATCTTCAAAAATTAAATACTGCCCTTTTATTCCCACTAAAGTCCCTGTATAATTTGGTGTTTTAATCAGGTTTAAACTTTTTGGTTTTGCAGGATATTTTATCACCGGAAAATTGATATGTGTTTCGGTATTATTTTCAATAAAATATGCCTTTGCTTCTTCTGGGATAAATTCTTTTAATTTATCTCGCCAAGCAACCAAATCTACATCTTCAATATCATTTTTTAGCATTTTACGCCAATTGGTCTTATCTGCAACATACTCTTTTAAAGCAACCTCGGTAATTCCTGCTAAATAACGATTTGGGGCTTCTAATATTTCAATTGCTTCATGTGCTCCTTGATCGATCCAACGGGTTGGTACTTGCTGTTTTCTGGTAACTCCAACTTTTACGTTGCTAGAATTTGCCAAGTACACAATATGTGGTTTTAATTGCACCGCTTGCTCATACGCCAAATCTCTATCTTCGATACCTAAATGTGCTTTACTTAATTCTGGTTTCATAATCCAATCTGCCGCACTCGGGATTTCAAAAAAACAAGACTTACAAAAACCTTGTCTATAAATTTTCTTTTCTAAATGACAATTTAAACATTCGTATGTTACAAAACGGATAGTTATCTCTTTATTTATTAACTGATTCATGTTTATAAAATCAGTTTTCATATCTAAATAATACAGAATTTCAGCTGCATTTTCGGTCATCATTTTTTTTAAAACTCCTTGGTAAATCATCGCACAAATTTTGTATTTTTAAACTTCGGTTTTAAAACAATATTTGTTCTAAAATCATTCTAAACAAACTTACGAATTTCTATGGCTTTTCAAATTATCAATTCTATAATTTCTTGGTTTTTAAAGAAACGTAAACATCAAATAGAACTGTTTTTAAAATACCCTATTGATGTACAAGATGAATTACTTTTAAAACTTGTACATACAGCTAAAAACACAACATTTGGAAAAGAGAAGAACTTTGCTCAGATAAAAAGCCATACAGATTTTACAAAAAATGTTCCTATTCAGAAATATGAAACCTTTGAGCCTTTAATTGAAAGATGTAGAAAAGGCGAACAAAATTTATTTTGGCCAACAGATATTAAATGGTTTGCAAAAAGTAGCGGAACCACAAATGCTAAAAGTAAATTTATTCCTGTTTCTGATGAAGCTTTAGAATATTGCCACATGAAAGCTGGTAAAGATATGTTGTGTTTATACATTAATAATAATGAAGATACGCAGCTTTTTACAGGAAAAGGATTACGCTTAGGCGGAAGTTCGGATGTTTACCAAGACAACAATTCTTATTTTGGAGATTTATCTGCAATTATTATAGAAAACATGCCTTTTTGGGCAGATTTTAGCTCTGCTCCTAGTCAAGAAGTTGCTTTAATGAGCGATTGGGAAACAAAAATGGATGCTATTATTGATGAAACCATCGATGAAGATATTACAAGTTTAGCAGGTGTACCAAGTTGGATGTTGGTTTTGCTAAACCGAGTTTTAGAACGTTCTGGAAAAGAAAATATTCTACAAGTTTGGCCAAACCTAGAAGTCTATTTTCATGGAGGTGTAAACTTTAATCCTTATAGAGAACAGTATAAAAAAATTATACCAAAAGATGGTTTTAAGTACTACGAAATTTACAATGCTTCGGAAGGTTTTTTTGCTATTCAAGATAGAAATAATTCAAAAGAATTGTTGTTAATGCTAGACTACGGAATTTTCTATGAGTTTATTCCGATGAGTGACTATAAAGGTGAAAATTCTAAAACAATCACACTTGCTGATGTTAAAAAAGACATCGATTACGCTTTAATTATTACCACAAATGGAGGTCTTTGGCGTTATTTGATTGGAGACACCATTCGTTTTACTTCTTTAGAACCATATAGAATTAAAATTACAGGTCGTACAAAACATTATATAAACGTTTTTGGAGAAGAATTAAATATAGAAAACGTAGAAGATGCTTTAAAATTAACTTGCGAAAAAACAGCTGCTACGATTGCAGATTATACTGTGGGACCTATTTTTATGGAAGGTAAAGAAAAAGGAGGTCATGAATGGGTAATAGAATTTACTAAAAAACCAGATTCTATGGGCTATTTTTCTGAAATTTTAGACAATGCATTAAAATCTATCAACTCAGATTATGAAGCTAAACGCTATTTAAACATCACTTTAATGGCGCCAAAAGTACACCAAGCAGAAGAAGGTTTATTCTACAAATGGCTAAAACAAAAGAACAAATTAGGTGGCCAACATAAAGTACCAAGATTATCTAATTCTAGAGATTTTGTAGATGAATTAATAGTGTTAATGAAATCTTAAAATTATTACAATTCCAACTTCATTAGGCATGATTATTGATAAATAACCTTGAGATTTATCAATATCAAAAACCTAGAAATGATTAAAAAAATTACTTTTATTTTTTTCCTTTTACTCTTAAACTATACTACAAGCGCTCAAATCCTTACAGTAATAAACAAAGAGACTAAAGAAACTTTAGAGCAAGTAACTATATTTAACAAGCAAACCAGTAATTATGTTACTACAAACGGAGAAGGACAAGCAGATATTAGTGATTTTATAAATGCAGAAACATTAGAAGTTCGGTTTCTTGGCTTTAAAACTAAAATTAAAAGTTACGAAGCTTTTAAACAAAATAACTTTCTAGTACACCTAACTCCTACTATTTTAAGAATAGATGAAATTGTAATTTCCGCTACAAAATGGAAACAAAAAACGTCTGATTTAGCTACTAAAGTTACTGTTATATCACCAAAGGCAATACAATTAATGAACACTCAAACGGCTGCAGACTTGCTTACCGTTTCTGGTAAAGTATTTATGCAGAAAAGCCAACAAGGAGGCGGAAGTCCGTTAATTAGAGGTTTTGCTACCAACAGATTGTTATATACCATTGATGGTGTTAGAATGAATAATGCCATTTTTAGAGCTGGTAATATTCAGAATGTAATTTCTTTAGATCCTTTTGCCATAGAAGAAACCGAAATCATTTTTGGTCCTGGTTCTGTTATTTACGGAAGTGATGCTATTGGTGCTGTAATGAGTTTTAAAACCTTATCGCCAAGTTTGTCTTTAGATGATGAAACATTAATCACAGGAAATGCGTTAACACGATTTTCTTCTGCGAATGAAGAAAAAACCTATCATGCAGATTTTAATCTAGGGTATAAAAAATGGGCATTTGTTACCAGTTTAAGTTATAATGATTATGGCGATTTAAGAATGGGAAGCGATGGACCTGAAGAATATTTAAGAAATTTTTACGTAGAAAGGCAAAATAAGGAAGATGTTGAAATTACTAATAAAGACCCAAAAATTCAGACTCCTTCTGGGTATACACAAACCAACTTGATGCAAAAAGTGAGGTTTAAACCAAATGAAAAATGGAACTTTGAGTACGGTTTTCATTTATCAGAAACCTCAAGTTATTCTAGATACGATAGACATTTAAGAACAAAAGATGGAAATCCTAGATATGGAGAATGGAGCTACGGTCCACAAAAGTGGATGATGAATAATTTTGAAATCAACAAAAAAGGAAGCAATTCTTTTTATGATGATGTTACTTTAAGATTAACCTATCAAAAATTTGATGAAAGCAGAATTAGCAGAGATTTTAATGATAATGAAAGAGAAACAAGAACAGAACGCGTAGATGCCTACTCTACCAACTTAGATTTTTCTAAAAGCTTAAGTGCAAAAAGCAAATTATTTTACGGAACAGAATATGTTTATAATGATGTAAATTCTACTGGAGTAAACACAGATGTAGACACCAATATTTCTCAAGCAGGACCTAGTAGATATCCAGATTCTAATTGGTCTTCTTTAGGTGTTTATGTTTCTAACCAATATAATCATTCTAAAAAATGGGTTTTACAATCTGGTTTGCGTTATAATTTTTACAGTTTAAATGCCACTTTTGATACTACTTTTTACCCTTTTCCTTTTACAAAAGCCAATATAAATGATGGAGCTTTAACTGGTAGTTTAGGTTTGGTTTTTAGACCTGAAGAAGATTGGTTATTAAGCACTAATTTCTCTACTGCTTTTCGCTCACCTAATGTAGATGATGTTGGTAAAATTTTCGATTCGGAACCTGGTTCTGTTGTTGTTCCAAATCCTGATTTAAAAGCAGAATATGCTTACAATACTGATGTTTCTGTTGCAAAAACTTTTGGTGATTATTTAAAGCTAGAAGTTACTGGATTTTACACCCATTTAAAAGACGCCATGGTACTAAGAGATTTTACTTTAAATGGCGAAACTGAAATTATGTATGATGGAGAATTGAGTAATATACAAGCAATTCAGAATGCTGCCAATGCACATGTGTATGGTTTTCAGACAGGTTTTGAAGCAGAACTTGGAAGTGGAATTGGATTTTCATCAACAGTTAGTTATCAAAAAGGAGAAGAAGAATTAGATAATGGAGATAAAAGTCCTTCTAGACATGCTGCTCCTTGGTTTGGTACCACAAGACTAACTTATAATGCTAGTAAATTAAAAGCGCAACTATATGCAGATTATAGTGGTTCTGTGGCTTATGACGATTTACCTGACAGTGAAAAAGCTAAAGATTATATGTACGCAATTGACACCAATGGAAACCCATATTCGCCATCTTATATTACACTAAACTTAAAAACGTCTTATAGATTTACTGATAATTTATTAATATCTACAGGATTAGAAAACATTACAGACAAGCGTTACAGACCTTATAGTTCTGGAATTGTTTCTCCTGGTAGAAATTTTGTGATTTCTTTAAAAGCGAATATTTAAAATAATATAAAAGTAAAGTAAACTATATTTTACGTTTTACCACGTAATCTATCATGGTTAATAGCGAACTTTTATATTCAGATTCTGGATAGTTTTCTAAAATAGCTAAGGCTTTATTCTTGTAGTCATTCATTTTAATGGTGGTATATTCTATACCGCCATTTTCTTTTACAAAAGTAATTACCTCTTTTACGCGTTTTTTATCTTTATTGTGTTTTTTGATAGAATTGATTAACCAAGATTTCTCTTTTTTAGAACAAGTGTTTAAAGTATAAATTAAAGGCAGTGTCATTTTCTGTTCTTTAATATCAATTCCGGTAGGTTTACCAATTTTATCATCGGTATAATCAAACAAATCATCTTTAATCTGGAAGGCAATACCAATATATTCTCCAAATTTTCGCATTTGTTGCACGGTATCATTATTAGCACCTACAGAAGCTGCTCCAATACCACAACAAGCGGCAATTAAAGTCGCTGTTTTTTTACGAATAATATCAAAATAGACATCTTCTGTAATGTCTAATTTTCTTGCTTTTTCTATTTGAAGTAATTCACCTTCGCTCATTTCACGAACGGCAATAGAAATTAATTTTAACAAATCAAAATCTTCATTATCTATGGATAACAATAATCCTTTTGATAATAAAAAATCTCCAACCAAAACGGCAATTTTATTTTTCCAAAGTGCATTTACAGAGAAAAAACCACGTCTTCTATTACTTTCATCTACCACATCATCATGTACCAAAGTAGCGGTATGAATCAATTCTACAACAGAAGCACCTCTATAGGTTCTTTCATCGAAACCTCCATTAGAAACCATCTTTGCTACTAAAAAAACAAACATTGGTCGCATTTGTTTTCCTTTTCTACGAACAATATAATAGGTAATTCTGTTTAAAAGCGGAACTTTAGACAACATAGAATCTTTGAACTTTTCTTCAAAGAGTTCCATTTCATTTTTAATGGGTAGTTTAATAAGTTCTACTGGCTTCATTTGTACTAGACGAGTTTTTAGAAAGTCAAAAATAGGGAAATTAATAAGATACTGAAACAAGTTCTGTACCGCTATTTTCTTTAAGATTTATTTGCTAATTGCCCACATGCAGCATCAATATCTTTACCTCTACTTCTTCTTACATTTACTGTAATATCATTCATTTCTAAGTTAGAAATATAATTATTAATTGCAGACGGACTCGCTTGTTGAAACTCTCCATCATCAATTGGGTTGTATTCTATTAAATTGATTTTACAAGGCACTGCTTTACAAAAGGCAACCAGAGCTTTTATATCTTCTTTTCTATCGTTGATACCTCCCCAAACAATATACTCATACGTAATTGCTCTTCCTGTTTTTTCGTACCAATATTCTAAAGATTCTCTTAAATCTTTTAATGGAAAAGTAGCATTAAATGGCATTACTTTAGTTCTTATCTCATCGATTGCAGAATGTAATGAAACTGCTAAATTAAATTTAGCTTCTTCATCTGCCATCATTTTTATCATTTTTGGAACTCCAGAGGTAGAAACAGTAATTCTTTTAGAAGACATCCCTAAACCTTCTGGAGATGTAATCATCTCTATAGATTTCATTACGTTTTTATAGTTCATAAGAGGTTCTCCCATACCCATAAAAACAATATTTGTTAGTTTTTTGTCATAATACAATCTACTTTGTTTATCAATTACCACAACCTGATCATAGATTTCATCTGGGTTTAGATTACGCATTCTTTTTAAACGTGAAGTTGCACAGAATAAACAATCTAAACTACACCCAACCTGACTAGAAACACAAGCGGTTGTTCTTTTTTCTGTAGGAATTAAAACTGACTCTACAATTAAACCATCGTGTAATTTAATTCCGTTTTTTATAGTTCCATCCTTACTTTTTTGCATAGAATCTACTTTGATATGGTTAATTACAAAGTTTGCTTCTAACATTTCTCTAGTTTCTTTAGAAATGTTTGTCATAGCCTCAAAGGTATGTAAAGACTTACTCCAAAGCCATTCATATACTTGATTTCCCCTAAAGGCTTTGTCGCCATTTTCTACAAAAAAATCGCGTAATTGGTCTTTAGTTAAGGCTCTTATGTCTTTCTTTTTAGTCAAGTTTTCTAGTTTTTAAAAATAGAGTTGCAAAAATACGCATATAATTTTAGCTTATTACTATAGTTTGCTAATTGGCTGCGTTAGCGATTGAAGTGGCATCCTTTTTTGTTTTTTTTAACAAAAAAGATATAACGAAAAGCGCGACCTTTTTAGGGAACGCCCAAAAACAGAAAAACTGACAATTAAAATAACTGTCAGTTTTTGTTTTTAAATTCTTAACAGAATTATATGATTAACATAGCATCTCCGTACGTAGAGAATTTATATCCTTCTTTTATAGCTTCTTTATATGCATCCATTACAAAATCGTAACCTCCAAAAGCAGCTGCTTGCATTAGTAAGGTAGATTTTGGTGTATGAAAATTAGTAATCATTGCGGTTGCAATGCTAAAATCGTGCGGAGGGAAAATAAATTTATTTGTCCAACCTGTATATCCGTTTAACTCACCTTTAGAAGAAACTGAAGATTCTATAGCTCTCATTACCGTAGTACCAACAGCACAAACTCTTCTTTTTTCTTTTTTAGCTTTATTAATTTTATCTGCAGTAGCATCTGAAATATCAATTTGCTCAGAATCCATTTTGTGCTTTGATAAATCTTCTACTTCTACTGGGCTAAATGTACCTAAACCAACGTGTAATGTAGTTTCTGCAAACTCAACTCCTTTAATTTCTAAACGTTTCATTAAATGTTTAGAGAAGTGTAAACCAGCTGTTGGTGCTGCAACTGCTCCTTCATGCTTTGCATAAATAGTTTGGTAACGCTCATCATCTAAAGGTTCTACATCTCTACCAATAGCTTTAGGTAATGGTGTTTGACCTAATTCTAATAATTTTGCTCTAAATTCTTCGTAAGAACCATCAAACAAGAAACGTAAAGTTCTTCCTCTTGATGTTGTGTTGTCTATTACCTCAGCTACTAAACTATCATCGTCTCCAAAAAATAATTTGTTTCCAATTCTAATTTTTCTTGCTGGATCTACTAAAACATCCCACAATCTATTTTCAGAATTTAGTTCTCTTAATAAGAAAACCTCTATCCTAGCACCTGTTTTTTCTTTATTACCATACATTCTTGCAGGGAAAACTTTGGTATTATTCAACATCATAACATCACCTTCATCAAAGTAATCTATTACATCTTTAAAAACCTTATGTTCTATGGTTTGTTCTTTCCTGTTTAATACCATTAAACGAGACTCATCTCTATGTTCAGCAGGATACGTTGCTAACAATTCTTCTGGTAAATCAAATTCAAAATGCGATAATTTCATATATATATTTGCTTATAACGAGCGCAAAGATACGATATCGGGATAGGCGTTGTCAAGTGTTTGCCTAATTATTTACACTTTATCTATTTTAATGCCAATTTGTTGCATGTCATCCCAAAACTTTTGATACGATTTTGTAACCACTTCAGCATTTAAAATTTTAATAGGAACTCTTAGCGCCAAAGGTGCAAATGCCATTGCCATTCTATGATCGTTATACGTTTTTATAGAAATATTAGAATTTATTGTCGAAGAAATTTCTAAATGTAAACTTTTATCGGTTACAGAAATTGTAGCTCCTAAATTGGTTAACTCGTCATTTAAAGCGACTAACCTATCTGTTTCTTTAATTTTTAAGGTATGTAAACCGGTTAAATTACACGCAATATTTTCTGCAAAACAAGTTACAACAATTGTTTGTGCAATATCTGGTGCATTTTTTAAGTCGATTTCTAAAGTTGCTTTCTTTGTTTCTTTTACTTTTTTTAAGGTGATAAAATTCTCACCAAAAATAGTTTCTACTCCAAAGTGTTGATAGATTTCTGCCAAACAAGAATCTCCTTGTAAGCTTTCTTTTTTATAAGCTGATAAAGAAATTTCTGATCCTATTTCTGCCAAAGCAGCAATTGAATAAAAATAACTTGCAGAAGACCAGTCTGATTCTACCACAACGGTTTGTTTTTTCACCGATTTCTTAGGCAAAACTTTAATAAAGTTTCCTTCAAAATTAGTTTCAATTCCTAATTGATTTAACAAACTTAACGTCATGTTTATATAAGGAACTGAAGTAATTTTACCTAGTAACTCTATTTCTAATCCGTTTTCTAATTTTGATGCAATTAGCAACATAGAAGAAATATATTGACTACTTACATTTCCATTAATTTGGACTTTATCTGTTGTAATTTTAGAACCTTTGATTCTAATTGGCGGATACCCAACTTTATCTTCATAAGTAATTGTTGCTCCTAAATCTTTTAAAGCATTTACCAATATTTCAATTGGTCTGTTTTGCATTCTCTCAGAACCTGTAAGCACCACTTCTCTACCTTCTTTTACAGCAAAATAAGATGTTAAAAAACGCATTGCTGTACCAGCATGACCAATATTTACAACTTCATCTTTTGTAGAAAGAGCATGTTGCATGTGTACAGAATCGTCTGAATCTGATAAATTTTCTATAGAAAGTTCTGGAAATAAATTTTGAAGAATCAACAATCTATTCGATTCACTTTTAGAACCAGAGATTGTTATTTTCTCATTAATCTTTTTATTATCTACAACATTTAATAATATATCCATCTCTGTAAGTTCTATAAATTGATTTTATTAACAAAATGCCAAAGTTACTACTCAAAAGGCTTTTACCAAAGTTTCTTTGCTTTAAATAAATGTAAAAATTCTATACTTTTATTAAGAATTGATAGAGATATCGCTATTTAAATCCAATTCAATTGCATTTTCTAAATCTTGCAAATGTTGTTTTCTAACTTTTAACTTTGTTGCTGCATGTGCTTTTTTATTCAATTTAGAAAACATGCCTGCAACTTTTATTGTTGCTGGCAACAAATGGTCTACAGGAACAATTAAGTCTAAAAAACCAGCTTTTACAGCATCTTTTGGGTTGTAAATTTCAGAATTATTTACACTTCTATTTACATACACCTCAGACAATCTAGATTTTGCAATTGCAATACCAGCATTGTGCATCGTCATACCAATCATTACTTCATTTAATCCTATTTTAAAATCGCCTTCTACTCCAATTCTATAATCTGCAGAAAGCAATAAAAATGCACCTTTAGCAATAGCGTGACCAGAACAAGCGATAATTATTGGTTGTGGAAAAGACAACATTCTCAAAGATAATTTAGAACCTTTTGTTACCAGTTCTTTCGCCGCTTCTGGTGATTTTGTCATCACTTTTAAATCGAATCCTCCAGAGAAAACACCGTTTTGACCAGTAAGAACAAATACTTTATTTTCGGTTGCTGCTTTGTCTAAGCCAGCATTCAAACCTTCTATTACTTCATGAGAAATCGCATTTGCTTTTCCGTTGTTAATAGTAATTAAAGCGTAATTTTCTTCTGATTGATAAGTAACAAATTCGTTCATTATTTTTATATTTTAAAAGAAGTTACAATATAATCTAAAATTACAACATCAACAATTCATCCTTCATCATTCATTTTATTTGGGCGTTACCAAAAGGTCGGGTTTGGAGTTTATCTTGAGCGAAGTCGAAAGGCTACAATCTTTTTATTCGTACCTCTAAAAAAGGATTTCCACTTCAACCCCTAACGCAACCTACTTGACAACAATCTATAATTGAAGATTTATTAGTTATTATTTGTTTATTTTTGCCCAAAAGGAAAGAATTTAAAACTCCTTTTATATACAGAGGTTTAAAAACACATGGATAAAATTAAAAAGTTTTTTCTTCAATTTCAACAAAGTTTCTCTTTCGTTTTTCTATTAAAATGGACTTTTATTTGCTTACTTATTGGCGCATTAACAGGTAGTACTTCTGCTGTTTTTCTATGGACTTTAGAATGGGCTACAAATTATAGAGAAGCAAACCAATGGATTATTTGGCTGTTACCTATGGCGGGTTTTGTAATTGGTTTATCGTATCATTATTATGGAGAAAGTGTTGTAAAAGGGAACAATTTATTATTAGAAGAGTTCCACAACCCTAAAAAAGTAATTCCTTTTAAAATGGCTCCTTTGGTCTTTATTGGAACTATTCTTACTCATTTATTTGGTGGTTCTGCTGGTCGTGAAGGAACTGCTGTACAAGTTGGTGGCGCTATTGCAGATCAGTTTACAAAAATTTTTAAATTAAATAATCTAGATAGAAAAATTATATTGATTGCTGGTATTAGTGCAGGTTTTGCCTCTGTTTTTGGCACGCCTTTAGCAGGTGCAATTTTTGCTCTTGAAGTAATGGTAATCGGTCGCATAAAGTTTGATGCAATCATTCCGAGTTTTCTTGCTGCTGTTTTTGCTACCTATTTTTGCGATGTTTGGCAAATTTCTCATCACACACATTATACTATTTCTACGATTACTGCATTAACGCCAGCAAGTATTTTATGGGCTTTATTAGCAGGAATTATTTTTGGATTGGCAAGTATGTTGTTTTCTAAATCTACGCACTTTTGGGGTGTACTCTTTAAGAAACAAGTTAAATATGCACCACTTCGTCCGGTTATTGGTGGTATTGTAATAGCTGTAATTGTATACCTTATGGGAACTACAAAATACATAGGACTTGGTGTACCAACTATTGTAGATGCTTTTAATATCGATTTAAATTCCTATGATTTTATCTTAAAAATCTTATTTACTTCATTTACTTTAGGAGCAGGATTTAAAGGAGGAGAAGTAACACCTTTATTTTATATTGGAGCAACTTTAGGAAATGCTTTAGTTTGGTTTATTCCTTTACCAATGGGTTTATTAGCAGGAATGGGATTTGTTGCTGTTTTTGCAGGAGCTACAAATACACCAATTGCTTGTACTATTATGGGAATTGAATTATTTGGTATTGAATCCGGTGTTTTTATAGCCTTGGCTTGTATAACTTCTTATTTATTTTCTGGGCATACTGGTATTTATACTGCTCAAATTATTGGAAGTCCAAAACACTTATTTTCTAAAATTGAAAAAGGATTAACACTTACTGAAATTGACAAGCAACACAGTAAGAGTTAATCCTTAGAATATTTAGTTATTCTATAATTCTATATCATCAACATCTACCCAATTTTTCTTTTCTACAACAGTTCCTTTATCTAAAATAACAACTCCTGGGTTTCCTCTAATAATGGTTTTAAGGGTTGTTTCGTCACAGAATAAAAAGTCGAAAGGCAAGTCATACTTTTCCTTTGCTAAAATTAAATCATCAGAAAAAGAAGCCGAAACTCCATAAACGGTATATCCTTTTGATTTCGCTTTTGTAGCAATATCTTTAATTGCTGGAAAACCGTTTTCATCAGCTTTATCTAAATTATAGACAATTACCAACATTACTTTTTCCTTCTTTAATAATTCTGGTGCTAAATCTGCTTGTTCATCTTCTAACATAAAATCATGCACTGGCGGTATGCTGCCATCTTTAGGATATACCATTCCTTCCGGAATATTCTTACCAATTGCATAGGCTCTAAAATCTATAATTGGCAAATGCGTTAATACATGTTGCACAATAAAAAGGAAAGCTGCCAATGATAAAAACGTAATTACTTTCGGAATTTTACCTCCAAAAATTGGTTTTACATATTTTACGCCTACTACTAAAATAAGCACTAACGCAATTAAAATAACGTTTTTATAGAAAGTACCCCAAGTAGATAATTTTACAGCATCTCCAAAACAACCACAATCTGTAACTTTATCATAATAAGCAGAATACCAAGTTAAAAACAAGAAAACAAGTGTTAATAAAAACAAGCTCCAAACAGTTAATTTAGATTTGTAACCGATTAAAACCATCACTCCTAACAATATTTCTGCTACAATTAATACAATTGAAAAAGGCAATGCATACGGAATTAAAAACTCCATATTTAAAACACTTTCAGAAAAGTATTCTTCAAATTTGTATTGAGAACCTATTGGATCTACCAATTTTACAAAGCCCGAAAATATAAATAAGGCTCCTACTATAATTCTTGCTAATTGTACTAATATTTTCTGTATCATGGTTTTCTACTTTTATAATTGTGCTTTTTATCATTTACCGTTAAATAATAAATTGCGAAAAATAATCTTCTTTTTATTCCTTTAAATTCTTTTTTTTCAAATTGATAAAATACGGTTGATTGCACTCCAAAAGAAATTTCATTTGACATGTAAAACAGATCATAAAAATCTCTAAATAAAACATCTTCCTTTTTTAAACTCTTTAAAAACAAGATATATTTTCCAAACAGATTCAAATCATAAGATTTTTCTGTAACTTCTGTATCTAAATCAAAATAAGCCTTGTGAATCCAAATTTCTTTAAAAAATAGGCTATCTATTTTTGAGTACAATTTTTGCTGTAATTTATAATCTATTGGAAGCTCCAATTCTTTATTCCCATAAACTGCACTTGTTATCGTATTCTTATTATATTCATAATAACAATCAACTTTAGGTCTACTTTTATCTAAACAGATTTCGCTTTCAAAAAAATTCACAATCATTGATAAATCTTCCAACTCTTTATCAGTAAAAAATTCTGACATAGATTTATCAGCTTTCATTTCTTTATGAGTAGACGATTCTTGGCTAGAACAATTTGTATAAAATAAAATGGCAAGTAAAAAAACTACCTTTTTCATATAAATTTACTCCGCTAAATGAATCATTGCAAAAATTGCATAATTAATCATGTCTTGGTAGTTAGCATCGATCCCCTCAGAAACCAATGTTTTCCCTTTATTATCTTCAATTTGTTTCACGCGTAATAATTTCTGTAAAATTAAATCTGTCAAGCTAGAAACACGCATATCTCGCCAAGCTTCACCATAATCATGATTTTTATTCATCATTAATTCTTTGGTAATTTTAGCATGTTTGTCATATAAAACAGTAGCTTCTTCCGTATTTAAGTCTGGGTTAGCCACTACTCCATTTTCTAACTGAATTAACGCCATTATAGAATAATTAATAATTCCAATAAACTCAGATTTCTCTCCTTCATCAACTTTTCTTACGTCGTTTTCTTGTAATTGACGAATTCTTTGCGCCTTAATAAATATTTGATCGGTTAAAGATGGTAAACGTAAAATTCGCCATGCAGAACCATAATCACTCATTTTTTTTATAAATAAACTTCTGCATTCTTCAATTACAGCATCATATTGTTTAGATGTATCTTGCATTCTATCTTGTTAAAAAGTATTTGTTCAAAAATACTAAATCCTATAGGCATTTCATTTATTTTTGTCAAAGAATTTTAAAACTCACTAAGTTGAAAAAAATTGTTGTCTTTTGTGGCTCAAGCCTAGGTTTTAACCCTATTTATAAAGAAGCTGCTGTAGCATTAGGAAATCATTTTGTAACCCACAAAATTGGTTTGGTATATGGAGGTGGAAAAATTGGTATGATGGGCGCAATTGCTGATACTATTCTTTCTAAAAATGGTGAAGTTATTGGCGTAATTCCTCAATTATTAGAAAAAGAAGAAGTTATACATTCTGGAGTAGAAGAAATGATTGTTTGCAAAACAATGAGCGAACGTAAAGTAATAATGAGCCAATTAGTAGATGGTTATATTACGCTTCCTGGAGGTTTTGGCACCTTAGATGAATTGTTTGAAGCACTTACTTTAGGTCAGCTTTTTATTGAGCAAAAACCTGTAGGACTTTTAAATATTAATGGTTTTTTTGATGCTGTTATACTGCAACTAGATAAAATGATTGAAGAAGGTTTCTTAAAACAAACCAATAGAGATATGTTAATAGTTGGTACTTCTGTAGAAGATTTAATGCAAAAAATGGAAGCTTACGAAGCTCCAAAAATGAGCCATGTAATTAATAAAGTAGTGAGCTAAAATGACTATAAATTGCAAAGGTACTTTAGTAGATTTAACTTCTCCAAAAGTGATGGGGATTTTAAACATTACCCCAGACTCTTTCTTTGACGGCGGTAAATATAAAAACGAATCTGACATTCTTTCTCAAACAGAAAAAATGCTTTTAGACGGCGCAACGTTTATAGATGTTGGTGCGTATTCTTCCAGACCAGGAGCAAAACACATATCTGAAGAAGAAGAACTACAACGAATTGTTCCGGTTATTAATTTATTGACTCAAAATTTTCCGGAAATTATTATTTCTGTAGATACTTTTAGAAGTAAAGTTGCCCAAGAAACTATCAATGCTGGTGCAGCAATTGTAAACGATATTTCTGGTGGACAAATGGACAATAATATGTTTACAACCGTTGCCAATCTGCAAGTTCCTTATATTTTAATGCATATGTTAGGCACTCCACAAAATATGCAGAAAAATCCAATTTATACAAATGTAACTCAGGAAATTATTTCTTTTTTCGCTGCACAAATACACAAATTACATCAACTAAAACTAAACGATGTTATTATAGATGTTGGTTTTGGTTTTGGTAAAACAAACACTCATAATTTCGAAATTCTTAAAAATTTATCGCTTTTTAAAAGTTTAGAGACACCCATTTTAGCCGGAATTTCGCGTAAATCTATGTTGTATAAAACGTTGGATATTTCTGCGCAAGAAGCCTTAAACGCTACCACTTCTGCAAACACTATTGCCCTTTTAAATGGTGCAAAAATTTTACGTGTACACGATGTTAAAGAAGCTGTCGAAGCTGTTAAAATAGTAAATCAGATTTCTTTTTAGAAGCTATTTCTCGCTTTCCACTATATCTTTTTGCTGAAAAAGCAAAAAGGATGCCGCTTCAATCGAGGCTAGACTTGTTTGCTAACAGATAACTTAAATAAAATAAGCTTGTCATTTCGAAATGAGATTTTTCATCGATTGAGAAATCTCATCATTTAACAAACAGATTGCTTCGTTTACATACTTGCAAAGATAATACTAAAATACTTGGCATTCTTTTTGTTAAAGAAATGTTAACATCAAATAACTACCTAGTCAAACTTTAATAAATCAATTCGAAATAATTCGGATTGAAAATCCATTTATTAACTTTAAAATCTAGGAATTATGAGTAGAAAAGGAACTCCAGAAATTAATGCCGGTTCCATGGCAGATATTGCATTTTTATTATTAATCTTTTTTTTGGTCACCACAACGATGAGTGTTGATGCCGGAATTTCCAAAAAAATTCCACAAAAACAAGAAAACCTCACAGATATTGACATCAATGAAAGAAATATCCTTGAGGTAAACATCAACAAAAAAAATGAACTATTTGTAGACGGAAAAACGATTGAATTAAAAGAACTGAAACAGATTGCTGTCAATTTTATAGACAATGGTGGTGGATTAGACATCAACAAAAATAGTTGTAATTGGTGCAATGGAAGCAAAAACCCATCCTCTTCAGACCATCCCACAAAAGCAATAATCACTATAAAAACAGATCGGTTAACTACTTATGAAACCTATATCTCTTCCTTAGACATTCTAAATTCGGCCTATACACATTTACGAAACAAACTGTCTGTAAAATTATACAATCAGAATTATGCGAGTTTGTTAAATGCCTATAAAAATTCTAATAATAGTGATAAAAACATTCAAGAGAAAATAAAATTAATCCGAGAAAAATACCCTTTATTAGTATCAGACATAGAATTTGATAATTGATATTGCTGTCAGCAAATTTATTAGTAATTTAGCCTAAAATCAGTCAATTTTCATGTTCGATTTTATTGAATTTTCTTTATTAGATGCTTTAGACATTGTATTAGTTGCCACACTACTCTATTACATTTACAAGCTATTAAAAGGCACAGTTGCTATTAATATTGTAATTGGAATTGCGTTTATTTTCTTAATTTGGAAAATAACACAAGCTCTTAAAATGGAAATGCTGAGTGGTATTTTGGGATATCTACTTTCTGGTGGAGTTATTGCTCTTATCATTGTTTTTCAGCAAGAAATACGAAAATTCTTATTAATGATTGGTACAACAAACTTTACCAATAAACGAAGTTTTTTAAAACAGCTTAAATTTTTACATACAGAAATAGGTACTGAGATTGATACAGAGACAATTTTAGATGCATGTAAAAGCATGGCTAAAACTAAAACGGGTGCTCTAATTGTTATTGAACGTACCAATGCTTTAGATTTTTTAATAAACACAGGAGATAGCATGAATGCTTTGGTAAATGTGGCTATTTTAGAAAGTGTATTCTATAAAAACAGTCCGTTACATGATGGTGCTTTAATTATTAGAGACAATTATATTGTGGCAACAAGAGTTATTTTACCTGTTTCCGACAGTACTAAAATTCCTTCTAGATTTGGATTAAGACATAGAGCTGCAATTGGTGTTTCGGAAAAAACAGATGCCGTTTGTTTATTAGTATCAGAAGAAACTGGGGAAATTTCTTATATAAAAGATGGTGGATTTGAGTTGTATTCTGATTTTAAGGAACTGGATGAAAAACTAAAAAAAGATTTAATGTAAACTTATTAAACATTAAAAAAACACATAAAAAAAAGGTTCTCAAAATTGAGAACCTTTTTCTATTTATAATAAGTATTTTCTAGTTAGCTGCTGCCATTTTTGATTGAATAGCGGCTAATACACTTTTGTATTTTTCTACTTCACTTTTGTCTAATGTAGAAGTTAATTTTTTTCCTTCTTTTAATAAAGAAGCTCCTTTAGATGCCATACCTGTAATTTTAACAAAATCACCCTTAGCTTCTATATAATTTTTAGCATATTGAGCATAACCTAATAGATTCTGTGTTACAGCCTCATTAGAAAAACTAGGAATTGTAACTCCTTCTACTGCAGAAGTTAACTCTTTACTAACTTCTTCCTCAATTTCTTCTTCCTCAACCAACTCTAAATCTTCATTAACAACCGTTTCGGTTTCTACAACTACTTCTTTTACATCTTTCTTTTCAGATTTACAAGAAGAAAATACTAATGCTCCTATTACGAAAATTGATACAACTATTTTTTTCATTTTTTTTTGATTTGTATTATTAGTATTACAAATGTAAATCAAAAAAAATGATTTTAAGAAGCTTTCTGTATGCTAAATTGCTTGTCGTATAGGTTTTTATAATATCCTTTCTCCCTTTCTAACAACTCATTATGAGTTCCTTCTTCCACAATTAACCCATTATCCATAACAATAATTTTATCCGCTTGTTTTATGGTTGCTAATCGATGTGCAATTACAATTGAAGTTCTACCTTTTGTAATGGTTTCTGTAGCATATTGAATCATTTGCTCCGCATGAGAATCTACCGAAGAAGTAGCTTCGTCTAAAATTAAAATACTTGGTTTGCTTACATAAGCGCGTAAAAAAGCAATTAATTGTCGCTGACCGGATGATAGCATAGCACCACGCTCTTTTACATTGTATTGATAACCTCCTGGAAGTGTCATAATAAAATCATGAATTCCAATTTGTTTTGCTGCCTTTTCTACTTCTTCTAAAGTGATATTTTTATCTTTTAAAGTAATATTATTCAGAATTGAATCTGAAAACAAAAATACATCTTGTAAAACTACTGCAACTTGATTTCTTAAACTCTCTAAAGTATATTGATCTATAGAAATATCATCAACACAAATAGTACCACTATCTATTTCATAAAAACGGTTTATTAAATTGATAATAGTAGATTTTCCAGCTCCTGTTGCGCCAACAATGGCTACCGTTTGTCCACTTTTCACATCCAAAGAAATTCCTTTTAAAACTTCTTCACCTTCTATATAACTGAATCTAACATCTTTTAAATTGATATTTCCTTTCAAGTTTCCAGCTGTAATTGTTCCGTTTTTAACAATACTACTGTGAGTATCTAAAACCTTAAAAACACGTTCTCCAGAAACAATACCCATTTGTAACTGGTTAAATTTATCTGCAATTTGACGTAAAGGTCTAAATAGCATTTGTGCCATTTGCACAAAAGCCATCACCGTACCAGGACCTGGCACAGCACCACCAATAATTTGTTTACTTCCAAACCAAACAATTAAACCAATACCAATAGATGATAAAATTTCTGCAATTGGAAAGAAAATAGAAAAATACCAAATGGTTTTTACGTATGCTTCCTTATGTTTATTATTAATGTCGTTAAAATTCTTATACTCAATTTTTTCTCTATTAAAGAGCTGCACAATCTTCATTCCGGTCACTCGCTCTTGCACAAATCCGTTTAAATTGGCTACTTGGTTTCTTACCTCTTGAAAAGTAGCTTTTATGGCTTTCTGAAAAACACTAGTAGCATAAATTAAAATAGGTAAAACAGCTAGAGCTATTAAAGCTAGTTTCCAATTAAAATAAAACATTAACGCAGCTACAGCAAACATTTGTAAAACATCACTTACTATGGTAAAAACACCACTACTAAAAAAAGCTGCAATAGTCTCTATATCAGAAACGACTCTTGTAACTAATTTACCCACAGAATTCTTATCAAAATAAGACATTTTAAACTGTAAAATGTGTCTAAAAGTTTTTGCTCTAATATCTCTGATTATATGCTGACCAACCCAATTTGCAAAATAAATAAAAGTAAAACGCAATAGCACTTCTACAAGTACAATTACAAACATTAAGATGATATTATTGATAAGCCCTTGTGCGTCTTTTTCTGTGATGTACTTATCTACAGTTTCTTTTATTAAATAAGGATTTAATAACGCAACAAACGATAATAAGATTGTAGAGAAAACAGCTATAAAAAAGTTTAATTTATAACGTTTTGCAAAAGACATTAGCCTTAAAAAGATTTGTAAATCAAATGCATTTCCTGTTTTACCTTCCAAAACTTAGTATTTTATATTTGTTAAAAACAATCCTTTTGCCGGAACTGATAACCCTGCATTGCTTCTATTTTTACTCTCAATAATTTTTCTAAAATCTTCTTTTGATATTTTTTCCAGTCCAACATCAACTAAAGTACCAACAATGGCTCTCACCATATTTCTTAAAAAACGATTTGCTGTTATATAAAACACCAATTCCTTTCCGTTTTGTTTCCAAACAGCTTCTGTAACATCACAATTATAAGTATACACATCTGTCTTTACTTTAGAAAAAGTTTGAAAATCTGTATATTCTAACAATAGTTTTGCGGCGTCATTCATTAAATCTAAATTTAAATCTTGTGAATGTATTTGCCACGAAAAATCTAATAAAAAAGGGTTTCTACCCATCCATATTTTATACTCGTAACTTCTGCTAAGTGCTCCAAAACGAGCATGTTTTTCATCATCAACAGCAAACACATTATAGACTACAATATCCATAGGAAGTAATGAGTTTAACTTGTGCGGAATATCTCCTTTTAATGTTTTTTCTATATCAAAATGAGCAAACATTTGCGAAGCATGTACTCCGGTATCTGTTCTACCTGCTCCTACAACTTCAATTTTTTCTTGAAATATAGTACTAACCGCTTTGTTTAATTTTTCTTGTACAGAGATTACATCTGGCTGAATTTGCCAACCATGATAATTTTTTCCATTATAAGAAAGTTCTATAAAATACCTCAAGAAAGTCTGTTTTTGTAGTCGTCAAAATTACGGAAATTATTTTGTTATGATTACATTTGATGCTAATATCAAATAAACATCAAAATAATCGATTAAATCCGTTTCTTTCTCCTTAATATTTTAATATAAAATAGAACCATAACTAAGGCTATGATTATATTTTCTATTTCATATTAAGAAAAAATAATTCAAATTTATTATCAATCATTTTAAAATTTATTTGATGCTAATTGAGACGTTAAACTTTTCTAACTATTTCTTTTTATGAAGAAAATATTATTATTATCTGATACCCACAGCTTTATTGATGCCCAAATATTAAAGTTTGTAAAACAAGCAGATGAAGTTTGGCATGCCGGAGATATTGGAAATTTAGAAGTTACCGACACTATAAAAAAACTGAAACCTTTACGAGCTGTTTTTGGCAATATTGATGGATCTGATGCTAGATCTGAATTCCCTTTAGACGCAAAATTTGAAGTTGAAAATGTTTCTGTTTGGATTACACATATTGGAGGATACCCTAATAGGTATGACCAGAGAATTCGTGAAGAAATAAAAATAAATCCTCCAAAAATTTTTATCTCAGGGCATTCTCATATTTTAAAAGTACAATATGATAAGAAACTAAATTTATTACATTTAAACCCTGGGGCAGCGGGAAATCATGGTTTTCACAAAGTAAGAACCATGTTGCGTTTTACCTTAGAAAAAGGAAACGTACAAGATCTAGAAATTATAGAATTAGCTAAACGTGGTTAATTTGTTCTTTTTCTAAAATTGGCAAAATAACTTTAATAACAGTACCATTCTTAGGCGAAGTATCTATATGGAATTCTCCTTGCATCATTTGTATTCTTGCATCAATTTGATTTAACCCGAGTCCTTCTTTTTTTACTATCTTTTTTTTATCAAACCCAACACCATCATCAGAAATTCTTAAATACAACTTGCCATCGGCTTCATCTAGCTTAATCATTGCCTTTTCTGCCTTACTATGCTTTAAAATATTATTAATAAATTCTTGAATAATATTATATACTTTTATTTCAAAATTTTGTTCATACCTCCTTATTTCCCCTACTCTTGTATCAATCTTAATTTGAGAATTAGAATATTTATCTGCCATATCTTTTAAGGCATATTTTAAACCAAATTTTAACAATACAGACGAAACTAGGGTATGAGATAAATCTCTTATAGTTTGAGATGCCTCCTTAATAATGTGTTGAGTCTTATCTATTTCTATAGGAATATCTCCTTTAAACAAACCTCTTGCTGCTTGTAAATGAAGGTTTGAAGATGATAAAAGAGCACTTACACTGTCGTGTAAAGTTTCTGCTATTTGTTTTCGCTCTGATTCTTTACCATCTATAGTAGCATTTAAAATTCTTACTTGAGCATCTGATTTTATTTTTTCTAAATCTTGAAGCTGTACCAACTGTGTTTGCGATAATTGTAAACGTAAATTTTTCTGTCGAAGTTTATAATAATTCAATACAAATAATAATGTAATAATTATAATTAAACCTCCTATACCAAAAGACCAGAACGTTCTTTGATTTTTAAGACGTTTATTTTCTTCCTCTTTTAAAACTAATTTTTTAACAGCATCAACATCATATTCTGCATTAATTTTTTTAACGATTGCTCTAAATTCAGCTTCTCTTAAACCATCTTTTATACCGTAGGACCTTTCTTGAAATTCATACGCTTTATAATCTTTTAATTTATACATAGACCAAGATAGGTTTGCATATAAACTTGCTTTAAATCTTATTGCTTTCGCACTATTATCATTCTTTATTAATTCTAATCCTTCTAAATAAGTCTTTTTAGCCAACTTATAATCTTCTTGAATTAAATAGATACTAGCTAAATTACCTAACCCCGCAGCTTGGTTAATCTTATCATTTTTAGACTTATGAATACTTATGGATAGATTTGCATACTTTTCCGCCAAATCATATAAGGAATCATTTATATAAAAAGCTGATAAATTACTGTATGCTTTCGCTTTCTCTCCTAAAACATCATCACTTACACCATTAAAATCAATAACTTTTCCATAAAAATACAAAGTACTATCTCTATACTTTTTTAATTGCTCTTTATCTTTTAGATGCTCTCTTTCTTTAAGTTTGTGATAAGAACTACCTAAACGAAAATAATTTTGAATTAAAAATTTTTTATTAAAATTATGGTTATTACCATCTAACAAGATAGAGTCTTTTAGAATATCATTTACATTAACTCTAAAATATTTGATTCCAACTTTAAAGCTTAATGTTTCGTAAAAAACATTACCTATTAAATAGTTTGTTTTGTAAAAAATTTGATTATTTTTTTTTGAGCTATCTAATAAGATAAAAGCTTCTTTTAATGCTAAATCAAATTTTTTCTCCTCATATAATTTAGTAACATTTCGAAAACTTTTATTTAAAAGACTATCATTTAATTGTATATCAAAAGAAGCTGTATGTAATACAGCTTCTTTTTTATTGGATAGTGTCTTAAATACAACTACCAAAAAAAACATTAAAAATATTTTATTTAAAGTTTTCAATATTTATTATATTATTATTACCTCAGGTCTTCTTTCTTTTGTAAAAACATACCCATCATCTTCACCATTTGATTTGGCAGAAATATTATCATCTTCACGAATATGATTTACAAAATCTATTTTTAACGCTTCACCATCTATTTTATCAAAAACTTTAGAGAAAGTAGTTTCATCAGACTTTCCTTCTTCTAAATGAACTTCATAAATATTTAACTCTTCATTAAAAACAAAATCTACTTTCACTTTATTATTTACACTAAAATTTAAAGTATATGTTCCATCTTCGTTTCCAGAAATACTATACTCAGATAACATATCTTCATTTTTAGTTTTAAAAAATTTAGCATCTTCATCTTTAATAGTAATTTGAGATTTCTTACTAGAATTAGTATCTACAAAACCTATTTTAAGCTGATTACCATCAATGGTAAAATCTTGAGTAACCTTACTGCTAAGTTTATTCTCTGCTGAATATAAATAAATATAATTTGTATTCGTAGACTCATCTACAACATTTTCAGTTGCTGCATTTGCATTTAAACTATAATCTAAAGAATATGTTCCATCAACATCTCTTTTAATTGTATGTGTTTTTAATAAATCTGTAGATTGTTCTTCTGGCAACACTGTTTCATTGAATGAGCAAGAAGTAAAAACTAATGTTAGCGAAACTACTGCTGCAAATAAGTTAAAATTTTTCATAAGGGAGATAATTAATATTATATTTAATTAGGGTTAACTATTCATATTTTTAGTAAGCTAGAATGCATGCAACAATTAGTATTCTTTGAATTAACTATTAAACTTTTTAGGGGATCGATTTATAAATAAATCAAAGTCTAATAGTTATTTATTTTAGGGGCATAAGAACTATACTATATTGTTTTTAACTGCATACATTGCCAAGCCTACTGCATTTTTTACTTTTAATTTTTTTAATAAACTTTTTCTATATGTTTCAATGGTGTTCCTACTAAGGTGCATTAAATCTGCCATCTCAATAGTACTGTACTCTTTTGTGATTAATTTTAAAACATCTAATTCTCTTTCCGTTAAACTTTCTAACAAGTATTTGTCTGGCACTTCTCCTTTAGGAACCATTTGACCGGATAAAGATTGTAATAACATTTTCTGAATATCATCACTAAAATATTGCTCGCCTTTTGCAACTGCTTTTATAGCATTTACAATATGTTCTCCAGCATTGTTTTTAGAGATATACCCATTAGAACCAAGAGATAAAACTTCTTGAACAATTTTAAGATCATCATAACTAGATAAAATAATAACTTTTTGGTCTATTTTTCTTTTTCTAAAGTGCTTTAAAACCTCAAAACCATCTAGAACTGGCATTGTAATATCTAATATTAAAACATCTGCCGAGTTTTCTTTTTGATCAAACCAATCAATTACTTCTTGTCCTGTTAAAGAATATCCTTTAATTTCAATCTCTTTATCAGTATTTATTACAGCGATGATGCCTTCAATTAAAATTTTGTGATCATCTGCTACGTGAACGTATATCTTTTCTTTCATTATTATATTACAAATTTAGAGTACAGTTTATAAACTTACAATACCCATTTTAGGTGAAATTTCAATCTCACTGTTTTCAGTGAACCCTCTCACTGAAAACAGTGAGACCACTATCTTATATAACTAGTTTACAATACATTAAACCCTCATAAGGTTATATTATTTAAGTTAATAAAAATACAAATTAAATATTCAAATTAGATTTAAACTCTAGAAAGATCTAGAAAACAAAAAACCGAGAAATAAATTCTCGGTTTTTTTTCGCACTAAATATACTAATATGATAGGTTTATCGCAATCTATCTACAGATTTCACAAGATCTTCATCCTTTTTAATAGCTTTATTTGCCAAAACAATAAGCAAAATAACTAAAATTGGTAAGAACATCCCAATACCCTTCTCCGAAATCGAAACTTCTCCAGGTAAAGTTAGAGATACATAAATCAATAATCCTAATAAAAAAAGATTGATCAAAATTACTAAACGCCCTACAACAAATTGTAACTTCCTATTTTTAAACAAAAAAATAGTTCCAAAAGATACGATTGCAGAAAGCAAATATAATAAAGGAATTACTTTTAAAAGCATAGAATCTCTAAAAAATAAATCCAAAGCAAAAATTTCTTCTTTAATAGTACTCCAAATATCGAATACAAATACCAATCCTCCAGAAACGGCGGTTGCTAACAATAAATAGATACTCTGTATTCGTTGAATCATATTTAAAAAAAAAATAGAAATACAAAAGTAGAACTTTCTTTTTTAAAAAGAAAACCTAAAACTTAAAAAATTTGCATATATTTGTAATATAGTAACCACCCATTAAATATTGTATAGTACTATATACAATACATAAACTCTAAAAAAATTATAATTAATCTTATCTAAATAAGGTTTACAATTTAACTTAACATATAACGAATGTTCGAAATCTCAGAACTAAAAGCAAAAACACTTGCTGATTTACAAGTAATTGCAAAATCTATTGGTCTATCTAAGACGAGTCAACTTAAAAAATTAGATTTAGTGTATCAAATATTGGATACACAAGCTGCAAACCCTGTAGATACTTCTTCAACTCCTGTAACTGAAGTAAAAGAAAAAACAGAAAAACCTAAAAGAAAAAGAGTTTCTAAAGCTACTGATTCTGTAAAAGCACCAAGCGAAGCAGAAACTGAACAACCTACTTTAGATACACCTGAAAAAAAGGTAAAACAAGAAAAAACAATTCAACGTAAACCTAATCCTAGGAAACCAGTACAAAAAGAAACTGTACAAAAGGAAGTTGAAGCAGAGACAGAAACTAAACCAAAGGCGGCTAAAGAAAGAGTTGTTAAAAAAGTAGATAAACAGGAACCAAAACCTGCAAATACTCAAAATAAAACACAACCAAACAAGCCTCAACCAAAAACGAACGTTCCAAAGAAAAACCCTAACCAAACTAGAGACAAAAACAACTCTAATAGAAGTAATGGTAATAAATCTGGAAACCGTTATAAAGATCCCGATTTCGAATTTGATGGAATTATTGAAAGTGAAGGTGTATTAGAAATGATGCCTGATGGCTATGGTTTCTTACGTTCTTCTGACTATAACTACCTATCATCTCCAGATGATATTTATGTTTCTCAATCTCAAATTAAATTATTTGGGTTAAAAACTGGGGACACCGTTAGAGGTAATGTTCGTCCGCCAAAAGAAGGTGAAAAATATTTTCCTTTAATTAGAGTTTCTAAAATTAACGGATTAAACCCTAACTTAGTTAGAGACAGAGTTTCTTTTGAACACTTAACTCCGTTATTTCCTCAAGAAAAATTCAATTTAGCAGAAAAAGGAAGTTCTTTATCAACAAGAATTATCGATTTGTTTTCTCCTTTAGGAAAAGGACAACGTGGTATGATTGTGGCACAACCTAAAACTGGTAAAACCATGTTATTAAAGGATGTGGCAAATGCAATTGCAGCAAATCACCCAGAAGTTTATCAAATTGTTTTATTGATTGATGAGCGTCCGGAAGAGGTTACAGACATGAAACGTAATGTACGTGGAGAAGTTGTTGCTTCTACTTTTGATGAACCTGCAGACAAACACGTAAAAGTGGCCAATATTGTTTTAGAAAAAGCAAAACGTTTGGTAGAATGTGGACATGATGTTGTAATTCTATTAGATTCAATTACCCGTTTGGCAAGAGCTTACAATACCGTTGCACCAGCATCTGGTAAAATACTTTCTGGTGGTATCGATGCAAATGCTTTACACAAACCAAAACGTTTCTTTGGAGCAGCTAGAAACATAGAAAATGGTGGTTCTTTAACCATTATTGCTACTGCACTTACAGAAACTGGTTCTAAAATGGACGAAGTAATCTTCGAAGAATTTAAAGGAACAGGTAACATGGAACTTCAATTAGATAGAAATATCTCTAACAGACGTATTTATCCTGCTATCGACTTAATTAAATCTTCTACAAGACGTGATGATTTATTATTAGATGCTAAGACAGTACAAAGAATGTGGGTTTTACGTAAATACCTTGCAGACATGAACCCTATTGAAGCAATGGAATTTATCAATGATAAAATTAAATTCTCTAAGAATAATGATGAATTTTTAATCTCTATGAACGGTTAGAAGTAACCTTTAGATAAAAAATTATACTTTATAGAAAACCTTTTTGAGCAATCAAGAAGGTTTTTTTATTAAAAGCAATTTCCTGATTGGAGTTTATCTTGAGCGTAATCGAAAGGCACTCGCTTTTAATATTCCAATAATAATGAGCTCAAACAAATGCTTCAATCAGGGCTAAACCTACTTGCTTTTATCATGACATAAACAAAGCAACAATTCACATCTAAATAGATTTACAAGATCTATTCAGCTAAATCTAAAGCATAAAAAATCCGTTCAAAAACTTGAACGGATTTTTATATTTTAAATAAAACTTATACTAGTTACTTCTGTATAAGTTTGATCTGTTATCTTCTATATCAGCAGCATTTTTAATTGCCTCATAAATTGCAAAAGTTTTTGTTTTTCTAGACTCAGCAATACTCTTTCTAGAAGTTTCATAGTTTGGTAAAGCAGTTGGCAACTCTTTGTTTGTTACAGCAAAAGCATACACACCTCTATTACCTTCTATATTTTTATAAACTTTATTAATTTCTGCGTTATACATAGCTCCTACAACCTTAGGCTCTGAACCAGCACCAGACAACGTAGGACTTTTTAAATTAATACCACTTGCATTTCTAACATTGGTATTGTTCTCTTTAGCGATATCTGCTAACGTACTTCCATTAAATTTATCTGCAATTAATTTAGCTTTCTTTTGGTTTACTAAAATAGGCTTTACAGTATTTGTTGCTTTAGCAGCAGACATTAATCCTTTTTCAGTTTTTGCCGTTACAAAAGCAACTACATGACTACCTTCTAAATCGAAACGCTTAAAATCTCCAGGTTTAGTATCATTACTAAAAGCCCAAGAAATAATTTGTCTTTGGTTTCCTAAACCAGGTACATTTTCATCTAAAACTTTTAAACCAATAGCAGGTTTTGTAACATAGTTATTTTCTTTTGCTACTTCAAAAAACTTATTGTCTTTTGATGATGCCAGAGCAAATTGTTCTGATTTTTGAAAAATAGCATTTTCAGTAGCTTCAGAAGCTATTATCTGTCTACTATAAGTAGCTAGTTTTAAAGCTGTCTGATTGTTCTTTTGTCCATCAATCTTAATGATATGAAAACCAAATGGAGTTTCAACAACATCGATATCGCCAGTATTACCTTCAAAAACAAAGTCTCTAAATTCAGGTGTCATTCTGTTGTATGTAAACCAATCTAAATCTCCTCCTTTTGCACCAGAACCAAGATCCGAAGACATTGTTTTAGCTAAGTCTTCAAATTTATTTTTGTTTCTTTTTACAACATTTAAAATACTATCAGCTAAAACCTTAGCTTCATCTTGTGTTCTTGTTACATCAGCAGCAACTCTTTGAGCTCCTAAAAAAGGAATTAAAATATGACTTGCTCTAGCAGAGTCTGGCATAGTAGTTACATCAGTAATTTTAGATATTTTAAAATATCCTTGTTCTTTATAAGGACCAAAAACATCTCCTTTAGCACCTTTAAAAATTTCTGATGCTACTGTTGCATTAATCTCTTTTTGAAATTTAAAACTATCATCAATACTAGTATCAGAATCATTTTCGCTTAAAAATACACTTTCATTAGAAGTATTTTTAAAATCTTCAATTAATTCAGCAACACTAGCTTTAATAGCATTTTCATCTTCTGTTGTAGCAGCAATATTAAACTGTACATAAGAAATATCTCTAGACTCTTCTACTTTAAAATCGTTAGAGTTTGTTTTTATATAAGATTCTATTTCTCCTTTAGAAACTTTAACTAAACTATCTGCAATTGAAGTATAAGGAACAAATACAAATTGAGAAGTTAATTTAGTATTATCTGCAAAATATTGAGACTCTCCTTCTTTTAAAGAAGCTCCAAGACCTGCAGTAACTAAATTATTATACGTATTTCTTTCTCCATTATCTCTAATTTGAGTCATGTAGTTAGACCACGCTCCCCACATTTCTGGATTATTTAATTTTGTGTCTGCTAAAAATTGTTTGAATTTAACTTCATCAAAAAATCCTACTTCATTTTGAAATTGAGGATTATCTTTTACAGAAGGAGCATTAATTACTTCGTTCCATACATCTGCTTCACCAACGGTAATTCCTGCTTCTGATAATTGATTTTGGTAGATTTTTTTTCTAACAATATTATCCCAAACATTTTTAGAGGCTTGCATTTCAGTAACACCGCTACCTACTTGTTGCTTATAGGCTTCCAACTCTCCTGTAAACTCTTGTAAAGAGATACTCTCTCCATTTATTTCACCTACTTGATTTACTTTACTTGAATCGAAAAAATCACCTAAAGTAGATGGGTCCAATACAAAAGCAAAAAGTGCTAAACCAATTATAATGATTAAGAACATTGAA
This sequence comes from Polaribacter sejongensis, assembly GCF_038024065.1. Taxonomy (NCBI): domain Bacteria; kingdom Pseudomonadati; phylum Bacteroidota; class Flavobacteriia; order Flavobacteriales; family Flavobacteriaceae; genus Polaribacter; species Polaribacter sejongensis. The sequence goes on along the minus strand of NZ_CP150667.1, from coordinate 3,696,234 downwards.
CGTTCTCTAATTTTTGATAAAATTGCCATACGAATTTATTTAATTTTCAGTTTGCGAATATACGATTTGGGATTTAATATTGCAATCGATTTTATACTTATTAGTAGTAATTAAATTGGCTTATAAATAGTTCTAAAAACAAAGAGAATTATTAAGCATCTTCATCTACTATTTTTAAGCGTACTTCTTCTATTTTTGCACTACTCATTTTTAAGATTTTAATTTCAAAATCTTCAATATCAACTACTTCATTTTCCATAGGAATACTTTCTGTTTGCTCTATAATAAAGCCTCCTAAAGTTTCATAAGCTTCAGATTTTGGTATATTCAAACTGTACTCTTCATTCAAATAATCTACCTCTAATCTTGCAGAAAAATTAAATTCTGTTTCAGATATTTTCTTTTCTAAAAATTCTTGTGTATCGTGCTCGTCTTCAATTTCACCAAACAATTCTTCTACAATATCCTCTACGGTTATCATACCAGAAGTACCTCCATATTCATCAACAACAACAGCTACACTTTTGCGTTTTTTCATTAAACTGTTTAAAATGTTGTTTATCATCATAGACTCTGGTACAATCTCTACTGGCAATAAAATAGATTTAATAGTCTTTGGTTTCTTAAATAATTCAAAAGCGTTTACATACCCGATCACATCATCTAAAGATGATTTGTAAACCAACACTTTAGACAATCCAGAATCTATAAAAATATTTTTTAAATTCGCGACTTTTTCATGTAGTTCAACCGCAACAATTTCGGTTCTAGGAACCATAACCTCTCTTGCCTTTACATTATGAAAGTCGAGTGCATTTTGAAAAATTTGTATTTCAGAATCCACTTCTTCATCATTGTTACCTGTTTCTAATTGTTCTGTAATATAATAACCTAGTTCTTCTTTACTGAATTCCGTTTGTTGCTCTTCTGCATCTGTTTTAAAGAATACACGCAGAAAAAAATCTGAAATAAAAGAAATAATTTCAGAAAAAAAGTGAAATAAAACGTAAAAAAAATAGGCAGGTACAGCAAATAATTTTAAAACCTCATTTGCATAGATTCTAAAAATAGCTTTAGGTAAAAACTCAGCAGTAATTAGTATTATTATGGTAGATATAATTGTTTGTAAAAGAAGCGTAGTAAACTCATTATAGGTATTCAAGGGAAGAATTCTAATTAAGAACCCTCCCATATAATAACTGTAAATCACCAAAGAAATATTATTACCAACTAACATTGTAGTAATAAATTTTGATGATTTTTGAGTAATTTTATTAAGAACACTCGGTATAAAGCCTTCTCTTTTTTTCTCTAATTCTATGTGCAGCTTATTCGCAGAAACAAATGCTATTTCCATTCCCGAAAAGAAAGCGGAAAGAATAATAGAGGTCAATATTATGATAATTTCAATTTCCATTAAGAAATTTATAATCTATTTTTGGTTATTTCTAGTTTCTACTTTCTTTCTAAAATGTCTTTTAAAGAAAAAAACTAAGATAATAAAAATAGAAGCACCAAAAAACATATAAGATTTCTGCTTATCTGCTCCCCAACTGAGAAAACCTTCTACCAAACATATTAAAGCGACTACTAAATAGCCATATTGAAAAATTTTCCAAACTGTATTCATATTATTCTCCTTCTGATGTTACTAACCTTCCTGTTGTTTTCTTTGCTAAATGCTTACTTAAATCTTCTTTACACTCAAACCCAACACCGTATATAGTATCTTTTAAAGTGGTTAAAGTAAATGCTTTTTCTGAAAAAAAGTACTTCGTATTTTGATCCCAAAATAATTGTTCTGTTTCTAATTTAGAATTTTCTTTAGGGTTTACAACTACCACATTTCCTTTTATTTCAGAAATCTGAGTGTTTGAATATGATAATGCATAATTTCCTGAAATAGTAACAGAATCGATTCCATCAAAATTTATAATTTCAATACCTTCTGGAAATTCATTATAAGGGTGTTGTTTTCTATTACTAAAATCATACAATAACGGCGTAATTAGTTTTGATGTAATTCTACCAGAATCTTTATATACATGAAATGCATCTTTAGCAATTCCGATAGGCAAATTCTTAGACACCAAAAAATCCCTCACTTCCTTTGTATTGTTAGAGCAAGAAAAAAGCATTACTGTAACAAATAGTACAGTAATGCTTTTATATAATATTTTATTTAAGTTTTTCAAAAAATTAATTTGAAGGTACTCTTACCGTTTCACCAATCCAACATTTTATAGTGTAACTACTACCAGGAGTAACACCTGCAGTAAAAACAACTTTAGAACTTGGTACATTACCTCTATAACTTCTAATATATGAACCTGCAGTAGCAGAAATACTAGGATCTACAGATGCAGCTCTTTGCGCCTGGTTTAATGCAGCAACATATACCATTCTTTTTTCAAACTCATTATCACCACAATTATTTACACTAGATTGGTATAATCTTGCAATAAATAAATATGCTTTACCATAGTTAGGGTTAAAACGTAAAGCTTCTCTTGCTAAACTTCTAGCTTTACTTAACTGACCTCTAGATTTAGCTGATTGTGCGAATTTTAATTTATACTTTGCTTTCTTTAAAGGATCTGTTTCTAAATTGAAAGATTTCTCTCTCATTTCATTCGCTCCAGCATTATCTCCATTATCCTCTAATACAGTTGCTAAGAAAGAGAATGCTTCTGGTGATGGAGAAGCATGAGCATAAGCTCTTACTAATTCTTGGTATAAAGGATCCTCTTGACATCCTTTGTTAAACATTCTAGATACAGATCTTTTTAACCAAACTGCATCATCTTTATTTGCTTCAAAATCTCTTTTGTAAATAGGTATTAACCTTTCACAAGTTGCTATTTCTGAAATAATATTATCTAAACCTCCTTCTACAGTACCCAAGGCTCTTGAGTTTGTAGAATATGCATGTATTAATTTTTTGTTAGCTACAGAATCTTTAGAAAGATCTTTTAATTTTGCAGCATATCCTTCCAATTTTGTACTTACAGATTCTAAAACATCATCATAAGTATCAAATACCTTTTGAGGATCTGTATCTTTATTTCTGTCTGTAACTCCTTGAAAATAGATATACAAGTTTTTTACCCCCATTTTAGTAGGATCGATATTATATCCTTTTTCTAAAATAGCAAATACTTCATCATTAGATGCTAATTTATTATCTAGCAAATAAGTTGCATAGTCACTATGTACTTTTGCAGGGTTACTTGTTGGGTAAAATTCTAATCTTTGTTCATAAACTCTTTTTGCTAAAACAGGATCTTTTCTAACATCTTCAGCTAAAGTTGATCCGAATTTATAAATATTTACAGATAAATCTTTACAGTTATCCATTAAATAAATCCAGTTTGTATAAGCTTCCTCATACTTTTTAGATTGGAAATCTCCTTTAAAAAGGTTATACTTAATAGTACATTCTCTTTTTGCATCGTCTTGCGCATTTGTTTTTGCTGATGCCAATAACAACATTGCAGCTAGTAAAAACGTAATTTTCTTCATTTTATTAGTTTTTTGTTAATCTATTTTTCTTTTCTGAAACCAATTAGTGTCTGTCAAAGATAAACTTAATCTAAAATTAAAATAATTTTCTTTAATTAAATTATTAGCAGTTGTGCCTCTTTGACCAAATTCAAATCCCATATTTACTGAGGATAGTTGCTTCAGTGGTAAACCTAAACCAAAAGATATGCCAAAGTCGTCAACTTGCGTAAAATTTGTATATGGAGTTGCTCCATCTACTAATAATCCAGTCTTTTCTAAACGAACACCAGCCCTATAAGTAACTCTCTCCCAGTAGTTTGAAATTGAATTAATTTTAGGAATATAAAACCCTCCTAAAGAAATTCTATTTGACTCACCATATTTGTATGCATTGTTAGAAGTCGCTAGGAAACCTGTAGCTTCTATTGCTTCTTGTTGTTCATACTCTAAACCAACATACCATTGATCATCTTTTCCTACTCCTGCACCTAAAATTGCTTTTAAAGGCAATTTATAATTTCCGCTAATTTCCGATTGAGAAATAGTATCTCTTCCAAATTCTCCTCCAGAATTAGTTAATGTAAGAGAGTATAAATAGTCATCTCCAGTAACTTCTAAATCATTACCCATTTTAAGAGTAGCTCCACCGCTTATAATCAGTTTATTTTTAAGTGCTTTTTTATATTGTGCCCCTAGTGTAACCGATCCACCTCTAACAGTAGTGGCTTCCTTATATTTTGTAGCTAAAGGAACCCCTAACCTTTCATTAAGAATACTATTATCTATACTTCCAAATTTATAATCTAATTCTACACCTAAAGATAATTCTTTATATACTTTTATACCAAAACTAGTGTAAATTCTACTTACACCGCCTTCACCAGTAAAACGAGTTCGCTCTAAAATATTTTCCTCGTCATCTAAAATAGAATTAGATAAAGAATACCCTACAGAAGATACGGGTTGTAATCCAAAAGACATACCTGCTTTCTTTCCAATAGGAAATGCCAAAGCAAAATAACTTAAACTAGTAGAATTTGAAGACTGTTTAACACCGTCATTCTCTACTGATAATTTATTATTTAACAAACCAAAAGAATATGTTGTATATCTTAAGTTAGCATACGCTGCTGGGTTTGTAAAGTTTAAATATTTGTAGTGGTTAAAAGCTACTCCAATACCACCCATTGCACTTTGTTCTACTGTAACAGGGCTAAATTCATCTCCTATACCAAAAAAAGAGTATGGTGATGAACTTGTTCTTTGAGCCGTTAGAGCTGAAGAGGTTATTAGTATAAAAACTAATAATATGTTTCTAATCATTTGTCTATATTAAATATCAATATTCTATTTAATCCTTGAAGAAGAAAATTTTTCTTGGCAAATATGCTACTTTTTAATTGCTTTGACAAGAATTTTGTGTCTCCTCCTGTTAAAACGACTGTTAAATCCATATATTTCTTTTTATATTGATTAATTACACCATCAATTTCTTGAACAACTCCATTTACAACACCAGAATTCATACTTTCTTTAGTGTTGCGACCAATAAAGCTATTCACTTCATCTTTTTGCAGTAATGGTAAATTTGCCGTAAAATGATTTAAAGAATCAAACCTCATTTTTATTCCTGGAGAAATTGCACCACCTAAATATTCTGACTTACTATTTACAAAATCGAAAGTAATGCAAGTACCAGCATCTATAATTAATGTGTTTTTTTCTGGAAACTCATCTACTCCCCCCACAACCAATGCAATTCTATCTGCTCCTAAAGTTGTTGGTGTTTTATACAAATTGACAAAAGGAACTTTTGTAGCAGAGGACAAAACCGTCAATTGCATTAAATCTTGAAGCTTATTCAACGTTTTTTCTGATATAAAACTGACCGAAGACAAGATTCCTTGGCTAATTTTATATTTTTTTAAAATTTTTTTTATTTCTGATAAAATTTTTTTCTGGTCAATAAAAACCACTTCTAAAATGGTATCACCCTCAAATACAGCAGTCTTAACTCTTGTATTACCTGCATCAATTATTAAATTCATCATTACAATATTTATAAAAATCAAAAATACAATACATTTTTTTAAAAAGATGCTTGCACATCTTAAAAAAGGTTGTATATTTGCCACCGCTAAGGGAAAGATATTAATCTAACTTTTAAAGTAATGGTACCTTAGCTCAGTTGGTAGAGCAAAGGACTGAAAATCCTTGTGTCCCTGGTTCGATTCCTGGAGGTACCACTTAAAACCCTATAAACTCACTGTTTATAGGGTTTTTACTTTTTAGGATACTAAATAAAAAAGGTGTACTCTAAAATTTAGAAACACCTCAATACTATAAACAAACCATAGTAAATCCTAGATTGTTTAATTAAAACGAAATTTGATATTTAAAAGAATGTTAAAGTAAATTCAACCTTCTCATCAATTCACTTTTATTAGATCTACTAATTGGTATTACACTTTTTTGAATAAGTACGCTGTTATCCTCAATATCTACAATCTCAGAAATATTAATAATAAAAGACCTATGTATTCTAAGAAATAAAGAAGAGGGTAATTTATCTTCTATTTTTTTTAATGTTGAATGCACAATATAGCTCTTGCTACCTGTTCTAATGCTAATATAATCTCCTTTTGCTTCTACAAAACAAATACTAGGAATATTAATTTTAACAAGTCTTCTCTCTACACTTACATAAATAAAATCAGAATCTTCCTTTGATGCATTAGTTATGCTCGTGGAACTGCCTGTCTTTTTTAAATTAGCTAATTTCTGCAAAGACTTATTAAACCTTGTTTTAGCAATAGGCTTTAAAAGATAATCTACTACACAGTCATATTCAAATGCCTGAAGCGCAAAATTTTTATCTGATGTTGTTAAAATTATTTTTGGGGGAGATTTTAAGGTTTGGATAAAGTCGAAGCCAGAAAATGTAGGCATGTGAATATCTAAAAATATTAAATCTACCTCATTTGAGTTAAGATATTTTATAGCCTCTATAGCAGAACCAAACTCTTCTAAAACAGCAATCTCCTTAAAATCGGCACATAGCTTTTTAATAATCAGTCTTGCAGTTGCATCATCATCAATTACTATACAATTCATACTATTTTTAAAAATTATTCGACTTTTAAATATACATGAATTTTGTTTAAAACATTTATAAAATCGGTATATAATTTGGTGTCATTATTTTTTAAATCTTTTTCAAATTTAGAAGCTAATTCAGTACCTTTTTTTAATCCTAAAATACTAATTTTATGTTTTATCTTATGTACTTTGTCCGCAGCTTCTGAATACTCTTTATTATTATAATATTTATTAAAAAGTAAACATTCTTCTGGAAATTCGTTTTTTAAAACAATTAAAATACTCTCTTCAAATTCTTTATCTCCTCCAGAAAGATCTTTTATATAATTTAAATTAGGTTCTTCCATCTTTGTTCATATTATTTATTCATTAATAAGTTTATTCTCTTTCCAATAATTTAATAGTGATTCTACTTTTTTAGAATATGCAGAAAATTGTAACGGCTTTGTAAAAAATCCCGAAACTCCAAAATCATAGCATTTTTTTAATTCTGTATCATCTTCAGAATTAGACATAACTATTATAGGAATGTTTCTAAATTTAACATTAGATTTTAAATTACTTAAAAAATCTAACCCATTCATTTCTGGCATATGCAAATCCATAATAATAATATTAAAAGAATGTTCTGCATTATTTAAAATACGTAATGCTTGTTTTCCGTCTATTGCTTCTACTACTTTAGAGCGGCAATTATTATCATTACACACCTTTTTAAACTTCATTCTTTCTATTTCATCATCATCAACAAGTAATATGGAGAGGAAGTTCATGTTTTCTTACATTTTATTTTAAGATGATGTAAAAATGAACTAATAAAATTTAAAAAAAATATTTGTTAGCTTATTTGAAGTAAAAACTCGTTAAGTGGTAAAGATTTAATGTTTAATATAATGCTATATATAAACCTGTCTATCTATTTGATGGTTAAGAGAAATAAATGTTTCAAACTTAGTAACACCATTAATCATTTTTATTTTAGTATCTAACAAACACATTAAGTCTTCATTATCTTTACATAATACTTTTATAAAAATTGTAAAATTACCGGTTGTATAATGACACTCTACGACTTCTCTAACTTCTTTAAGCCTTTTTATAATTGATGATAATACTGCTGTTGTATCTAAAAAAACACCAACAAAAGCAATTGTAGTATACCCCAAAGCTTCTGGATTTATCTTCATTTGGTAACCATCGATTAATTTAGATTTCTCTAACTTTCTTAATCTTTGATGAATTGCTGCTCCAGATATACCAACATCTCTTGCAATACTTAAAATAGGTACTCTTGCATCTTTTACTAAACTTCTTATAATTTTTTTATCAATACCGTCTATCTTCATCTTTATATCTTAGACTATAAAGGTAAAAAAAATAGAGAACACAAATTGTGTTCTCTATTTTAATATCAATTTAAACTTAAATATTATGTATTATTTCATTTTGAAATCTTCCATAAATTTAGTCGTATAGTTTCCTGCAACATAATCTGGATGATCCATTAATTGTCTATGGAAAGGAATTGTTGTTTTAACACCTTCTATTACAAACTCATCTAATGCGCGTTTCATTTTATTAATAGCTTCTTCTCTTGTTTGAGCAGTCGTTATTAATTTCGCAATCATTGAGTCGTAATTTGGTGGAATCATATACCCTGCATACACATGAGTATCTACTCTTACCCCATGTCCTCCTGGAGAGTGAAAAGTTGCAATCTTTCCTGGAGCTGGTCTAAAGTTATTATACGGATCTTCTGCGTTAATTCTACATTCTATAGAGTGCATTTGAGGAAAATAATTTTTTCCAGAAATTGGTACACCTGCAGCTACCAAAATTTGCTCTCTAATTAAATCGTAATTTACTACTTCTTCCGTAATAGGGTGCTCTACTTGTATACGAGTGTTCATCTCCATAAAGAAGAAGTTTCTATGCTTATCTACTAAAAACTCAACAGTTCCAGCACCTTCATACTTTATAAACTCTGCTGCTTTTACAGCTGCAGTACCCATTTTCTTTCTTAAAGCATCTGTCATAAAAGGAGAAGGAGTTTCCTCCGTTAATTTTTGATGACGACGTTGAACAGAACAGTCTCTTTCTGATAAATGACAAGCTTTCCCGTAAGAATCTCCAACAATTTGAATTTCTATATGTCTAGGCTCTTCAATAAGCTTCTCCATATACATATCATCATTACCAAAGGCTGCTTTACTTTCATGTCTTGCAGAATCCCAAGCATCTTTTAAATCTTCAGGCTTCCAAACAGCACGCATTCCTTTACCTCCACCTCCTGCAGAAGCTTTTAACATTACTGGATAACCAGTTGCAATAGCTGTTTTTTCACAACTTTCAAAGTCTTCAATAACACCTTCACTTCCTGGTACACAAGGTACACCAGCAGCAATCATGGTAGATTTAGCATTCGCTTTATCTCCCATTTGATCAATCATATCACCTGTTGCTCCAATAAATTTTATATTATGTTCTTCACATAATCTAGCAAACTTAGCATTTTCAGATAAAAATCCGTAACCAGGGTGAATAGCATCTGCATTTGTAATTTCTGCAGCTGCAATAATATTAGACATTTTTAAGTAAGACTCAGAACTTGGTGCTGGACCAATACAAACTGCTTCATCTGCAAATCTTACGTGCAAACTTTCTGCATCTGCAGTAGAATATACTGCTACAGTTTTAATGCCCATTTCTTTACAGGTTCTAATAACACGAAGTGCTATTTCCCCTCTATTGGCAATTAATATTTTTTTAAACATAATTTAAGAGTTATAAGTTATAAGTTATAAGATTTTGAGTTAGAACATCTATACTCAAAAATCTAAACTCTTTCTATTACGATGGGTCTACTAAGAATAATGGCTGATCAAATTCTACAGGAGAAGAATCATCCACTAATATTTTAACGATCTTACCTGAAACTTCAGATTCTATTTCATTAAATAATTTCATTGCTTCAATAACACAAACAGTATCTCCTACAGAAATATCTGTTCCTACTTCTACAAAATTAGGCTTATCTGGTGATGGTTTCCTATAAAAAGTTCCAATAATAGGAGACTTTACAGTAATATATTTAGAATCACCACTTTCTGCTACTACTGTATCTGCTGTAACAGGAGCTGCTGCAACAGGTTGTGCAACTTGAGGCATACCAGCCATCGGAGCTGCTTGTAAAATTGTTGTTTCTGTTTTACCAGAACCAGTTCTAATTGTAATCTTTACATCTTCCATTTCTAACTTTACCTCGCTAGCGCCAGATTTAGCTACAAATTTTATAAGATTTTGAATCTCTTTAATATCCATACTCATAATTGTTTAATTGTTGTGTTTATGAATTATACGCCCATTTTACGTAAGCTGCTCCCCATGTGAAACCGCCACCAAATGCCGCAAAAATTAAATTATCTCCTTTTTTTAATTGACTTTCATAATCTGCTAGTAAAAGTGGTAAAGTTGCAGATGTAGTATTTCCGTATTTTTGAATGTTCATCATAACTTTTTCTGATGGCACTCCTACTCTTTTAGCGATTGCTTCAATAATACGTTTATTAGCTTGGTGTGCTACTAACCATTGAATATCCTTTTCTGCAAGATCATTTCTTTCTAATACTTTTCCAGCAACATCTGCCATATTAGAAACTGCATATTTAAAAACAGTTTTTCCTTCTTGATATACAAAGTGTTTATCTGCAGCAACAGTTTCTTTAGTTGTTGGCATTAAAGACCCACCTGCCTCTATTCTTAAGAAGTCTCGTCCGATACCATCACTTCTTAAGTACTCGTCTTGTAAACCTAGCCCTTCAAAATTTGGTTCAAACAAAGCAGCTCCTGCTCCATCACCGAAAATAATACAAGTAGCCCTATCTTTATAGTCTATTATAGAAGACATTTTATCTGCTCCTATTAACAATACTTTTTTATATCTACCAGACTCTATATAACTAGCTGCTGTAGACATACCATATAAAAAACTAGAACACGCTGCTTGCAAATCATAACCAAAAGCATTTACTGCTCCTATTTCTGATGCCACATAAGCAGCTGTAGATGCTATAGGTAAATCTGGAGTTGCAGTACCAATAATAATTAAATCTATTTCTGCAGGATCTACGTTTGACTTTTGTAATAATTCTTCCGCAGCTTTTATTGCCATGTAAGAAGTACCTAAACCTTCTCCTTTTAAAATCCTTCTTTCTTTAATCCCTGTTCTACTGGTAATCCACTCATCATTAGTGTCTACCATGGTTTCTAACTCTTTATTAGTTAGAACATATTCAGGAACATACTTCCCTACTGCTGTAATTGCTGCAGTGATTTTTGTCATAATTTTCGTTGTTTTCCGTGTGGTTAGGAAAATCAAAAGTAGTGAAATTTATTTCACTTTTTAAAGTAAAAATTATCAAAAGAATTAATTTCTAATTTAAAAACGCAAAAAAACCCTCAATTAATGAGGGTTTTAAAAAAAACTTTTGATTCTTTTATGCTTCTATTGCAGATGCAGATTCTAATACGATCTGTCCTCTATAGTATAATTTACCTTCATGCCAGTGAGCTCTGTGATATAAGTGAGACTCTCCTGTTGTAGGGTCTGTAGCAATCTGCTGATAAGATGCCTTATAATGAGTTCTCCTTTTGTCTCTTCTAGTTTTGGATATTTTTCTCTTAGGATGTGCCATTTTATGTCTTTTTTTCTGTTATTAAATTCTTTAATTTATCCCACCTTGGGTCTGTCTCTTCAACAGTCTTTACTTCTTTTATTTCTAATTCTCTTAACTTATTTAATGCTTCAGAGTCCATTGTTCCATCTAAAACTCCTGGATGAACTCTTTTATTAGGAACTGATAATACAATCATTTCATAAATAAACTGAGCTACATTAAACTCATACGCCTCGTGAGGTAATATTAAAATCTCCTCATTTTCATCATTAAATTCTGGTCCAAAGTTTACAACTAAAGGTAAAACAGCTTGAACATCTTGTTTATAAAGTTCATTAGAAACATCACATGGTACTTCTACAAAACCATTGGCGGTAAAAGTTAATTCTAGTAACGTACTCTTCTTTATAAAATTTAATGATATTTTAATTGATGAACTTTCGAATTCATCAAAATTAAAAACACTAAAGAACGTATTGTTAATTTCATATTCAAACAAATGAATTCCTTCCTTTAATCCTACAAACTGTATGTCGAACTCCTTTAAGTCTTTCATTTCCAAATATCAATTAAGCGTGCAAAGATATAAAATTTTATTATTCTACACTGTTTTCTATTAAAAGTTTTTTATTTTACTAAAAGAGGACTTTTTGTGAGCTCTTTATATTCTTTTCTTGTCTTATAAATTTCGATAGCAGTAAATAATGCTTCTTTAAAAGAAGATGGGTTTGCTATGTTTTTCCCAGCTATATCAAAGCCTGTACCATGGTCTGGAGATGTTCTAATCTCACTTAAACCTGCCGTATAATTTACGCCACTACCAAAAGACAACGCTTTAAATGGCGCTAACCCTTGGTCATGATACGTTGCTAAAACACCATCAAATTGCTTATATTTTTCCGAACCAAAGAAACCATCTGCTGCATAAGGTCCAAAAACCAGCTTACCAGATTCTTTTATTTCATCTATAGTTGGCTTTATAATTTCATCATCTTCAACACCAATAACTCCCTTATCTCCACAGTGTGGATTTAATGATAAAACTGCTATTTTTGGTTTATTGATACCAAAATCTTGCACCAAAGAGGTATACATAGTACCTACTTTTTCTTTAATTAATGCAGGTGTTATAGACTCTGCGACTTTAGATATAGGAATATGACCGGTTATCAACCCTATTCTTAATGCATCCGTCATTAAAATCATTAAACTCTTTCCTTCTAACTTATCTTCTAAATATTCTGTATGCCCTGGAAAATTAAAAGTATCAGATTGTATTGTTTCTTTATTAATTGGTGCAGTTACTAAAACATCAATCTTTTGTTCTTTTAAATGAGTAGTAGCTATCTCTAATGATTTTGCCGCATACTCACCAGATTCTTTAGTAGCCTCACCTAACGCTACAGAAACTTCTTCTTTCCAGATATTTAATACATTAACCTTATTATGATTAACCTGCTCTATAGACGTAATTCCATGAACAGGAGTCTCTGCCCCTAACGCTTTTTTATGATAAGTAACTACCTTTGTACTTCCAAAAATAACTGGTGTACAAAAATCTAACATTCTTTTATCTTGAAAGGTTTTTAGAATAACTTCTAAACCAATTCCATTTAAATCTCCTATTGAAATACCAACTATAATTTTATCAGATTTATCCATAGTAACTCTTCTATTATTCCTATTTTTGAATATCACAAAAGTAACTAAATTTTACAAATATGTTTACCGGAATTATAGAAACCCTTGGTACAATCACAAATATCACTAAAGAACAAGACAACATTCATTTAACTGTAAAGAGTAATTTTACAAATGAATTAAAGATAGATCAAAGCGTTGCTCATAATGGAGTATGCTTAACTGTGGTAAATATTAAAAATGATGAGTATACTGTTACAGCTATTAAAGAAACTTTAAACAAAACAAATATTGGTAGTTTATCTAAAACTGATTCTGTAAATTTAGAAAGAGGGATGAAATTAGGAGATAGGTTAGACGGTCATCTAGTACAAGGCCATGTAGACCAAACAGCAACCTGTGTAAATATTAAAAATGAAAATGGAAGTACCGTTTATACTTTTAATTATGATGCTTCTACTAAAAACGTTACTATAGAAAAAGGATCTATTACCGTAAATGGTGTAAGTTTAACGGTAGTAAACTCTAAAAAGAATGAGTTTAGTGTTGCTATAATACCTTATACAACAGAAAACACAACCTTTAAGTTTTTAAAACTGAATGATTGTGTAAATTTAGAATTTGATGTTATTGGAAAATATGTTAGTAGACTTACTAATCCTTAACCTTTTTAATTCCGTAAATAATTCCTGAAACTATTAAGAAAACTAAACCTCCGTCTATTGCTAAACCAGGTGGCGGTGGCGGTCCTGCAGGCTGCGGCACGTTTTGCGCGCTAACTACATAAGTAAATGCTAGCATTATTATAAATGCGAAATGTTTTTTCTTTATCATTTTATATCCCCCCAGATTAAAAATTAATATTAATTAAACTTTATACAATATATATCATTTGTAAGAACAAATGTATATTTCTTTCTTAATAAGAAGAAAAAAGCAATCTAACTTGATATTACATCAACAATATAGACTTTTTTTTACTTCTATAAAAACAATAAACTATTTTGATTCTCAGAATAGTATCTAATTGTTTTACAGCGCAAATATATATATACTTTTCTTTATTAATCACAATTTTTCGCTCAAGTTTTAAATATAATTTAATTCCTATATCCCAAACCTTATCAAAAAATCAAGTAACACAATTATATCCCAAATTACATATACCACATTAAACATTACACTAAGTAGTAGACTTGAATACCTAACATTATCTAGCACCTCTACTAGCACTCATTCTATTCTTAATCTTACTCTCAAATAAATAGCTAAAATCGTGTTTATTTACAGAAATAGTAATTAGTCTGCACTCTTATGTAAATTGTACCCAAAATGCACTTTATTTTTAAGCTCAAAAGTTGTGAAATTTATCAATTAAAAAAATGAAAGGTAATAATTTCATCTATCTAAACTAATAAGTTTCTCTTTTGGATATTTCTTAGAGATTTGAAATAAACTAGAAATAGCAATAGACCTATACAGTCTTCATCTTGCCAGTTTAATATGCTTTATAATAAGAAATATTTTTTTATTCCTTCTCCAGAAAACAACTTGACACCTAAACTAGTTTTAAATTTCTCATACAAAGGAATATTACAATCAACACGCAAACAAAATGAAGAGTTAAACAAAAAAAAAAGCCTCTACATCTCTGTAAAGGCTTGCTATTAAATGTGGTCCCACTTGGGCTCGAACCAAGGACCCTCTGATTATGAGTCAGATGCTCTAACCAGCTGAGCTATGGGACCAAAATAATTGGCTGCAAATGTAATACTTTTTATTACATAATTAAATAAAATATTAGTTTTTTTTCTAAACTGTTCTATTCATTAGCCAAAGTCCAAAATTCTTTAGACTTTCTTTGTTTTTTTCTGACACATCCATCGTGTTTAAAGTATCAAAAGCTTTCTCTGTATAGCTCTTAATCTGCTCCTTAATTAAAACAGGGATATTATTTTTCTCAAAAACCTGAGTCACTTCTTTAATTTTTAAAGAATTCTCTGTTAAATTTTGATTGTAAAAACCACTTAATTTATTTTTATCTTCCTCAGATGCAATCTCTAATGATTTTAAATACAAGAAAGTCTTCTTATTTTCTATAATGTCTCCTCCTATTTGCTTACCAAATGTTTTAGGATCTCCAAAAGTATCTAAGTAATCATCTTGTAACTGAAAGGCTAAACCTAAATTTAAACCAAAGTCATATATTAAGTCTGCATTTTCTTCATTTGTTTCTACAACTATTGCACCCATTTTTAATGCGGCTGCTACCAAAACAGATGTTTTTAACCGAATCATATTTATATATTCATCAATAGTTACATCATTTCTGGTTTCAAAATCGACATCTAATTGCTGTCCATCACAAACTTCTAAAGCAGTTTTACTAAATAATTTTGCTAATTTCTGAAAAACAACAGGCTCATAATTCTCAAAATACTGATACGCTAAAATTAGCATTGCATCTCCAGAAAGAATCCCTGTGTTCAAATCCCACTTTTCATGAACCGTAGCTTTCCCTCTTCTAAGAGGAGCATCATCCATAATATCATCATGAATTAAGGTGAAATTATGAAAAACCTCAACAGCCAATGCTGCCGGCATAGCTTTTTCATATCCTCCAGAAAAAATATCTGCCGCCATTAGTGTTAAAATTGGACGCATTCTTTTACCGCCTAATTTTAAGATATAATCTATAGGTTCATATAAATTTCTTGGCTCACTAACCCATTTTATAGATTCTAAATAATTGATAAAATCTTTCTGATAATGTAAAATCTCCAAATCTGTTATTTTTTTGTAAAAATAATGTAAAGTAATTTTACTTCACAATTACAATGTTAAAAAATAAATAAAACTTTGGAAACTTTTTTTGTTTCTAAAGTTTCCATTCGTACATTTGCAACCGAATTATGAGAGAAAAAATATTAGAAAAATCTAACGAACTCTTCTTAAACCTAGGTTTTAAGAGTGTTACTATGGATGAAATTGCAAGCGCTTTAGGTGTGTCTAAAAAGACTATTTACAAGTATTTTAAGAATAAAACGGAACTTGTAAATGGTGTTACACTATCTATGTTTAATACAATTTGCCTTGGTATTAATGGTATTTGTGAATTAAATCTAAATCCTATTGACGAGTTATTCTCTATAAAAAGGTTAATTATGGAGAACCTAAAGGATGAAAAGTCATCGCCTCAATATCAACTTCAAAAATACTACCCTAAAATTTACGCTTCCTTAAAGCAGAAGCAGTTTCATATAATGCAAGATTGTGTAATAAATAATCTAAAAAGGGGAATAGAAACAGGCTTATTTAGAAAAGAAATAGACTTAGAATTTATTTCTAGAATATATTTTAATGGAATGTTGGGCATTAAAGACAAAGACTTGTTTCCTTTAAAAGACTATTCTATGAATTTATTAATGACTCATTATTTAGAATATCATTTACGAGGAATTTGTACAATTAAAGGAATACATCAATTAGAAAACCAATTAAAACAGAAATAAAAACCACATGAAAAAAATAATTCTGGTATGCATAAGTACCTGTTTTTTCTTTATTGCAAACGCACAAGAAAAAACAATGACTTTATCACTAAAAGAAGCTATAGATTTTGCTATTGACAATAGTTACAATACCAAGGCTTCTAAAAATGATATTAAATCTGCTAACGAAAAAGTATGGGAAACAACGGCAACTGGTTTACCTCAAATAAGCGCCGCAGTAGATTATCAAAATTGGATAAAACAACAAGTAAGTTTAATTGATATTGATGGAGACGGAACCGAGGATGAATTGGTTTTTGGTACGAAACAAAGTTTAAGTGGTTTTGTTACTTTAAATCAATTAATTTTCGATGGTTCTTATTTAGTAGGATTGCAAGCCTCTAAAACCTATTTGAAAATTTCTAAACAAGCAAACGAAAAAACAGAACTTTTAACTAGAGAAACTGTTATAAATGCATATGGAAACGTTTTAGTAGCAGAAAATAGTATTACAATTTTAGAAGGAAACATTAAAATTCTTGAGAAAAACTTAAGTGATGCAAAACAAATCTATGAAAACGGATTTAATGAAGAAGAAGACGTAGAGCAACTAGAAATTACTTTAGGAAACTTAAAAAGTCAACTAAACAGTGTTAAACGAATGAAAGTTATAGCTTATAAAATGCTAAACCTTTCTTTAGGAGCTCCAATTGATACAGAACTTACGCTAACAGATTCTTTAGATTCATTAACTGAAAGTAATATTAACTTAAGTTTAGTTTCAGAAGATTTTAGCTTCTCTAATCATATCGATTTTAAAATTGCAGAGAACGATAGAGAATCTAAACGTTTACTAGTTCGTTTAGAGCAAAGTAAAGCACTACCTAGCTTATCTGCTTTTGTAAACTACGGATATTCTGGTTATTCAAACAATTTCACTTTCTTTGATAATGACCAGAAATGGTTTGAATCTTCTCTTTTAGGAGTGAGCTTAAACATCCCTATTTTTAGTAGTTTAGGAAGAAGTTCTAAAACAAAACAAGCAAAAATTGCTTTAGAAACAGCAGATATTAAGTTAGAAGAAACCAAACAACGTTTAGAATTATTAGCTGAAAAAGCAAAAAGCGAATATCAACTAAGTATAGAAAACTATAACACTGCTAAAAAGAATGTAGGTTTAGCAGAAAGAATAGAAAAGAAACAAAGAATTAAATTTTTTGAAGGAATTTCTACTAGTTTCGATTTACTACAAGCACAAAACCAACTATATACACAACAACAATCGTACATCCAATCTATGTTAGATGTAATTGCTAGTAAAGCAACCTTAGAAAACGCATTAAACACACCAATTAAATAATAACCAGGCATGAGAAAAATATATACATTATTAGCAATCACACTTGTTTTAATCTCTTGTGGAGAAAAAAAACCAACATCAGTTGCAGCTATTATTTCTGTAGGAGATTTAAAAGAATTAACTGCTAAAAAGAAAGAAATTACGGCAAACTTAGAAACTATAAATGCAGATTTAGAAGCTATAAATAATGCAATTGCTAAAAAGGACACGCTTAAGAAACTTCCTTTAATCACCACTTTCACCGCAAAAGAGGCCGTTTTTAAACATTATTTAGAAATTCAAGGAAGTGTAAAGACAAAACAAAATATTTTAATTTACCCAGAAATGCCTGGGATTCTAAAAAAAGTTTTTGTTAAAGAAGGTCAAAAAGTTTCTAAAGGACAATTATTAGCAACTATAGATGATGGTGGTATCGGTAATCAAGTTGCACAGTTAGAAGCAACTACACAATTAGCAAAAACTACATTTGAACGTCAAAAACGTTTATGGGAACAAAAAATAGGATCAGAAATTCAGTTTTTACAAACTAAAACGAATTATGAATCTCAAAGAAACTCTTTAAAACAACTAAAAAGTCAGCAAAATAAAGCATCCATTAGAGCGCCATTTTCTGGAGTTATAGATGATGTTATGAAAGAAGCTGGAACCGTAATTGCTCCTGGGCAAGGTTCAGAAATTTTTAGAATTGTAAATTTAAATAATATGTATGTAGAAGCAGAAGTGCCAGAAAGATACATTACAAGTATTCAAAAAAACAAAGAAGTAAAAATAGAATTTCCTGTACTTGGCACAAGTGTAGACAGTAAAGTAAGACAAGTTGGTAGTTTTATCAACCCAAATAATAGATCTTTTAGAATTGAAGTTCCTGTTGATAACAAAAGCGGAAATGTAAAGCCAAATTTAACAGCAAAACTTCAAGTTAATGATTATACAGATACAAATGCTATTTTAATTCCGCAAAGTATTATTTCTGAAAACGCAAATGGAGAACAATTTATATACACCATTAAAGACAAAAAATCTAACAACGAAGCAACTGCAGAAAGAGTTATTATAAAAACAGGTAAAACACAAGGAAATTTCATTGAGGTTTTAGAAAACTTACCTGCAGGCACGGAAATTATTGATGAAGGTGCACGAAGTGTAAATAACGGACAAGTAGTTAAAGTTATCAATAAATAAAAACATTAGAGATGACAAAACAAAAAAAACAAGTCGATAAAGAGTTTAAGTTATCCGCTTGGGCAATTCACAATAAAACTACCATTTACGTGCTAATGGGTGTTTTATTTTTCTACGGTATTTCTGCTTATTTAAGTATGGCCAGAGAGAATTTCCCGGAAGTTAAAGAGACCAAGATATATATTAGTACTGCTTACCCTGGTAACACTGCAGAAGATATAGAGAAACTGATTACAGATCCTATAGAAGACAAAGTAAAAACCATTAGTAACGTAGTAGAAGTTACCTCAACCTCTCAAGAAGATTACTCTATGGTAATTGTTGAGTTTGATGAAAACATTTCCGTAGAGCTAGCAAAACAAAAGGTTAAAGACGAGCTTTCTACAGAAACATCTAGTGAAGATTGGCCAACTTTTAATGACGCTAAAGTAGAGCCTAATGTATTCAATTTAAGTATGTCTGAAGAAATAGCCATCTTAAATATTAATATTTCTGGAGACTACCCTGTTCATAAATTAAAAGAATTTGCAGAGTATTTACAAGATGACATTGAAGATTTAGCTGAAATTAAAAAAGCTGATATTAGAGGTGCTCAAGAAAAAGAAGTAGAAGTTGCTGTAGATATTTATAAAATGATGGCTGCAAAAGTTAGTTTTAACGATATAACTTCTGCAATTAACAATGGAAACGTAACCATGTCTGCTGGTAACTTTATTACCTCAGGACAAAGGAGAACGGTAAGAATTATTGGTGAAATTGACAAACCAAGTGATTTAGAGAATTTTGTAATAAAATCTGAATTCGACAATCCTATATATTTAAAAGACGTAGCAACCGTTTCTTTTAAAGACAAAGACAAAACAACATTTGCAAGAGAAAGAGGACAAGAAGTTGTAATGTTAGATGTTAAAAAACGTGCTGGAGAAAACATGGTTGCTGCATCAGAGCAAATACAAGTAATTGTAAGCGATGCTATTGAAAATCATTTTCCTCACGATTTAAGTGTTACCATTACCAACGATCAATCTAACAAAACCATCGGTCAGGTAGACGATTTAGTAAATAACATTATTTTTGGGGTTATCTTAGTGGTAACTGTTTTAATGTTTTTCTTAGGATTTAAAAATGCCGTA
Organism: Polaribacter sejongensis; assembly: GCF_038024065.1. Taxonomy (NCBI): domain Bacteria; kingdom Pseudomonadati; phylum Bacteroidota; class Flavobacteriia; order Flavobacteriales; family Flavobacteriaceae; genus Polaribacter; species Polaribacter sejongensis. The sequence goes on along the minus strand of NZ_CP150667.1, from coordinate 3,676,148 downwards.
TTTGTTGGTTTTGCAATACCAATGTCTATGTTTATGTCTTTAATGATTTTAAACTTATTAGGCTACACCATGAACACCATGATTCTTTTCGGATTAATTATGGGACTGGGAATGCTGGTAGATAATGGAATTGTCGTCGTCGAAAACGTGTATCGTTTAATGGACGAAGAAGGCATGAATAGAATTGATGCTGCTAAAAAAGGAATTAGCGAAATTGCATTTCCAATTATTATTTCTACAGCAACAACCGTTGCGGCATTTATCCCTTTAGGTATGTGGCCAGGAGTTATGGGAGATTTCATGGTTTTATTGCCAATTACATTATCCACCGTTTTAGGTTCATCTTTATTAGTAGCAATATTCTTTAACTCTGTATTGGTTTCTCAATTTATGAGTGTAGAAGATGTAGACATGCCTATTAAAAAAATTGCAATTGTAACAGGTATTATGGCAGTAATAGGTATCTTAATCTTAATTGCAGGCGGAACTTATAGTGCCATTGGTGCATTAATGATTTTTGTAGCAGTAATGCTTTGGGTGTATCGTTTACTCTTAAGAGGATGGGCTAATAGTTTTCAAACCAAAGTATTGCCAGTTTTAGAGAGATGGTACGAAAGTAGTTTGCGTTTTTCTTTAAGAGGTAAAACTCCTTACTTTTTAGTAATTGGTACCACTATTCTTTTATTTGCGTCATTCATGGTTTTCGGTTGGTCTTTAGGTACTCAAAGAACTAAAGTTGAGTTTTTCCCTGACAATAAGCCAAATCAAATAATTGTTTATATAGAATATCCAGAAGGAACAGATATTCAAAAAACAAATGCTATTACCAAACAAATTGAAGAGAAGGTAGAAGGCGTTTTATATGCTGATGAGTATATGGATGGCGACTATAATTTTATGGTTGAAAGTTTAATTTCTCAAGTTGGTGAAGGAGCAGGAAACCCACAAACCGATGGTGGTTCTGCTGCAGAAATGCCTCACAAAGGAAAAGTAACCGCTTCTATGAGAGAATACAAATATAGAAGAGGCTTAGATAGTGAGCTTATGCGCCAGAAAGTACAAACTGCATTGGTTGGTATTTATCCTGGAGTTTTAATTTCTGTTGAAAAAGATGCAAACGGACCACCTGCAGGATCTCCAATTAATATTGAAATTGAAGGAGATGATTATGCAGAATTGATACATGTAGCGCAAAGAATGCGAGACTTTATCAACACAAAAAGTATTTCTGGTATAGATGAATTAAAGATTGATGTAAACCGAGACAAACCAGGAATGGAGGTTATTGTTGACCGTAAAAAAGCGGGTGAATTAGGTGTCTCTACAGGTCAAGTTGGACAACAATTAAGAGCTTCTATTTTTGGAAACAAAGCAGGTGTTTATAAAGAAGATGGAGACGATTATGATATCTACGTTCGTTTTAATAAAGAAGACAGATATAATAAGAGTGCTATTTTTAATCAGAATATTATCTTTAGAGATATGGCTTCTGGTAAAATAAAAGAAATTCCGGTTTCTACAGTTGCAACACAATCTAACAATTCTGGTTTTAGCGCTATTAAGCACAAAGACATAAAAAGACTTGTTACTGTATATTCTGCATTGTCTCCTGGAGAAACTGATGCTGGTGCCGTGGTTGGTAAAATTAGAGAAGAAATGAAAAACTTTAAAGATTTACCTAAAGGAATAAAAATTGATTATACAGGTCAGCTAGAAGAACAAAACAAACAAATGCTATTCTTAGTAGGTGCTTTCTTTACTGGATTGGCTTTAATTTTCTTTATTTTAATTTTTCAATTCAACTCGGTTTCTAAACCAGGAATTATCATGTTAGCGATTTTCTTAAGCTTTATTGGTGTTTTTGGAGGAATCGTTATTTCTGGTAGTTCTTTTGTTATTATGATGACCATGATGGGAATTATTTCATTAGCCGGAATTGTAGTAAACAATGGAGTGGTATTATTAGATTACGCACAATTGTTAATTGATAGAAAGAAAGGTGAATTAGAAATAGACCACGAAGATTATTTAGACAAACAAATGTTATTCGAAGCAATTGTAAATGCTGGTAGAGCACGTTTAAGACCTGTTTTATTAACGGCAATTACAACCATTTTAGGATTAATTCCTTTAGCAATTGGATTAAATATAAACTTCTTTAGTTTGTTTACAGAATACAACCCGCACATTTACATGGGTGGAGATAACGTTGTTTTCTGGGGACCTCTAGCTTGGACCGTTATTTATGGTTTATTAATAGCTACTTTTTTAACGTTAATTGTTGTACCTGTTTTATTCTACTTAGTAACCTTATTTAAAATGTGGATTAGAACCAAAACAACTTCAAAGGAAATGGTTCCTCAAGAAGTAATTTCTGAGGATAAAAGAATTGATGGAAAAAATAAATTCTAAATTTTAAACATATATTTTTATAAAAAAGAGATGAAATTCATATAATTTCATCTCTTTTTGTATTTTCGAACCAATGATAAAAAAGAAGTCTTTTACAGTTGATGAACTAAAACGGAAATTAGAAAACTACTGCGTTTACCAAGATAGATGCCACAAAGAAGTAGAACAAAAAATGCGCGAATACAAGCTGATTCCTGAGGCTAGAGAAATGATTTTATTAAGTTTGATGAAAGATAACTTTTTAAATGAAGAACGCTTTGCTAAAAGTTTTGCACGCGGAAAATTCAGAATTAAATCTTGGGGAAAACAACGTATTGTTAGAGAATTAAAATTTAGAGATATTTCTGTTTACAATATTAAAACAGCCTTAAAAGAAATTGACGAAAAAGAATATCTACAAACTATTTATAGAATTACAGAAAATAGAAATGAAGTAATTTCTGAATCTGATATTTATAAACGAAAACAAAAATTAATTGGTTTTTTAATGAGAAAGGGTTTTGAAAGCGAGTTGATATATAAAGTTGTTGCCGAAGTGGTTTCTTAGAGGATTGTATGCGCTACATATAAATAGCACTCTAAGGAATAAACCATCATTACATACATTTTAAATGCCAACAGCTTACTAACAAGTTTAGCCCTGATTGAAACGACATCCTTTTTGCTTTTTCTGCAAAAAGATATAGTCTTTCGACACCGTTCAAGATAAAATCCAAGCAGGAATTAGCTTCTAAAATTACTTATTAAGTGTACTTAGAAATATAGAATCACTTTTTTTCTTTGCTAAAATAACCGCTTGTATATCATTATTTGGTATTGCTACAGACAAGACATAATGCTTAATTTTCCAAACGTTCTGCTTCTTTTCTAAAACACCAGAACCTCTACAAGTCCCCATCCAAGTAGTTAACAACTCATCGAACCAAACAAAATTTTTGGCTTTATTTACATAAATATTTCTTTCTAAAGGTATAAAAGACCATGCTTTACCTTTATCAAAAAAAGGTTTGCTAAATTTTTGAAATTGTGATTTGCTCCAGTTTTCAGTTGCATCTGTGCCAATAAAAACCGAAAGGCTGTCCATCTTACCAAAATAACCTTCGTAATTTGCTTCAGAAGCAGCTTTGTGCCAATCATCTAGCAAAGTATTCACATTGCTTTTTATCGATGTAATTGTAGGAGTATTTGTAATCTCTTTTTTAACGTTACAATTAAAAAAAGAAACAAGTACTACTAAGACTAAAAAACAGTTTTTCATTGCCTATTCTTTCTTTAAAAAATCTTGATTTTCTGGTGAATTATTAATGAGTTCTTGCTCTTTAATAGAATCTAGTTCCAACCTTTTTAAATTGATAGATTTCTTAGAAATACTATCCATTTGCGTAGAATCGATACCTATAAAACCGAAATCTATATCTATTTCTTCTTCGAAACGTTTTTTGGCAAGTATGCTATTTATCTTAGAGTTTACAGTTGAAAAAGCAGCTATTGTTTTATCTACCTGTAAATTAACTTCTTCGGAGGTAATTGCGGGTATAAAAGTAAGATCTGCCAAACGCAATACCTCATTGTGCAAAACGTTAATTCTTGTTTGAAAAGGAGGAGTGTCGAAAATCTCTGGTTTTACACTGTCTTTTAAACTGATAACCAAATCTCTTAATTCTAAGGCATTACTTAAAGCCTCGTTAGGCGATACTTTTTCGAATTTCTTTAGAAAAGAACTTACCGTTTTTAATTCTTGCCAGTCTTCTATTTCTGGCTCAGAAATAGCTTTAACACCTTCTACAGAAATATGCTTTACAGGAATACTTAATTTTGGTATTTCTTGAAGCGTACTAACAGTTTCTTTCTTATTATTACCACAAGAAAATAAAATAATAGACAGCAATAAGTAAATAATTTGTTTCACGATTTTTTATAATAAGTGGTAAAAATAAGCATTTTAAAAACATATCTTATTTATTTAAGGAAATTGTAACAAAAGTGTTTATTTTAAACCTAAAAATTAGCCTGTAAGTTATTCAATTTATCTCGTCTATATTAATAATAAAAACAAGAGGTTTGTAACAAAGGTTACCGTTTTTTATAATCAATAAAAATACCTTTGCATAAAACATTAAGAGATGAAAAATATTATTGAAAAAAGTTTACAAAACGTATTATCTTATAGTGAATATAGAGATTTAGTAAGTAATTTATTAGCAGAAGGAAAAGCGACAGGACAAGAACAATCTGAAGATTTAACAAATTACAGTATGTTAAACGACAGAAGAATGAAGCGCTTAGACAAAACCATAAAAATCCCTGAAGCTACTATTACTAAAATGCAAGAAATTACTGAACCTCAAACTTGGTTACTTATTACAGAAGGTTGGTGTGGAGATGCTGCTCAAAACTTACCTGTTATAAACAAAATTGCAGCAACAAATAGTCTTATTAATCTTAAATTAGTTTTAAGAGATGAGCATGAAGATTTAATGAATCTGTTTTTAACAAACGGAGGGAAATCAATACCTAAATTAGTTGCTCTAGATAAAGACAATAATGTAATTAATAGTTGGGGACCTAGACCTAGTGAAGCTACAAAAATGGTTGCAGACTATAAAGCCAAACATGGTGTAATAGACGCACAGCTTAAAGAAGATTTACAAGTTTGGTATAACAAAAACAAAGGACAAAATATACAAGACGATTTTATAGAACTTTTTACAAATACACTTGCTAAAGAAGTCTAAAAAGTAATTTAAAGTAGGCGTCTTAAAAATAGCTTTTATCGTCAACCTGAACTTATTTCAGAATCTTAATATTATTGAGTTTTCAGTAATTTGAGATCCTGAAATAAGTTCTATATGACAATGTGAAAACTTTTTAAACAAGCACTTCTCTTTTCTGTATATTTGCAGCGAAAATTATATATAAATGTTTGTAGATTATTCCACAATTACCGAAGATGCAAAAGTTTGGGTGTACCCTTCTAGTAGAAAATTTTACCCAAATGAAATTGAAGGAATTGAAAGTAAAGTAAAAGATTTTCTAGAAAGCTGGAAATCTGACGATGAAAACTTTAAAGCTTCCTACCAATTTTTATACAATAGGTTTATTGTGTTTTTTGCAGATGATGAAAATTCAACGTTAACAAACTCAGATATAGACGCTTCTGTTTCTTTTATCTTAGGATTACAACAAGAATATGAAGTAGAATTGTTAGACAAAATGAACGCTTGTTTTAAACAAGGAGAATATGTACAATACAAAGATTTAAAAGACTTTAAAAAACTACTTAAAAATAAAGCTGTAACAGCAAAGAGTATCATTTTTGATAATTTAATAACTACAAAAGTGGACTTTGATAACAATTGGGAAATTCCTCTTGAAGAAAGCTGGTACAATAGGTATTTATAACAATCTATCTTGTATACATTGTAAAGTCTAATTTATCTTTACGAAACTAATGCAAGTTCCTTCTATTAAAAACTTGTATCGAGAATAAATTAAGTAATTAATTCTCGATACAAATTTTACTTATTATAATTGCCTATTTATCTAAAATATCGCCAATATTTGGCTTAAAGTAATTAGGCCCTTTTAAAACTTTACCATCTTCTCTGTAAATAGGTTTACCGTCTGCACCTAATTTACTCATATTACTACGCTGAATTTCATTAAAAACCTCTTCAATTTTATCTTGCATTCCGTGTTCTATAATTGTTCCACATAAAATATACAGCATGTCTCCTAAAGCATCTGCAACCTCAACCAAATCATTATTTTCTGCTGCCTCTAAATATTCTTCATTTTCTTCTTTCATTAAATTAAAACGAAGCGTGTTTCTATCTTTACCAATATTTGCAATTGGCTTTTGATTCATATTTAATTTAAAAGCGGTGTGAAACTCAGTTACTGCTGCTATTTTGTTTTTCATTATATATTAAGGTTTATTTATATTTTTTATTGTTGATTTAATTAATAAGATTCAATTTTAGAAGTTACACCAAAAACAAGGACATTCTTCTTTTAATTTGTAATTTTGCAGAATAGAATTTTATTAATTTCAGTTAGACAATATATAGAAACTTTCTGATAAAATAAAAGCTTCTTGTTTACCATTAACCCACAACTTATAAAGAATACAAATTATGTTTTTAAGTGCTTATTTTACAACAGGAAGAATTATTTTTATGACTTTATTTTTCATTTCTTTTGTAGCTTTAATGATTTACAGTTATAGAAAAGACATAAAAAACCACCAACGCTATTATAAAGGAACGGGTAAAAAAGTGCTTATTTACGGCGCAATTGTTATAGCTGTTTTTGTTGCCATCAGAATACTTTGGGGTCAATAAGCTAATTTACAAATACTTAATTTGTTTTTAAATCAATTTTAAACGTTGTTATTCATAATAATTTTATAATTTCGCAAAAATAAAAAAGAGAAATAGAGTTATAATTAAAATATTTTTAGCTACATTTATCAACATATTATTAGAAATACATAATCATTTAATCCCCCAAAGAATGATACCCTTAAATAAAAACAAATGCAAGCTACTTGCATTCTTCATATTTCCTTATCAGTTTGCTACTGCAACTTCTGTTGCTCCAGCTGATAATTACAACATTAAAACAAATACTACATTAACAGTTAACAATCGAGACGCTTTTATTAATCACATAGGGCCAAATGAAAATTCTCAATTGGTTACTAGTTTTTATTCGAGTTACCCTATTTGTTATATTCCAAAAAACACAAACACTTATACAAATACTAATAATTAATAATTAATAGAAATATTAAAATCATTTAATCCCCCAAGAATGATATCTACTAAAAAAAACAAATACAGTACATTTATATTATATGTAGTATCCCTTTTACTACTATTTATATTATTTTATTTCTTATTCAATCAGTTTGCTCTAGCAGACCCTGGATCAAAAAAGGATAATACTTCTGCAAAAAATAATACTACTTTAAAGATAAAATCTTTGAGCTTATCTGTTAATACAACAGATTTAGGTATAAATTATTCCACTCTCAAAACCGCATAATTATCTAACAATATTTAAACTTTTTTATTAAAATCATTTAACCCCCCAAAAAATGATACCCCCTAAATACAATACGTATAAAATACTTATATTTTTTTTACTTTTCTATCAATTTACATCTGCACAAACAGCACCTGTAGCAAAAGATGATAGTTATACCACTACATCTAATACAGTACTAAGGATAGAAACTCCTGGTTTATTAAGTAACGACACTGATATAGATGATGACGATCTAGAGGTTACAGAGTTTACATTAGATAGTATTACATATGCTGCAGGAGACACAGCCAACTTAACCGATGGAACAATTACTATAAATGCAAATGGTAGTTTTCTCTTTATACCTACTACTAATTATAATGATATTACTCTTGCAATTAACTATGTAATTTCTGATGGCACGTATACAGATTCTGCTAACTTGAGCATTAAAGTTAACAACCTATATGCGCCAGATCTTAAAAATGACAATTATTCAACAGAAACAAATGCAACGCTTAATGTTGATGCGCCTGGTATATTAAGTAATGACACAGATAAAGACGACAGTTTTTTATTAGTTACTGAGTTTAAAATAGATACCATTAGTTATAATGCAGGTGAAAAAGCAAATTTTACTGAAGGATCTATTACTATTAATGAAGATGGTAGTTTTTCTTTTATACCTGCCGCTAATTATAACAACAAAATTCCTACAATTAGTTATACCGTTTCAGACGGAACTTTTACAAGTACTGCTAACTTAACTGTAAAAATCATTAACTTATATCCGCCAAATGCTAAGGATGATTATGATACAGCAAACATAAACACTACTTTAAATGTAGATGCTCCTGGTGTACTTATAAATGATAGTGATCAAGATAACAACTCATTATCGATTATCAATTTTATTATAAACGGAACAACTTATACCACAGATCAAAAAGCAATTTTTGCAGGAGGTAGTATCTCTTTTAAACCAGATGGTAGCTATAGTTTTATCCCTACTAAAAATTATACAGGGAACATTCCTGTAATTAAATATATTATTTCTGATGGAACTTTTACAGATTCAGCTAATTTATATTTAACAGTAGAACATATAACCGATTTACTAGAAATAAGCTCTATATCTAGCTGTAACCAAGGCTATACAGTAGATGGAGTATATAAGATTAAATACAGTTTAACCCTTAAAAATAAAAGTACTGCAAGAGATTACCATGCAGAAAACCTTATAAAAAACATCGATTTAACAAATGATTTAAACAGCATTTACGGAAATGGATGTGTAGAACAGATAGAAGGAGTTACGGTAAATACTACTGCTGTTCAAGATTTTGTAGACAACCCATACCCTACCGAATTTAATACAGATGCTGTAAATAATAACTTTTTAAATGCTACATCAAATTCTCTTTTTAACAAAGATGCTATAGATAATTTCATTTTATACCCAAGGCAATCTATAAATATTGAATTTTGCGTAACGGTAAATCCTTTTTGTGGTGGTAGACCTAACCCTACTCCTTCTGGTTCTGGAATCGATTTTAATCATGTAGCAGAGGTAACTTCTACAATAGGAAACGACGCTAACAGTATTTTACTTGAAGATTTTCATACTACAGAAGCTATTGTGGCTGGAGGATTATATGTACCAGAACGAAATCCTAATGTAAACCCAGACGGAACTTTTGATTATAACAATAGAGTTATCTTAACAAATGAAGGTACTGCTACAGCTAATAATATTAATTATAACATGGGTTTAGGCGATTTCTTAAGCAAGGGTATTGTTTTTAGAGAGCTTAAAGTTACTCAGGTTTCTGGTCCTGATGTTACTGTTAATACTTCTTATAACGGAGGAACAAACACAAAATTACTAATGCCAAATAACTCTCTTGAACCTGGAGAAACTGTAATTTTAGAAATCTATTATTTAACAGAACCTTTCTCTTCTACTGGAATTAACAATTTTTATCAATTAAACCTTTCACAAACACAAGGAGATTTAGACGGACTAGATGAGTCAACTTCTTCTAACAACAAGAAATTCTCTTTTGTTAATTGGTCTGATGGTTTAGGAAATCATTTAGATAGATATTACCCAACAAATTCGTCTACAGCACCAGTAACATCTGCAATGCAATGCAGTTGCGCTTCTTCTAATATGGTATTGTTATTTAGTTCTGCCAATAATAATGAGAAAGCAATTTCAGAAGTTAATAAAATTCCTAATGGTATTTTAGAACATGATGAAGTTACCTTTCAACTTACCATCAAAAACAATAGTAACATTGTTCAATTAGAAAACTTAAATCTACAAGACGACTTAAATAAAATTTGTTCTGGTAATATTGTTTCTGTTACAACTCCTTTTATAGAGAACTCAACAGCAACAAAAGATCCAATATTAAACCCTAATTACAACGGAACATCAGATATCAATTTTTTTGATGGTACTTCTGGTATATTAATGCGAGGAGAAACAATTACGGTTCAATTTACAGTTGTTTTTTATGAAGACTGTATTGGCAATAACACTTCTAAATTTACTGCAACAGACCCATTAAATAAAATTATAAGCTCATCTGATTTTGTAGCTGTTAATGCCACTACAGATTCTGACAATGATGGTATTTCTAACGCTGTTGATATTGATGATGATAACGATACCATACTAGATGTTAATGAATACAACGGGTTAAATCCTTTAGATGATCATGACAACGACTTTATACCTAATTACAGAGATACCGATTTTGGTGTTGATGCTAATAACGATGGTATTGTAGATATTTTTGATTTTGATGCTGATGGAGTTCCTAATCATTTAGATTTAGATAGTGATAACGATGGAATTTTAGATATTGTAGAAGCAGGAAATAAGTCTGTAGATACAAACCGTAATGGTCGTACCAATAAACCTGTCGGTAAAAATGGACTTGATAACACTAAAGAAAACAACGATACTACCAATGCCTCTATTAATTACACTATTCCGAATACAGACACCAAGGGCAATCAAGATTTTATAGATATTGATGCAGATGGAGATGGTATTGTAGATAATATTGAAGGACAAACTACCGCTAATTACAAAGCTCCAAATGGTATTATTAATGCTTTAGGTATAGATACTGCATACCCAAATGGAATTACTCCAACAGACACAGATCGTGATGGTAAACCTGATTATATTGATCTTAATTCTGATAATGACATTCGTGATGATGCTATTGAAGCTTGGGATTTAGATAATGATGGAATTGCAGAAACTACCCCACTAAATATAGACATTGACAATGATGGTTTAGATGATGCATATGACAATAATACTGCATTGGTAAACCCAACAAACGGTCAAGTTCCTACTGATTTCCCAAATAATGATGACCCTGATACAACCGAAAGAGATTGGAGAGAGATCATAGCCATTGTTGTACTTATTGATAATGTATCCGTAATTGAAGGAGAAGATTTAGAGTTCACAATCTTGTTAGTTAAAAAGACGGATCACTCAAAATTGATTCAAAGTGCATCACCAATTAATATTAGCTTTTCAACAGTAGATGGTACCGAAACTGCAGACACATACAACATAGCAATTGCTCCTTATGATTATAAGCAAGTAACTTCTAAAACCTTAACGATAGATCCTTTTACAGATACAAATAGGTTTACGGTAAATTCTTTAGATGACAATATTGATGAGCTAGATGAATTATTTACTTTAAAAGGTAACATAACTTCTAACAACACCATTAATACAGAAATAAGAGGGATTGGTACTCTTTTAGATGATGAAGACGCACCGTCTATTACAATGAATAACGCTGTAAGTAATGAAGGTGATGATTTAGAACATAAAGTTACTTTAAGCCGCCCATCTTCTAGACCTATTTACATAGACATTCAAACAACAGACGGAACTGCAATTAGTCCAGAAGATTACCAAAGTTTTTATAAATCTTTAACCATTACCGAAACCACAGATCCTAATAACGCAAATACAGAAAGCTCTTTTAACATTCCTACTTTTATAGACAATATAAACGAACCAGATGAATTTATAAACGTTGTCGGCGTTGTAGCTTCTGCTCATATTGGAGCACAAGATTTAACTAAAACAGGTACAATTTTAGATATAAACCCAGATCCTAAAGTTATAATAGATAATGTTACTGTTATTGAAGGGCGTACTTTAACTTTTACCATTTCACTAGTAAATCCAGATTCAGATGAACCAATGCAGAATTATTTACCGATTAACTTTAATTTAGAAACGGTTAATGAAACAGCAAGCGATTTAGAAGACTATAATCCGGAATTTACCATCGCTTATATACCAGCACTTGAAACATCTATAACTCAAGATGTAAAAACCATAGATGATACTATAAACGAAGATACAGAAACAATGCTATTAGAGGTAGAAATAACAAGTACAGGTGTTTCTAATTATTCATCAACAATTTTTGGTATTGGAACCATAAAAGACAATGATTACCCAAATCTTTTTTCACCAAATGATGATGGAAAAAGTGATGTATTTGAAATCTCTGGAATTGAAGAATATCCAAACTTTAGAATAACGATACTTGACCGTTGGGGAGGTCAAGTATTCGATTATAAAAACAATGGTAATCCAAATCCACTTTGGTGGGATGGCACCAACAACGGAAAACCTGTTACGGAAGGCATCTATTATTACTCTTTAGATTATAATGATGGTATTACAAAACCTAAACAAAGCTTTATCCAATTAATAAGATGATACAAAAAAGCCCCCAAAACAATTTAAGAATTACAGATAAAACGCTTTTTACGTGTGTCTTACTAATTATTTTCTTTAACACATTTAATTACGCACAACAGACACCACATTATACACAATACATGTATAATATGCAGGTAATAAACCCTGCATTTGTAGGTTCTAGAGCAGATCTAAGCATCTCTTTACTAGCTCGTCAACAATGGGTTGGTGTAGAAGGGGCACCAGAAACCAAAACGTTTTCCATAAACGGAAGAACAGCAGCTGGTTTAGGTTTTGGTGCAACGGTTATAAACGACAAATTAGGTTTAGCAAATAGTACTAATATAAATTTAGACGTCTCTTATACATTGCCTATATCTCGCTACGAAAGACTCTCTTTTGGTTTAAAAGGTGGCGTTACTTTTTTTAATAATAATTATGCAGGAGGTGTAACACCAGATAATGAAATATATGCTTCTACAGATGGAAGTTATCCCAATATTGGTTTTGGTGGATTGTATTACACTGAAGATTTTTTTATAGGATTATCCATTCCAAATATTTTAAAATCTAGACAATTTAAAACTTTAGAAAACCTTGATGAAAGCTTTGGAATAAGCAATCACAATTTCTTTTTAGCATCAGGATATATCTATGAGATGTCTGAAGAATTAAAATTTAAACCTTCAACGATTATAAAATACACCCCTAGTCTACCTGTTTCTGTAGATCTAAATGCTAATTTTATTTATAAAGAAATAATTGAAGCAGGTTTGTCTTACCGTTATAAAGAATCTATGAGTGCTCTGTTTGCTATAGTTGTTAATAAAAAATATAGAGTTGGATACTCTTATGATAATAGACTGGCTAATTATGGAGAGAATCTAAGCTCTCATGAAATTATAATTAGTTTTGATTTAGATTTAAAAAGAAATACACGCTGGTTGTTTCATAACCGCTGTTACTTTTAAAATATTCCCTTTAATTTTAGACTGTTTATTGTTTACCTATCAATAAAATCAGTTTATAATTTGATTATCATAAAAAAAACGACTCTGTTTAGAGTCGGTTTTTACATAAATTACTTTTAAAGATATTCCTTATCAGGAATAAGAAATTTTAATTTTCAGTTCCTAAGAAATTATAATTTTTAGAATAAAATAACATTTGCTCTTCAAAATCTTTAGGGTGTGTAACTTGTACATCTATAACCTTTCCATTTTCATCTACATCCGGAACTAAAACAGGGTTTACAAATCCATTATAAGGTGCAGATTTAAACTGCTCATTTCTTTGTAAAACCTCTGCATGTATTTGTTGATCTACTTTAACACCATACCCTTCTACCAAAGCTTTAGCAGCATCAAAATCACCTTCAGATTTTATACGTTGTGCCTCTTTTAATAAGCTTCCAAATATTACTCTTAACTTATCGTAATCATTTATATTAAAGTACGTTTTACCGTCTCTCACAACCTTTTCTATAACATTGTCTTTTTTACCTTGCTCAAAAGCCCAAGCAGAAACCCATTGTCTGTTCACCATGTGGTCTTCCTCAATATCATCTCCTAAATTAATTCTTACTAACTGAGTCATTAATCCATTTCTAATATATCCATCATAAGCAGCCATTCCTAACTCTTTGTAATTATCTGTCAATCCCAATTCTTGTAATTTAGAATCCATTAAATAATACAAACCAACTAAATCTGCACGCCCTTCTTCCATTGTAGAAGCATAATTTTGAAGCGTTTCTTTTGGTTGCCCTATTCCTTCATTAATTACACCAGAAGCATGCCCAACAACTTCATGCAAAGAAGTATGTAATTTATCTGCAATCTGACCGTATTTTTCTTCTAGACGAACTTCCTCTTCATCATTGGCAAATTCTTTTAAACGATCTGTTCCGCCTACATTATTATAAGCCCCAATAATGTTTCCTAAAGAAACAGATTTAGAACCATGTTGTTCACGAATCCAATTGTTATTCGGTAAGTTTACACCAATTGGCGTACTTGGAGATGCATCTCCTGCCTCACCTGCAACATTTACCGTTTTATAAGAAACCCCAACTACATTTTGTTTTTTGTGAGAAGGATCTAACGGAGCATTATCTTCAAACCATTGCGCATTATCAGATAAAACTTTCATTTTACGAGACATGTCAAAATCTTTAATCTGAACAATAGTTTCATAAGAACCTCTGTATCCTTTTGGATCGTTGTATACTTCTATAAAACCATTTATCCAATCGATATTTCCTTCTGTAGAAGTTGCCCAAGCAACACAATACTGATCCCAAACATCTAAACTACCAGTTTTGTAATATTCTATTAATAACTCTAAAGTATGCGCTTGCTTATCATTTTCTGCAACTCCTTTTGCTTTTTCTAACCAACCAATAACATTGTCTAATGCAGCACCATACATTCCGCCAGATTTCCACACTTTTTCTACCAATTTACCGTTTTCTCTAACTAATTTAGAATTTAAACCCGCTTCAATTGGTTGCTCTTTAGATCCTTTATAAGCTGTTTTATAAAATTCAGCAACATCTTTGTCGGTAATATCTGGTCCATAAAAATTAATTGCTGATGACAAAATATTGTCAACTCCAGATTTCTTATTTACTTTTTTATTATCAGCATCATTAAATAAAATTTCAATTATTGCTGATGACAATTCTGTATTTGAATTTTCTAATAAATCTTCTGTAAAATATTCTTTTGTAAATGCTGGTTTTAATTTATCATTAGAATAATGATGATGAATTCCGTTAGAAAACCAAACTCTTTTTAAGAAGGTTTTAAACGATTTAAAGCTCTCACTTCCTCTATCTCCAGTATAATTTTGGTTGATATTTTCTAAAGCCTTTCTAATACTTAAATTATAGCGATAGTTTTGATCCCACATAATATCTCTACCAGACAAACCTGCTTGTGTTAAGTAATAAACAAGTTCTTTTTCTTTTAAAGTAAGCTCTTCAAACCCTGGGATTTTATAACGCAATACTTTAATATCTGCAAACTGTTCTACAAAATGGTTAAATTCTGCTGTTGCTTTTACCGTTTCTTTTTCGGTTTCTTTTTTTTGTTCCGCAGTACAAGAAGCCAATAATACAGCTACTGAACAACCAAAAATCATCTGTTTTATATTCATTTTATTAAATTTATAATTGATGTATAAAGGTACAAATTTTAAGTGCGTATACTTCGTATATTTTTAAGCCTACTCCAAGTTATCTTATGTCTTTGAGTATAAATTACAAAGCAACCAATATCTAATAAAAAGTAAAATAAACTAATACCACTTGGCGGGTTATTACTTGGTAAAAACTCAAAAACTTCAAACCCTATACTTGGCCAACTCCAGCACCCAAAGGCAGTACCACCAATTTCTAAAATTGCTACTAAAATATACATCGCATAGAAAAACAACCTATCCTTAGGCCTTTTCCAAAGTAATAGAAAAACACCTATTGTCATTACAAAACCAAAAACATCTGAAAAGAAAACAAGATATGTAGTTGCAAAAATTGCAATTACAATTGCAAACAATTGCTCAATAGCTTTATTGTATTTTTTTACAACTGATGCCTTACTAAACATTAAAATTCTACCGTACAAAGCGGCGTGACCAATGGGTACATAAAACGGCACATTCTCTAATCTATAAGTATACATACTTAATGCTCTAGAAAAAAGATATTCTCCTCCAAAACCCAAAATTACAGCATAAATCATTAGTTCTTTTACTCTTGGAGTAGATCTAAAGTACATTTTTAAAAAACCTGCTAACATTAAAATATTAATTAATAGCTGCGAGCTTGTTACGTTTTCTGCAAAATAAATACTATCAAAAAACAAGACGAAAACAAAAAAAATAAAGCGACCAATTTCTCTGTTAAAAATAGAAATGATTTTTTTTAAATCATCTTTGGGTATTTCAAATACATTCATTCTTATAAATATTTAAAACAATCTGTAGTGTGGTCATTTACCATACCAACAGCTTGCATATATGCATACATTACAGTAGATCCTACAAATTTAAAACCTCTCTTTTTTAAGTCCTTAGAAATTTTATCTGATAGCGCTGTTGTTGCAGGTACTTCCTCTCTTTTATTAAACTTATTAATAATTGGTTTGTTATTAACGTAAGACCAAATAAATTTAGAAAAAGAACCAAACTCCTTTTGAATATCTATAAATAATTGTGCATTTGTAATGGCACTTTTAATTTTTAGCTTATTTCTAATAATGCCACTATCTAATAATAAAGATTCATATTTACTTTCGGAATAAGTTGCAATTTTATTATAATCGAATTGATCAAAAGCAACTCTAAAATTTTCTCTTTTGTTTAAAATTGTAATCCAACTTAAACCTGCTTGAAAGGTTTCTAGGATTAAAAATTCAAATAAAACACCATCATCATAGACAGGTGTTCCCCACTCTTCATCATGATATTTTTTATACAAGTCACTGTCTGTTACCCAAAAACATCTTTGTTTCATCCTTTTTTATTAAGGTTGAAAATTAATGTTAAATCAATTAAAAACCAACCTATTTTAGAATATTTTTCGGAACTTTACTTTAAATAAAACAATTGATTATGAAACTATTAAAACAACTTCTTATACTTTTTTCTTTTGGATTATTTGTGTACGCTTGTGGTTCATCATCCATAAAAAAAAATACAACATCAGAAGAAAAACCTGTTGTTATTGCCAATGATAGTTTAGAATATGAAGTAATTATTATAGACCCTGGTTTTAATGCCTTTTTAGCTTCCATAGCTAAACCAGAAGGTTATTATTCTCAAAACTACCTAGAGGCTAGAAATAGAACTTGGGTTTTAGAATGGAATAATAGAGCTAGAAACCCTATTCAATTCAACGCTAATATATATGAAAACATCGTTGACTACCAATCTACTACTGATTACGGTTACGACGTAAACTATAAATTATTTAATTACTTTTTATTTGCCCAACAAAAGTATAAAATGAATTTAGGGGGAGGTTTTTCTAGTAGAATTAGATAATTATTTGAGTTTAATTTTTAATAATTTTTTTAGTAAACACTTTCGAATTGATAGATATTTTTAAAAAATATACTCCAGATTTTAAACTGCTTATATTTAAGTAAGAATTTTCATCAAATTCAAATGATTGTTCTTTTCCTAACAAATTGTAAATTTTAATAACCTTTTTAGAGCTTTTTAAGTCTATAGGAAAATCTACTTTTATGCTATTCTTAGAAGGAACAGGATACACTGTAATATTTTCAACCCTATCAGATTGACCAACGGTTAAAACATCTTTTATTGTAACAAATAAATTATTTCTTACTCTAGTATTTGTTATGTTATCTATTTCTGTTACAATTATTTCTCCTTCACCAATTTCTCCCCAATTTATTTCTATTTTATTTTCATTCTCAACAGAATTATCATCTCCAATTACCTTCCATAAGTATCTAGAATCTGCACTAAGAGCTGTGTAATATACTTCGTTTGTAAAGTTTAAAACTTCAGAAGAACCTACAATATTAGGATTAGGTGTATTGTAAACATTTACAATTAAATCTCTAGCACCTACTACTTCTTCACAATCATTAAAAGAACTAACCGACACCACAAATTGCCCTGGTTCTTGCCAATTAACCTTAGCAATATTATTAGCATACTCTATAGAATTATTACCAGTGACAGACCATTTATACGACGTGTTAAAACCTTGATTAATAGAATAACTCGATTTCGATTTTTCTACTACATTTATATCTCCATTAATAAAACTTGGCAATAAAGAAGCTTTATTTAATGTGTATTTATAAAAGGTTCCACGATCTCCTATTAAATAAAGCTCGTTATTAAAAAACTTTAAATCTTTAACATCTTCTTCTAGAACTTCTACCGTTTGCCAACTATTTCCATTATCAATACTTTTATTAAGAGTAGTATCCCCCCCTCCATTTGTAGAAATAGCATAATAATTGTTTAAGTTAACTTCTAACTCTGTAACACCAACAGGCATTATACTTACAACACGCTTCCATGTATCTCCTCCGTTAGAAGTAACATAAACAAGACCATCATTATTACCTATTACACCATTTAATTCGTCTTTAAAAAAGATAGATGTAAAAAACACTTCATCTTGATAGTTATCCTCTTTTAAATCATTTTTATAAGTAAAACTTACACCACCATCTATAGTTTTATAATACCCATTATATGTTAATAAGAAACCAATATTATCATTAACAAAATAAATATCATTGGGTTTTGAAAATTCATCATAACTTAGATTTGGATTTTTAACCCAAGTAATTCCGGAATCTTCAGATTTATAAAAGTTTTCATAAGAAGTACCATAAACAATATGATTATCTCCCCAAAATAAATTGAGTAAACCTGGATTTTCAAATATTTGAAAACTTTCTCCAAAATCTTCACTCACATAAATTTTATTTCTACCTAAAATATAAAACTTATTATTTTTGATGTAACATTTAAAATATGCTTCATTTTCTACTTCCGGAAGGTTTATTTTCTGCCATGTTATTCCTCCATTTTTTGTAATTCTAGAATCACTATTCCCAGAATATTGACCATTAGACAAAAGCATACCTAAATTATCTGAAAAATCCATTGATACATAATATGCATCTCCTCTTAAAGACGATTTCAGTTTAATATCATTATCTGCTACATCCATTTTATATATTGAATGTCCGTTTTCAGAAGTTCTTCCAAACCCCTCTCCATGACCTACAATTATGGCATTATTATCATTAAAATCAATACTGGTTATACTCCCTACTCTTTCAAAATCTAGGGAATGCCAAGTATTACCTCCGTCTTCTGTTTTTAAAATAGAGCTATAATTAAACCCACCCATAAAATACCCTGTATTTTCATCTATAAATTTGAGTTTCGTTGGATAACTTACATTAGTAACACTCTTAAACTCCCATGTTTTCCCTGCATCTTCTGTTTTTATAATTTGTCCTTTATACGATGTAGCATAACCAATTTTATCATCTATAAAATCTATTTTACTTATGGTAGATGAATAGCTAAATTCTGGAAAATCAACACTTATATTCTCCCAATTTAAACCACCATCAGTCGTCTTTAAAAAAGACTTAGAATTTTGACCAATAATACCTTCATTTTCATTAAAAAAATAGGCACAAGTTAAATTACTATAATTTACTTTTTTAAACGTCCAAGAAATTCCTGCATCTATCGTTTTATAAATTTTACCTTCACTACCAAATACATAACCTACTGCTTCTGAAACAAAAAACATATTATTTGTATAAGGATAAGACTCAACAGGAAAACTTACTTGAAACCAATTCTCACCAGCGTCCATAGTTTTTAAAAGAATACCACCTCCTTTTATATAGCCAACATTATCGTTTATAAATTGTATCTTATTAAGTGTGTTTGTAATATCTACGCCAACGTTCTCCCAAGTAATTCCTACATCTGTAGATTTTAAAATCCGACCAAAATCACCAACTGCTACTACCGTTTTATCATCTATAAATGTTACATCATTTAATCCGTAAGATAAATTGATTAAACTTTCTGAACACTCCCTTAAAACATCTTCATTCTGATTTACAACCTTTATTACAAAACTTCCTTCTAAAGTATTAGCGGCATCATTTATAGATGTTGCTTTTACGCGAACAATCAAAGTATTTTGCAACTCGTAATTAAAAATCTTATTTGCCTTTAATTTATTATCTTCAATAATAAAATTACTATTATCTGCTTCCCCATCAATAAGAATAAACTTATAATCAATATTATTTAAACTAGAAAAACGACCAATCTCTGTACTTAATTGATTGTTTTCTTCAATACTATTCGCACTTAAAAGAAATAACGAATTTTCAAATTTAATGTCCTTTTTTAATGGAAAGGTATTCGTTTTATTTTTTACAATTCCTTCTTCTACAGTTCCTATAAAATTAATCTTATAATTAAAAGACTCAGCATCATTAGATTTTATATAAAGTATACCTGATTCTTCTTTTAATTTACTCGGATAAAAACCAATTTGAAAACTAGTAAACTCTCCTGGCTTTATAATTTGACTTATAATTCCTTCAGAATTGTTTTCATTTATATTTTTATCGGATTTATTATTCACAAAAAAACCTTTTCCATCAATATAGATTGAAGAAAGCGCCAAGTCTTTATACCCTTTATTTTTTATGGTAAATGTTTTGGTTACTAGACTATCTACTTTAGATGTTAAGTTTATAATTTTATTATTTTTAATAATTGAATAAGATTCTTTTACCTCTATAGACGGACTTGAATTAATAGTAAAAAGGGCATTTTCTGAACCCGAAAATGTACTTCCTTCTATATAAACTGTACTGTTTCCTACGCTTACATTAAATAAATCGTTAGAGTATTTAGAAGAAACTAAAATATCTGAAGTCTTATGAATATCGCCAAAACTGCCATTTGTATAATACAAATTAGAACCTGATATAAAATATAAATTGTCTTTAAAAACAAACATATTTACAGAGCTACTTACTGCATTATTTAGAGACTCTTTAGTCCCGGATGCAGTACCGTTAGAAACCCATAAACTGTATCCATATTGGCTTTTTCCACTAAAGTATAAATTATTTTTGTACGCTATAAAATTTGACATTTGAGAACCAGAAGAATGCCTATCCCAACTAAAAGATTTTATTGCTAATGTGTTTGCCGCAGTACCATCTGTTTTCCATAAAACATCTGTGTCGT
Source organism: Polaribacter sejongensis (assembly GCF_038024065.1). NCBI lineage: Bacteria > Pseudomonadati > Bacteroidota > Flavobacteriia > Flavobacteriales > Flavobacteriaceae > Polaribacter > Polaribacter sejongensis. Next base: position 3,655,153 of record NZ_CP150667.1, on the reverse strand, counting down.
CTTCCGAATTAAAATCTGTTCTAATTGAAAAATAAACGTCGCCATTTACAAAAGTAAAATTATCAATATCTATATCTCCATATTTTGGTTGGTTGTACTCTTGTAATAAAATTAAATTCTCATTTTTATCAATTTTATAAAACCGTATATTTTGTCTGTAACTAGTATGGGATATAAAATACAGTTCGTTGTTAAAAACATTAAATTCTGCAACACTATAATAATTACCTACTTTAACTTCTGTTAATGAATGATCATAAACGTTAACCGTATATAACTTAGTTCCCTGTGAAAAATAAAGTAAATTATTTGCTACAATTAAATCACCTCTATTTGAATGAGCACCATAAACTTTTAAAGTCCCCACTTCTGTGCCGTCTGTTTTCCATATATCTTGATATCCACTGATATTATCATCTGCTGCAAGAAAATAAAGTTCATCATTATAAACAGTAAACCCTCTAGGGTTAGCACTTTGTTTAACGTACTTATATATGTTTTTAATAAGAATTGTTCCTTGTTCCGTACCATCAGATTTCCATAATTCTTGGCCATGAACACCATCGTTTGCTGAAAAATAAAGATTATTTTTAAAATAAAAAAGGTTGGATATCGAAGACCCCCTAGTTCCTTTGTATATATCTTTTACTAAAACAGTTCCTTCTTTTGTCCCATCAGTCTTCCATAATTCATTACCATAAAGAAAATCATAGGCTATAAAATAAGATTCATTATTACCTTTTACAAACTCTTTAATAGAACCAAAATCTTTTAGATACTCTTGCGAGACTAAATTTATAGTGTAAAAAAAACTAACAATTAGGAGGACTAGATACTTATTCATTATTTTTTCTTTTGAAAACTTACAAAACTAAAATCAAATTTATTTTTTTCGTCTGCTATAAAATCTTCTCTATTTGTTTCTTTCCAAATTTTTAAATCTATCTCTGGAAAAAAAACATCTGCTTCAAATTCATGATGCACTTGAGTAATATCTAATCGGTCTACCAAACCTTTTTGCATGCTTTCTTTATAAATTTGTGCGCCACCAATTATAAAAATATCATCTTTATTTTCTACCATTCCTATGGCTTCTTCAATACTATTGGCTATTAAACACCCTTCTTTAAAATAATTTTGATTTCGGGTTATTATAATAGTAGTTCTATTAGGTAATGGTTTACCTATAGACTCAAAAGTATTTCTGCCCATTAAAATGTGATGTCCGGTTGTAACTTTTTTAAACCTTTTTAAATCTGCTGGTAAATGCCAAATTAAATCATTATCCTTTCCTAAAGCATTATTCTTTGCAATTGCTGCTATAATTGTAATCATAGAATCCTAAAATTTTAACAAAATTAGAATATTTCTACTAAGATTTGACGTTTTAAGGGCACTTTAAATCAAAATAGCATACTTACGAATACGTTTTCGAACTGAAAACACTGAAAATCAAGTAGAAACAAATATGCTTTATTTTATATAAACAATAAATTTAATTCCCTTTCATTTTGAATTATCAATAATTTATATGGCCATTTTACATAACTGATAATTCTTTTATTTTCTTACAAAATAATGATGTTTATAACCAAGTAGTTACATATTTTTACTTAAAATTTTTGAATAGAATAATTATGGCAATTAAAAAACAATTTTTAAAAAGCAAACCAGTTTGTAAAGTAACTTTTACTGTACCTGCTGAAGAAGCTAAAAAAGTAGTGGTAGTAGGATGCTTTAATGAGTGGAATGAAAAATCGGCTCCTTTAAAGAAATTGAAAAATGGGTCTTTTAAAGGTACTTTAGATTTAGAATCTGGAAAATCTTATGAGTTTAAATACTTAATAGATGGTACATATACAAACGAACAAGAAGCAGATGGACTTGCTTGGAACGACTTTGTAGGAACAGAAAACAGCGTATTAAACTTATAATAACAACGTTATTGATATAAAAAAAAAGAGCTTCCAATTAATTTTGAAAGCTCTTTTTTGTTTTAATTTCTATGAGTTGTTTTAATCAACAACCTCTACCTAAAGGCACCAGGTATGCTTGCAATACAACTATTTTTCATTTGAAGCAAGCCTCCGGAAATTGAATCTTTGGCTATTGCCTTGCGATTAAACCGCAACTTTTCCTTTAATATGTGGGTGAGGATTATAATCTAACAGCTCAAAATCTTCGAACGTAAAATCTTCGATATTTTTTATTGCTGGGTTCATTTTCATTTTTGGTAATGGTCTAATATCTCTAGCCAACTGAACTTCAAATTGTTCTTTATGGTTATTATAGATATGAGCATCTCCAAAAGTATGAATAAATTCGCCTGCCTCATAACCACAAACTTGTGCAATCATCATAGTAAATAATGCATAAGATGCAATATTAAAAGGTACTCCTAAAAAGATGTCTGCACTTCTTTGATATAGTTGACAAGATAACTTACCATCTGCTACATAAAATTGAAAAAAAGCATGACAAGGAGGTAACGCTGCTTTGCCATTGGCTACATTTTCTGAAAAAGATACCGAAGTATCTGGTAATACAGAAGGATTCCAAGCAGAAACCAACATTCTTCTTGAGTTTGGATTGGTCTTTAAAGACGTTATTACATCTTTTAATTGATCTACTTCATCACTATTCCAATTACGCCATTGATGTCCGTAAACAGGACCTAAGTCTCCATTTTCGTCTGCCCAATCATTCCAGATTCTTACACCGTTTTCTTGTAAATATTTAATATTTGTATCGCCCTTTATAAACCAAAGCAATTCATAAATAATAGATTTTAAATGTAGTTTTTTGGTAGTAACCATTGGGAAACCTTCACTTAAATCAAAACGCATTTGGTACCCAAAAACACTTTTTGTTCCAGTACCTGTTCTATCTCCTTTTTCGTTTCCGTTTTCTAAAACGTGTTTTACTAAATCGTGATATTGTTTCATTTAGTTGTGTAATCTTTTAATTATGTAATTGTTTATTAAAGTACATGTAAAGGTTTAAACAAATAAACAATTACACGCTTACACTTTTATCCTATAATCATACCTGCAATTGTTGCAGACATTAAAGAAGCAATGGTACCTCCAATTAAAGCTTTAATTCCAAATTCTGACAAAACTTTACGTTGTCCAGGAGCTAAAGATCCAATACCTCCTATCTGTATACCAATAGACGCAAAATTTGCAAATCCACACAACATGTATGTTGCCATAATTATAGATTTGTTATATGTTAAATGAGTTGCACTAGCTACATTTTTTAATTCTGCTAACTGAATATAACCAACAAATTCACTTGCAGCCAATTTTATACCCAATAACTGCCCCATTAAAGCCATATCTTCTTTAGCAACACCAATAAGCCACATTAAAGGAGCAAATATATATCCTAAAATAAACTCTAAAGAAAGACCGTCGTAAAGCGTGTTATTTGCGATAAGTTCATTAACAGAAGTACAGCGCCATTCTAAGCTTAAAAATTCAATTGTAAAACCATCAAAAGATGCAACCGCTCCTAAAATACCATTTAACATCGCTATTATAGCTACAAAAACTAAAAGCATTGCTCCTACATTTACGGCTAAACGTAAACCTTCTGTCGTTCCATTAGCAATAGCATCTAAAATATTAGCGCCTATTTTTTCTTGAGAAACAGTAACGTCAGAATTTACTTCTTCAGTTTGTGGATATAATATTTTAGAAATTACAATAGCACCAGGTGCCGCCATAACAGAGGCCGCTAATAAATGTTTAGCAAATACCAATTCTAATTCTTTATCTCCACCACCTAAAAAGCCAATGTAAGCAGCCAATACAGCACCTGCAACGGTTGCCATACCACCAATCATTACCAATAACATTTCCGACTTATTCATTTTCTCTAAATAAGCTTTAATTAGAAGTGGTGCTTCGGTTTGCCCTAAAAAGATATTACCAGCTACAGAAAGACTTTCCATACCTGAAATCCCTAAAAATTTAGACAATACAATTGCTAAAACTTTTACAACTTTTTGAATTATTCCCAAATAAAACAATAAAGAAGTTAATGCAGAAAAGAATATAATTGTTGGTAATACTTGAAAAGCAAAGATGTAACCAAACTTATTCATATCTCCTACAATACCAGCAAATAAGAACTCACTACCTGCTTTTGTATAAGCTAATATTTCTATAAATATACCTCCTACAAATTCAAATATAGATTGTATAAATTCAACTTTTAAAACTCCAATAGCAATTAATAATTGCAATCCTAAACCAATAGCTACTTTTTTCCAATCTATTGCTTTTTTATTTGCACTAAATAAGAAAGCTATTAAAATTAATGAAAACATTCCTAAAATTCCTCGCCATAAACTCTGAAAAGAAAAACCTTGACTAGGTATAATTTCTGTTACAGCAGAAACTGTTTCTGTACTTTGAGAAAAAACTGAGATTGACAACAAACAGAAAACAGCAATAAATATTTTTTTCATAATGTGTACTTATAATATTAAGAGCGTTTACTAATTTCGTCTCTAATTTTTGCAGCTAATTCGTAGTTTTCATCAGAAACTGCAGTATTTAATTGGTCATGAAGTTCTTCTAAACTAACGTCAGAAAAAGAAGACTCCTTTTTAAGGATTAACGTATCTATATCAATAACGTCTTCTTCAGATTCTGGTGTATCTTCAATTCCAAATTCTTCTTCTATCTTAAGAAAAATACCTGCTTTTTCTAAAATATTTTCATAAGTATATATTGGAGCTTGAAAACGAACTGCTATTGCAATTGCGTCTGAAGTTCTTGCGTCTAAAACTTCTTCTACGCCGTCTTTTTCGCAAACTAAGCTAGAAAAAAATACTCCATCTACTAATTTATGGATAATTACCTCTTTTACTGTGACAGAAAAGCGGTCTGAAAATGTTTTAAAGAGATCGTGTGTAAGTGGTCTTGGAGGTTTAATTTCTGTTTCTAAAGCAATTGCAATAGATTGTGCTTCGAAGGCTCCAATAATAATAGGTAAAGTTCTCGTTCCTTCCATCTCACTCAAAACCAATGCATAAGCACCACTCTGAGTTTGACTGTAAGAAATACCCTTTATAGTTAATTGTATTAAACTCATAAATTTATTTACGTAAAACTAAAATATATTTGCAAAACTTTTTGAAGTCATTTTTACAAACTTTTAGAGGGGCACAATTTAATAAAAATAATAGGTTAATGCTGATATTTCTCAAAAAAGTGAGTTTTACTCTTGCATGAAGGATTGAAGCACCTGTTTGAGCTCTTTTTATTTTTCTTTTAAAATAAAAAAGCGAGTGCCTTTCGTCTGGCTCAAGATAAACTCCAAGCCTGACGAAATTATTTTGACTTTGATAAAAGTTGATAAAAAAACTTATCAAAATTTTACTTCTGATAAGTTTCTAATATTTCACTTTAAATAATTTGGGCACGCCCAAAAAATAATTCTTTATAATTAAGACGCTTTAAAAGCTTTTAATTTTTCGATTAATTTTGGAACTACTTCAAAAGCATCACCAACAATCCCATAATCTGCTGCTTTAAAAAACGGTGCTTCTGGGTCTGTATTTATAACTACTTTTACTTTTGATGCGTTGATACCAGCTAAATGCTGAATTGCTCCAGAAATACCAATGGCAATATATAAATTAGATGCAACTGGCTTACCAGTTTGCCCTACATGTTCTGCATGTGGACGCCATCCTAAATCTGAAACTGGTTTAGAACAAGCTGTTGCAGCGCCTAAAACACTTGCTAATTCTTCTACCATACCCCAATTTTCTGGTCCTTTTAAACCTCTACCTGCAGAGACAACAATTTCTGCATCTGCAATAGTTACTTTACCAGTAACTCTTTCTATTTTTTCCGATTTTACTCCTGATTCTACTATTGTAGCTTCAAAAGTTTCTGTGCTTCCAGTAACTACATTTTCATGAACGCCATAAGAATTTTTTGCAACTACTATAACTTTATGTTCTGTAGAAATTACAGTATTTGAAAATGCTTTGTTAGAAAATGTTTTTCTTTTTACTGTAAACGGACTCGTACTTGATGGTACATCTACTACGTTAGAAACGCAACCTGCTTCTAAGTTTACTGCAATAATTGGAGCTAGATACAAACCATCTGTACTAGAATCTACAACTACAACAGTGGCATTTTGTGCTTTTGCAACTTCTGTAATTACAGCTGCATATTGTTTTGCATTAAAAGTTTGTAAAGCATCATTAGAAACTGATACTACTTTCTCTGCTCCGTATGTATATAATTCTGATGAATCGCTTGCGTTTATTGTGAGTGCAACAACATTAGTACCTAATTGTTCTGCAACCTTTTTTCCATATGAAACTACTTCTAAAGCAGTTTTCTTAAATTTTCCTTCCGATGAATCGGCAAAAACTAAAACAGACATATATTTATTTTTTTTTTAAAATTGTGTAAATGTGTAGTTGTTTACTGTGTAATTGTTGGGTAATCGTTATAACAATTACACTATTCAACAATTCACCAATTACACTCTCTTATATTACTTTTGCTTCGTTATGCAATAAGCTAATTAACTCATCTACATTATCTGCATCTACTAATTTTACAGCTCCTTTTGCTGGTAGTTTTTCAAAAGATTGAATACTTGTTGATGCTTCATTACTAACTGGCTCTACCACTTCTAATGGTTTTTTACGTGCCATCATAATTCCACGCATATTTGGTATGCGTAAATCTTTTTCTTCTACCACTCCTTTTTGTCCACCAATTACTAAAGGTAAACTTGTAGATAAAGTTTCGTTTCCTCCATCTATTTCTCTAGTTGCAGTAACAGAAGTACCCTCTACTTCTAAACCAACACAACCATTTATAAAATTAAAATCGGTTAACGTAGCTAACATTCCTGGAACCATTTGACCATTATAGTCTGCAGATTCTTTTCCTGCCAATACTAAATCATATTCACCATTTTTTACAACTGCTGCCAATTCTTTTGCTACTTGAAATCCGTCTGTTGGGTTTACATTTACACGTATTGCATTATCGGCTCCTATTGCTAAAGCTTTACGCAATGTAGGTTCTGTTTCTGGACCACCAACATTTACAATTGTTACAGAAGCACCTTGTTTTTCTTTAAACCACATGGCTCTTGTTAAACAAAATTCATCATAAGGATTAATAACAAACTGTACTCCATTTGTATCAAATTTTGTATCGTTTTCTGTAAAATTAATCTTAGACGTGGTATCTGGAACATGACTAATACAAACCAATATTTTCATAAAATTCTATTTTTATACTTTTTATCTGCAACGAAAATACATAATTTTTTAAAAAAATACTATGCATGCATAGTATTTTTTTGAATTATTTAACTTTTTCGCATTATGAAGACACATTTATTTAATAAAATGTAAAAAAAGTCTGTTCTTTACAGTTAAAACAAAATTAATACTAAAATAAAATTTCAAAAAAACATCAACGCTCTAGTTTCAAACCAAAAAAGAATAAATTGGATTGACCAAATTAAAGGTTTTGGTATCATTCTAGTTGTTTACGGACATAATTTCCCTGTAATCGAAAATTATATTTATAGTTTTCACATGCCTTTATTTTTTTTAATTGCGGGCGTTTTTCATCCTAAGAAATCTAATTTCGAGATCGTTAAAAAAAGGGTTCAACAACTTTTAGTGCCATACTTTCTCTGGAGTTTTATACTTTTTTTCTTTTGGTTATTTTTAGGTAGAAAATATGGAGAATCAGCAGCTTTAGATCTATCCCCAATTAAAAATTTTATAGGTATTTTTTATGCTCAAGGAGACATCGACTATATGAATTGGGGAATTCCAATGTGGTTTTTACCATCCATTTTTTTAACTTTTCTTATTTTTTGGTTGATAAAAAAATTCATTCAAAACAAAAAAAAACAATTCCTAGTCATAATTATTAGTGTATTAATAGGTTTTTTAATTCCTAGATTCACAAACATAAACTTGTTCTGGAGCTTAGACGTTTCTTTAGTTTCTTTAATTTTTTACACCTTTGGCTATTACACTAAAAACTATTTATTTTTTAATAAATGGAAAGGAGAAAAAACCTCTTTTTTTATTTTGGGTATACTTCATTTAATTTTTTCTTTATTCCTTCTACAAGAAGTAGACATGTATAGATCTACATATGGCAATGAGTTTTTATTTATTATAAATGCACTTGTAGGAGTTCTCTTTTGGTGTAACCTTTTTAAAGTGTTACCTATTTTTAAATTCTTATCCTTTTTCGGAAAAAATACCATACCAATTTTAGCTATGCAAGTAAGATCTTTAACTTTTATAAAACTAGTGCTCGTTTTAACTATAGGATCTAGTGTTTTTAACTTTACCGAACTAGAAAAAATAGTCTTAGTCCTTTTTCAACTATTATTAATGTTTCCTATTTTATTATTAATCAACAAATATGTACCCTTTTTAAATGGAAAAAATAAAAGTATATAAAAAAGAAATTCTATTTCATTTACTACTAAATATCTTTGTAGCTCTATTTATAACAATTGCCTGTTATGTTCATGTACCTTTTGGTACTGTAAAAGCATTTTTTATCTACGTAATACATTTTCTGCTACTTCAGTTTTCTGTATTTGGTTTTATATATATTTTAAGTTTATTTAAAAGAGTATTTATCCTACTTTTTCCTATTCTATTTTTAATATGTGCTTGTTTATCATTTTGGGTGTACACACAAGATATTAGTATCGATTTTGGTATGATTCAAGCCATTTCTGAAACCAATTTAGATATTGCCGTAGATGTATTTAGTTGGCTATTTTTAGGCTATATACTGCTTGCTACGCTTGCTGTATTTATCATTTTAAAAAAATTTACAAAACTTGAAAAGAACACTATAAAATCGCCTTTATTTATTTTATCTATACTTGGAATAATCACATTTTTCATGGTTGAAAATTATCGTTTTGGCGCTCTTAAACGAAGATTACCGTACTCTGCTTTTTTTAGTGTAAAACAATATTTAGCAAAAACCGATTTAATTTTAGAAGAAGTAGATAAACATATTGTGAGTTCTCAAGACGACCTACATATTGTTTTTGTTCTTGGAGAATCGGTAAGAGCAGATCACCTTTCTTTAAATGGATATCACCGGAAAACAACTCCTTTATTAGAGCATCAGAAAAATATAATTAGCTATAAAGATGTCTATACTCCTTTAACTTATACTGCTATTAGTGTACCACAAATTCTAACAGATAAATCTATTACAGATACTTTAAACACCGCGACAAGTTTGTATAGTGTACTTAACCAAGCAGCTTTTAAAACAGAATGGATTGGAAATCAATCTTTAGAAAAAAGCTACGAAGACATTGTGAACACCAATGATAAAATACAAATTATAGATAAATTCCATTCCGTTTTAAGCTTTAAAAAAGAAAAGGATTTAGAGATATTAAATAACATAGATCTTACTAAAAATTTTAAAGGAAATAAAATAACAACCCTTCATATGATAGGGAGTCATTGGTACTACAATAGCAGGTTTGATGAAAATTCTACCGTGTACAAACCAATAGTAACGAGTAAATATGTAGGATCTTCCTCTAAAACAGCAGTTATAAATTCTTACGATAATACCATTTTATATTTAGATTCTTTTTTAAATAAAATTATCGAAGATTTAAAAAAGTCTTCTAAGAATACCATATTAATTTACCTATCAGACCATGGAGAAATTTTAGGTGAGGACGGTAAATGGTTTCATGCTCAAAAACATAAAGCCTCAGAAAACCCTGCCATGTTGGTCTGGTATTCTGAAAAATTTAAACAAAAAACCCCTAAAAAAGTAGAAAATCTTTATTTGAACAAAAACAATTCAATCTCCACAGATTTCCTATTTCACAGCATCCTTGATTTATCTGATATAAAGGAATTTAAGCACACAAAATCTCTTAGTATTTTCAATTAAAAATAAAAATATTAGTGCTGATAATAATTCATCTAATTATTTATTTTTTTTTGAGTATTTTTATTCTCATAATTCCTTACTTTTGCAATTGAAATTACTAATTACAATTAATACTAGATGAAAACAGTTCAATTCAGAGAGGCAATTTGTGAAGCCATGAGTGAAGAAATGCGCAGAGATGAAAGCATTTATTTAATGGGTGAAGAAGTTGCAGAATATAATGGTGCCTACAAGGCATCTAAAGGTATGTTAGATGAGTTTGGTGCTAAACGTGTTATAGACACACCTATTGCTGAGCTTGGTTTTGCTGGGGTTGCAGTTGGTTCTGCAATGAATGGTCTTAGACCAATTGTAGAGTATATGACTTTTAACTTCTCTTTGGTTGGTATTGATCAAATTATAAATAATGCTGCTAAAATTAGACAAATGTCTGGTGGACAGTTTAATTGCCCAATTGTATTTAGAGGACCTACAGGTTCTGCTGGTCAATTAGGTGCTACACACTCACAAGCATTTGAAAACTGGTTTGCAAACACTCCTGGTTTAAAGGTTATTGTACCTTCTAACCCTTATGATGCAAAAGGTTTATTAAAAGCTGCTATTAGAGATGACGATCCGGTTATTTTTATGGAGTCTGAGCAAATGTATGGTGATAAAATGGAAATTCCAGAAGGAGAATACATTATCCCTATTGGAGTTGCAGACATTAAAAGAGCAGGAACAGATGTAACAATCGTTTCTTTCGGAAAAATTATTAAAGAAGCTTATAAAGCTGCTGACGAATTATCAAAAGAAAATATTTCTTGTGAAATTATTGATTTAAGAACAGTACGTCCAATGGATCATGCTGCCATTTTAACATCAGTAAAAAAGACAAATAGATTAGTTATTTTAGAAGAATCTTGGCCATTTGCTAGTATTTCTACAGAAATAACTTATAGAATACAAGAAGAAGCATTCGATTATTTAGATGCTCCTATTAAAAGAATTACTACTGCAGATACTCCTGCTCCTTATTCTCCTGTTTTATTTGAGAAATGGATACCAAATTATAACGATGTTATAAAAGCGGTAAAAGAAGTGATGTATAAAAAATAAAACAACTTCAATAAATTAATAAAAAAGGCTAATAAATATATTTTATTAGTCTTTTTTTTATTTGGATAAATTCAAAAAAACACTTCTACACTATCTAAATCTCACGTATTTCTACTTTTAAAGACTACATCAATCAAAATATCTTTTTTTTAGTAAGGACGTAAATAATACACCGACTAGAAAATAATTATTTGAAGATTACGTTATCTAATTCACAAAAAACAACAAGAATTATTCTTACTAATGAAAATAAAATTCGCTTTAATTTATACTCTATTATTTTCTATCTCTTTATTAGCACAAACAAAAGTAAAGGGAATTATAACAGACACAGACAACACACCTCTTCCCTATTGTAGTATACAATTTAAGGGCTCTATAGAAGGAACTACGAGTGATGAAAATGGTGGTTTTTATTTTGAATCTAAAGAAACTTGGAAAGAAATAGAAGTATCTTTTATTGGCTATAAAACACTAATAGTTCCTTTAGAACACAGAATTAGCTATAACTTAAAAATTACACTTGAAGAAGAAACAGATGCTTTAGATGAAATTATAATAGCAACAGGAAAACAACCAAAAAAGAACAATCCTGCAATAGACATTCTTAGAAAAATTTGGGCTCAAAAACGTAAAAATGGTTTAACCCATTTTAATCAGTATACCTATAAGAAATATCAAAAGGTAGAATTTGATTTAAATACTATTGATGAAAAATTAAAAGAGAAAAAAATATTTAAAGGATTAGAGTTTGTTTTTAAAGATGTAGATACCTCTAGTATAACCGGAAAAACTTTTTTACCAGTTTTTTTAAATGAAAACCTTACACACGTATATGGAGACAATACTTTAAAGAAAGAAAAAGAAGTTTTAATTGCAAACCAAAACTCTGGTTTTAGTAAAGATCAACAGCTTATAGATTATGTAGATGATTTATATGCTGAATATGATATTTATGATAATTATTTAAAAATCTTCGATAAAAGCTTTGTGAGTCCATTGTCTAAAACAGGAATCAACAACTATAATTATGTTTTAGCAGACAGCTCTTTTATAGGTAAGAAATGGTGTTATAATATTATTTACTATCCTAGAAGACAAAACGAACTTACTTTTAAAGGTAATTTTTGGGTAAATGATTCCACATTTGCTGTAAAAGAAATTAATTTACAAGTAGTAAAAAATGCCAATATAAACTGGGTTAAAGATGTCTATATAGAGCAAGAGTTTGAATTGTTAAATGATTCTATTTTTGTATTAAAAAGAGACTACCTATTATCTGATTTTTCACTTAGTAAAAAAGATAAATCAAGAGGAATTTATGGTAAAAAGACAACCATTTATAAAGATTACGTTTTTAATAAACCGCTAAAAGATGACAGCTTTTATGATAAAAAAGTTTTTACTCCAAACAACGACTCCATTTATAGTAAATCTAGAGAGTTTTGGGACAATAATAGGTTAGAAGAACTCAACAAAAATGAAAAAGGTATTTATAAATTAATAGATACCTTAAAAACGGTTAAAAAGTTTAAAAACATTAACAAAGCTGTTCAGACTTCGTACTCTGGATACTTTGAAATTGAATCCTTAAACATAGATTATGGCCCTATTTTTTCTACTTTTGGCTATAATGATGTAGAAGGATTGCGAGTAAGAGTCGGGGCAAGAACTTACAAGTCTTCTAATGATTTATTTAGACTAGAAGCCTATACTGCTTATGGTTTAAAGGATAAAAATTTAAAATATGGTTTTCAGGCAAAATGGCTTCTAAATGAAAAAAATAGGTTCATAATTACAGGTGGAAAGAAAAATGATATAGAACAAATTGGAGCTACTTTAACTGCCAATACAGATGTTTTAGGGAGAAGCGATGGTTCTTCATCGTTAATAAGCACTGGTACCAATGATAAACTAACAAACATTAATATTACTACGCTAACAGGAGAAATAGAACCAGCACCAAATTTAATATTAAAGCTTTCTGCAAATTATAAAACACTAAGTTCAGCTTCAGATAGTTTTAGTTTAGACTATAATGATGTTACTGCCACATCGGGTATTTCATCTAACATAAGACAATTAGAAACCGTATTTTCTATGGGATATTACCCTAAACGAAAAATGTCTGGTTTCGGAGTACAGAGAGAGCCTGCAAATACAAACTACACAAAATACTTTACTCAAATAACAAGAGGAACTAAAGATATTTTTGGTAGTGATTTCGATTATACTAAAGTGCAGCTTTCTTTATTTAAATTATGGGAAATTGGCGGTCTAGGAAGGTTAAAAACTTCTTTAGAAATGGGACAAACTTTTGGGGAAGTTCCTTTAGGATTATTAAGTGTTGCTCCAGGAAATCAAACTTATTTTATGTTTAATAATACCTTTAACCTTTTAAATTTCTACGAATTTGTAACAGATAAATATGCTTCTTTTCATTTAGAGCATAATTTTAATGGTAGAATTTTTTCTAGAATTCCGTTGTTAAAAAAGACAAAATTAAGAACTGTAATAGGTTTTAAAACCTTTTTAGGAGATATCTCTGACAAAAACGTTGCATTAAATACAACTGGTAATAGTTTTGAGATCCCCTTAACTGCTCCTAATCAAGAACCTTATTATGAATATAGTGTTGGTGTTGCTAATATTTTTAAGGTATTACGAGTAGATTTTAACTTTAGAGGAAACTACTTTGATAATTCAGAAGCAAGAAAATTTGGAGTAACGGCAGGGTTGCTATTTAATTTTTAAAATAAGATATTGAAGCGTTTTAAGAACCAAATCGAAATCCTTTGCGTAAATTTATGCCCTCAAAACTAAAATAAAATTTAATTTATAACTATTTTTGTGTAAAACCAAAAAATGAAAGAACCTAAGACAATGAGTAAAGAAACGAAAAAACCAGTAACTTTTGACGTACTGATAGAAATACCAAAAGGAAGTAGAAATAAATATGAGTATGATTTTACTTTACATAAAATTAGATTCGATAGAATGCTTTTTTCTTCTATGATGTACCCAGGTGATTACGGATTTATTCCTGAAACTTTAGCATTAGACTCAGATCCATTAGATGTATTAGTTTTAGGTCATCAACCAACCTATCCAATGGTTGTTATGGAAGTTAGACCTATTGGAGTGTTCTATATGACGGATGAAAAAGGTCCTGATGAAAAAATAATTTGTGTACCTGTTTCTGATCCTATTTGGAGTAACAAAGAAGATATTGCAGATTTAAATCCTCACAGATTAAAAGAAATAGAGCATTTCTTTCAAGTTTATAAAGACTTAGAAAAGAAAAAAGTTGATACTGGTGGTTGGGGAGATGCTACTGCAGCAATTAAAATTTATGATGAATGTGTTAAACGTTATGATGATAGCGAACACAAGAAAAAAAGAACATTTACGATATAAGTAAATTTCTATAAAAGCAAAAAGCACCTTAATTTTTTAAGGTGTTTTTTTTTGATCAAATTTTAAAAAATCAATAGTATTTATATCGATTATAGTTATCAAAAAAAACATGATAATATTAAAATTCAATAGGATTTACCAACAAAACTGACATAAGTCATAGTATAGATAATATAAAATAAACGGGTATTAAATATATAATCTTTAATTTATGTAGACTTTTTTTATTAATTTAATTTAACTATTTTTAACAATGTTAAAAAAAATATAACTTAAATTAACTAGATAATATGGAAATAATCGTAAAATTTCTACCACTATTTGGTGTGGTAGCATTGCTCTTCGTTTTTCTAAAAAGCGGTTGGGTTTCAAAACAAGAGGTTGGTGATGAAAAAATGTCTCGAATTGCAAAAAACATTGCAGATGGAGCAATGGCATTCTTAAAAGCTGAATATAAAGTTTTAGCAATTTTTGTAATTGCTGTAGCCATCTTACTTTTCTTTAAAGGAAATACAGAAGTAGGCTCTAATGGAATGGTTGCAGTCTCTTTCATTATTGGAGCAATTTGTTCTGCTTTAGCAGGTTTTATCGGAATGAAAGTAGCAACCAAAGCAAATGTTAGAACAACACAAGCAGCAAAAACCTCATTAGGTAGAGCATTAGAAGTCGCTTTTGCAGGAGGTGCAGTAATGGGTTTAGGAGTTGTTGGTTTAGGAATTTTAGGATTAAGTAGCTTGTTTATGCTGTACCAATCGATGTGGCCTGGAGCAGAGAACTTAACATTAGTATTAAATGTATTATCTGGTTTTTCATTAGGTGCGTCTTCAATTGCATTATTTGCACGTGTTGGTGGTGGTATATACACAAAAGCCGCAGATGTTGGAGCAGATTTAGTTGGTAAGGTAGAAGCTGGTATTCCAGAAGATCATCCTTTAAACCCTGCAACTATTGCAGATAATGTAGGTGATAATGTAGGTGATGTTGCTGGTATGGGAGCAGATTTATTTGAATCTTATGTTGGTTCTATTATTGGTACAATGGTTTTAGGTGCTTTTATTTTAACACCTGATTTTGATGGTCTAGGAGCAGTTTATTTACCGCTAGTTCTTGGAGCTGTAGGAATTTTGATGTCTATTTTAGGTACATTTTTTGTAAAAGTAAGAGATGGTGGAAATCCGCAAACAGCTTTAAATATTGGAGAATTTGGTTCGGCAGGTTTAATGGTTGTGGCTTCCTATTTTATAATCACAGCTTTAATTCCAGAATCTATAGAAGGTTTACCTTTTGGAGCAATGGGTGTTTTTAAAGCAACAATAGCTGGTTTAGTAGCTGGCTTAGGTGTAGGAAAAATAACAGAATATTATACCGCTACAGGTAAAAAACCTGTAATGTCTATTGTAGCGCAATCGGAAACTGGAGCAGCAACAAACATTATTGCTGGTTTAGGTGTGGGGATGATGTCTACAATGATTCCTATTCTTTTAATTGCTGCTGCAATTATAGTATCTCACTATTATGCAGGTTTATACGGTATTGCTATTGCAGCAGTAGGTATGTTAGCCAATACAGGTATTCAATTAGCAGTAGATGCATACGGACCAATTTGTGATAATGCAGGTGGAATTGCTGAAATGGCAGAATTACCTCATGAAGTAAGAGAACGTACAGATAAATTAGATGCCGTTGGTAACACAACTGCCGCGGTTGGTAAAGGATTTGCAATTGCTTCTGCTGCCTTAACCGCTTTGGCTTTATTTGCTGCTTTTATGAAAACAGCAAATGTTGTTGCTATTGATGTTTCTCAACCTCAAATTATGGCTGGTTTACTTGTTGGAGGAATGTTACCTTTTGTATTTTCGGCTTTATCTATGAATGCAGTGGGTAGAGCAGCAATGGCTATGATTGAGGAAGTTCGTCGTCAGTTTAGAGATATTCCAAAGTTAAAAGCTGCCTTAGAAGTAATGCGTAAGTACGATTCTGATATGACAAAAGCTTCTAAAGAAGATAGAGCTATTTTTGATGCTGCAGATGGTGTAGCAGATTATGGAAAATGTATTGATATCTCTACAAAAGCATCCATAAGAGAAATGGTATTACCAGGTTTATTAGCAATCGTGGTACCTGTAGCTGTTGGTTTTATTGGTGGCGCAGAAATGTTAGGTGGTTTATTGGCAGGTGTTACAACTTGTGGTGTTTTAATGGCAATCTTTCAATCTAACGCAGGTGGTGCTTGGGACAATGCTAAAAAAACAATTGAAGAACAAGGTAAAAAAGGAACAGATGCTCACAAAGCAGCCGTTGTAGGAGATACTGTTGGAGATCCTTTTAAAGATACTTCTGGACCTTCTTTAAACATTCTTTTAAAATTAATGTCTGTTGTAGCTTTAGTTATAGCTCCTAGTATTGCTTTAAATAGCACTGCAATTTCTGATTATAATAATACTAATAAAGAAGTAAAAATAGAAACTACTCAAACTTCTACAGATTTATCTAGCACAATAACTTCTATAACTATTGATGAAACGAATACTCAAGAAATTATAAAAAAAGAAGCTAAAATTGAAAAGAAAGCAAAAGAGGCAGGAAAAGTAGCAACTGTAAATGTTGTAAAAAACGAAAAAGAGGTTACTATTCAATAATAATTAAGAATTTACACTTCAATTCATAAAAAAAGCATCCATTCGAAATTTTCGAAAATGGATGCTTTTTACTTTTAACAAGTATTATATGCCCATATTAAATTGGGATTAAAAATAAGAATTATACTTTTTTTCTTCCTGTAATTAAAGATATTAAGAAAAGAATAATGAAGATTACAAAAATAATTTTAGCGATTCCTGCTGCAGTTCCTGCAATTCCTCCAAATCCTAAAACACCTGCTATTAATGCGATTATTATAAAAGTGATTGTCCAACGTAACATAATTTTAATATTTTAAATGAACGTTTGTTTACTTTAATGATGCCAAACGATGTACATCTATCTAATTTTTTTTCAACTAACTAACTAACTAACTAACTAACTAACTAACTAACTGTTATACAAATATATCTCAATTAAGCTTTAGTTGTGATTGCATATAATCTAAATTTTAACTCATTTAAGTTTTTATACTTTACTTAAATTATTGTTAAATATTTTAACGAGCATATAAAAAACTTGAAATATTGATAAAAAAGTCAACTTTGTTATTAAAATTTAAACTATTTTTATTTTTTGTACTGAACATTAAATAATTGTTCCTTTAAAACACTTTGCTACAATGATTGAGATTGAAATAATTGCTGATAGTGACAAAGATTTACTAGAGCAAATTGCTATAAAAATAGGAGGTTCTGTTACTAGTAATTGGAGTGAAAATGTACTTACAATTAATAATGAGAACGCTATTGGAACAATTAAATTTATACCTTTCGATTGGGGTGTAAACTTGTTAGATTTTGATATCAAACTACACAAAGAATTTATTTTTAAAATTCAAGCAGTTCCAGAATTTAATCCTCTTCGATTTATGTACCCTTCATTTGGTTCTTTTAAACATCGATTTGGTATTGATAATAAAGAAAGCAAAATAGAACAATTTCAATCCTTAATTTTTACAAATAAAACAGATGGTTATAATTATATCCATTTACCTAAGAATGAAAAAGTAGAAATTAACCTTATAGAAATTGTCAGAAAGAAATTTCTAAAAAAAAGAACTACAAACGTTTCTACATTAAATGAAAAATTATATGAAGTTTTCGTAGATACAGATCATGATCACAGATTTATAAATTACGGTACGCTTAATTTAAAAATGGCCGATATAATTGCCCAAATAAAAAACGTAAAGGGGAAAGGAATGTTGCGTATTCTTAAAATTGAAGCTAGAGTTTATGAAGTATTATCTTTACACATACAACAACACAATAGACTTCTAGAAGGTGTCCCTTTACCTAAGTCCATTGCCAAGGATGAGTTAAAAATTGTTCGTAAATTAGGTAAAACAATTGTAAAAAATCCTGCTAAAAACTATACATTAGAAGATCTTTCATTAACTTCTGGTTTAACACAAGCAAAACTTCAAGATGGTTTTAAGTTTTTATACAACAGAACTGTTACAGAGTATATAAGACATATTCGTTTAGAGTCTTCAAGAGATCTTTTAAAGAATACAGATTTAAATATATCTCAAATTGTTTATAGTATTGGATTTAGTAGTAGAAGTTACTTTTCTAAAATTTTTAGAGAAAAGTATGGAATTACTCCAAACGGATTTAAGAAAAAATTATTATCCGTTGTGTAACTCCTTTATAAATCAACTACTATTTAAATATTTTCTTAATAAACATTAAAGTTCCAAACTTCCCTAATGTAGTAACAACGTTGCTTATTAGGGTCATAGGTTTTATACTTTCTTCAAAATCACTTTTAACCAATTTAAGTTCTTCTAAAGCAATTTGTTTTTCTAATGACAGCTGCCTTAAATCAGTATTTATTTCTTCAAAACTTTGATATATTTTCATTTTCGTTTTTTTAGGCATTAGTGATTAGTCATAGAATATTTTAGACACTTTAGATATTACTTTTTTCTCAAAAGATTTTCTCGAAAGATAAATAACTATAGAAATAACAAAGAAAAATAATCCCACAAATAAATATCCTAAAGCCGCGTTTTCGAGAAGTTCTCCCAAAGCAATGGCACTAGAAATTGCCAAAAATATAAACCCTAAGACAGATAAACTTCCTATTACAAAAAGTTTAACTATCATACTTAGGGTTAAAGCTGTTACTTGAAATGCCTTTAACTTTGAATACTCTATAGTTTTGGATACATATTCTTTACTAGCTTCAGTTCCTTTATCTGCGGAATTTTTTATATTGTCGAATATGCTCATCGATTAGGCAGATTTTTGTAATTTTTTATTTTGTTCTTTCAACTCTTTCAATTTTTTCTCTAAAGTTGAAATTACATCTTCTGCTTTATGACTAACGTTAGATACTACATTTTCTAATTGAGTGTCTAAACTTTCTTTTTGACCTGCTACTGAAGATGATACTTTATCCGTTAAATCACTTGCCGTATCTACTATCTTATCTTTTGCAGCTAATGCTTCATCAGAAATTCTTTGTCTAGTTTTTGCTCCTTTATCTGGTGCAAATAAAATACCCAATGTTGCTCCTATTACTGTTCCTGCTAATAAACCTACTACTGTATTGCTACTATTGCTCATAATTTTGTTTTTTTTTGATTAATATAACTTAGTGTGTTTCACTTACACAAAGATACATTATTAACAACCTCGTTATTAACTCTATAAATTTAAATCTTAGCTCAAACAAAAAAGCACCTCAAATTGAGGTGCTTTACTAAAAAAAAACAAAACTACTAAAAAGCATATCGCTGAGGTCCACCTCTACGTATATCTTCACTTGCAACTTCTTCAAATTGCGTAAAATTATTTCTGAATGCATTAGAGAGTTTAAATGCCGTCTTATAATAAGCTTCATCATTATTCCAAGTAGACCTCGGACTTAATAATTCTGTTGGCACTCCAGGACATGATCTTGGTTGCGCAACACCGAAAACAGAATGTATATGATAATCTTCATATTTATAACTTCCTAAATCGCCATTTAAAACAGCCGTAATCATTGCTCTTGTATATTTTAAGGGCATTCTTCTACCTACTCCATATTGTCCACCAGACCACCCTGTGTTAATCAACCAAACATTTACACCAGCATCTTTCATTTTCTTACTTAGCATTTCTGCATATCTTGTTGGATGTAATGGCATAAAAGGAGCACCAAAACAAGCAGAAAAACTTGGTGTTGGTTCCGTAACTCCCGCTTCTGTACCTGCTACTTTTGCTGTATAACCAGAAATAAAATGATACGCAGCTTGGTTAGGTGTCAATTTAGAAATTGGAGGTAAAACTCCAAATGCATCCGCAGTTAAAAAGAAAATATTCTTCGGATTTTTTCCTATGGATGGTACTTGTATATTCTCTATATGATGAATTGGATAACTAACTCGAGTATTCTGAGTAATAGAAGTATCTGCAAAATCGATAACTCCTTTATCATCCATAACTACATTTTCTAAGATTGCACCTTTTTTAATAGCTGAAAAAATTTCTGGTTCTTGTTCTGCTGATAAATTAATCACTTTTGCATAACAACCACCTTCAAAATTAAACACCGTATTTTCTGCCGTCCAACCATGCTCATCATCACCAATTAAACTTCTATCCGGATCTGTAGATAATGTAGTTTTTCCCGTACCTGATAATCCGAAGAAAATAGCAGTATCACCATCTTTACCAACATTTGCAGAACAATGCATTGGTAACGTATTTTTAAAAACTGGTAGAATGAAGTTTAAAGCAGAAAAGATTCCTTTTTTAATTTCACCTGTATAACCTGTTCCACCTATTAAAGCTATTTTTTTACTGAAGTTTAAAATAGCAAAATTGTGTTGGCGTGTTCCATCTACTTCTGGGTCTGCCATAAAACCAGGTGCATTAATAATTGTCCATTCCGGAGAAAATGTTTCTAATTCCTTTTCTGTTGGGCACAAAAACATATTGTACGCAAACATATTACTCCAAGGATGCTCATTTACAACTCTAATATTTAATTTATATTTTTCATCGGCACAAGCATAACTATCTCTTACAAAAATTTCTTTTTCTGATAAATAATCAACGACTTTAGTATACAGTGCATCAAATTTATCCGACTCAAAAGGAATATTCACATCACTCCACCAAACCTCATCTTTAGTTACTTCATCTTTTACAATAAAGCGATCTTTTGGTGAACGACCTGTAAATTCTCCTGTATTAACCGCTATAGCACCTAAAGAAGACACTTTTCCTTGTCCTTTTTTTAGAGTTTCACTATGTAGCTCGTCTGAGGTTAACTGATAGCGAACTGTTGCATTTTTGATTCCTAGACTATTTAACGAAATCGATTTCGTATTTGTATCTACCATATCAATATTTTTAATTATTTATAGATTAATTGCTGACAAAATTACACTTTAATTCCAAACAGCAACATATCTTACAATAAAATTATCAATTTATTTACTATTTCGATATTTCTTTAAGAATATCATAATCATTAAAAACCAACCAATTATTAATGTCAATCCTCCTAGAGGCGTTACAAACCAAATAGATTTTGCTGTAATTGGCGTTAAATGAATCGCATAAATAGAACCAGAAAAAAGTAAAATCCCTAAGAAAAAAATATAGCTAATATTATTTTTTTGTGAAGTAGTAAATCCGTCATAAATATTGATAAATAACAACACAATTACGTGATACATTTGATAACGAACCGCAGTTTCAAAACTCAACAACTCTGCACTAGTTAAAACTTCTTTTAAAGCATGTGCTCCAAAAGCTCCTAAAACAATGGCTAACATCCCTAAAACACATGTAATAATTAAATTTTTAAACATTTTAAATGGTTTTTGTTAAATTTTAAACAAAATTACTATCTTCGTAAGACTACAAAAATAAGATATATTGATGAAAAATATTCTAATTATTGGTGCAGGAAAATCAAGTTCTTTTCTAATAAAGTATTTGTTAGAAAAATCTGATGAAGAAAACTTAAAAATAACAATTGGTGATATTTCTACTGAAAACGCAGACAAGCTTATCAACAATCATAAAAATGCAGAAAGCATCATTCTAGATGTTTTCAATACCGAGCAGCGTCAAAGAATCATTAAAAAAACGGACGTTGTTATCTCCATGTTACCCGCAAGATTTCATATTGAAGTAGCTAAAGACTGTATTCTTTTTGGCAAACACATGGTAACAGCTTCTTATGTTTCTGATGAAATGAAAGCTTTAGATAAACAAGCTAAAGAAAAAGGTTTGATTCTGATGAATGAAATTGGGTTAGATCCAGGAATTGACCATATGAGCGCCATGCAAGTATTAAATAATATTAGAAACAAAGGCGCTAAAATGTTGTTATTCGAATCTTTTTGCGGAGGATTAGTAGCCCCAGAAAGCGACAACAACCTATGGAACTACAAATTTACTTGGAACCCAAGAAACGTGGTTTTAGCAGGACAAGGCGGAGCTGCAATGTTCATACAAGAGAGTACCTATAAGTACATTCCGTATCATAAATTATTTAGAAGAACCGAATTTTTAAAAATTAACGATCATAAATTTGAAGCTTACGCCAATAGAGATTCATTAAAATACAGAAGTGTTTATGGCTTAGATAATATACCAACTATGTACCGTGGAACGATAAGAAAAGTAGGTTTTTCTAGAGCTTGGAATATTTTTGTGCAATTAGGCATGACAGACGATTCTTACACCATAGAAGATTCTGAAAACATGAGTTACCGAGATTTTGTCAATTTATTTTTAGCCTACTCTCCTTCTGATTCTGTGGAATTAAAATTACGTTCTTACCTTAAAATAGATCAAGATGATGTTATGTGGGAAAAACTAATTGAGCTTGATATTTTTAATCCGAAGAAACAAATTGGTTTGGTAAATGCTACTCCAGCTAAAATGCTTCAAAAGATATTAGAAGATTCTTGGACTTTGCAAGAAGCCGATAAAGACATGATTGTAATGCAACATCTTTTTGGTTATGAATTAAACGGAGAAAAACATCAAATAGAAAGTAGTTTAACCGTAATTGGAGAAAACCAAACGTATACAGCCATGTCAAAAACAGTAGGTTTACCTGTTGCAATTGCTGCTTTAAAAATTTTAAAAGGAGAAATTAAAACTCCTGGAGTGCAACTACCAATTACCAAAGAAGTCTATGAACCTATTTTAAAAGAATTAGAAAATTACGGAATAAAATTTACGGAGAAAGAAGTTCCTTATTTGGGGTATAATCCTAATTATGTGGTTGGATAAGGGTTGTTATTACACCGAGTTGCACGGAGTATTTTCGCGGAGATTCACAGAGTAAAAATCTTTTTCTTTGCGCCTTTTGCGGATAAAACCCATACGTATGTCATTGCGAGGAAGAATGACAAAAAACCTAATTATGCAAAAGAATAGCGCTAGTTATTACACAGAGTTGCTCAGAGATTTTTCACAGAGATTCACGGAGTAGAAATAATATCTTTGCGCCCTTTGCGGTTAAACACCTACATTTTCAAATAAAAATCCTTGGTCAAATTAATATAATCTTCAGTATATTGATGACGTGCAATTTCTATAATCAAACTTTCTTCTTGTAATTCAGACTCATTAAAAGAAAATTCCAATAGACACCTTTTAATTTCAGAAGTTTCATTTCCTTGAACTCGACAAATTCTATTCAAAAATAATTGATTTCCCTTTGTAAGATTGATGAAATTTTCTTCCTCCTTAAAAGGAATCACCACACAAAACTTCCCGTTTTTAGATAATATTTTAGAAACACCTACAATCAGCTCTTCAAAAGAAAGTGAAGATGTAAAACGTGCTTTATTTCTAGCAGCATCATCAGTTTCAAAATCGTCATTATAAAATGGTGGGTTCGAAACAATTAAATCATAGGTTTCTTCCTCTTCTGCTATTTCTTCTGCAAATTCATTAAAAGTTGCATTATAACAATATAAACGATCTCCCCAATCGGATTCTTCAAAATTAGCTACTGTTTGTTCATATGCATTTTCATCAATCTCTACAGCATCAATTGTCATAGCGTCCGAACGCTGCGCAATCATTAAAGAAATAACGCCTGTACCAGCACCAATATCTAAAATAGTATCCGGATAATCATCAACAGAACACCAAGCGCCTAATAAAACGCCATCAGTACCAACTTTCATGGCTGTTTTATCTTGATGAACGGTAAACTCTTTAAATTTGAATGGTTTCATATATGGAATTAAAATAGCGATAAAAGTACTTTTTTTTATCAGAAGGAAAAGAGCTATTTTAATTTAATGTTTAGAATAAATAACTTTTCTATCACTTAGTATTAAAAAACAAGTGACAGAAAAATTATCTTTAATGTTCTCTTTATTTTATAATTATTGTTTCTAAATGTACAGGAACAATCACTTTAGATTTTGGCGATGCTAATTTTACTTCTTTTAAAAATGGTTTAATTTTTTTATCAATTGCACTCTCTTGAGTAAATCCGTAAGGAACTCTAAAATTATCCCAATGTGTTGGAATGACTATTTCAGGAAAGTTTGTTAACTGCATTAAACGTTCTGTATATTTATAAATTTCTAATCTAGAAAAATTAACTCCTGGTAAAATAATATCTGGTTTTAAACCTGCTACTTCTCTTTCTAAAAAGTTCATAGAACCTGCCGTTAACACTTTATGATTTTTAAAACGAATTAAAAACATTAACGATTTACCTTCAATAAAATCTTCTAATTTTAAAGGTAATTTCACCTCTTCATTATGCATTCTAGAATCATAATAATGCTTATCATCTAAAGCAGAATGAATAGACGGAATTACTCTTACAGAAAATTCATCAAACTGATAATCTTCTCCTCCTCTTACTCTAAGTAATTGCTTTTCTGGAATACCATACGCTTTTAAAATCTTACAACTTGTTTCTGTTGCAATTACTATTGCTCCTGTTTTTTTTGCGATATAAGGAACGTCTGCCAAATGATCTAAATGCGAATGATGCACTAAAATATAATCTACTTTATTTGTTAATACTTTATTGATTGTTGCCGTATCGGAAACATAAATATCTGACGGATAATAATTTTTTCGAGTATCTTCTTTACTGTTTGATGGACTATCTCCTAACTTTAATCTAGAAATATATGGATCGACTAAAATATTTAAATCTCCCTCTATCATTTCCCAACCTGCACCTCCAAAATATTTTAATTTTAATTCTTGGGCTTTACTATTTTGAGTAAAACTTAAAACGAATATCAATAAGAAGAAAGACTTTACTATTGAATCTATTTTAATTTTTCTATTATATATTTTCATATCTTATTTTTTATAATTAATCGTAAACCTCTACAATAAACTCAATTTCTACCGCTTGTGCTCTAGGTAGTGAAGCCATACCAACTGCAGCTCTTGCGTGTTTTCCTTTTTCTCCAAAAACATCAACCATTAAATCAGAAAAACCGTTAACTACTTTTGGTTGATCTAAAAAATTAGGGTCTGAGTTTACAAAACCTAAAACCTTTACAATACGTTTTACTTTATTTAAATTGCCTAGCATATGTTTTAAAACGGCTAGTTGATTTATTGCTGTTAACCTTGCAGCTGCATACCCTTCATCAATAGAAATATCTTGTCCTAATTTTCCTGTTATTTCTGTTCCATCTACACGTTTTGGACCTTTTCCTGCCAAGAAAATAAGATTTCCTGTTCTTACTCCGTTTACATAATTTGCAATGGGTTGCGGCGGACTTGGCAATACAATATTTAATTCTTTTAATTTTGCCTCTGGATTGTAATCTTTATCTGGCATTTCTTTTGACTCTTGCTTAGCACAACCAATCATTAAAAGAGCAACAAAAAGTAACTTTATAATTTTACTCATAATTTTAATATTTAATTTCTTTTGTGTTTTTATTAATTTTTAAACCTTAAAACTATTCCGCTGGTTTAAAATCTGCTGCTTTCCATAACGGATTACTTTTGTAATAATTTCCGTTAGTAACAACTGCAGAAACTGTTCTAATATTAGAAATATCTTCTAAAGGATTTTTATCTAGAATTGCAATATCTCCTTCTTTTCCTATTTCTAAAGTTCCTGTTTTATCTCCTAATCCCATTGCTGTTGCTGGTATAATTGTAGCTGTTTTTATAGCTTCTAACGGTGTCATTCCTCCGTATTTCTGATATGTTTCTAACTCTAAATACAAACCAAAAACAGGTACAATATTATCTGTTCCTGCAACAATTGGCACTCCTGCCTTATAAAATTGACCAAGAATTCCCATTGCTTTTATATAATCTGCTTTTGCCGTTTCTGCTATTTTTGCAGATAAACCTGTTCTAAATCTTTTTCCTTCAAATAATTCATACGCTATTCTATCAGAAAATGGTTCTATGGTTTCTAAAACAGATCCTTTAGTCATTGCTCTTGCTACATCTAGAGCAATTGTTGGATCTAAAACTGTTTTATGCTTTAATAGATAAGCAATAGCTTCGTCTATTTGTTTCTGCGAAATATCATTTTTATTGATATAATAACTACCTAATTCCTTAATTGTTTTACCAGGAAATAATACCGTTAAAATTCTAGACCTATGACTTAACATATCCATTCCTGCATCAATAGCACCACGTGCATTACCAATTTCTTTTGGCACATGACCTGTAATAGACATGCCTCTTTTATGTCCTTCTTCTGCCAATACTTTTGTTAATTCTGAACTTACTGAAGAGTAAATTTTTATTTGTTTGTATCCGTTAGAAAAATATAAATCTGCTACTTTTTTAGCCTCTTCAACAGTTCTTGCTCTTACAACTCCGTTACCTTGTATTCCGGCTCCGTCTGTCATACCTGCTAATAAAATATCTGGTCCGATTGCGCCTTCTTTTGCAATGGCATCTCTAAATGAGGTTGCAAATTCTAGCTCATTTCCGTTATCACGAATTGTAGTAACACCACCTGCTAAATATGCTGGTGCCCAATCTACTTGATTAGAATGCGCATGCATATCCCACAAACCAGGAATTAATGTTTTTCCTTTTACATCAATAACTTCTGCTCCTTCAGGAATTTCTACTTCAGAACGTTTTCCTATTTTAGAAATCGTTCCGTCTGTAATAATTAAAGTCATATCCTCTTTAGCAGTGTTGCTAAGTCCATCTACAATATTTCCTCCAACAAATGCTTTTATTTTTGCTTGAGTACCTTTTAAATCTTTAGTGAATTTTGATAACGCAGCCATTTCTTCCTCTACATTTCCTTGTACAAAAAATGGTTTTGCTTCTTCGTAACCTTCTTTAATATATTCTCTAATTTGTGTATTTGCCTTAACAAGTGCCACTAAATTATTTGCTTCATCTACCCAAATAGTTCTTCCTCCCCAATTGATACCTTCTACAACATATCTTTTTAAAGGTACTTTTTCACCTTTAATTTGTACGGTATCTTTTTGAATAAAATTCATGGTAATTTCTCCTCTTGGTATAGTAGGAATACTTCCTGTACCACCTTGTTTAAAATAATATTGATATAACATCATTTCTACACCTGCAGGAATATTACTATGAACCGGAAAAAAATCTATATTTTCCTTTTTTACAAAATCTCTATTTTTTTCCCAAACAGAAATTCCATCAGCAGTTTTTTTAACTTCTAAATTAACAATTGTATCATTTTTTGTAATACGTCTATTTCTGTAAGAAGAAGGATTTAAATTTATATCTAAATGTAACTCTGCTTCTACTCCTGTAATTCTACCTCTTTCGTTTTCTCCTTGAAGTGATTTTACAATAATTGAATCTTTAGTTGATGTAATAGAATAGGTTTCTTTACCAATTAAAGATTGTCTTCTATATACCAAGAAAGCACCTTCTTCGTTTATGTTTTCCCATTTTGATGGAGTACTTGTAGAACATCCTGTAACTAGAAGCAGCACACCTAATTTTAATAAGTAACCTGCTTGTTTCATTTTATGCTTTGATTTATTTTTATATATCATTTTATATTTTTTAAGAGTTATAAATATCAATCTTGATTAAAATCAAGGAAATTTTGGAGTGAATTTATTAAAGTAAAATTGATTTAATTCGCCTGAATTACTTTCTATAATATCTAGTTTTTTATCACCATTTAAATCAAATGATAAAATATCATATGTACTAAATTTCTCGTCATTTAACTGAATTTTAGTCCAACTTGTGCCGTTATTAGAATTGATAAAAACATTATTTGGTGACCCAGTATTTCCTATAATAATGTCTGTTTCTCCATCACCATTTAAATCGCCAATAGATAAAGAATATGATTTATCTGAACTTGTATCAAAAACAATTTTACGTTCATATGTTCCTTTTTTACTTCCAAAATAAATAACATTAGGCTCGCCTATATTTGCAGTAATAATGTCTTTATAACCATCTTTATCAATATCTATAACTGCTACAGATCTTGTAACATCATTACCAGTTCCGTAAGGGATTTTTTCATTGAAGTTTAATTTCCCGTCGTTTAAATAAACATAATTTGGTTGGTCATCTCTATTTGCTAAAATTAAATCTAAATAGCCATCACCATTCATATCCGCAACCTCAACATCTATGGTAGAATCTTTTTTGTTTCCAAACCCAATAACCTCTGTAAAAACACCTTTTCCGTTATTTAAACAAATCTCGTTTTCACTTCCTCTATTGGTTATTAAAATATCCATATCGCCATCGTTATCTAAATCTGCAACAACAATATTTCTTGTAGGATTATATTTTGCGCCAAAACTAGCGCCTTTGGTAAAATTTCCTTTACCATCGTTTATAAAAATGTAATTAGGTGCCATATCATTACCAACAGCAATATCTAAATATCCATCGCCATTAAAATCTGCAAGCTCTGTAGAGTAACTTGTTTCTTGTTCTGTTCCTAAATTTTTAGAAACTGTAAAAATTCCGCGACCATTATTTATAAATATTTTATTTTGTCCTGGCCAATGCCTACCATTAGCAATAACAACATCTAAATCACCATCACCATCAATATCACCAATTCCCATAGAAGCTGTTCGTTCTTTATGGATGCCCAGAATAGTTCTATTACTATTATAAAATTTTGATTTTTGAGAGTAACCAGAAAGCATGCAACTTGTAAAAAGTGCAAATAATATGTACTTCATAATTTAGCTATTAATTAGTTTAAGTATACTATTGTAAGTAAATAAGTCTCTTTTTATAGACATCTTATTTATGTTAAATTATTAAGATTTTAAAGTGTCCTTAAAATATCTTAACCAATTTAAACCTAATATTTTTTCTATATCACCAGTGCTATAACCTCTTTTATCTAAAATCTTAGCTACTTGTAAATAACGATCTGGCTTATCTAATTCCGGAATCCAAGGTGGCCATTGTACTTTATAAGAAGGTTTAAACCTTGTTAATCTTGGTTCGTACCAGTTTTCTCTTGTTGCTCCTGTTGCCTGTAAACCTTGTATTGCAAAATCTGCAGCAACACCAACATGATCTATTCCTGCAATTTTAACAACATGATCTATATGATCTACATAAGTTTCTAAGGTTGTTTTTGTACCTAATTCGGGGCCTATCATATACCCTAAACAAATTACGCCCATAATACCGCCTTTATCTGCCATGGCTTTTATTTGCGCATCGGTTTTAGATCTTGGATGGTTTTTATACAAAGACTCACACATTGTATGATTAAAACATGCTCCGGTTTTACTAAATTTAATTCCGTCGTTGGTTGTCTCTTTTCCGCAATGCGATAAATCAATCATAATACCAAGTTCGTTCATACGCTCTATGGCTTCAATTCCAAAGTCTGATAATCCACAATCTGTACGTTCTGTACTTCCATCACCCAACAAATTTCTTTGATTATAGGTTAATTGAATCCAGCGTGTACCAGCATCATATAAAGTATCGAGGTTTTTTATAGATTTCTCCATCATTGTAGCATTTTGAAACCCGTATAAAACAGCTGTTTTATTTTCTTTTTTAGCTCGGATAAAATCTGCCGCACTTGTTGCTTTTATTAATACATCCGAATTGTTTTTAATACGATTATCCCATTCTTTTATATTTTTTAAAGCTGATTTTAAATTTCCAGAAAGTAAAGAGGTACCAAAACCAGAGTATCCCGTTTTTGCTAAAGCATCAAAAGAATCTTTATTCCATCCTTTCGGAATAATAAGTCCATCAATAATCATTGCTTTTTTATACAACTCTTCTATTTTAGTGTCTTTAAGACTTGTTATCAAGTTATTAGATAGTTTTTGATTCGGATTAATATCAACAGATTCTAATATTGATGCAAAAGTACTTGCTATCTGAGTAGGAAAAATTGTACCAATTGATAATAATTTTATTAAATTTCTACGATTTTTTTCCAAAATATTTTATTTTTTATAATTGAATTTACATGAACAGAAAGACAACCCAAAACGCTAACTATAAAGAATTGTTGACTGTCATAAATTAAAGACACACATTGAAAACAACTTTTACTTTTATCAATGTGTGCTTTAAATATTTATTGGGGGATAATTATATAATTAGTATCCTGGGTTTTGCTCTATATTAGGATTTACATCTGTTTCATCCTGTGGTATTGGCAATACATTGGTATCATCTGCATAAGAAATAAAACAAGTACTAGATGTACAATTTGTTCTTACAATATCTTTTTTTCTTCGCATTAAATCCCATAATCTTTGTCCTTCAAAACAAAGCTCTAGTCTTCTTTCTAGAAAAATAGCGTCTATTAAATCATCTCCTATACTCGTTGTACTTATTGCTGTAGGAAGCGCTCTCTTACGAATTATATCTAAATCTTCTTGAGATCCAGTGATATCTGTACCTATTTGAGCTCTTGCTTCTGCTCTTATTAAATAAATTTCTGCAAGACGTACAATTTTTACATTATCATACCCCAAAACATGTGAGTATTTATCTACTCTATAAGGTGCATAATCTCCTGCTAAGTTTTCATCTATCACAAAATTCCCCATTCTTACATCGTCTGCATCATATAAAGAAACAACGTCATTAGATGGTAAATAATCTCCGTAACCACCTGCTGCTGCAGAAATGTATAAACCAGCAATACCGTTACCTCCTACGTTGTCTGATTCTGTCATAGAAATTTCAAAAATCGATTCAGAAGTATTATCGTTATCCCATAATGTTGCATAATTGTCATTATCAACCAAACTATAACCTGCATTAATTACATCGGTAGCCATTTCTTCTGCATTTGCCCAATCTTCTTTATACAAATAAACTCTAGACAATAAAGCTTTGACAGATGTGGCTGATAATGTGCTAGAATTTGAGCTTCTAGAGGTATCACTCATTAAAGATAAAGCCGTGGTCATATCTAAAATTACCTGATTATAAACCTCTTCTACAGTATTTCTTGATGGTTCTAATGTTGGGTCAAACTCTAAAATTAAAGGCACTCCCGCATGACTTGCATCTGATGTAAATGTATAATGTTGCGCAAACAACTTTACCAAATCAAAATAGATTAAACCTCTTAAAGCGTGTGCTTCTCCTAAAATATGTTCTTTACTAGCTTGAGATGATGCTGTAACTTCTACATCAGAATTAATAATATTATTTAAGGCATTATTTGCAAAATACATTCCAGTCCATAAGGCATTAGCCTGACCATCAGATACGTTTTGAACGTGTTCTGCATAGTCTACAATTCTATTTGCTGATAAATTTTGTTTTACATCATCAGATAAAACATCTGGAACCATAAACATGTATCTACCATAATAATATGCTCCTTGAATTTCGTCATACACACCTGTAATAGAAGTTTCTAAATCTTCTAAATTTGTAATAGCCTCTTCGTTTGCAACTGAAGATTGAGGAGTAAGTTCTAAAAATGATTCTGAACATGATAAGAAGAACCCTACCATAATCAATAGTAATATTTTATTATATTTTTTCATGAGTTTCTTTTTAAATTACAGTTTAATATCTAGTCCTACAGAAATAGTTTTCATCGCTGGTGTTAAACCATTATAACTTCCGCTTATAGATTGTTCTGGATCTATATACAAATCTTTATCTTTAGTAAACGTTAATAAGTTTGTACCTCTTGCGTATATTCTTGCAGAACTAAGGTGTAATAATGATGCTACTTTTTCAGGAACATCATATGCTAGTGTTAAATCTTTTAAACGAATAAAACTACCATCGTACAACCATCTTGTAACATTACCTTGATTACTACCAGATTGTCCTCCCCATTGAAACTTTGGAAATAAAGCATCTGTTTTACCTTCTACCCACCTATTTTCGTAAACATAAGTTGCAGTACTTCTTGGTGTTAATCTACCATCTCCTAAAGATCCTTTTGCTCTACTATCAAACAAATAATTACCAGAAGAATACATAAAACCAGCATTTAAGCTAAAGCCTTTGTAAGAAAAAGAAGTATTAAAACCACCGTAAAAATCTGGTGTTGCAGACTTACCCGATAAATAACGCTCTGCATCTCCAATATCATTTGTTATGGTAGTTTCACTAGCATCTGTAAAATATTGTACATCTCCGTTTGTTTGGTCTACACCCGCCCAACCATACATATAAAAAGACTGAAAATCTTGTCCTACTTGTCTTCTAAAAGCTCCGCTTGTATAATCTTCATCTAAATCTGTAATTTCATTTTTAATAAAAGTTGTATTAAAACCAACACTCCATCTAAAATCTTTATTATTAATAATGTTTGCATTTAAAGTAATCTCTAAGCCTTTATTAGACATAGATCCAAAGTTTTGTGTTAATTCTGTAAACCCTGTTGTTGGAGAAATAGGAACATCTAAAATAAGATCTGAAGATTGTCTATCAAAATACTCTACAGTACCATTAATTTTACCAAAAAGACCAAAATCTAACCCAATATTAAAATTCTCTTGAGTTTCCCATGTAAGTTCTGGATTTTCAAGTTGTTGAGGAGTACCTCCTGGAGAGCCATCATAATCATCACCATAACCATATAATCCTAAGGAAGCAAAATTACCAATAGCTGCATTACCTGTTAAACCATAAGATGTTCTTAATTTAAGAACATCGATAAAAGAAATATTATTAATAAATTTTTCTTTAAACATATTCCAACTTGCTCCTACAGAATAAAATGTTCCATATCTATTATCTGCACCAAATCTTGATGACCCATCACGTCTTACACTACTAGAAAGGTAATATTTATGATTAAAATTATAGTTTGCTCTTAAGAACATAGAGTTAAAAGTATACTCTGTTTTTGTACCAGAAACTGCATATTCTGCTGCTGCTGTACTTAGTGTTTTAACTACATCGTTAGGAAAATCTGAACCTGAAGCAGAAAATGATTCACGTACGGTTTGTTGCGCTTCATAACCTGCTAGAAAGTTTAAATTATGACTATCGTTTAATGTTAAACTATAATCTAACGTTTGTGTACCTACCCATGTTTTGTTGGTTGTATTTGCTTCATAAGCATAACCATTTGTATCATATCCGGTTCCGTAACGTCTATTATAATAAGTAGATTCGTTAACGCTTAAAATATCAAAATTCCATTGAGATCTAAATATTAAATTCTTTATAGGAGTAACTGTAAATGCTAAATTATCAATAATTCTACTTGTTTTTGTTTCCCATAAATCGTCTCCACTTAAACTTCCTACAGGATTACTTCCTATTGGAAAATATGCTAAATGATCTGCATTGTATAAACCTTCCTCGTCATAAATAGGAATTAATGGAGATAGCTCTAAAGTACTCTTAAACGGATTGTTCCAAGAACCTGCATCTGGTGCAGTTGTAGATGTAATATTTGCAATTGATATGTTATTAGATATTGTTAAATATTTACTTGCTTTATATTCTAAATTAGTTCTACCACTAAATCTAGAAAAATCATATCCTATAATATAACTTCCTTGCTCCATAAAACCACCAGACATAAAGTATTTAACTTTTTCGGTAGCTCCTCTTATACTTAAATCATAACTTTGTGTAACGCCAGTTCTTGTTATAGCGTCTAACCAGTTTGTATCTGTAGCTTCACCTGTTGAAGGATCGATTTGTTGTGTATAATAATTATCTAATTGTGTTTGAGCTTCTGCCTCTGTAAGTCCTAAATTTACATAACCTTCAATATATAATTCTTTATACTGAGCTGCATTTAAAGGTTTTAAAATATTTTTTGATGCTTGAGAATTAAACCCTGTTAATGTTTTTAATTCTATAGTTGCTTTACCCGTTTTTCCTTGTTTTGTAGTAATTAAAATAACACCATTTGCACCTCTAGATCCATAAATTGCTGTAGAAGCAGCGTCTTTTAAGATACTAATACTTTCAATATCGTTTGGGTTGATAGACGCCATTACATTAGAACTGGCTCCATCATTATCATTTGTAGACTGGCTACCTGCTTGAATAGGAATACCATCTATAACATATAAAGGCTCACTAGATGCATTAATAGATCCAATACCTCTAATTCTAATTTCTGTATTTGATCCTGGTGCCCCATCAAGAGCACTTGCTTGTATACCTGCTACTCCACCTCTTAGAGATTGTTCAAAAGAAGATGTTGGCGCTTGCTCTAATTCTGTCCCTTTCATTACTGCAACAGAACCCGTTAATTCTTCTTTTTTTAAAGAACCATAACCAACAATAACTACCTCTTCTAAAGAAGCAGTACTTTCTTCCATTTTAATATCTATAACCGTTTTATCTCCAACTGTTACAGTTTGTTTTATCATACCTATATAAGAAAACTCTAAAACAGCACCAGCTGGTACTTTAATAGAATATTTACCATCAAAATCGGTTTCAGTTCCTGTAGAGGTTCCTTTTACATGAACACTTACACCAGGCAAAGTAAAACCTTCTGATTCTACGACTAAACCAGTAACCACCTTTTCTTGTTTTACTTGATTATTAATTAAAGCAATAGTTGGTTTTTGTTTTGTTTTTTTAACAATAACTTGTTTTCCGTCAACCTTATAACTTAAATTGGTTTTTGAAAAAGCTTTATCTAAAACCTTAATAATATTTGCTTCATTAAGTTTTATTGATACTTTTTTATTTGTGTTTAAAACATCATCCTTATAAAAGAACATGTAATCACTTGACCCTTGAATTTCTTTAAAAAATTCTTCTATTGATATTCCTTTTACATCAATATTTATTTTCGTTTGTCCCATCAGCGGATTCATGTTACCTGCTGTGATTCCCAAACTAATTAATAATAGAAATATTCTCATAAGTATTAAAATTCCTTTGCGTGAGTTTTTTTTCATATTTTTGTTTTGATTATTAAATTTTGCTGTTCTCTACAGCAATGTGATTAAAATAAGCCAGAAGATGTTGGCGCATCTTCTGGCCTTTTACTAATTGAAATAATAGTAGTTCACTTCATAAATTCTTTTTGTTTAATTAATTATTATTATACCTTCTTCTAAAGTATATTTCATATTTGTACTTGCACTAATATTTTTAACCACTTTATCTATGCTTTCGTTTAAATCTAAATATCCAGAAAACTTTTCTTTAGCTAAATTTTTATTTTTAATATCTACTTTTAAATTATAGTATCTAGAAATTCTATTCATAACATAACTCAAATCATTATTTTTAAAGATTAAAACACCATCTCTCCATGAGAAATAATTATTTACGTTCACTTTTTCTGATACAATACCCTTAGTTTCTTTATTATATGTTGCTTTTGTACCAGGTGTAATTTTAATTTTATCTGAATAATGATTTAATTTAGGATCGTTATGATAACTAATTTGCACACTTCCGCTTTTTAAAACCGTATTAATTTCTCCTTCTTCCGGATAACTTGTTACTCCAAAAACAGTTCCTAAAACTTTAACTTCCTGCTCTTTAGACATTACAATAAAAGGATGTTTTTTATCATGAGCAACATCAAAAATAGCCTCTCCTTCTAAATACAACTCTCTTCTATCTCCATTAAAAACTAACGGATATATTAATTTAGAACCAGAGTTTAACCAAACAATCGTTCCGTCTGAAAGATTTATTTTAGATCGTTTACCATAAGGTATAATAAGTGTATTGTATGCTACTTTACTATTTTTAGAGGTTTCTTGTTCTATTTCGGTATCTTCTCCTATTGTTAATTTTTTTCCTGATTTAGAATAATTTATATTACTATCCTTTTTTTCTATTTTTAAATTTTCTCCATTTCCTAAAACCAATACAACTTCATCAGTTTTATTAAAATCTACCAATTTTGATGTATTTACAAAATCTGTAATAGAACTATTAGGTTCTTTTTGATAACATAAAACAATACCTATCAAAAAAACTAAAGAAAAAGCAAGACTCATTACTAAACCTTTATTTCTTCTATTTCTTTTTCTATAGCTAAGATTATCAACAGAATTAAAAATTTTATTCTTTAAAGCCGTTTTTTCCAATTCTGTAATTGGTAAAATCTTAACTTTATTAGATTCATTAACTTTCATGATCTTTTTATATTCTTTATTATTAGTTTAAAAACTTTATTTGACTGCTATATTATTAATAGCACGTTTTCAGTTTTTTATAGACGTTAAAATGTGTTTTTTATAAAAAACAAAAAGATAATTGTAGTAATAAAACACTGAAATTTAATTTTCTTAATGCTTTAATTGCTCTATAAACAGACGTTCTAGCAGATTCAATAGAAACCTCCATAATCATCGAAATTTCTTCGTAAGATTTTTCTTGCTCAAATTTTAAACTCAAAACTTTTCTTTGACTATCACTTAAGGTTTTCATAGCATTTCTTAACCTTGAGTTTCTTTCGGAAATACCTTCTTCTGTTATAATGTGTTTCTCACAAGAATCTGAATGCTTTTTATTCATAGCATCAATTTCATAATCAAAATCATCTAAAGAAACAGAAGTATTTTTTTTATGATACTTTTTATTAATTTTCCTTTTTAAGGATTTAAAAAGATAATACTTAACATTATCTGTTTTAGAAAGCTTGTTTTTGTATTTATATAAGTCTACAAATAAATCGTGAATACAATCCATAACATAGCCCCTATCTTTTGAATGATACATACCATAAGAAAATAATATATTTACGTATCTATTATAAAGCTCTTCTATAGCTGTTTTCTTACCATTCTTTAATTCCTTCCAAATTAATGCATCCGTTTTTTCTACAGGAAAAATATTACTTTCACTTGTTTCTATTACTTGATTTATCGCAGATGTATTAAGATTGTTTTTTGCTACCAAAGCCAATGCTAATTCTCCATATTCTTGCATAAATTTTACTCTATTTTTTTACTTTATTAAAGATCTTGTAACCGCAACACAATATATTAAGCAAACTATTTATCTTTCATAGACCAAATTATCATATAAATATCAAAAAAGATGATTTAAGGAAAATAATTAAACAAAAATGTTATTTTATTAAAAAATACACACATAAATTATCAAATTGAAACTCATTTTTTAATTCCGTCGAAATTATAAGTAGGTCTATTATCTCTTTATAAAAACAAAAAAAAGTTCAGTGTAATTAAACACAGAACTTTTTATCTAAAATTATTTCGTTTAGAAAAATTTTTTCTTTCTATTAAATTAACTTATTTTTTAGAAGCAACTATCGTTGAAAACAATATATATATTAAACAAACTAATGGCACCAAAAAACCTAATAAAACACTAGAAGAATCGGCTACAAACCCCATTATTGGAGGTATAAAAGCACCACCTACAATTGCTGTTACCATTAACCCACTTAATTCGTTTGCTCTTTCTGGCAACTTATCTACCGTTATAGAAAATACTAAAGGAAAAATATTTGCAAACCCTAAACCCACCAAAATAATACCAATATAAGCTATTAACGTGTTCCCTAAAATTAATAACAACACACCTAATATTGATAAAATTACCGTTACAAATAAGAACTTAATTGGTTTAATTTTTGTTAAAATTGCGGCTCCTAAAAACCGACCAATTAATATTGGCAAGAAAAATAATGCCCAACTTAACCATAAACTAAAACCTTCTATACCAAATTCTTCTTTTAATAAAATTGGTATTCCGGAACTCATCGATACCTCTGCTCCTACATAAACAAATATAGAAAACACCATCATTAACACATATTTATTCTTTAATAAAGACAAGCAACTTGCTAATGATGCAGGCGTTTCGTCTTCATGTTTAACTTCTTCTACTTTTAATTTACTGATCCACCCTGTGGTAATTAAAATAAGTACTGCGTAAATTGGGAATAATAAAGTCCAATCCATACCTGCCATAACAGCGAAGGGCGGTAATAAGAATCCTAAAGAAGAACCAATTGCTTTAATAGATTGTCCTAATGATAAATTACTAGAAAACATTCCTGGTGCAGATACATCTCTCATTATTGGATTTCCAGAAACTTGTAATACCGTTGCTCCTGCTCCTAATAATAATATAGATGCCAAAATAACGTAAAACTTTGATTGTAAATCTACTGTTCCTGTATCTATTATTGGTCCGTACATTCCTGATAAAATAGGAATTAAAAGTCCTATAAAAGCAATTACCAAGCCTATTAATAACACTTTCTTTTTTCCTTTTCTATCTTGATAGATTCCCATTGGAATAGATAATATTCCAAACATTAAAAATCCACTAAAAGGTAATAAGGTTGCTAAAAAATTAGTTAACTCGAAAGTTTCTTTTGCTAAACTTACCATAGGGCCTACAACATCTCCAAAACCCATACATAAAAAGGCTAAAAATATTGGTAACGTACTTACTTTTTTATTATTCATCTTTTTTATTTAAACAAGGTTACTGCACCCAACATAGCTGCACTTTCTTTTAAGATTGATACTTTAAAAGGAATTTCTATTCCTCTCATTCTTAATTCTGAATATAAACTTGGTTTAAATAAATCAAAAGCTTCCGCTATATTCCCTCCCATTACTACTACATCTGCATTAAAATTAAGTAAGTAATCGGATAAGCAAGATGCTAAATTGTGACCAAACTTATTAAATAATGAAACTGCATCTGTGTTTCCTAACTTTGCTAATTCTGCAATACGTTTTACGCCTGTTACTTCTTCATCAGAAACTGCGTTAAAACTATTTACAAACCATCTTGTAGAAAAATAATCATCTGCAATTCCTTCTTTAAAAGGTTTATCCCATAAATATCCATTTTCCGGAACCGTACTTCCTGCTTCAATAACTTTTCCCTTGCTAATAAATGAAGAACCAAATCCAGTACCTAAAGTAATTGCAACCATTTGATTACTTCCTTTACCGCTTCCATACCAAAAACACCCTAAAGAAAAGGCTGTGGCATCATTAACAAATTGTATTTGATCTTTTGGTAATGCTAAAGTTTTAGAGAGTGCTTCTTTAACGTTTACGTCTTTTAAGTGGATGAATTTTTTATTAGAATTATCAAACAAACCAATTCCTTCTTCGTAATTAAAAGGACCAGGAATAGCAATTCCCACGCCTACAAAACTAGAGTTTTCTGGTAGCTGTTTTTTACATGCTATTATTGCTTTTGCCCAAGTGTCTATTAAAACCTCTTTAGGTTCTGCATGGTTAACCATCATGCTAACAAATGATTTTTCTAAAACGTTTCCTGT
The DNA here is from genome assembly GCF_038024065.1 of Polaribacter sejongensis. NCBI lineage: Bacteria > Pseudomonadati > Bacteroidota > Flavobacteriia > Flavobacteriales > Flavobacteriaceae > Polaribacter > Polaribacter sejongensis. The sequence goes on along the minus strand of NZ_CP150667.1, from coordinate 3,615,389 downwards.
CTCTACTTCGATAATGGTACAGCAAATATGGCTTCCACCAATATCACAACCAATACTATATTTTGATTCTTTCATTATTTACCTATCCTTAACTTATTGTTTGCACTACAGTTTGATTTTTTTAAATAAAATCAAGGATATATTATCACTAAATAATAGTATCCTATTTACAAATGTAGACTTGAAAAAGTTTTAGAATATAGATTAATCAATCAAAAATATGGACGCAGTTTTTACTTGATTAATTTACTTGGCGAATAACCAAATTGTTTTTTAAAAACACGACTAAAGTACAACGGGTCGTTAAAACCAACCATAGTTGCCACTTCTGATACATTATGATTTTTTGTTTTTAATAATATTGCCGATTTTTTTAAACGAACTGTTCTTATAAATTCGTTTGGAGATAAATCTGTAAGTTGTTTTATTTTTCTATAAAGTTTAGAAGAACTCATGGCTAATTGTTCGCACAAAAATGTAGAAGATAAATCTGGATTAGATATATTTTCTTTTATTAATTCTGTTAATCTAGAAATTAACTCAACATCTATTTGAGAATGTGCCAAAGCAGTTACATCACTTTCTACTTCGCCAGAAAATTGTTGCTTTAAATTAAACCTTATTTTTAAAATATTTTCAATTCTTGTTTTTAATAAAGATGCATCAAATGGTTTTACCAAATATCCATCAACACCAATAGAATATCCTTTTATTTTATTCTCGTTTTCAGAAAGTGCTGTTAACATTACAATGGCTGTATTACTAATGTTTTCATCTGCTTTTAACTCTTCTACAAACTTAAACCCATCCATTATAGGCATCATTACATCAACCACACATAAGTCTGGTTTTATTTTTCTACAGACTTGTAACCCTTCTTTTCCGTTATCAGCTTCATAAACTTTATAAGAATCAGATAGATAATCTACCAGAAACTTACGTACCTCAACATTATCTTCTATTAGTAAAATTCTTTGTTTAACTTCTGTACTTTGCTTAACCTTAGTAATTACTTTTTTACTTTTTTCTTGTACGGGTTTTAAAGGAAGTTCAAAAATTTCTTTTTTAGAAAAACTCTCTTTACAAAACGGAATTTCAACAATAAACGTTGTTCCTTTATCTACCTCACTTTCTAAAGTAATTTTTCCTTTATGAAGTTTTATTAAAGACTGCACTAACGACAAGCCAATCCCTGTACCTGTAGTATTATCTTTACTATTTGTTGCTTGATAAAATCTATCGAAAACTTTTTCTTGACTCTTTTTAGGAATGCCAATTCCATCATCACTAACCTCAATTACTATTCTATCTGTTTTATCTTCAGAAATACCTAAAAACAAATCTACTGTTCCGTAATTTTTTGTAAATTTTAAAGCATTTGAAAGTAAGTTAAAAAGTATTTTATTGTACTTATCTACATCTATCCAACCTTCAATTTTTTCTAATTCTGAATTAAAACTATAACTAATCTGCTTGTCATCTGCCAATTGATTAAACGAAGAGAATATAGATTTTGTACTACTTACAATTTCCGTTGCAGATACTTTTAACTTTAATTCTCCTGTTTGTGCTCTTCTAAAATCTAATATTTGATTTACCAATTGCAATAATCGCATTGCATTTTGGTCTATTAATTTAATTCTACCTACCTCGTAATCGCTTCTATCTTGTTTTTCTAACAACTGCTTAACAGGTCCTAATATTAAAGTTAATGGTGTTCTTAACTCGTGAGAAATATTGGTGAAAAATCGTAATTTTTCATTATTCAACTTTTCATCACGTTCACGTTTCACTTTTTCCATTAACAATGCGTTCTTTAATTTTAAACGATTGCTAATTTGATTTTTAACCATATAGACTAAAACACTTAAAACAAGAATTAATAGTAAAAATGCTTTATAAGTTAGCCAAAATGGAGGTTTTATATTTATATAATACGAAACAGTTTCACTCCAATAACCATCATTATTAGCTGCTTTTATTTTTAAAACATATTCATTCGGAAATAAATTAGCGTACTGAATTGTTCTAGAATCATTATTTACGATATGCCAATCTTCATCTAAACCTTCTAACTTGTATTTAAATTCATTTCTACCTTCTTTTACAAATGAAGGAACAGAGAATTTTATAGAGAAATTTCTGTTTTCATAACTTAAATCTACTTTTTTACTATAGTTTAATTCTTCTAACATAATTACTTCTCCATTTACTTCTGTACCTGGATTAATAATTTTATTTTGAATTTTAAATTCGGAAATAATTGGTAACGGAGCAATCTTATTTTCTCTTAATTTTGAAGGTGAGAAGTAAATAATTTCATTATCTCCTCCAATATAAATTTTAGAATTATCAAATAACAAAAACCCTTTCTTATTTTCTGCGTTAGATCTAATTCCGTTATTTACATAAAACAATCTAAAATCTTTTTCTTTTGGGTTGTACTTTCCTAATTGATTGTAATTCATGTTTAACCACATTACACCAGTACTATCTATTGCAATATCTGTAACCCAGTTTTTATGTAAATTAACATTTTCAATTTCAACTTTAAAAGAATCAGAAATTGGATCATAATATTTTAAACCCTGTCTGGTTCCAACCCAAACTTTACCTTTTTTATCAATTACAATATCTTTAATTCTATCATTAGATAATTCACTAACCTCAGATTTGTAAACCTTAGCTTCTTCTGTTTCATAGTTTAATTTATAAATTCCATCTTCACTTGCAATCCAAAATATATTGTTTGATGTTTTTACTATTTTATTAATATCTAATTTCCCTAACTTTTCTCTATTAACAAATCTAGATTTTTTAGAGCTAAAATTATATAATATTAAACCTTCACCTTTTGCCCCTATTAAAAACTCATCTTCATTTATTTTATAAAATGAAAATATTGGAGAGTTTTTAAAACCAACATCTATTAAAGATTCTTTATTATTTAGATAGTTGTATTTAACTATTTGTCCACTCCACAGCCCAATATAAAAGATTTTATTGTCTACTGTGTAAATTGATGCAATGTTATTATACTGCGGAAGAATCCTTTTAAACTCATTATTTTTATTAATATATAAACCATTTGAATGCGTTCCTACTAATAATTCTCCTCCTATTATTTTTGCAAAACTACTTACATTTGGAAAAGAATAATGATCAGAAAAATTTCTAGAAATAGACTTAAATTGATTGTCATATGCATCATATTTTTCAAATCCATTTTCTGTACCAATCCACAAAACACTAGATTTATCAAACAATAATGATAATATATAATTATTGCTTAAAGAATGTAATTCTGTGTTCTTAGAGTTATAACGCTCATACTCTCCACTAGAAATTCCTTCTATATTTTTACATTTAATTAGACCATTTAATGTACCCAACCAGTAATTATCATTTGGTCCTTTTGTAATACATCTAAAATAATCTTCCTCGTTTTTTTGTGGTAATAATTCAAATTCATTTTTAAGTTTATTAAGCTTAAAAATTCCTTTTTTTGTTCCTGCAAATAAATCAAACTTCTTATCTTCAAACAAAAAATAAATCTCTGGAATTACACTTTGATTTTTTGCTATTAATTTGTGAGATTTTAAATCAACAAGTTCATTATTTTCTGATAATTCAAAACTAAAAATACCTTTATTAAATGTTGAAAACCAATATCTACCATCTTGAGCTTCTTGAATTGATCTAACATTTCTAACATTTTCTACTTTTAAAGAATGAAAACTATCTTTTTCATCATCATAAAAGCTAATACCATCAAATTTAGTTCCTACCCATAAACGATTAGATTTATCAAGATATACAGTACGAATTTCATCGCCTGCCAAACTACTTTTATCGTCTAATTTATGATTATATGTTTTGTTAGTTCCTGTAGGAATATGGTATTTAAATAACCCAAACGTTGTACCTACCCAAAGATTCTCTTTGCTATCCAACTCCATATCAACCACCTCATTTGCTTGAATAAAATTAGGGTCATTAAACTCGCTTTTAAACATTTTAAATTCATAACCATCAAATCTATTGACTCCTCCAAAAGTAGCAATCCAAAGAAATCCATGGTTATCCTGAACAATGTTTCTAATAGAACTTTGAGATAATCCGTCTTTTAAACCATAATGTTCAAAATTTAAACTTTGCCCATTTATATGTAGTATTGAAAGTAATGTAAATAAGAGGGATAATTTCTTTATCATTCTTTAGATTTCTATTTTTAATTAATTTACTTCTGATATTTTTAAAGTAGATAAATCTATTTTAAAGTGGTTAGTAGGTTCTCCATTAGAAAACTTTTCGAAAATAACACAAAAATGATAGAATTCCATTTCTAATGATGTCGGATTTTCTAATAAAATAAACTTTGCTTTGTATAATTTAATTAACTCCTTATACTCTTTCATTCTATACGCACCAATATCTTCTATTGCTAAAGCATCCGCAGAGCTTAATCGATACAAATCAAACAACATATCAAAACCTGTCCATGCAGAAAATCGAACATCAATATCTAAAGTTTTACCCGCTAATATCATTAATTCTTCTCCTGTTTTTTCTAAAAAGAAATCCTTAAAATCTTTTGGCCAATCTTTTTTCAAAAATCGTAATCTTACTAGTTCTTTTAAATGCCAATTGGTAAATTCCTTATAAGAATTTACCTCTAAAATTTCTTTATTCCAGCTATTTTTTGCCTTAGATTCTTTTAAATAATTAAACTCCATTTCATATAAAGGAAATAACTCTTTAAACCTTGAAACTTTATCAATTACAACTGTTTCAACATCAAACTCATTTTCTGATATTGTTAATACTTTGTAGGCAGGAATGTATGCTGATAATGATGGTATTTGAACATTGATTAATCCTTTTCTTACACCAGTATCATTAATATGCATATGCCCTCCAAAATGTACTTTTACACCAGCTTTAGCAAACAAACTAGCAACTTCTTCTTTAGGTACTCTATGCAATTGCATTTTATTTTCTCCTAGCAATTCTCTAATATCATCAGACGCATCATCATTAAAATCTACCATAGGATAATGGCTAAAAACAATTAAAGTTTTACCTAATTTCTCTGCTCTTTCTGCCACAGATTTAACCCAAGTAAGTAAGTGTTTTTTGTGTGTTAAAACATTATTATAACCAATACTTGCCGAGTTATAATTAGATGATTCTTCAGATTCCTTTTCTGCCATTTGTTTTGGAATATAAACGTTTGCATCTATTGATAAAAACCATAAATTTTCTTTAGGTTCTAACAAATAACTAACATCTGGCATTACCGTTTTATATGGCGGAATTTTATAATTTCTTTTTAAAATATCTGCTTGTTCTTTTGCTTTCTTAAAACTATAATCTTTATAATTATATGTAGAAAAAGGAGTTTCCCAATAAACATCTGTTTTCTTTGGATAAAAACCAAAATCGGCTAATTCAGATAGAATTTCTTCGTAACCTAATTTAGCTATATCTTTAGTTATAATCGGTTTTAAATATGAAGGATTTTCTGATTCAAACATTCCTTCTTTACTATATATTGGTTGATTTTTGCCTCCTTCGCCTAAAAAATCTTTTTTTCCTGCGTCTTGATAAAAAGGTTTTACCACATCATGATTTCCTGTGGCTGCAATAAACTGAATGTTATATTTCTGTTCGTATTCCTTTAAAATTCTTTTTAAACCTCTAATGTTTAAAGGCTGACCATCATCACTAAAATCTCCTGGTAAAACCACGTATTTTATTCCGCGTTCTACCACATTATCTAACGCTGCAATAAATGCAAAATAGTTTTCATTAAATAATCTAGTAGATTCTAATTGAGATTGCATTGTTCTTGCCAATGCATACGTATTTGTTTTAGGATTAAAAACTCCTTTGTATTCAGAATCCGAAAGTTCTCCGTAAATATCTTGTAAATGTACATCTGCCATAAAAGCAATCTGTACTTTTTTAGAACCTACACTTTCTTTTTGTTTACAACCTATTAAGTTTATAATCAGAAGTAAAAGAAATACTTTTTTAAACATTTATATTACATTTTTGTTTCCTTCGGAAAAGCATACGATTCTTTTTTTCCTCCTAAATCAATCAATACCTGATCAATCATTACACCCGGATCTACCATCCAGATTTTTAACGTATGTTTTCCTGCTTTATTAATTATTTGTTTTGCTTGTTTTTGTGTTGCATTTTTTAATACATTTTGTTTCCATTCATCATCTCTACCAAAAGTCTGAAAATCTACTATAACAGGTTCTGCATCATCTATAGAAACAGCACATCTAACGCCTTTCTCTTCATAAAAAGCATGTGTTGGAACTGCTTGAACAACAACATTGGCTTTACCAAAGTTAAAGGTATAAAAATCATACTCTAATACCGGACTATTTTTTTTAATAGCAGAAATTGAAACTTCAGATGCTACTGTTCTTGGTAATGCAACACTTACATTTCCGCTATATCCTACACCTTCTAAAACTTTCCAATTAGCATTTTTTCCTGCTTTTTTTCTTAAAAAGTGTTCTGCATTTATAGAAACAAATCCTTTGTCTTCTACAAATCCTTTAAAGTTTTCTAATTCTTTTAATTTCGGATTAAATACAGAAACCCCAATAGCTTGTACTTTATTATTACTGATAAATTCTATTGCCGAATTAACTTTAAAACTTGGTGGTATTAACTGAAAATCGTGCCCTAATGGTGCTTCTTTTTTATTATCTCCAACAGGTACTTTTGCCCAATCTATGGTAACAAAAAGTCGTTCTTCTAGTTTTCCATTATTTAAGGTTCCTTTTGTTTTAGAAATTTTTATCCAATCTGCTTTTGGTTTTGCTTCCCAATTTAAAGTTCCTTCTCCTTTTAAAAATACATCAATAAAATAAGTGCTTTTTGTATACGCATTAAACACAGGTAAAACGTCGGCATATGAATTTATAATTTCTTCATTCATTTCCATTTCATAACCTTCTAAAGCCAAACCTAAAGCTAAATTATTGTTTTGGCTAGCACTTGCCACCACAGGTTTAGAAAAAACAGGTAAAAATCGTGGAGCCATATTCATTATATGATTCCATTTTCCTTTATTAAGTTTTGTATTATAATAATTAGTTTCTTTTTCAATTCTACTAAAAGCATCTAAAGATTTTTGTCCAAAAGAAATAGCACTTTTTCTACCTTGTTTAGCAACAAATTCATTTTTGTATTTGTACAACCATTTATTATTTAAACTAGACGCACCAATTACAGGATAATATATTAATTGATAAAAAGCATCTTTTCTATTTACAGCAACATCTGTATATAAATCTTCTACTTTATCTATTAATTTACTGTAAGATTCAATTCTTTTAGACACCTCATCAGCATAATGAATTTGTGTTAATTCTGTTTTTCCAGATTTAGTTACAGGCTCTACTTCACTCCAAGCCATAAATTCTGGTCTACGTTGAAACGCTAACTGATAATAATTGTACATTAAAGCTGTTATTTCTTCCGCATTTTCATTTCCAAACTCTCTAGAAGCCCAATTTGTATGATGTTCTTTTACTTGAGTACTTTCTTTAAAATTATCCATATTCCAAGCCATATCTAAAAACAGCTCAATATTGTATTCGTGTGGTTTTATATCTCCACAATTTAAAATCCATAAATTACGAGACTTAAACTCATAAGCTTTAGACATTTCTTCCCACATTAAAACAGGGTTTGTAGAGTTTAACCACAAATAATCATGAGGTCTTCCCCAATAAGATGTGTGATAATAAATACCTGCTCCACCACTTCTTAATTGTTCTTCGGGAGTACTTAACTGACGTATATAACCATAATTATCATCTGTCCAAACCAAACTAATATCTTCTGGCAACTCCATACCTCCTTGATAATAGGTTAACACTTCTTTATACGGAATAAAGATTTGTGGCACATCTTCTTTATTTTTTCCTGAGTTTAAATCTAGAATATTTCGTTGATCAGATACTACTTTTTCTAATAATTTCATTTGAGAATCTGAGTCATCTTCACCAACAATCATAGGCGAATCGTGCTCTCCACGCATTCCCATTGTATACATACTTTCAAACCCATTCGTTTCTTTTGTTCTATCCTTAAAAAGTTCTTTAATGCTAGTTTCGTTATTATCATAACGCCATTCTCCCATTTTTTTACTTTCCCATTCAGAATTAATATTACACAACATTGGCTCGCAATGAGAAGTACCAACAACAATTGCATAATCGTCTGCTACTTGCTTATTTTTAGGATACGAATAAAATGGTGCTGTACAAGAATGCATTGCAGGCCAAAGCGTATTAGCACGTAAACGCAACACCAACTCAAAAACTTTTGCATAAGTTTTAGGTCCGATATCTCCAGTTTCTGGTTCAAAATTTAAGGCTGCCCAACGTTGTAAACCCCAATCTTCATCATTTAAAAAGATACCTCTATATTTAACAGAAGGCGATCCATAAATTTTAGCTTCAACTTTTAAAACAAGCTCTTTTTGTTTAGCTGGTGTAACATCTGCCCACCATTCCCACGGAGAAACACCAATCATTCTTGAAATTTCTAACAAACCAAAAGCAGTTGCTCTTCTGTCTGAACCTACAACAACCAATGCTTTATCAATTTCTTTTGTTGGGTTATTTACTACTTGAATAGAATAGGTTTCCCACTTATCTTTTACTTTAGAAACGTCTATTTTATTATTCGAAATTAAATCATCAATCCATTTACTTTCTCCAATAGTTCCTGCAATAATTACATTTTTTGAAGAGCCTGAATTTAATAATACTTTAGAATTTGATACTTTTAAAATATCTTCAGAAAGTATTTCTGATGCTATTTCAACCACTTTTGCATCATCCTTATCAAAAATAATTGATGTAGCTACTCCTTTTGTAACCACTGAAAACTTGCTTGTTTTTTGTGCAGAAACGGTAATTCCTATAAACATCATAAAAGCTATTAATATCTTTTTTATATTCTTCATATTCTATTACTGCTTAATTTGTTGGTAAGTATTATTTTTAAAACTAACTTTAAAAGTTGATGGAAATAAATTTGTTGGAATGTAATAATCTGTTGATATTACTTGTGCTCCAGAAGCTTTTGCTTTTTCAAACCTTGTATAATCGTTTGTGCGAGATTCTTTAGTTGCTGCATCTGCTCTGGTTCTAACCAAATATCCTTTTTTAACCAATTCTTTTATATAATCGAAATCTCTAATTGGGTTATTGATAATTCTAAAACCTGCTTCCGGATTTCCTTCTGGACTATTTACAAAAAGGACTCTATCTTTTAAGCCTGCGTGTCCGTCTAAATACCGACTAATTTTCTCAGTTTTTTCATCTAACACAAAAAGAAAGCGTCCATTTACAGCTTCCATATCTGGCCAGCCATTTGTTAAAATTGCTTCTTCTAAACTTTCAGAATTACCTCTAACCAAATCGGGTGTAATTAAATCATCCTTAGAAAAAACAGACAAAATTTCTTTATCTAAATCATTAAAAGCTTCTTTACTAAAAGAAAGAGGGTTGCGTGTTCCTTTTACTTTTTGATCTTTGGTATTCATCAACACAAAAATTGGAGTGTGATTTGGATTTTTATCAGACCATTTTTTCATCATCTTTAAACAATCTTTAAATAAAAGGTGATGACTTCTAAAATCGATATCCTGAACATGAAACATCTTTAAACCTGGTTCTGCTAATTTATTTTCTAGATCATATGCTAACGGAGTTTCTCCGTTATTTCTAAGTAACTCTAGACCCTTTGGATTAGAGAAATGGCCTCCTTTAGGATCAAAAAAAACATCTAACTCAACATTTCTTAAACCTAAATTTAATTGTTCTAAAATAGAAACATGTCCGTATTGTAATGATTTTGCCTTTGTTGAATCTTGCGAGAATAAGTAATTCCAAAGTGGTTTTTCGATAGTGATTTTATAAGAATTATGGCTACCGATAACTTGTATGTCATTTAACTTAAGCGCTGCTTTATTTTCTACACAAGAAGTAAATATTGAGAAAATTAAATAAGCCGCTAAAAATGAGTAGTTATTTTTTAATAAGATCATTTAAATAAATTATAGGTCCTATCACAAATCTCAAGAAAAAAGATCACTTCTATATGAATGAATCCTTCATATATATGGACAAATAACTACTTTTTAGACTATAATTTGATGTAAGTGCAATAAACAGGTTAACCTAACTCCATTTTCATGAAATTAGATGAACCTTATTTACTCTTTTATTTAAGGTTCTTATTTTACAAGAATGATTGTATTTACACCCGTTTTAAGTGTAATTATTTCAGTTTTATTAATAGGGTTACCATTATAAATAACTTTACTTACATTGTTAAGAATAACAAACTCGCCATTCATGTTTTTAGGAAGTGCTATTTGGTAACGTTCATAACCTTTCTTTGTTAAATTAAACTTAGCTTCTATACTTCCTTTAATTGTTGGTACTTTTATTTCTGAAGAACTTAAAGTATGTAATTGAGGTTTAATTTGAACAGTATTAAAACCTGGTGTTTTTGGTGTAATTCCCCACATGTAACGAGAAATTATATTTGTAGGTGCAGTACCCCAAGCATGGTTCCAGTCAGAATTTGGTTTGTATTTCATATCCCAAGCTTCTAACGCCATTGTAGAACCAATTTTAATCATATTCCACCAAGAACGATCACTTTCTGTTTCTGTTATCAGTTCTAATGCATACTCTGCTTCATTGGCTTTGTATAAACCTTCTAATAAATATTGTGCCCCATAAACACTGCAAGCCATTCCTCTTGTTTTAATAAATTCTGTTACCGTTTTTTTGTATTTATCTGGTACAAGATCAAATGCTAAAGGAAACATATTAGCATGCAGAGAAGCATGAGAGGATCCTTCCCCATCAATATATATCCCTCTAGATTCATCAAATAATTTATTATTTATAACTTCTTTAACTTGTGCTGCTTTCTGTCTAAAAAAGGCAACATCTTCTGTTTTATCAAGAGCATCAGCAATTTTAGACATTAAGTGTAAATTGTAATAGTAAAATGAATTAACTACGGTATTAATAGCCACCATTTCGTATCCATCTCGTTCTCCATTTTTATTGGCTAATTTCCATCCTGTATCTTTTTGTCCTGCTGGCCAATCTACAATATCTCTAACTCTAGTATCTGGTTTTGTAAAACCTAGTTCTAACTTAAAATCGCCTGTTAATTTATCAGATTTAGAGCTAATTAAACCATCTTTACGTTCTAAGTCCATTAAAGTTCTTGTCTTTAGAACATCGTAATACTTCTCTAGCATTTCCACTTCTCCTGTATACATGTAATCTTGATAAAACAATAATACCGTATGAAGAAGCCATTCTGTTGGCCAAGTAGGATGATTTATAAAGTATTCATTTGTTCTACGTGCTAACGAATATTCACTATCTAAAGCATAATGACTTAACTGATTGATGTATGCATCAGCTTCATACGGAATACGTTCCCTATCTCCATCTACATAATAACCTGTAAAACTTGTTGCCTTTATAGTATGTTTACCTAAATCCCAAACTGCATTTAATATAGTATCTGATGATTTAAAAATAGCTGCTTCATCATCAAATTTATAATAATATCCTTTTTGATAAATATCTAATTCCTCAATTGGAATTTTAAGATTCTCTATTTCACAATATCTAAAAGGCATAATTACCCCAAAAGAACTAGGCAATTGAATGGCACCTACTTTTGTGTTTCTTTTATCAGCCTTTAGGCTGATAACTATATTTTGATTAGCATCTAATTGATTTAACTTTGCTTTTTGATAACGTATTGTTCCCCCTGGTGTTTTATCAATTAGTTTATTATCATTTAATTTTTCGCCTAAATGAACAATCAAACTATCGTTTTGTTGTTTTTTAGAATGCATAACAACTGTACCAAAATAAGCTTTACCAAAATCGATAAAATAATGACCTTCTGCTACCTTTATTACTTTTACAGGCTTAACGAGTTCTGTTTCAAAATCATTTTCTGTTGGCGCACTTGTAATTTGAGATTGAACAAAAGTGAATGATAATAAAAAGATGGCTTGTAAAAAATAATACTTTCTTTTAGATCTTAATTTCATTAATTTATTTTTTATACAATTAGACTCATAAAGGGTAGAACCTATTTTATCTTAAACGTTTTATTTAAACGGATGTCACTTGAAGATGCTCCTAGCATAAATTCAAATTTACCTGCTTCAAAAACCCACTGATCACTTTCTTCGTCCCAAAACATTAATTTGTCTTTTGAAACTTCGAATGATATTGTTTTTGCTTCACCAACTTTAAGCGAAACTCTATCAAAACCAATTAACTGTTTAATAGGTCTTTTTACAGATGATTTCACATCGTTTACATACAACTGAACAACCTCATCTCCTTTATATTTACCTGTATTTTTTACAGTCATAGAAACAGTAATAGTATCGTCTTTTTTATCAATTGACATATTATTGTATTCAAAAGAAGTATAACTTAAACCATATCCAAAAGGATAAAGGGCTTCACCTTCAAAATACATATAAGTTCTACCATTTGTTACTTCGTAATCATCCATTGATGGTAAATCTTTCTCAGATTTATAGAAGGTAAAAGGCAAACGTCCTCCAGGATTATAATCTCCAAATAACACATCAGCAATAGCTGTACCACCACTTTCTCCAGGATACCAAGCTTCTACAATTGCAGGCACATTTTTATCCATCCAATTAACAGATAATGAGCTTCCTGCTACAAGTACAACAACTACATTTTTGTTTATGCTGTACATTTTCTTTAAGTAGTTTACTTGATCTTCAGGTAACCCTAACTCAGTTCTATCTTTTCCTTCTTTTTCTATAGTTTTATTAATTCCCATTACAGCAATAACATAATCGCTAGTTCTGGCAGCTTTCCAATCCTCTTCATATATATCACCAGAACCACCTGGAACTTTCCATAATAATTGGCAAATAGCATCTCCTCCATTATCAAAATATTCTAACTTAATGCTGTATTTTTTACCAGCTTCCATTTTAATATCTACTTGGTCGGTCGTTTTACCTCTATTGTGCCATTCATCAACAACTAATTTATCATTTAACCATAAACGAACTCCATCATCAGAATTAACTCCTATTTTATAAGATCCAGTAATATTAGGCGTAATATAACCTGTCCATCTCATAGATTTGTGACGGTAATTACTATATGAATCTGGTGGTTGATTAACAGGGTCGAAATTAACTACTTTATCGGTTCTTGTTCTTGGAGTTCCTTCTAAAAATTTATCGTCATAATATTCTGCAAACAACCCTTTATCATCATTCTTATCATTACGTAAATATTCTGATTCTAAAAGGTTTAAGTTTCTAGCTGCAGTTTTCCATTTTACAAATTGAACTTCAATATCTTTTCCTACTTTATTTTGAATACCTTTAACTGGTGATATTGGAGAAATAACAGGCAATCCACTATAGTCTCCAAAAACTACTTGGTTTGCATTGAAACCAACAACAGCTATTTTTTTGATTTTATTCGCATTTAAAGGTAATATATTCTTTTGGTTTTTAAGTAATACTATAGATTGACGAGAAGTCTCTAACGCAAGATCTTGATGTTTTTGTGAACCAATTACATCTGGTGATATTTTTGTGTAAGGGTTTCCTTCTGCCGGATCAAAAATACCCAATTTAAATCGAGATTCTAAGACTCTTCTAACAGATTGATTAATTAATTCTTCCGTAATTAATCCTTGTTCTAATGCAAGAATTAGATATTTTTTATAAATATTATCGCCACACTCTAAATCTAAACCAGCCTCAATAGCTGCTTTAGCCGCTAAAGTATCATTACTAACAAAATGATGTGATTTTTTTAAATAAGTAGGCGCTCCGCAATCACTAACAACATATCCTTTAAAGCCCCATTCTTTTCTTAAAACATCATTTAACAACCAAGAATTTGCTGTAGCTGGAATTCCGTTTATTGCATTGTAAGCACTCATTATAGATTGTGCTTTTCCTTCTACAATAGCCGTTTTAAAAGCGGGTAAATAATATTCTCTTAAGGCTCTTTCTGATATTTCTGCATTATAAGCAAATCTATTTTCTTCTTGATTATTGGCTACAAAATGCTTGGGTGTAGAAACTACTTTTAAATATTTATCGTCATCACCTTGTAAACCTGTAACAAATGAAAGCCCTATTTTACTTGTTAAAAATGGATCTTCTCCATAAGTTTCTGGAGTACGTCCCCAACGTGGATCTCTTGCCATATTAATTGTAGGCGACCACATGGTTAATAAATCACTATATGGGTTTAGTTGATCTTTTCCTTGATTATAGAAATTCCATTTTGCTCTCGCTTCATCAGAAATAGCAGTTGCTACATTATGAATAAGATTAGGATTCCAGGTTGAAGCAAGTGCAACAGCTTGAGGAAACACCGTAAAACGACCTCCTTTAACAACCCCATGTAATCCTTCATTACCATGGTAATATTTATCTACCTCTAAACGTTTTATTTCTTCTGCAGTACTAACAAGTAAAGATACCTTTTCTGTAATTGTTAACCTACCTAATAAGTCTTCTACTCTAGTATCTATTGGTAAATCTGGGTTATTAAAAGGATATTTAGCTTGACTAAACACATAAAACGGCAACAACATAATTACCAAAATATTTAATATTTTTCTCATAAAATCTAGTTTAAAGATAGTAACCTACTATAATCGTATCTATTTATTCTTTTAATAGAATAAAGTTTATTTAATAAATTCAACATCTGTTAATTTAACAACAATTGGATTGTGCCAAATTTTATTATTATAGAGGCGTTGGGCTCTACTTACAGAAATCTCTAATAATTCTTTATGTTGAATATACCTTGTAGTTGGTAAGTTTTCTGGCCAGTATTCTACCACTAAATCATTCTGACCTAATACAGAAGCCGTAGTTTTTGATGTAGCTCTCATATTTTTCAGAAGAAAATTTCTTCTACCACCTTTAAACCAATTTTTTTGTCCCGTAATAAAAACATAAGCTGTTTTATCATCTTTACCTTTTGTGAACCACATATCTCCATCTTTAATTATTGTTGGAACTGTTCTCACATTTTTAACACCTTCTTCGTTAACATACATCCACAATGCAATTTCACGTAAACGCTCTTCTTGCTCTTTTGGGATTTCACCATTTGGTTTAGGACCAATATTCATCAAGAAATTTCCGCCTTTTGCACGAATTTCTATCAATTTCTCTATTAATTCAGAACCATCTTTATAAACATCATTGGTAGGTTTATACTGCCATTGTGTTCCCATAGTCATACAGGTTTCCCAAGGCCCTGGCATTGCTCCACCAGGAATAGATTGTTCTGGTGTTTTCATTTCACCTCTAGTAACAACAATTTCCGGAGCTATTTTATGAACATACTGCGCCATAGGTTTAGATTGAAATGCATCAAAAAACATAACATCTATTGGTCCATAATTATTAATTAACTCTCTAACCTGAGCTTTATCATATTCAAAAAGCTCTTTATTGGCTCCAATTTGTGTCATTGGTCCTTTTCGAGAAATTAAGTGTCCTTGTTTATGGATAAAACTAAAATCTTCTGGAGAAAAATAAATACCTACTTTTAAATCGTATTTACGTAAAGCTGTAACAAGTTCTGCAACAATATCTTTTCCGTAAGGAGTATTCATAATATTAAAATCGGTTGTTTTGGTATCCCACATACAAAAACCATTATGATGCTTTGCAGTAAAAACTACATATTCTGCTCCGGATATTTTAAATAAACGAGCCCATTCTTCCGCATCAAATTTATCTGGATAAAATGTTTTTGGAAGTTCATTAAAATATTTATTTACATAATTGTCTGAGGCTCCAACTAAAGAGTGACTTATCACACTTCCTAATTGAGAATCCATACTCCAATGCACAAAAATTCCAAAACCCATATCCATAAAATCTTCATCTAGTTGGGGTTTATTCTTAAGCTGTCCAAAAACAGAAAAACAAGTTATGAACAGTACAAGTATTAAATTTATTTTTTTCTTCATTTTAAGTACTTTATATAATTAATGATATCTATTCGCTTAATGTATTTGTCATTTCTAAAACCAAAGAACCTCCATTTATAATATCTTCATGACTAATATTTAAATTATCTATCGATTGATTATTTAGTTTTACGTCTTTAATATAAAAATTTTCTTCTGAATTATTTTTTGTTTCAATAACAAATTCTTTCCCTTTATAATAATCAGGATTTAATTGGACTGTTACTTTATCAAAAATTGGGCTTCCAATTTGGTACTCTGGATTTTTCTCAGTTCCTCCATTCATTTGAAATAAACCAACCTTTAATAATACAGATAAACTCCCCATTAAACCTTGATCTTCATCACCATTAAACCCAGTATTTGGACCCAACCCAGAAAACACACTTTTTACTACTTTGCGTGTCCAAAATTGAGCTAAATCTGGACGACCTAATTGATTAAATATTTGTGCTGTTTGCATAGAAGGTTGATTTCCGTAATTGATAGGAATTCTTCTATATTCTGGATGTAATTCTCTATCATGAGAGCTACCAGAAGTAAAACCAATTTTTTCTGCAGTTTTGAACTGAGTATTTAATTGTGCTATTGCTTTTTCTTTTCCACCCATTAAATCTGCTAAACCAGCAAGATCATGAGGTACAAACCAAGTTGATTGCGCTCCATTAGATTCATTAAACCCAGTTTCATACATATAAGGATCTAAATCTCCATGCCATTTTCCGTTAACCTCACGTGGACGCATCCAACCAGATGCAGTATCAAAAGTGTTTTTATAATTAGTAGATCTTTTTAAAAAGTATTCATAATCTTCTTTATGACCAAGTTTCTTAGCCAATTGCGCCAACGTAAAATCTTGATACGCATACTCCATTGTTAAACTAGCTCCATCTTGATGATGACCAAATTTACCTTCTGGAATTGGGTAAGGAACATATCCTATTTCTAAGTAATATTTTAAACCACCTCCTAATGATGTTTTGTGTTCATAACCTGCTTTTTCCATTATTCCACCAGGCATGTGTGTCTTTTTTAATGCTTGGTAAATACCTTCTAAATTATCAGTAACAATACCTTTCTGTATGGCACTAACCATAAATGGCGTAGCGGAAGATCCGGTCATTACATACGTATAATTACCACCAGAAGGTCCACGAGGAACAATACCTCCATCTTTATAATATTGCATTAAAGAATTCACAAACTCATCCATTATCTCTGGATATACTAGACCCCAAAGGGTGTTTATAGTCCATTGTGCACCCCAAAAAGCATCCGTATTATAATGGTTAAACAAAGGTTTTCCGTTAGCATCTACAGGTAATTGACCAATTCTAAAAGCATCTCCAGTATTATCTGGGTACGCACCATTAGCATCGTTAATAGTTCTTCTACCTTGTAAACCATGCCATAAATCTGTATAGAATCTTCTTTGTGCTGTTTCAGAATTTCCTTCTACTTTAATTCTACCTAACATCTCATTCCATTCGGTTCTTGATTCTTTTATTACAGTATCAAAATCCCAATGGTCTAACTCTGCTTTCATGTTTTCTGATGCGTTTTTAACAGACGTGTACGAAATAGCAACTTTCATAAGTACTTCTGCTTTGTCATCAGAAAGATCTATAAGATAATTTCCAGTTTCAGTATCTTTAGTTACAGCTTTAACTTTAGTATTTAATTGAACACTAAAAAACACTTTAGTTGGTTTTGGTCTTCTAATTGTTGGTGCATTTACCAATTCTCCAGACAACTCATAATCTCCTGTTTTAATCAGTTTTCCATCGGTAATAATACAAGGACCTAACTTTCCATTCAAGCTAAATAAAATAGCTTTCTGTTTTTCTTCTAAAAAATTATAACGATGAAAACCAACTCGTTTTGTACTTGTTAATTCTACTTTAGTTTGAGATCTATCTAAAAAAACTTGATGATATCCTGGAGATACTTCTTCCGTTTCGTGATTAAATTTAGAGTAGAAATCTGTATAAATTGTTTTTCTATTATCATTATTAATAGCAACAGGCATTACAGATAATCCAGAAAGTTGCCAAGCATGAATATGACTAAACCCTTTTATAGTATCCGTTTTATAACGATAACCGCTTCCCCATGCTCCGCCTACTTGAGTATCCGGACTTAAATTAACCATACCAAAAGGACGACTTGCAGATGAGAAGAAAAACCATCGAGAATTCTCTGTATCTAACAAAGGATAAACCAGATCAACAAGCTCTACAACCGCTGTAGTTTCTTTTATTTCTGATGAGCCACAACTATTTAGCAGTAATAATCCAAAAATTCCTAAACCCAAAAATATGCCTTTAATTTTTTTTAAGTATTTTATTTTCGTCTTATTCATTCTTTTCTGTTTAATATAACTAGCCTAAAAACTGGTTATAATCTATTAATATTATTCTATCTCTTTTAGTACTTTTCTTATTTTTGAAATATCTTCCATCTTAGGAAAACCGTTATTTGGTCTTCTAATTTCTGGGTTATACCAGTTGGCCCACTTCTCATTTTTATCACCTTCTAAACTATTCTTGTACACCAACTCTAATTGAGTTTCTGCCTTATCTAAAAGTAATAATGCTTTTACTATTGATTCTTTTTTACACGTTTCTTCAAACTCTTTCTTTAATAAAGCTATCTGGTGCAATGTACGTTCAAACGTTATTAAATCTGAGTATAATGTTACAGGTAAAAGAATATAAGAATTATAAAAATCTTTGTTTTTTTTATTAACCTTTGCGCCAAGTTTTGCTGCTTTAACAGCTTCTTGAAACATATTTAATTCTCGTTTTAAATTATCTATATCTTCATAAACTCTATCATAATTATAAGGTATAGGAGTTTTACCGGGACGCTCTAAAGGAGAATTAGAAAGATAAGAAGTCGTTTTTTTTATTCCCCATAAATGCTGTACGTAACCATTACGACCTACTTGTGTTTTATGCAATACTTTCATTGATGCTACAGCATGTTTAGCAGCATCTTTACTAAAATATCTCTCGGTCCATGACTTATAAAACATCTCTCCATCAAACTCTTTTGGATTATTACTTACCTCACTATAAGCTTCTAAGTTTAATAAAAAAGGTCTAAAATTTTGTCCGTTTACTTGGCAATACTTATCGGCTCCATAATCCTTAAACATTTTCTTCATCACTGTATCCACTTTCTTAGGATAAGGATTATGAACGGTATGATTTTTCCAGAAACCTGCATGCATATAAGTTCCAAAATCGTATCCTTTTGTACTCTTTGGTAGATAATCGAAATCTCCAAAACCATCATCACACCAAACAACAATCCAATCTTTTGGGGGATTAAAATCGCCATTAAACATTTCCATTCCATCATGATAACAAAAGGCAATCTTTGTAGCTTCTGGTTTATAATGGTCTATTAGCTTGTCTAATTCTTTATATACTTCGTTAAAAACTGTTGTTTTATCTTCTCCACAATTACTATTATATTCCCAATCCCAAACTTGGTGCCTAGGTCGTAATGAAAAAATATCCGCTTTTCCTACTGGCGTTTTTTCAAAATAATATTTCCATGCTTCTATCCACTTATCTTTATAAGTAGACCAACAATAAGATTCATCTATAGACAATGATTTCATTTGATATCCTAAAGACAAATCTATTTGCACCTTCATTCCTTTAAGATGTGCATAGTCTATCATTTTGTCGAGATACGCTACATCAATCTGATAATTTGGACTTATTTTTTTATACTCCGGACGTACAAAAAATTCAGGTCGACCTAACATATCAAAAAACTGAATGCTGTTATAACGAATTCGCACTAAAGAGTTAATCATCTCTGTATAAGATTCCCAGTCGTATTCTAACAACTTGCCTCTATAGTTTGCTAACTCGTCTACATCATTTTCAAAATAACACATTATTGGTACTAAAGGGGGACTGATTATTTTATTTTTGAAGTTAAATAAGTCTAATTTTTTATTCTTTTCAGGAATCTTTCCTGTCCAATATTCAAAAGGATCAACACCTAAAATCTGATGAGAATAATCATAAATAGAATACTGTAATCCTTCTACATCAGAACCAGCAATTACAATTACTTTACTTTGTTTTTTAGAATTTAATTTGGCCCATAATCCTCCACGAGATCCAGGGAATTTTGACGATAAATTAATCTCTTTCGTTTTAGAAAGTTTCGCTATTTTTTTATTAGATTCTATGGTACCTAACAAAAAAACAACTCCGTCTTTTGGCGTTTTAACCGTATCTGTAATTATTAAAACTTCTTTATTAATTACTTTTAATAAATCTTTTTTAAAATCAAGCACAGTACTTTTTTCAACTTTATTGGCTTTTACACCTTGCACCAAGTACACCTTTTTTTGAGCAGACAACTGGGTGTTAATTGAAAAGAGAACTATTATAAATAGCAGCTTAACCTTTTTCCATTTCAATTTAATAATCATATTTCTTAACAATTTAGGTAATCAAAAAAAATGTTTCTAATTTTTTATTGCTGATAAATTTTACAGAAGAAACGCTTCTTTATATTTCAAAAATAGAACTAGACTTTAATTTAGCTATGGATTTTTTAATCACAAGTATGGACTAAACATTACCGCCTCATTATAAGTAACATACGTATTAATAATTTTAAAAAAACAAATAAATTATATATCTAATTTGCAAATAGTAACCGTTTTAGATATGAAGGGTTTTAATAAAAACATAAAAATGTTTTACAATTTTTACTCTGCCTTATTCCGTTAACTCAAACCTATATTACTAAGCACTAATTTTTTAATACAACAACTACTTTTTTGTAAGCTTTATTCAATCTAAAATCAACTTGATTTGGGTTATTTCGGTTTACAAAAACATCTCGTTGTTCTATTAGTTTTCCGTCGTCATAAATTTTTAATTTATAAGGGTGATGACCGTCTATATATGGTATTTTAATTACAACAGGATTATCGTTTTGTATAACATAACCTTCCACTGTTTTTTCTATACTTAACGAAACTGCTTTTGCATAAGATAAAATACCCCAATTTTTATAATCAAATTTATAAACATCAGAAACGAATAAAAATGTAGGAGCCTTTTCTGTATCAGAATGTCTAATAACTGACAAAAGTCCGTTTTGATACAAATCATCATCTAACGCAATATCATTTTGTGATGCATTTGCTATAATAACATCCTTTGTTTTTAAATCTTTATGAGTAACTACTATTTTTTGAGCATCTGGAGTTTCAGTTAAACTAGGATATTCTACGCTAGAAATAGGGTTTTCACCTCCATCCATATAAGGGTTAAAAATTACTGCAAAAGGATTTCTCCACGCTTCGGTTTCCCTTCTTAAAATAAGCGTTTTCATTTTCTGCTTCAACACTTCAACTGGAGCTGTTCCTTTTGTTATTGCATTAGATTTAGGAGCATCAACAGTAAAAACAATCTGCTTTTCTTCTCCTTTTATCCACATCTTCATTAAATTATCTGGTTTGCCTTTACTTTTTAAAGTGAACAAAGCATTGATGTTTTTAGAAGTAGCAGCACTCTTTTTATCAATCAAATAATCATAAGCCTTCATGTCTCCATGTTCGCTTCCAAGTTCTTTGGTTGTTACTAATTTTAAAGGTTGATTCTTGTTATCAAAAACATCAAGATTTTGACCTAAATTATGATAGAAATATTCGTGTTTTTGTGTTGATAAATTTTTCTTTCTAGATCTAAAAACATCAATAATATACCCTTTACCAGACTCAGACTTTATCATAGCTGTAAGTCTTTGTTGATCTGACATTGTTTTTGGTTCTACCAAAGAAACATTAGCATAACTCACTTTATCAAATGCTATTTTAGATTCTGCTGACTTTGGATAATGGTTATTTAACGTATATGGATGATAACCTCTCATTCTACCGTAAGAAGAAATTCCATCGACTACAACAGTATTATGAGCAGGAAATTGAGAGTAATATTCTCGATGATCTGGATGCCAATAACTTGGCCCTTTAGACATATCTGGACCCAATACATAATTATTAGCGTATAGTTCCATTGAAATTCCGTTTACGTGCGCATGATTTCCAAAAGCTCCCACAGTAGAAACCATCATTGCTTGCTCACCTTCTCCCATTCGTTGCACAAACATGCTTACATTGGGCGCATAGAAAGTTGGTGTTATTAAACTCTCAGAGAGTTCTTTAATCTCTAAATCATTTGTTTTTTTAAGCTTATTTACATAAAAAAACAGCTGAAAAAGGTCTTTACTATCTCTTTTGTACTCTTCTTTTTTTATTAACTGTTTAAGCAAACCAGATATTACCAATTCTTTTTCTTCTTTATGATACTTTCGATAATTAGTAATTAATAATTCAAAGTTTTCTGGAGGAATAATATCATGACGCGCATCACCAAAAGCAACTGTATAACCACTAGGAAAAAGATATTGAAACGCAGCTAATGCAGCTTTTTCTACAACAGGAAAATTAGAAAGCTCATCTTGTTGAGTAACATTATCTAGAAGAGTAAGTAAGCGAAGTAACGTGGTAGTTACGTGTAGTGAATAAGATGGAGATTCTGCCCATATTCCTGTTTTTTGATCATAACCAGAAACAGCTTCTTTTATAGACCATTGTCTTTTTGTAGATTGATTAAAAGTATACTTTAAATAATATTCTTGCCCTTTTCCATTATCATATTCCTTATCACTTTCTAAAGCTAAAGCAATATATGTTAAATACCTTGCCTGAAAAAGATTCCAATTATTGTCTGGAATTCCGTTTTTTATCATCTGATCTCCCCATTTCTGAAAAACAGCTGTAGTTTTACTTAAATCTCTATTATTTTCTTGTAAATAAGAATGTAAAAAATCATAACTAATAGTAAGATTCGCAATTATTTTATCATGAATTACCTCAAAAGTAGACAAACCAGAAACACCTTGTTGCACCGTATTATCTAGATCTAAAGGCGGCTCTCTATAATACATTCCTTCAGTGTATTTTAAAAAGATTGGTTCTGCAAATTTGGCATATTTTTCTTCACCAGTAAGCCAATACAAAAAAGCAGCATCTTCTACCAATAACATTATTTTTTGATTAATTCTTTCGATAGCAAACCCTACTTTAGACGGATGCACCCACTCCTTTTTACCCGTGTTTTTATTTTTAAGAAACATCCCTCTTTCATCATCTAAATAAGGTATAACTTCTTCTAACTTTGGCGTTAAATAATCTGTTGCCCAATCTCTAGTTCCAGAAAAACGAACTGTTGGAACCGGTGCAGATCCTGTAGAATGAGAAAAATTACCTCCGTGTAAAAAAACTTTAGTGTGCTTCGTTTTCCAATTCATTTGTAAACGAGAAACCAACCATTCTGGGTCAACTTTACATTTCTCTAGATATACCTCTAGATTTTCTTTCTTTTTTTGAATTAATTGCGCTTTCCAAACTACACCTTCGGTGGATTTTAAAAACGCTACATTACTTGTATTGCCAGTATAAATACGCGGATGACTTTTATTCTGGCTAACTAAATACCCAAAATTAAATATGAAAGCACCTATTAATATTATTTTATAATTCATACGTTTATCAATTTATTGTTACAATAAAACACCGATTTCTAATCGATGTAATCACATAAGAAAAACATCTTACAATTTACATTTCAATTAAAAATCGGTATTTAATCAATGCCTTTTTTCTATAAATTCTAATTAATATGAAAGCACTTCGAAACTTCCATTTAATTCTATTTCTGTAGATGAACTTCCTATTTTTACATTGAATTTACCTGGCTCTACAGACCAATTCATATCTTTATCTAGTAATTCTAAATCTGAAGGATGAAGTGTAAAATTAACCGTTTTAGTTTCTCCTGGTAATAACTTTACTCTTTCAAAACCTCTTAATTGAGATTCATAAGTGGTAACACTACTTACCAAATCTTCTATATAAAGTTGTACAATTTCATCTCCTTCTCTTTTACCTGTATTGCTCACTTTAAATGAAACATGAACATCAGATTGATTAAGCTTTGTATCTTGTTTTACTACCAAATCACTATATTCAAAAGAAGTATAACTTAAACCATACCCAAACGGATAAATTGGTCCAATTACTCTTGTTAACCCGTATCCGTTTCCAGGAATTTCACGCTGACCTGCTTGTGATCCTCTTTTAAAAGGAAAATTTAATGGTATTTGACCTGTAGATTTAGGAAACGTAACAGATAATTTTCCTCCTGGGTTATAATCTCCAAATAAAGTTTCTGCAATAACATCTCCAGATGACGCTGCAGGAAACCAAGTTTCTAAAATTGCTGGTAAATATTTATCTTCCCAATTAATGGTTAATGGTCTTCCGTTTATCATTACCAAAACAACAGGTTTTCCAGTAGCATACAATGCTTTTAGTAAATCTAATTGACGACCTGGTAAATTTAAATTGGTACGTGTTTTACTCTCTCCTACTGCTGCCTCATCTTCTCCCATTACAGCAATAATAACATCAGATTTTTTAGCTTGTTCTACTGCTGCTGCAATACCTACTTTTTCTTCCAATAAAAGCGGCACATCCATTAATTCGCTTTCTGGCCAACTTGCATCAATAACTTCACAACCTTTTACGTAATTAACATTTATTTTTCCTTTACCGTATTTCTTAATCCCTTTATAAACAGAAACAGAATTATTACTAGAAGGACCGTATCTACTAAATGTATAGTTTATTTCATCTGCCATAGGACCTGTAACTAATACATTTTTAAGTTTAGAAAGATCTAAAGGCAATAAATTATTTTCATTCTTTAGTAACACTAAAGATTCTCTAGTAATTTGTCTAGAAAACTCTTCATCCTTATCTGTATGAACAATTTTATTAGCTAACTCTGTATCCTTTACATACGGTTGATCAAACAATCCTAATCTAAATTTTACGGTTAATACTTCCGCTACTCTTTCATCAATAACCTCCATAGAAATTTTGCCTTCCGTAATTAATTCACGTAATGGCTCAATATAAGATTCTGGAGTTCTAAAACGAGTACGTACATTTAACCCAGCTTCCACAACTTGACGAATACCTTCTTTGTAATCTTCAGCAACATTATGTTTTTCGTTTAAATACTCTACAGCATCACTATCTGAAACTACATACCCTTTAAAACCATATTCTTCTCTTAATAGTTCTGTTAAAAAATAATGACTACCTGTAATTGGCACACCATCATAATCATTATAACTACTCATAACACCCATCGGTTTTGCTTCTTTAATTACCTTTTTAAAAGGGTATAAATGCATTTGATGCATTTCTCTAGGAGCAACATGTGGATCTGTTCTTGCTTCACCATCTCTAGCTCCTTTAGGAATACTATAAACAGCAAAATGTTTAATTGTAGAAGCAACTCCTTGTGATTGAATTCCTTTAGACATTTCTACACCTAATTCTCCAATATGAAAAGGATCTTCTCCATAACATTCAATTACTCTTCCCCAACGAGGATCACGAGCAATATCTAATATTGGTGCATAAATATTAGTATAACCTAATGCTTTTGCTTCACGACCAACAGTTTGACCAGCTTTGTAAACCAACTCCTTATTCCAAGTAGAACCAATACCTATTGGCGCAGGAAGTGGTGTTGCTTTTTTATGACATAAACCATGTACTCCTTCGTTTGTAAAATCTACAGGAATTCCTAGTCTAGTCTCTTCTATAAACCATTTTTGAATGGTATTAATAGCTTCTGCATGGTTGCTATATGGAAAGGCATGTTCTGTATTAGTATATGGACGGTTCGCAATCGTATTAAGATGTTCGTCAATATTTGCTATTCCATCTTTCCAAACACGATTTTTCCATTCAGCTGTAGGCAATTCATCTTCTAAAACTCTAGAAAAACCATATAGCGTTGTCATCTGACATGTTTTTTCTTCCATTGTCATTTGCGACAAAAGATCTGCTACTCTTGTGTCTATTGTTTGTTTAGGATCTTCAAAAACATCCTTAACTCCATTTTTATTAAAGTCAATCCATCCTTTTTTGTAGATATCTTGTTTATTTTTTAAGCCATCTGCCGATGTTAAAAAAAGTAAACAAAAAATAGGAGCCAACAACTTTATTATTTTCTTGTTAAGTAAAACCATTTCTTATATTTTTCAGTTTGATACTCAAAACTACCATTTAGTCATTTAGACAATATGGATTTATTTCTTTTATATATGGATATATAGTTCAAACCAGTGAAATAGCAAGAAAAGACAACGCTTATTAAAATATATGAATTACAAATAGTAGAAAAAGTAAGTTAACAAATTGCTTTCCTTTGTAATTTCACTTTAAGATTAGGAAACTTTTTACTAATTATCCTTTTAAACTTATCTTTTTTAATAACAATAAAGCTTCTATATAATAATAATCAGCATAAATTATAGACACATCTACTTCTCTATTTTTGGGTTTATTCCCAGTAGAATGCAATAAAAAAGCATTATTTTTATCTTTACTTAAATACATATCCGAAGACAATGATTGCAACATTTTAATAGCAATACCCTTGTATTTTTCTGATATTAAAGCATCTGTATTTAAACTGGATAATTCTAATAAAGCAGACGCTACAACAGCAGCTGCAGAAGCATCACGAGGAGTATTAGGAATACTTGGGTCATTAAAATCCCAATACGGAATTAAATCATTGGGTAAGTTTTTAATATAAGCATCAGCCAACTTTATAGCTGTTTCCATAAATTCTACTTTTCCTGTTTCCCGATAACACATCGTAAAACCATAAATTCCCCATGCTTGTCCTCTAGCCCATAATGAATCATCAGTATATCCTTGGTGTGTTTTTCCTTTGATAAAATCACCATTTTTATCGTTATAAAAAACCACATGATAGGTTGTATTATCCGTACGAATATGATGTTTCATTGTTGTTTCTGCGTGCTTAACAGCAATATTATACAAGTTTTTAGCACCTCCATTTTTAGCAGCCCAAAACAAAAGTTCTAAATTCATCATATTATCTATAATAGTATGATGAGGCCAATTGTTATTTTTTCTTTTAGATGGCCATGAAAGTATAGTGCCAACTGTAGGATTATAAAGTGTTGCCAAGGAATCTGCTGCACTTAAAAGCAAGGTTTTATAGGCAGAGTTTTTTGTGAGCCTATACCCATTACCATAACTACAATAAAGCATAAATCCTAAATCATGACTACGAATAGGCTTATCCATTACAACCTGTTGCTTTTGGGTATATAACGCTGCACTTTGTTTTAATGCTAGATTGTTAGAGGCCTCAAACGAATACCATAAAATACCTGGCCAAAAACCACTAATCCAATTCTCTACTTTATCAGACTCCCAATGTGTAGCATCCGTTTCTATATATCTTGGAAATTTATCGTTATCATTAAAAGAAGAAACAGTATGTAAACTCTTATCAATACAATAATCTAATACTTTTTGATAATCAAATTGATCTTTATTTTGCTCTTGAGAAAACATTGATTTTGACATCAACATTAAAACAAACAACACCGAAATTTTATTAATAAAGCTTCTATTTATCATATTTATGAGTACAATAACTGTTTTTATAATGATTTACATATTCTAACTTAGAATGAACTTATGCAGTTAAAATTAATCAATTGGTAGTATTTCAAACCCTTTTGTTAAATGAATGTTTTCAGAAGAACTTCCAATCATTATTTTAAAACTTCCTGGCTCTACAACCCAATTCATATCTTTATCTAACAGTTCTAAATCATCTGAATGCAATACAAAGTTTACTGTCTTTGTTTCCCCTGAAAGTAAATGAACTCGTTTAAAACCTCTTAATTGAGATTCATACGTAGTTACGCTACTCACTTCATCTTTTAAATACAGTTGAACAACCTCATCTCCTTCTCTCTTTCCTGTATTTTTAATTTTAAATGAAACATGAATATCAGATTTAACCTTCCCTTTTGTTGGACTTACTTTTAAATCGCTATAATCAAACGTAGTGTAACTTAATCCAAATCCGAAGGGATAAATAGGCCCTAAAACTCTTGTATTTCCATAACCATTTGGTCCTTCTCCTGGTTGACTTGCTTGAGAACCTGGTTTAAATGGAAAATTTAATGGAATTTGACCTACAGCTTTAGGAAACGTAACTGGTAACTTTCCTCCTGGGTTATAATCTCCAAATAAAGTTTCGGCAATTACTTCTCCTGCAGATGGTCCAGGAAACCAAGCTTCTAAAATAGCTGGTATAAATTTATCTTCCCAATTAATAGTTAACGGACGTCCATTAACCAAAACTAAAACAACCGGTTTTCCTGTTTTATATAAAGCCTGTATTAGTTGAAATTGTCTACCTGGTAAACCTAAACTTGTTCTAGATCTAGATTCTCCTACTCTTTTTTCATCTTCACCAAGTACGGCTATTATAATATCAGACTCGTTTGCTTTTGCAACTGCGTCATCTATACCTTGTTGTTCTTCTGCAGAAAGTTCTGTTGGTATAATTTCACTCCCTGGCCAATTAGGGTCTACTACATTACATCCTTTTACATAATTTACATTTAGGTTATTGCCTGCATATTCTTTTATTCCTTTATAAACAGAAGTTGCAGGATTGTTTGCAGGTCCATATCTACTATACGTAAAACTTACTTCATCCGCTAACGGACCTGTAACCAAAATATTTTTGTAGTTCTTAATGTTTAATGGCAATAAATTATCTTCATTCTTTAACAAAACCAATGATTCTCTACTAATTTTCTTTGCAAACTCCTCATCATCTTCTGTATGAACTAACTTGTTAGATTCTTTAGGATTTTCTACAAAAGGTTGATCAAATAAGCCTAATCTAAATTTTACAGACAAAACATCGGCTACACGAGTATCTATAGTCTTCATTGATATTGCACCTTCTTTAATTAGTTCGCGTAATGGTTCTAAATAAGATTCTGGTGATTTAAAATTGGTTCTGACATTTAAACCTGCTTCTACAACTTGCCTAACAGATTCTTTATAATCTTTTGCTACATGATGTTTAGAGGATAAAAACTTAACGGCATCACTATCTGACACAATATAGCCATCAAACCCATATTGATTTCTTAATAATTCTGTTAAAAAATAATGACTACCAGTAACCGGAACTCCGT
The DNA here is from genome assembly GCF_038024065.1 of Polaribacter sejongensis. NCBI lineage: Bacteria > Pseudomonadati > Bacteroidota > Flavobacteriia > Flavobacteriales > Flavobacteriaceae > Polaribacter > Polaribacter sejongensis. Next base: position 3,586,109 of record NZ_CP150667.1, on the reverse strand, counting down.
CATAATCATTATAACTACTCATTATCCCCATAGGCTTTGCCTCTTCAATAACCTTTTTAAAAGGATATAAATACATTTGATGTAACTCTCTTGGAGCAACATGTGGATCTGTTCTCGCTTTTCCTTCTCGCCCGCCTTTAGGTACACTATATACGGCAAAATGCTTTAATGTAGAAGCTACTCCTTCAGATTGAATTCCTTTTGTCATTTGTATTCCTAATTCAGAAATTAGAAATGGATCTTCACTAAAACTCTCTACAATTCTTCCCCATCTAGGATCTCTTGCAACATCTAAAATAGGCGCATATACATTGGTATAACCAAGTGCTTTGGCTTCTCTTCCAATAATTTTCCCTGCTCTATTTACTAATTCCGTATTCCAAGTACTACCAATTCCTATAGGAGCAGGTAACGGAGTTGCTCTATCATGTGTTAAACCATGTGTTCCTTCATTCGTAAAATCTACAGGTATACCAAGTCTTGTTTCTTCTATAAACCATTTTTGAATGGTATTTATAGCTTCTGCATGACTGCTATACGGAAATGAATAATCGTTATATGTTGAAGGACGATTTTGAATCGTATTTAAATGCTCATCAATGTTAGCTACTCCATCTTTCCAAGCACTATTTTTCCATTCTTCAGTAGGTAATTCATCTTGTAAAATTCTAGAATATCCATACAAAGTAACCATTTGAGCTGTTTTTTCATTAACAGTCATTTGAGATAAAAGACTAGCTACTCTTGCATCTATTCTTTGGGTAGGATCTTCAAAAATATCCTTAACTCCATTTTTATTAAAATCAATCCATCCTTTTTTATAGATATCTTTCTTCTTTTTTAAAACCACTACAGATGTTAAAAAAACCAAACAAAAAACAGGTACAAAAAATTTAAATATTTTCATTTTATTCAATTATAATTCAATTTCAAAGTTACTTTCTAAACTTTTTTTTAATATGGATTTATAATAGAAATATATGGATATATCATTCATTGATATAAAAACAGAAGAAAATCTACAGTTTTAGAACCGTTATTAAAGTGATATTGATAAAAAAGTATTGCACAAAAAAAAACAGGTAGAAGCTATTAACTTCTACCTGTATAAACATCAATTAAAATTGATTAAAGATTTACTTCTTCTTAAGAAATAAGTTTATAGTATTTTTTATTTTAACTACTTATTGAAGTATAGACAGGTAACTTTTATACCTGTCCATATTTCAAAACCAGCTCAAAACAAACTTATTTTTATACTGTTATTAGTATCCAGGATTTTGCACCATAGTATCAGGAGAAAGTGTTAATTCTTGATCTGGAATTGGACGTAATAAATGAATACTAGCATCAAAAGCGCCATGATCTATTACTGCCGGATTATAAAGTTTAATTCTTTCTTCTAATTTACCTGTTCTTTTTAAAACAGCCCATCTATCATCTTCAGCCGCAAGTTCTAATGCTCGTTCATTTAAAATATCATCTATAGTTATAGAGGTATATTCGTTAGCAACTCCTGTAGCACGCTCTCTAACTATGTTAATATGATTTAATGCTGATGCTAAATTATTAGCTCCTAAATATGCTTCTGCAGCTATTAAATGTGTTCCTGCTACTCTAAAGATAAAAGTATCACGAGATCCCTCTCCATCCTCACTAAAATCTTGATCATCAAATTTCTTAAAAATTGGAAAGTTTGTAAATTCTGTATTTTCAGAATATAAGAAAGTGGTCCCAGGAACATCTGTTGGTCTACCAAAGCCATATTGATCTGGTTGATATACCCAATGACGATCTAAATGATCTGCTAATTCTGCCGCACTTAATGCTACTTTTGGAAAATAAACAATAGTATCACCAACAGATATAGGCGCTATACCTCCTGTTTCATCTTCATTTGCAATAAGAGCACGATGTATAGTAACATCTTCTCTAGAATCATTATCTGCAAATAAAGAATAGAAAAATGGTGTTGGCATATCACTTCCACTTTTTAACCCATAAGAATTAACTCTAGATATACCTGGTAAGTTAAAAACTTGATACATAAAAAGCGCATGCTTATTATTATTTTTATCTGCTGTAATACCTTCTGATCCCCATTGTGCTGCAAATAAAACCTCATCATTTACTTGATTATTAAAATCAAAAACCTGAGCAAAAGACTGACTTCTAATATCATAAGAACCTATTGCTGATTCTGCTAAAGCTGCTGCAGTTGCAAAATCTGTACTTAAACCATAAGATTTATACGCTCTAGTTAAATATACCTCTGCTAATAAGTGTTGCGCAGCTCTTTTAGAAAAACGTCCTGCTTCTGGAGCAACTTCTAAATCTGGAATTGCCGCTTCTAATTCTTCTATTATAAGTGTATACGTTTCTTCTTCTGTAGAACGCGTATAATCTGAACGAATAGTTTGTGGCTCTTCTAAATCTAATACTACACCTCCAAATTGTTGTACTAAATTAAAAAAAGCTAATGCTCTTAATCCTTTCGCTTGCGCAATACCATAAGCTTTATCTGCTAATCTTGGAGTACTCCAATCTATTTGGTTTTCATAACGATTAATTGCTGTATTAGACTTTGCAATAACATCGTAATTATTAGACCAAACGCTGTTAGTGTTTGGAGCCGTAAAACCAACATAGTCATTAGCAGAACTCGTAGCAGTTACATCATTTTGATTAGTAAAGATATCAGTACCTTGAAATTTATAACCGTAATTTTTATAAACCGAACGCACTTGAGTATAAACACCTACCACTAATTGATCTGCAGTATCTTCGGTAATAAAGTTTTCGCTTGTTATATCTGAGTATATCTTCTCTTCAATATAGCTTTCACAAGCATTTAATAGCATTATACAACTTAGTATACCTATTGAATATTTTATGTTTTTTAAAATTTTCATCTTTTATATAGTTTAAAATTAATAAGATAATTTAAGACCGAATAATACTGTTTTAGTCAAATATCCTCCATTATAATTGTTTTGAAGTCCTGTTTCTGGATCTGAACCTTCATAATCTGTAAATGTAAATGGGTTTTGAATATTTACTGATAAACGTAAACTCGACATTTGTAATTTATCTAACATCTTATCAGAAAATTGATATCCTAAACCAATATTACCAATACGAACAAAATCGAAATCTGTATAGTAATCTCCATTTGCACCATATTCTAAAGCTGGATTTTCTGAATCTGGGTTATTAGGTGTCCAATAATCTAAATCAACTTTATTAAAAGTAGCATCATCACCATTCCATGGCACAGATAGTGAATTAAATTCTGAATGACCATAACTACCTTGTCTTGTATAGGCTTGAATTGAAAGATCTAAATTTTTATACGTAAATGTATTTGTAAGACCCGCCGTCCAATCTGGAGATAATTGACCTAAGACAACTTTATCTTCATCATTTAATACACCATCATTATTTTGATCTACATATTTACGTTGTCCTGGATCTTGACCATAAACATCTGCTTCTGCAATTTCATCTAATTGCCAAATACCATCTCTTTGGTAACTCCAAATAGCATCAGCTGGTTGTCCTACCTGTAAAACACCATGATCTTCGTAAGGCAATAAATCTAAATCTCCATCTAATTCAAGAATCTCATTCTTGTTTTTAGCAAAATTAAAACTAGTTCTCCAGCTAAAGTTATCTGTTTGAATATTTCTTGTATTTAAAGTAATTTCTATACCACTATTTCTTACAGAACCAAAATTACCAATTGCAGCACTAAAACCAGAAATAGGAGATAATGTTCTTCCAAAAATACTACCCACTGTTTTTTTATTATAAAGTTCTAAAGACAATGCTACTCTATTTTGTATAATACCAAAATCTAAACCAATATTAAATTCTTTTGTACGTTCCCAAGTTAAATTACTATTAGGTAAACCAGATACACTAACACCGTTTGCTGCAGATTCTCCAAATAAATAATCATTATTACTTAAAAAAGCAAGAGAATCATATGCACTAACAGAAGTATCATTACCTGCTTCACCATAACTTAAACGTAATTTTAAGTTACTTAACCAATCTGTATTGTGTATAAAATCTTCATCTGATATTTTCCAAGCAAAAGCTGCTGATGGAAAGAATGCCCATTTATTATCTGTTGCTAATTTAGAAGAACCATCATACCTTCCAGAAAAAGTAAAAAGATACTTATCATTAATGCTGTAATTTATTCTTCCTGCAAAAGACGCTAATGATTCTTTAACATATTCAGTATCATAATCTCTTATATCTGTACCAGATTCTGTATTATAAAACAAATATTCATTGGTATCAAAATTTCTAGTTTCTATTTTCCCATTCTCTCTTTGGTTATAATACAATGAAGAAATAAGTGTTGCTTTAAGATTGTGACCTTTTGCAACATCAAAATTAAAATCAACAATATTATCCCAACTATAAGATGTATTAAAATAAGTATCATAGTGTGATTGTATTCTACTAGGATCATTACGAGCAGCTTTAGTGTACAAACCTCTAAACTCTCCAAATCTGGTCGTTTTAATATTTGGTGCAAATTGCGTTTTAAAACTAACCCAATCTGTAGGCTTATAGTTTACAAACACATTTGCTATAACATCTAAAGATTTTGTATTTACAGTCCATTCTCCATTTGCATCGTAATAAGGATTTGTAAAACGGGTATCTTGATCATCTGGAAATAAAATAAGATTACCATCTGTATCACGAGAGTTTACTGTTGGTGCTAAACGTTGTGTACTTCTATATAATTCTCTACTTCCTTCTTCTCTTTCAGAAAAAGCCAAATAAGATTTTAAGCCTACAGTTAACTTATCAGACACTCTTTTAGAAAGTGAAAGGCTTAAATTATAACGTTCATAAGCTTCTATACCTATAACACCTTCATCACTTAAATACCCTAAACTAGCACTATATACCAAACCATTTGTTCCACCAGACATCCCAAAATTATGACTCGTTTGCAAGCCTGTTTTTTGATAATCTTTTATCCAGTTTGTATAACGTCTGTTAGCTACATTACTAGCTTCTTCATTTGTTGTTCTTATTTCTGTGTTTATAAAAGAAGACACATCTATATTATTATAATCTGCTACAGTAGGCGTTCCTGAATTAAATAATTTTCCAAACTCTCTACTTCTTATAACATCATCTACAAAAGCTACATATTCATCACCTGTAAAAAAATCTGGCTCATTTGCTACAGTTCTAAACCCCATTGTTGCCTCATATGTAAAAACTGTTTTTCCTTCTACACCATTTTTGGTTGTTATAATAACTACACCGTTTGCTCCACGAGAACCATATATAGCCGTTGCAGATGCATCCTTCAAAATATCCATTTGTTGAATATCTGCTGGATTTAAAATATTTATATCTTCAAAGAAAATACCATCTACCACATATAATGGTTTTGTTCTATCCAAAGTAGGATCATCACTTGCTCCGTCACGACCAACATATGCATCATTTCTAATAGCAGTATTACCTCTAATTCTAATACTAAGAGGTGCACCTGGTTTATTGCTAAGCGATCTAACATCTACCCCAGCAACTTGTCCTTTAACAGCTTGCCCAATATCTGTTTTCTTCTGTTCTGTTAATTCAGATGCTCCTATAGATGAAACAGCACCTGTTAAGTCAGACCTTTTAACAGAACCATAACCTACTACTACAATTTCTTCTAATGTTGCAGTATCTTCCTTTAATTGAACTGTTAAAGGTGATTGTCCGTTATAAGTAATTTCTAACGTTTTAAAGCCTAAATAAGAAAAGACAATAACATTACTTTTACTCGCTTTGATTTGATATTCACCATCAAAATCTGTAGTTGTTCCAATAGTGGTCCCTTTAATAAAGACACTAACTCCCGGAATTGGTTGGTTTTGTTCATCTGTTACAACACCAGATACAGAATCTTGTGCAAATGTTAAAGATGAAAAACCTATAATAAAGGCAATTAATAAGAGTTTAAGTTTTTCCATTTTAAATAGTTTAGTTAAAATAATTTTTAGTTAATCGTTATAATAATTATTAATATTTCGTTAAAATTAGTTCAGTAGTTTATTTTTGGTATGGACATTTTACTCAAAAATATAGATTTATATGTATTTTTTTTTAGATACAAAAAGCACAATAAACTACTCGTTTATACAATGTTTACAAGAGATTCCCTACTTTTTAAATAGTAATTTTCACAACAACACGACAAACCTTAAAAGTATTTAGATAGACTTGAATGCTTTTTAATAAAAAAACTTCAAAAAAATCTTTTAAAACTATGTATTAAGAAGTGTATTATATTCTTTAACAAATATTAGTAATATCTTTTTAATTTGCACTTATTTTTTTAATTACTTAAAATCATAGGTAACAAATTACGATATCTTTATATTTTATATATTTATTATCAAAAAAAAGTAAAGAGTAAAAAAATGGCTGTATACATTTTCATTCTTACATTACAATAAGAATAAAAAAATGAACACACTTTTTAAAAAATAAGGTGCAGATATTTAATATCTGTAGATTAATTTAATGAAGTTTATTAACTACTATATTTCTTTAATCTTAGCACAAATTTCACACACCTAAAATTTAGACAAATAATAGGTATATAAAATATTAAAACCGAAAAAACCCTATAAACAATTTGCTTATAGGGTTTTTTAATTTTTCAGTAGAGAGGAAGGGATTCGAACCCTCGGTACCGTTACCAGTACACTACCTTTCCAAGGTAGCTCTTTCGACCACTCAGACACCTCTCTTTATTTTAAGACAAATACAACTCAATTAATCCTTCTGGAGTATCTACCTGTATTGTTTTGTTCTCTCTATCTACTTTTTTGATAAAATCATCTACCATCGGAATAAAAATTTCTGTTCCTTCTCTGTCAATTTCAAAAAGTGGTTGCGCTGCTTTATCGTTTATATGAACAATTTGTCCAACTTCTCCAAAATTAGCATCAACAACTGTAAAACCGATTACTTCATGATAGTAAAATTTATCGCCCGTTAATTCTGGCAACATTGTATTTGGTAAATAAACACCACATTTTAAGATAGAATCTGCTTCCTCATCAGAATAAACATCCTCAAACTGAACACGTAACTGATTCCCTTTATGTAGTGAACTTTTATCAATAAAAAATGGAACCAAGTTTGTGCCGAATTCGACATAAACTGATTCCATTTCTGTATACAACTCAGGCTCGTCGGTATCTAATTTGATAACAACTTCACCTTTAAAACTATATTTTGTAACGATTTTGCCTAAATAAAAACAATCTTCTTTACGCATCTTCGTAATAATTTATAATTTATTCTGCTGCTTTTGCTGCTGCATCATCAATAGTTTCTGGAGCCTCTTCAGCTTCAGCAACAACCTCTTCTGCTACTTCTTCAACAACTGGTTTAGCTGCTTCAATTCTTGCTTCATTTACTGCTTTTTCTGCTGCCAATGCTGCTGCTTTCGCCTCAGATTGTGCTTTAGATAAACCAGCTTCTTTATCAGAAATCTTAGTAGCTTTTGCCTCTACCCACGCTGCAAATTTTGCATCTGCTTGCTCTTGAGTTAAAGCACCTTTTCTTACACCACCAGCTAAATGATTCTTTAACATTGCACCTTTATAAGATAAAATGTTTTTTGCAGTATCAGTTGGTTGTGCACCATTTTGTAACCAAGTTACAGCTAAATCTACATCTAAATCAATAATTGCAGGGTTAACGTTAGGATTGTAAGTACCAATTTTTTCTAAGTATTTACCATCTCTTTTTGCACGAGCATCAGCGGCAACGATCCAATAGAATGGTTTCCCTTTTTTACCGTGTCTTTGTAATCTAATCTTTACAGACATAATTTGTTAATTTGTTAAGGTTCTCGACCTTGATTATTAAAAATCTCACTATCTCGTAGTAAGTGGGCGCAAAAGTACAAAACCTTTTTTAAACTAAAACGCTAAATATCAATATTTTTTAGGGCGTTACCACAAGGGTCGGGCTTTCGCTACTCGCTTCCCACAAAAAATGTGGGAGAGCTCAAATAGACCGCTCTATCCCTAACGCAGACACTCATGCTCCACAAACTTGTCACTTCGAGCGCAGAGAGAAGTCGCATAACAGTGATAACACAACAATGATAACAACACAACGAACAAAATATTTATGATTTCCCCAGTCGTAGAAAAAACAAAATATCACTACACAAAATCAAATGAGTTAAAATCAAAATCTTATGGACTCATGACTCTCTCTAATATTTTATAGTTTTGTATCAGATGCTAAACAATACACATCTTAAAACAAGCTATTGGAATTTTAAAATGAAAATGACAACATGAAGTACACAGAAAAAATTTCGAACAAATTAAACGAATTATTAGAGAAAAATTATGATGCCGAAAAAGGATATCTAAACGCTGCAGAAAATGTAGAAAGTCCCAAATTAAAGATTTTCTTTAAAAATAGAGCCTCAGAAAGAAGTCAGTTTGCAAAAGAACTTAGAACAGAAATTCTTGTACACGGACAAATACCAGAAGATGATGGTTCTTTTAAAGGAACAATGCACCGAAATTGGATGACTCTAAAATCGCTATTTAGCTCAAATGATGAAGAGGCAATTTTAGAAGAATCTATTAGAGGTGAAAAAGCAAATTTAGAAGAGTATAAAGAAATATTACTAGATGATGTTTTTGCTCCTTCCACAAAAAAAATGCTAGAAGAGCAGCAACAAAAAATTCAAGCTGCTATTAATTTACTGATGGTGAAAGAAGAGTTAGCCTAATCATAAAATATAAATAGGTTATAAATCTATTATTCATATTTTTATGAAACAGTTTAAAAAGCCAATCCTTAAATGGATTGGCTTTTTTATGCTCAGACTTGTTACTTACAAGCATTAGTAAATAATTTCATCTGCCTTCTTAATTTTATAAAAGTAAGCGAAAAGACCCTTCAGGTTTTAAAAACCTGAAGGGTCTACTTTTTTACAATAGAAAACTAATGTGACAAACTTGATGCTTTTATAAAGTAAGAATATCGAAATAAACACACACACTAACGCTCGTTTGTAATGAGTGAAATCAAAGACTTTTTTATATAACCATATTAATTACAAACAACCTCAGCGTGAAGGATAGCAGCCTTTCGACTTCGCTCAAGATTAACTCCAATCCCACAGTGAGGTACGAACGCGGACTTGCAACGGATAGCCTGACCATTTTTAAGACAAAAATTTATCCTACTAACTTGGTGTATTAAAAAATGGGCACGCCCAAAAAAACAGACATATTCTTTCCCTCGGTTATAACTAGTGTAATTAAGTACTAATTTCTGATACGAAACCAGTTACAAACGAGCACTAGCCTAAGAGAAAATTTGTTGATAAACAAAACGAACTCATCCGTCATTTGTAAGAACAATTTTCTATTTTTACATGTTCTTTTAAATAGTTAAACGCTTCAACATTTACACAGATTTATGTACTTAATTTTTGATACTGAAACTACTGGTTTACCTAAAAGTTGGAATGCTCCTATTACAGATACGGACAACTGGCCTAGGTGTATTCAAATTGCATGGCAACTCCACGATGAGATGGGAAATGTGTTAGAACATAACGATTTTCTAATACAACCAGACAACTTTAATATTCCGTACGATGCAGAAAGAATTCATGGTATTTCTACAGAATTAGCAGCGGAACAAGGTATTCCTTTAAGTGAAGGTTTGGTTTTATTTAATGAAGCATTAGCTAAAACGAAGTTTATTGTTGGTCAGAATTTAAATTTCGATTTAAATATTATGGGATGTGAATTCCATAGATTGGGTGTAGAAAACAATTTAAATTCATTACCAATTTTAGATACCTGTACAGAGAAAACGGCTACTATCTGTCAGATTCCTGGGGGTCGTGGTGGTAAATTTAAACTACCAACCTTAACAGAATTACACAATCATTTATTTGGTGTTGGTTTTGGTGAAGCGCACAACGCAACTGCCGATGTTGAGGCTACAACTCGTTGTTTTTTAGAGTTAATTCGTTTAAGAGAATATACCAAAGAGCAATTAGATGTAGATGATGATTATTTTAAAAATTTCTCTGAGGCGAACCCAAAACCGATTCAGGTAATTGGTTTAAAACACATCAACCTAAAAAAGGAAAGCGATATAATTCGCCAACGTTTAGAAAAATTAAAAGGTACTGCAACAACTAAGTCTACTTCAGATGGTTTAGCAGAGTTAGAAAACGTACAATTTTCGCATTTACACAATCACACACAATATTCTGTTTTACAATCTACCATGCAATTGGGTAATATTGTAAAAGCTGCAGCAAAAGACAATATGCCGGCAGTTGCTATGACAGATACTGCAAACATGATGGGTGCTTTTCACTTTGTGAATGCTGTTTTAAACCATAATAAAACGGCAGAAACTCCCATGAAACCAATTATTGGTTGTGAGTTTAATATCTGTGAAGATCATAAAAATAAATCGCAAAAAGACAACGGGTATCAGGTTGTTTTATTAGCAAAAAATAAAAACGGATATCACAATTTAGCAAAAATGTCTTCTGCAGCCTTTGTAGATGGTTTTTATTATGTACCAAGAATTGATAAAGAACTTGTAGAAAGATACAAGGAAGATATTATTGTTTTAACAGGAAATTTATATGGTGAGGTTCCTAGTAAAATTTTAAATCTAGGAGAAAAACAAGCTGAGGAAGCGTTAATCTGGTGGAAAGAACAATTTAACGACGACTTGTATATTGAGTTGATGCGTCATGACCAACAGGATGAAAAAATTGTAAATGAAACTTTATTAAAGTTCTCTAAAAAGCATGATGTAAAAATTATTGCCACCAATAATACATTTTACTTAGAAAAGAAAGACGCCAACGCACATGATATTTTATTATGTGTAAAAGATGGCGAAAAGCAATCGACACCTATTGGTAAAGGGCGTGGTTATAGATACGGTTTACCTAACGACGAGTATTATTTTAAGTCTACGGACGAAATGAAAAAGTTGTTTGCAGATATTCCGGAAGCCATAAGCAACATTCAAGAAATTGTAGATAAAGTAGAAATATTTACACTTGCAAGAGACGTTTTATTACCTGCTTTTAATATTGGAGAAGAATTTAAGGATCCGGAAGATGAAAAAGATAATGGAAAACGTGGAGAGAACAATTTCTTAAAACACTTAACTTTTGAAGGTGCAAAAAAACGATATGGAGAAATTACAGAATCTATTAAAGAACGTTTAGATTTTGAATTAGAGGTTATTGAAAAAACGGGATATCCTGGGTATTTCTTAATTGTAGAAGACTTTATTAGAGCAGCAAGAAGAATGGATGTTGCCGTGGGACCTGGGCGTGGTTCTGCTGCGGGTTCCGTAGTTGCCTATTGTCTTTGGATTACAAATATAGATCCTATTAAATACGATTTACTTTTTGAGCGTTTCTTAAATCCAGAACGTGTATCGATGCCCGATATTGATATTGATTTTGATGATGAAGGGCGTGGACGTGTAATGGACTATGTAATTGATAAATATGGTGCAAACCAAGTTGCTCAGATTATTACGTACGGAACCATGGCGGCAAAATCTTCTATTAGAGATACTGCCAGAGTTTTAGATTTACCGCTGTTTGAAGCCGATAGAATTGCAAAATTAATTCCGGGAATTAAACTAAAAAATATTTTTGGCGATGATGCTAAAAGTAAAGGTAAAGTTGATGGTTTACGTGCAGAAGAAAAAGTTCTTATAGAAGAATTAAAACAAATGTCTTACGGAAACGACTTGGTTTCCGAAACGATAAACAAAGCCACCATTTTAGAGGGCTCTGTTAGAAATACCGGTATTCATGCCTGTGGTGTAATTATTACGCCTGGGGATATTACCAATTATGTTCCGGTTGCTTTGGCAAAGGATTCCGATATGTATGTTACCCAGTTTGATAACTCTGTAGTGGAAGACGCAGGTTTGTTAAAAATGGATTTCTTGGGATTAAAAACACTGACTTTAATTAAAGACACTGTTAAAATTGTAAAAGCAAGACATGATATTACTTTAGATCCAGAGACGTTTCCTTTAGATGATGTAAAAACATATGAATTGTTCCAGCGAGGAGAAACGGTAGGTATTTTCCAGTATGAATCTCCAGGAATGCAGAAACACATGCGTTCTTTAAAACCGACTGTTTTTGCCGATTTAATTGCCATGAATGCATTATATCGTCCTGGTCCGATGGAATACATTCCGTCTTTTATCAATAGAAAACACGGAACTGAAGATATTGAGTACGATTTACCTGCCATGGAAGAGTATTTGGCAGAAACCTACGGAATTACAGTATACCAAGAGCAAGTAATGCTTTTATCACAAAAACTAGCAGATTTTACCAAAGGTGAAGCCGATGTTTTACGTAAGGCAATGGGTAAAAAACAAATTGCGGTTCTAGATAAAATGAAACCAAAGTTTGTAGAGCAAGCTGCTGCAAAAGGACATGATCCAGAAAAATTAGAGAAAATCTGGAAGGATTGGGAAGCCTTTGCTAGTTACGCCTTTAACAAATCTCACTCTACGTGTTATGCATGGATCGCTTATCAAACAGCGTATTTAAAAGCACATTACCCTGCAGAATATATGGCTTCTGTACTTTCTAATAATATGAAAGATATTAAAGCTGTTTCTTTCTTTATGGAAGAATGTAAGCGAATGGAGTTACAGGTTTTTGGACCAGATTTAAATGAATCATTTTTAAAATTCTCTGTAAATAATGAAGGTGCTGTTCGTTTTGGAATGGCAGCAGTAAAAGGTGTTGGAGCCGGAGCAGTGAGAGCTATTATTAAAGAGAGAGAAGAGAATGGAAATTATAATTCAATTTTTGATTTATCTAAACGGGTAGATTTAAGAGCTGCCAATAAAAAATCTTTTGATAGTTTGATAAAAGCTGGTGCTTTCGATTCTTTTACAGATACTCACAGAGCGCAATATTTTGCTACCGATGAAAAAGGAATGACGTTTTTAGAACGTGCCATGAAATTTGGACATAAATATCAAGAAAACGAAAACTCTGCTCAGGTTTCTATGTTCGGAGAAGCTTCTACTGTGCAGTTTCCAGAACCAGACATTCCAGAATGTGAAACTTGGGGAACCATGGAATTATTGCAACAAGAAAAAGAAGTAATTGGTATTTATATTTCGGCACATCCTTTAGATGATTTTAAAAATGAAATAAAATTCTGCAACGCTTCTTTAAAATACTTTAAAGCCGATTTAGCAAAATTTGTAAATATGAATTTAGCTTTTGCAGGAATTGTTACCGATGTACAACACAGAGTTTCTAAAGCAGGAAAAGGTTGGGCAATGTTTACGGTTGAAGATTATGGTGATAGTAATGAATTTAGGATTTTTGGAGAAGATTACCTAAGAATGCAGCACTTCCTAGTACCTAATCAATTTTTATTTATACGTACTACCGTGCAACCTGGTTGGACTAATAAAGAAACAGGAGTTGTTGGTGAACCTAGGTTAAAGTTCTTAGAAATGAAATTGCTACATGATATTATGGATGAACTCTGTAAAAAAGTAACCATTCAACTTCCTTTAAGTGAAATTAAAGAAGATTCTATTTTAAACTTAGAATCCATTTTAAAGAAGACACCTGGTAAACAAAATTTAAATTTCACTATTTGGGACGAAAAAGAAAAACTAGAAATTAGCTTGCCAAGTAGAAATACAAAGGTTCACATAACCAACGAGCTGCTAGCAAGTTTAGATACACAGCAAATTGCATATAAGTTAAACTAATGAGAAAATTATATCCATTATTTTCTATGCTAATTTTTATGACTTGTGCTCCAGCTCTAAAAATTACAGATTATAAACCAAATATATATAGAAGTGAATTTACTAATCCTGATTCTATCTATATACCAAAGCCCGAAATAGTTGACAATTACTCAAAAAAAGGAAATCACCATTATATACATAAAAACGGATTTAAATCTTTTGAAATTACTAAATCTAAAACAGTAAAAAATAAAGATTCTATTTTTGCAAATGAGCTGAAATTTTACGCCACATATTCTTCTTTTTATACTCGAAAATCTATGTATGAAAAATTTGGAAATTGGGATAAAAACCTATATATAAAAGGAGAAAGAACACCTTTTCTTATTTGGAAAAAGGTAAAATTATTTCCAGAAAAAGAAAATTATTTTTATGTAGTCACTGGCGGGCATGAATGTACTAATTGCGATGTTGATTTAAAAAGCATATACGCATCAGTTATTGTCTTAGATGAAAATAAAAACGATTGTTTAACTGATAAAGACCCCAAATTAAAAAAAGAAATCATAGCTTTATTTTCTGATGGAATTAAGAATCTAACAAATAGTGAAGAATTCTATGGAAAATTCTGGGGATTAGTTTTAAAAAACAAAATTCAGTAGGTAGCATTTTTTATAAATTAAATTAGATCTAAATACTCTAAAAAAATTATATTGCTTACTTTTGTTTAATATTTTACAAAATAGATGAAACAAAATAAAAATGGAGTTTGGACAAGTTGGAACGAAAATCTAACCTACAATTACGAATCTCTTTATAAAATTACTTCAGAACAAGAGTTGCAAGAAGTTGTCAAAAAATCAAAAAAAATTCGTGTTTTTGGTAATAAACAATCTTCTGCTGATATTGCTTCTGGAGCCGCAACCTTAATAGACATTAGAACTTATAACAAAATTATTTCTTCTAATGACACTGAACATACAATTACAGTGCAATCTGGTGTAATTTTAGGAGATTTTCTAGAGGCTGTGGAAGCAAAAGGTTGGTGTATTCCTTGCTTGCCAGATATTAATACCATTACAATTGGTGGCGCTTTAGCAACAGGAACTCATGGAACAAGTGGTAAACTTCTTTCTGAGTACATGACCAAATGTAGTATTGTTCTTGCAGATGGCTCTATTAAAATTATTACAGACAAAGATGATTTAATTGATGCTATAAGAGTTTCTTTGGGAGTTTTTGGTGTGTTTTCTGAAATAACTTTTAAGTGCGAACCTATTTATACTTTACATGTTAAAGAAGGTCCGGAAGATGATAGTGTTTGGTTACCTAAGATTAATGAACGCCTAAAAAAACATGATTTTCTAAGAATTTTGTGGCTTCCTCATACTGATAAAGGATATGTTATTACAGGTGATAAAATAGACCCAAACACAGAAGTTATAGAAGATTTAGGTCCTAAATATTTAAAACATAGAAGAACGGCGTCTAAAATATTGTATAAATATTCACACGTTTTTCCTTGGATTACAGCCATTGCAAACAAACTTTTATATAGAGGCTTTTTTAGCTCTACAAAAGAACACAAAGGCTCGTTATACCAAGCTACCGTTACAAAATCTAGAGGATCTACTTTAGAATTAGCAGAATGGACGATTGGTTTAGATGTTTTTCCTACAGTTTTTGAAGAACTAAAAACAGAAATAAATAAGTGGAGTAACAAATCATTTATTCATATTCCTATGGATGTTCGTTTTGTGTACAAAGACAAATCTTGGTTAAGCTATGCTTACGAAAAAGACACTGTTACAATGGGTTGTGTTTCTAGAAATGCAGCAACTGCAGATACCTATGAAGCTTTTAAAAGTATTGAAAAAATATTTTTAAAACACGGAGGGAAACCACATTGGGCAAAACGTTTTACAGCTAAAGATGCAGAACTTTCTAAAGTGTATACAAAGTGGGAAGATTTTAAACTTTTAAGAAGAGAATTAGATCCAACTAACAAATTTTTAAATCCGTATTTAACGGAAATATTCAACGAAAAAACAAGTAACTAATGATATTACCTAAAGGATTTTTATTTGATTTTGATGGCGTAATTGTATACAGTTTTGAAAGCCATTATTCTGCATGGACTTCCGCTTTTAAAGAGTTATTTGATAAAGACATTACTCCGTTTCCTAAAACGCATGCAGGAAAATCACCAATGATTATTGCTGAATATTTTTGCTCTGTTATTGGTGAAGAAAAACGTACTAAAGAATTATTCCTTTTAAAAGATGAACATATAAAAACACACTTTAAAGTCCCTAAGTTATTACCAGGAGTTAGAGAGTTTACAAGTCTTTTATCCGAAGAAAAAATACCTTACGGGATTGCAAGTAACGCCACTAAACTGTTTTTAAAAAACAGCATTCATCATTTAAACTTAAACTTTACTACTGTTTTTGGAGTGCAAGATTATGTAAAACCAAAACCTGCTCCTGAAGCATATATTTTATTAGCAGAAACATTAGGGTTTAAAGAAAGTGATTTTAAAGATATTTGGGTTTTTGAAGATAGTTTAACAGGAACAAAAGCGGCCAAAGCTGCAGGAATGGTTGCTATTGGAATTACAACGCAATATTCTGAAGAAGAATTAAAAGAAGCAGGAAGTGTTTTAGTTTTTCCAACTTTATTGGAAGCTTATGAGTATTTGACTAAATAATATTTCTGAATTAAATAGCTTTCATAACAAGTAACAAATTTGAAGGTTTTACTTACAGTTTGTTATTTCAATCAGAAAGAGAAATCTCATAAAACTACAAAGTTTTGTGTAATCACAGTCATGTGACTTCTCATAACTTCTAAGTGACAAACTTTATAAAATTATCGCTTAAAAACTTAAGCGGTAACCTCTCTAAAAAGCGTTTCTAAATTCTTGTTTTGAGTATTTAAGCTAAGAATTTTTAAACCGTTTTCTTGTGCAAAATCAAAAATAACAGGTCGCATATCTTCTTCACTTTCAAAAGTGATAAACCAAGTATTGTCGTAATTATTTTTATAAGAAACCACGTTTGGTAACCTTTTTATGAATTGCTCTTCTATTTTATAATCAAACGTAACTTCTATTACTTGCTGATTATTTTCTTTGAGCTCTGCTAGTTTTTTATCAATTAAAAGTTCTCCTTTTTTAATGATGATCACACGATCGCAAACCGCTTCTACTTCTTGCATAATATGGGTAGAAAAAAGTACCGTTTTATCTTTTCCTAATTCTTTAATAAGTGCTCTAATTTCTACTAATTGATTAGGGTCTAAACCCGTTGTTGGCTCATCTAAAATTAACACTTTTGGGTTGTGTAAAATTGCCGCTGCCAAACCAACTCTTTGCTGATATCCTTTAGATAATTGATGTGTTTTTTTATGTGCTTCTGCAGTTAACCCAACTTTTTCAATACAAATTTCTATTTGGCTTTTATCAACCTTAAAAATAGTTGCTTGAAACTGTAAATATTCACGCACATACATATCGGTATACAAAGGGTTGTGCTCTGGCAAATACCCAATAGATTTTTGTGCTTCTAATGGATTTTGTAACACATTTATTTCATCAACAAAAACTTCGCCTTCATTCGGTTTTATAAAACCTGTTAAGATTTTCATCATCGTAGATTTCCCAGCACCATTTGGACCTAAAAACCCAATTATTTGGCCTTTATCCGCAGAAAAAGAAACATTATTTAATGCTTTTTGCATTTTATAGACTTTGGAAACCGATGTTACTTTTATAGACATGTAATAAGAAAATTAGTGATCATTTAAATTAACGATATAAAAACACTTTTAGTTTGTGGCTTTAGACAGATTTAGTCTAATTTTTCTAATATTTTTCATTCTTAACCAAGCAGCTTTATGTCGTTTTTTATAAAACCATAAAGTTCCTAAATCTAGTAAAAAGTAAAAAAAACTAATTCCTGTTGGAGGATTATGACTTGGCAAGAAATCAAAGATTCCCCAAGCCGTAGCTGGCCACCACCAACACTCATAGGTTGTACCCACAATTTCTAAGAACGCAACTGCTAAATACATGGTTAAATAAAACAGCCTTTCACGAGGTTTCTTTATCAAGATTAACAGCGTTCCTGCAGTCATTACAAAACCAAAAACATCATTTCTAAAAATAAGAAATAAGGTAGCATATAGTATAATGATAACTGTTAGTATTTTCTCTAATTTTTGATGGTTATTTTTAGTAAAAGCTGTTTTCATAAAAAACAAAACTCCAGCATATACTAAGGCATGTCCCATAGGGATGTAATGAGGCACATTTTCTAACCGATACGTATACATACCCATTGCTACAGAAAACAAATATTCCCCAAAAAAACCTAATAAAACTGCGTAAAACAGTTGTTCTCTAATTCTTGGTGAAACTTTAAAACAGGTTACCGTAAAAACAATTACCATAACAATATTTGCGACCCATTGAGACTCTCCAAAATTTCCGGTAACATAAACACTGTCTATAAAAAGACCAATAAGTATGTAGAAAAAAAGGATACCTAATGTTTTTATAAAGGCAGGGAAAAAGGTTTTGCTTGTTACTACACTCATTCGGCTAAAATAAAGAAAGAAAAGAAAAAGAGCTCAATAAATTGAGCTCTTTTTCAGTAAACAATACTACTTATTTTATAATTGATATTTCACTCTAAGACTAATAAACCTTGGTAAAACAAAGGTCTCATTTATTGTAAAAGCGATATTACTAGTATTTACAGAAGCTCTAGAACCAGAAGCTAAAAGGTTACTTCCTACCAACTCATACTCCCATTTTGCATCTTTATCTTTTCTATAGGCAAAAGAAGCATCTAAACTTTGAAAAGTATTTGCAACTACTCCATCTTGTTTTACTTCATTGTAAGAAAAGTCCGAACGAATCGTTAACGATTTCCAAACATAAGCGTCAAAACTAATAGAAGGTGCATTAGTAACACCTTTTATAACGGCATCTCTAGAACTATTATCTTGGTCTGACAAACTTAATCTATACCCTAAAGACACATTTGGAGCTTTGTTAAAATTGGTACTTACACTTGCAGAATAACTTTGAGAAAATAGTTTATTAGTATTAAACTCATCATTTAAAGACTGAAATGTTTTACTATAACCATAATTAGCTCCTAATGATGTTTTAATCTTATTAAAAGTTTTACCAACTCTTGCGGAACCCGTAAAACTCTCATTATCGAAAGGTGAATTTAATGAAGTACTTGTAGACACAACAGAACCAGGTTCAAAAATTGTATTTGAATTAATTTGATCTATCGTTTTTTTGTAATTAAGTCTCGCAAATACATTTGTGTAATTAAATAAGTTAAAGCTAGAATAATTTAAATTCACATTATGTAAATGTGCATTGGTTAACTCGTGATTACCATAATAAAAAGAACTATAACTATTTGCTACAATACCTTTGGCAAGTTGATTTACATCTGTAAAATTAACTTCTTGTTTGTAAGAAAACTGTAAAGATTCACTTTGTTTAAACTGTGCGATTATAGATAATTCTGGAAAGAATTTCTGAAATTGATCTTCAAAGATCTCTGTCTCATACTGCGTATTTTGAACATCATATGCATGTAATGTAAAACCAGGTGTAAAAGTAAAAATACCTGCTTTTAAACGATATCTTAACCCTGCATAAATATCAGAAAAACCATATTCTGTATCGTTTGTAAATGATCTAGCATCATCTTCTGGAATAGTTCCTGTTGGAGTAGATTCGCTTCCATCTTCTAAAACTTGGAAAAACTTAGAATCAAAATTTTGCTTACTTTGTATGGTACCAACTACAAAGTTTAAATTACTCTTATCATTTAAAATATTATAGTAATCTAACTTTACGTCTAATTGATTCGACTTTACACGTCTGTCTTGTTCTAATGTATAATACTCGTTAGTTGCACTTGGCTCTGTAAAACCTAAGGTTTCTGCCTCATCAACATAATTATCTTTATCTAAAGACGCTACGTAAAAAGGATCCTCATCTTGTAATAAATGTTTTGCTTCTAATGCAAAGATATTTTTTTCATTTGCCGTATAGAAATAACTAAAATTTTGATTGATTGTATAAGGTGTTGCTTTTTCATCTTCTGTAATATTACCTAAAACATTAGACACAACATCATCTTTTCTAAATTCGTTTGTAAAACGACCAATTAAATCATAATTAAATTGCTTTCTTGCATTTTGCTTATATCCAGCACTCAACTTAATTAGTCCTGTATTACTTGTTTGGTCTGTTCTGCTCTCGGTATATTCATCTGGAGTCTCAGCATCTATATAATCTGTATCTACATTATTTTGTTGTCCGTTGCTATTACTAGAAAATATTAAAAATCCGCTTAAATCTAGTTTTGTAGTTGGCGAATAACTAAAATTCATAGCCATTAATTTGGTCTCTATTCTATTCGCATTTCTAGCATTTGCAGTTAAAAAACCAATACCTGCACTTGCCAAACTTAAGTTGGTTCCGTTAGACGGACTTTGACTTCTAAAACCACCACTAAAGCTTCTAATATCTCCTCTATCTAAAACAACTTCTCCCATATTATTAACATCACCAATAACATTAATGGTGTATTTTGGAGAGTAATAAAATAATTTTGGTTGTAATAAATATAAGGTTTCATCTGGTGCATCTCCTGCTCCTGCAGTTATATCACCAAACCAGAAATTCTTTTTACCTTCTTTTAGCTTAATGTTTATAGCAACTCTATCCTGATTGTTTTGTACACCACTAAGTTGACTTACATCTGCATAATTTCTTAAAACTTCTATTTTATCTAAAGCGTTAGATGGTATGTTTTTAGTAGCCAATTTTGTATCGCCATCAAAGAAATCTTTACCATCGATCATTATTTTTTCTACAGTTTTGCCTTCTACCTCAATTTCACCATCATCATTTATCTCTACACCAGGCAATTTTTTTAGTACATCTTCTAATTTCCTTTCACTACCATTCTGAAAAGAATCTGCATTGTACACAATTGTATCTCCTTTTACAGTAACCGGCATTTTAGAAACAATATTTATACCGTCTAATGCATTGTCAAAAGCTAACATTACATTTGTAACAATGTCACCTGACTTAGTTTCTAATGTAAAATCTGCAGATTGCATACCTACATAACTTATTTTTAATAAAACAGTAATGTTCTTATCTACATTTAATTTATAGAAACCTTTTTCATCTGTAAATCCGTAAGACGCTATTTTATTGGTAACCTTATCTATAGCTAAAACATTTGCCATTTCTAAAGGCTCTCCAATACTATCTTTAACAATACCTGTTAATTTTACTTGGGCATTGGTAAAAATGGTAACCATAAAAATGGCTAAGAATATTATTTTTTTCATTCTATATATTTAAAATTATTTTTGTTAATTTAGTTACGTCCGCCACCACGGTTACCACCTCTACCTCTATTTTGAAAGTTTTGTCTTAATTCTTCCATTTTTTTAGTTACGGTTTCTGTGTATTTTTCTCTTGTAATCTTTTTACCTTTTGATGGTGCTTCTATCGCTTCTTTTTCTGAAGGATTTAATACAATTTCTGTACATAAAATAGTAGTAGTTCCTTCGCTAATTTCTAAAATTAAACCAGGTAAACCCCAATACTCTCCAGGACCATTGCTTACAGGTATTTGTGGTGTATACCATGCAGTAACTAATATTTGTTTTACTTCTTTTTCTTCTTCTGATTTTTCTTCTGCTTCCTCACCTCTTCCTGGTCTTCTAAAGTTAGAAAAATCTAAAGGGTTTGCATCTTTAAGCAATGTTGCTTTATAACAAAGATAACTACCTATTTGTTTTGTTTCTCCGCCTAACTCCCATTGTGGTTGTTCCATTACGTCAGAAACTAAAAACTTTTTACCAAAAAACTCGGTAGCTTCTAATGCCACTTTATCTTTGGTATTTTTATACTTAGTTCCTCCACTAGTAAAACCACCAAATCCTCGTCCTCTTCCGCCTCCACTAGTAGTTGGTGCTTCTAATTTTTCATCTTCTTTATAAAGAGACGAGCTTTTATCAAAATTTAAAATAAATGTTTTTTCTAACTGAGATTTCATTCTTGCTTGAAGCTGTTTCTTTCTTGCTTCAGAAAGTTGTTCTCCACCTCGCGCAAAGTTGCTTAAGTCTATAGAGGTTTTAGACATATAAATAGCTTTCCCCTGAAAATCTTTTTGTCCAAAAGTAATAATTGAAACAAGCGCTAGAATGAATGTAAATAATGATTTCATGTGTTTGAGTTTAATGATCTATAAAATAAATAGGATTACATTTATTAAGACTCAAAAGAAACCTGAAAGTTTAATTAAAAAATTTAAAATAACTTTATTTCTTAAAGTTTTATGATTTTTTAAATGATAAGCACTATAAATTTTAGTTATAAATTAACCTGTTCGCCTTTTCTGTTTATTATTTTACCTATTTTTGCAACTCTGTTTAATCTTATTAGAATTTAATTTATGCACGTTGCAATTGCAGGAAATATAGGCGCTGGTAAAACCACGCTAACAAAATTATTAGCCAAACATTACAAATGGAAACCTCATTTTGAGTCTGTTGATGAAAATCCGTATTTAGACGATTTTTATACAGAAATGGAGCGTTGGTCTTTTAATTTACAAGTTTATTTTTTAAATAGTCGTTTTCGTCAGATTTTAGAATTAAGAGAATCTGGTGAAAATATCATTCAGGATAGAACTATTTATGAAGACGCACATATTTTTGCACCTAATTTACATGCAATGGGTCTAATGACCAATAGAGACTATAATAATTATAGTTCTTTGTTTGAGTTGATGGAAAATTTGGTTACACCTCCAGATTTATTAATTTATTTACGTGCAGACATTTCTACTTTAGTAGGACAAATTCATAAACGTGGTAGAGATTATGAAAACACTATTAGTATCGATTATTTAAGTAGGTTAAACGAGCGTTATGAAGCTTGGATATCTACCTATACAAAAGGGAAATTACTAATAATTGATGTAGATAACTTAGATTTTGTAGACAACCAAGAAGACTTAGGCTATATAATAGACAGGATAGACGCTCAAATAAATGGGCTTTTTTAGAACAAGATATTAAATTTAAGAACTTCCGAGACAAAGCCTTGTGAGATTTTTATAAAAGTAAAAGAGACCGTAAAAACGGTCTCTTTCTTTTTGTGATATTTCACAAATTTGGTAGTTTGTCCCCCAACATCCTACCAATTATTTAAAAGTAATCAATTAAATACTTCTATTTGATTATCTACTATTTCTTTTATTGGAATAATTACCTTTCCTTTTTCAGTAATTAACACTACACAAATATTATCTATCATACCAACAACACCTTCTATGTCATTAACATTTACTTTATCTCCTTCTTGTATGTTTTTTCTGGTATAATAACCAAATAACAGTCTTTTTATTACATCTCTAGAACCTAATCCAAAAGCAATGGTAAAGGAAGCTAAAATTGCTCCGAGAATTATAGATAAGTTACTTGTAATTAAATCTGTATTAACTCCTGCTTGGTTTAACGCAGTAACAGTAACTATTATTGCTAATAAATAAAAAGCAATATTACCTACTAAATTCCCACCTGTTAATTCTAAAGACTTAAACATCGCAAACAACGTTTTCTTTAGTATGTTTGCTATATAAATACCTATTGCAAAAATAACTAAGGCGCTAATTAACCTCGGTAAATACCCAATTAAATTACTTAATTGTTCAGAAACCATTCTTAAGCCTAAAAGTTCTGCACCTACAATTATAAAAACTAAAATTAAAACCCATTTTATAGCGGTAATAATTATTTTAGTTGGTTGAATTTTTAAAGATGATTCTCCAAAAATTTCATCTACATGTAGTTTTTCAGGTAAGCTATCTAATTTAGTAAAACCCAATGCTTTTTTTATAATGTAAAGCAATAACTTTATTAAAAGCCATCCAATTATTAAAAATATAATTCCTTTTAATAACTGCGGCAAAAAGTCAGTAAAATTATCCCAAAGTTTTTGTAGAAAACTAAAATCGATATTAGCATTTATTGCTAGTAGTTTGTTGGTCATTATTTTCATTTTTTTCGATTAGCCTTACTATCATTACTTAAAAAATCGCCAATTGTATTTGGATATTTCACTAAAAATAAATCAGCAATATCTAAAGTGAATTTAATCATCCCGATATCGCTTAGTACTTTTTCTTTGAGAACCTTAGGCACACTATGGTGGTGTATAATTTTCTTAAAAGGATTGTTCATAACTATAACTCTTCATACGTTCTTACAACTTTTTGTTTCGCTCTTTTAATTCTCATCTTAACAGCGCTTTCACCAATGTTTAAAAAATCTTTAATTTCTTTAATTGACATATCATCTTGATATTTCATTAAAAGAATCATCTTTTCTGTTGGATCAATTAAAGACAATGCTTTTGCTAATTTTTCTGATTTTAACTCAAATAAAGTTAAATCATCAATTTCTTGCGAAAGATCATCATCTTGTATATTATCTGTAACAACCGTAACTTTTTCTTTCTTCTTAAAATCATTTCTTTGTACATAATTTACACAGAAATTATACGTAAAAGAATATAACCAAGTAGAAAACTTAGAGTTACCTTTAAAGGTTTTTAATTTTACAAATAACCTGATAAAAACATCATGTGTTAAATCTTCTGCTTCTTCCTTATTTTTAGAAAAACCATAACATTTATTATAAACAACTTTAGAAAATCGATCATATAAAACAGCAAACAATTGTGTGTTGTTTGTTGCTACTATTTTAAAGATTAATTCCTCGTCGCTTAAAGCTTTAACGTCTATTGTTTTCAATTCAGTTATTATTTTGACACAAAGAAATCAAAGAAGTCACTATTAAATTAAAAAAAAAGTTGACAGGCAATTTTATGTCGGTGAATGGTAAAAAACATACTTTTAAAAAAATAATGAAACTTTTTGTAACATTTTCTTAAATACCAACGTATAATAGATTGTAGCAATACATTAATCCTTTAAAAAGTCATAGAGAATTAGATGAGACAACTTAAAATTACCAAGCAGGTTACTAATAGAGAAACCGCATCGTTAGATAAATATTTACAAGAAATAGGAAAAGTAGACTTAATTACTGCAGATGAAGAAGTAGAATTGGCACAGCTTATTAAAGCTGGAGACCAAAGAGCTTTAGAGAAATTAACGAAAGCCAATTTAAGATTTGTGGTATCTGTTGCAAAACAATATCAAAATCAAGGATTAACTTTACCCGATTTAATTAACGAAGGAAACTTAGGTTTAATTAAAGCTGCTAAACGTTTTGATGAAACACGTGGTTTTAAATTTATATCGTATGCAGTTTGGTGGATTCGTCAATCTATCTTACAAGCATTAGCAGAGCAATCTAGAATTGTACGTTTACCGTTAAATAAAATTGGTTCTATCAATAAAATTAACAAAATGTATGCTTTCTTAGAGCAAGAAAACGAAAGACCTCCAAGTCCGGAAGAAATTGCTAAGAAATTAGACATGACTGTGAATGACGTAAAAGAATCTATGAAAAATTCTGGTCGTCACGTATCTATGGATGCTCCTTTAATTGAAGGTGAAGATTCTAACTTATACGACGTTTTAAACTCTGGTGAGTCTCCAAACCCAGATAGAGTTTTATTACACGAATCTTTAAGAATAGAAATTAACAGAGCCTTAGAAACATTAACTCCACGTGAGGCAGATGTTGTAAAATTATACTTCGGTTTAGGTGAGCACCAACCAATGACTTTAGAAGAAATTGGAGAAACTTTCGATTTAACTCGTGAGCGTGTTCGTCAAATTAAAGAAAAAGCAATTAGAAGATTAAAACATACATCTAGATCTAAAATTTTAATGACTTACCTTGGGTAGTAATCGCAGATTGCATTAGGTATCTCAATCATACTTTTAAAAGTATGAAACACATATAAAACTCTCAAATTCATTTTTGGGAGTTTTTTTTATTTGAAGTTATTTTCCGCTTTCCTCTATATCTTTTTTGTAAAAAAACAAAAAAGGATAAAGCTTGTCTTGAGCGAAGTCGAAAGGCTTCAATCGGGGCTAAACATTTTAATAGACATTTTACATTTCCGGCAACTTATACCAAGCGTAAAAAGGTAACTACTTAGGTACATAGAAAGCATAGTGTTCTCAATGCTGGTGCGAGCGTCTCGCTCGTACACCATGAATATGTTACAAAACGACTAAAATAGTATGATTATTAACAAAGAGTTAGTCGTATTAGCACGAGCGGGACGCTCGCGCTAGCGCAGAATTCAATATTCATCAACAGAAAAGAAAAAAGGCATAAAAAAATATACAAGCAACAACCTAACCTCAAAAGGAAAGCTTCCAAAACAAATATTTTTCATATCGAAGAAAACTTCACAAAATTTAACTCTTGGCTATCGCCCTGCGATTAATTACCTTTGTCGCATAAAAATAACAACACAACAACAAATAAATGAGTAATTTAATTGCACCTTCAGTATTAGCAGCAGATTTTGCTAACTTACAAAGAGACATAGAAATGGTAAACAATAGTGAAGCAGATTGGTTTCATATTGATATTATGGATGGTGTTTTTGTACCAAACATTTCTTTTGGAATGCCAGTTTTAAAAGCAATTGCTAAACACGCTACAAAAACAATAGATGTACATTTAATGATTGTAAACCCAGATCAGTACATACAAACATTTGCAGATTTAGGCGCAGACATTTTAACTGTACATTACGAAGCTTGTACACATTTACACAGAACAATTCAAGCAATTAAAGATGCAGGAATGAAAGCCGGAGTTGCTTTAAATCCACACACACCAATTGCAGTTTTAGAAGATATTATAGAAGATTTAGATTTAGTTTGTATAATGAGTGTAAACCCAGGTTTTGGCGGACAATCATTCATAGAAAACACATACAAAAAGGTAAGTCAATTAAAACACTTAATCGATTTTACTGAATCTGAATGTAAGATAGAAATAGATGGAGGCGTTACTTCTTATAATGCAAATGCATTAATTGAAGCTGGTGCAAATGTTTTAGTGGCAGGTAGTTTTGTTTTCGGATCTGAAAACCCTACGCAAACTATTGCCGACTTAAAAAAGACAATCGAATAATTGTTATACACAGTCGTTGACATAGAAACCACAGGAAATGGATATAAAGGTTCTAAAATAACCGAAATATCCATTTTTGTTTTTGACGGTAAAAAAGTCATAGACGAGTTCACCTCTTTGGTAAACCCTGAGCAAAATATCCCTGCATTTATTACCAATCTAACAGGTATTACAAATGCCATGGTTAGAAATGCCCCTAAATTTTACGAAATTGCAAAAAAGGTAGCAGAAATAACAGAAGGCACTATTTTTGTAGCGCATAATGTCAACTTCGATTATAATATTATTCAGGAAGAATTTAAAAATTTAGGCTTCGATTTTAAACGAAAAAAACTGTGTACTGTTCGTTTAACTAGAAAAATAATGCCTGGTTTAAGTTCTTACAGTTTAGGAAATATTTGTACACATGAAAACATTCCTATTGTTGGTAGACACCGTGCAAAAGGAGATGCAGAAGCTACTACCGAATTGTTTAGAAGATTGATAGAAAGAGATGATAATTTTACCATCAATTCTTTTTTAAACCCTAAATCTAGACAAGCAACCTTACCGCCTCTTTTAGACAAAAAAGTTGTCGATAATTTACCCGAAACTTTTGGTGTTTATTACTTTAAAAATATAGAAAAAGAAGTTATTTATGTTGGTAAAGCCAATAATATAAAGCAACGTGTGATCAGTCATTTTTATGACAAAAAGAAAAAAGAGCAAACCATGTGCATGGAAACTGCCGACATTTCATTTACAAAAACAGGAAGTGAGTTATTAGCACTCTTACATGAATCTGCAGAAATAAAACACCGATACCCTAAATTTAACAGAGCACAAAGAAGAGCTAGTGAAGCTATTGGTTTATTTTCTTATGAAGACCAAAAAGGAATTATCCATTTAGCCTACAATCGACTAAAATTAGCTCCCAACCCTATTATGAAATATTATACGGTTACAGAATGTAGAAATCATTTAGAAGCGCTTTGCAAAGAGTTTGAATTGTGCCCAAAATATTGTCACTTACAAACCAATGTTGCCAGTTGTTTCCATTATCAGCTAAAAGAATGTAAAGGTGTTTGTTGCGATAAAGAAACCGTAGAAGATTATAACAAACGTGTAAAAGAAGCGATTAAATCGGTAGGTATTGGCGCAGAAAACTTAGTGATTAAAGAAACCGGAAGAACAGAAAATGAAGTCGGTTTTGCTTTAATTTTAGACGGAATTTATCAAGGTTTTGGGTATGTAGACATGCATAAATCAGAAGAATTAGAAAACCCAGAAGACTACCAGTTTTTTGTAGAACCTAAAAAAGACAATAGAGACATTCAGCGTATTATTGCGGCGTATTTAAAAAAACAAAATACGGATAATAATGAAGCTACCTTATAGGTTACATTCATATTAACAGTATTTATTTCAATCTTAAAAGATAAGAAATTACTTAGCCTTTTTAGTTTTCTTTAATTTATTTATCCAAATAATGGTACCTGTAACCGGTAAACTTGTCGCGATTAAACATACTAAAAAATAAATTATTTTAGAAAACAAGCCATAAATATCTCCGGTATGAATTGGTTTTATTAACGATGCAAATTGTACGTTTAAGGGTTTGTCTTTAAAATAATCTACCGCTAAAACTTCTCCAGAAGAACCTACATATAATCTATCTGATGTTACTGGAGAAAAGTTAGCTTCATTGGTTTTTCTAAAGCTATAGTAATTACTCTTTTTGTTAGGAAAGGTTACAGACAAATCTCCTTTATAAGCAAGCGTTTTATTGGCTATTTGTATTGCTTCATCAACAGAAATTACTTTATTTTCTGAGTTCTTCTCTACCTTCAATTTCGGACTAGAACGGTTAAAAATTTTAGCTCCAATTAAATCTCCTAAACCTTCTTTATAACCTTCAAAAGACCAACACAAACCTGTAATCCCCATAATTACAAGAAATATACATGCGTAAAAACCTAAGGTATTGTGTAAATCGTGATTTATGCGTTTCCAATTTGCTTTGGTTTTAATTTTAAAACCTTGTTTTATATTTCGCCATTTTAGTTTTTTAGGAAACCATAAATAAAGACCAGAAATAGATATTATTAAAAAGATAATAGTAGCAATTCCCACAATTGGCCTTCCTATTTTAATATCTAACAACAGCCATCTGTGTAATCTAAACATCGACATTAAAAAAGCATCTGCACTTGTTTTTTGTACCGTTTTTATTTCACTAGAAAAAGGATTGACTAATACTTTAGAACCACGACGCTCTTTTAAATCTTTTTTTACGTTAAAAACATATGGTTCCTTTTCATCTGCAGCAATAGCTACTCCTGTTACAAACCCCATTTCAGCAACTTTTAAGTTTGTTACCAAAGTACTTACCAATTCTTTATTTTCCGTTTTTTCAACGATAAAGTCATCAGCAAAAAAATCTTTTATCTCATGCTCAAAGGTTAAAATTGTTCCGCTTAAACACACTAAAAATAAAATAATTCCACTAGCTAAACCCAACCATAAATGAATATCGTTTATTAACTTTCTAAAAGAATAAGAAGTTGTTTTTTTCATCAGTAAAAATTATGTAGTAAAATGTGTTATTTTCAATAAAAACGCAAATATAAAACTCAAACTAACATTCTCAAAATTTATTTAGATTAAATATGAATAATATAAACTTCTATTTCATGAAAAACCTTAAAAACACACACTTATTCGTTTTATAACAAAAAAAGAGGCCTTATAAAAGCCTCTTTCTTACTAACTAACCAATATAAAAAACCACTATAATTTTGCTACCAAATATTTCACTAAATCTCTAGTAGTAACAATACCTACTAGTTCAGAATCTTCAACTACTGGTAAAGCATGAAATCCTTTTGTTGTTAATAATTCTGCCGCATCTTTAATAGATGTATATGGCGGAATTGCTGTAATACTTTTATCCATAACTTGTGCTATAGAAAAATTGTTGTTTATATAACTATCTACAGATGTTTGGTCTTCATTTAAAACAGCAGAACTTACTGTTTGAATATCATAATAACTTAACATTCCTATAATTTCTTTATCACGAACCACCGGAATATGTTTTATTTTGTGTTCTATAAATAACTTTTCTGCAGTAACTAAATCATCAGTAACACATAAGGTAACTAAATTTGTTGCCATTATTGTAGATATAGGCTCATCTCTTCTCATAATTTAATCTTTTAATTATACCCACAAATTTCTGAATAAAACCAAGTTTAAAAGATGATTTTTATCAGTTTTCTCAAATTTTGCAAAAAAAGAGATTTAATTTCTGTTCCTATGCCAAAAAAAAACAAATAGAATTACTATAATAATTATTATTTTTGCATACATTTATAAAACTCCCCTTATGGCTACCCCTCAAAAACACACAAGGACAACTCTTTGTAAGTCTGGTAATGTTTTTCTTTCATTGCTAAAGACCAAAACAACAACTGGTTTAAAACTACTACTTTTTGCTAGTTTCTTATTTTTCTCAAATTCAAAAACATTTTCTCAAACCGAAGTTGTAAATACTTCTACAGTGGAATCTGGTTCTTACACCGTTTCTGGCGGACCAAAACAAATATCTTTTCTTATCTCTGGAGGTAATGGTGGAAACGGAACCAATACTTTTGGTGGTAATGGAGCTAATGCTACTGCAATCTATAATCTTAATAATGGAGATGTTATAAGATATTTAGTAGCAGAAGGCGGTGGTGGTGGTAACCAAGGTGGTGGTGGTGGTAGTACTGGTATATACATTAACAGCACTTTAGCACTTGTTGCTGGTGGAGGTGGTGGTGGTGATAATTCTACTAATGCAGTTGGCTTAGGAGCCAATAGTACTACAAACGGACGTAATGGGACTAATACTAACAACAACACTCCTTTAGGAGGTAGTGGTGGTATTAATGGTAATGGAGGTACATCGAATTCGCGTAGTGGTGGTGGTGGTGGAATAGAACAAAATGGAAATAATGGAAGTGAAAGTAACGGTGGAAGTAAAATTTTAACACTTTATACTTTAGCTTTAGGAGGTACTACATCAACAAACGGTGGTAATGGAGGTAGAGGACTTACTGGTGGTGGAGCTGGTGGATCAAATTACGCTGGTGGTGGTGCTGGCTACTCTGGTGGTGGTGCTGCTGGTTTTCAGGGTTCTGGTGGTGGTGGTGGTTCTTATGTGAATACTACCCTTGCTACTTATGTTAGTAGTACAATTACTGGTGGTCTAAATGGTGCAGCTACTGGTGCATCACAAACAAATGGAGCTAATGGTAGTGTGAAAATAACAATTTTAAAAGATACGGATGGTGATGGTATTGCAGATGTTAACGATGATGACAGTGATAATGATGGCATTTTAGATATTGTTGAATGCCCTAACTTTAGCTTTAGCAAAGATTTAATTATATCTAATGCAAACGCAGGCTACTTAACAGTAGTCGGTGGTGGTGCTGCTGGTAGCTCTTTAGTTACAGATGCAGGACCAAATAATAATGAAACTGGTTTACGATACATTGACCAATCAAGTGGTGTAACTTACTATAGGTTAAACACACAAGGTAAAGACCACACATATATAGATGGTAATAACTTAATTTTTAGAATTTTTACAGAAGACCCTGGTGAACCTTTTTTCGGAGGAACTACAGATGTTCGCATAGGTAGTGGTACTACCCAATACACTATAGATTTAACAGAAGCTCCTTACGGAGTAACAGCTCCTTCTACAATAACTCCTGTTGTAACAGATTTTACAATTACAGTGCCTTTGACAGCTGATAATTTTGGAATATCACAAGCTCAGTTTAATGCTGTTATTTCATCTTTAGATTATATAGATATTAGAGCCGAATTTTACGCGGGAGCAAGAGGTGTTGTAGAAAGTGAACTTATTCCTCTTGAAAATGATCCTTGTGATGATGATAATGATGGAATACCAAATATTTTTGATTTAGATAGTGACGGTGACGGTTGTTTTGATGCTTTAGAAGGAACGGGAAACATTACAGCAAATCAATTAACAAGTACTGGTGCAATAGATTACGTTAACCAAGGTGGTGTAACTGCACAAGGAGTTCCTAATGCAGTTGTAAATGGTACATCTGTAGGTCAAGGAATTGGTACATCTCAAAATAAAGATATTCAAAGTCCAGAATGTAATACTGATGTAAATACAGAAAATGATATCAATCAAACACCAAAAGACATGCCTGTTGATGGTGCATTATTAACTAATGATGAAAATGTAACAAGTGTAACTTCTGTTATTATAAATGGGACTGCAACTGCTGTTCCTACAGGAACTACAGGAATAACTATTAATAACGTGCCTGGTGTAGATGAAAATGGTGTTGCCGTTGCAAATGCAGGTTCAATTACTATTAAAGACGATGGTACATATACCTTTACTCCTACTACAGGATTTACAGGTACAATTAATCCAATAACCTATACCGGAGAAGGAGCTAACAATGAAACAGATACAGCTACTTTAAATATTGAAGTAGTACCAAACATTTTGCCTAGCGGTAATAATCCGCCAACAGCACAAGATGATGTAGCTACTACAGAATTAAATACAACTGTAAACTCTACAATGCTTTCTAATGATTCTGATCCTGATGGAGATAATTTAACAGTTACTTCTAATGATGTAACAATTGATACTGCTACAACAGTTGCTGGTGTTGATGAGAATGGAGTTGCCGTTACAAATGCAGGTTCACTTACATTAAACGATGATGGAACTTATGAGTTTGTTCCTGCAACAGGATTTACAGGTACAATAAACGATATTACATATACAGTTTCTGATGGAAACGGTGGTACAGATACTGCTATTTTAAACTTAAATGTAATTTCTAATTTTGGAAACAATACGTTTGCTAATGATGATGCAAATTCTGCTCCGCAAGGAACTACAATGAATGGTAATGTGTTGACTAATGATTTTGATCCAGATTTAGGCGATACACAAACGGTAAATTCAGCTTCAGTAAACGGAACAACCATAAATATTGGTACGCCTACTGTAATTGCAGGTGTAGGTTCTTTAACTTTAAATTCAAATGGATCTTATACATTTGTGCCATTAGATACTTTTAGAGGAACAATACCTGTAAAATATGAGATATGCGATACCGGATCACCTCAAAAATGTGATGAAGCTACTTTATATTTAACCTCTATTCCTACAGATGTTACTGCAGAGAATGATATCAATCAAACACCGAAAGACACAACTGTTGATGGAGATTTATTAACTAATGACGAAGGTATTACAAGTATAAAAGCTACTGGATTTGTTTTAGGGACACCTACAACAGTTTCTGGTGTAGATGAAAACGGAACTGTAGTTGCAAACGCAGGTTTATTAACTCTTAATGAAAACGGAACATACAGCTTTACTCCTACTACAGGTTTTACAGGAACAATTGACCCTGTAACTTATTTAGGAACTGGAGCAGGTATTGGAACAGATAGCGCTACCTTATCTATTGAAGTATTACCTAATATTCAGCCAGCGGGTAACAATCCGCCAACAGCACAGAACGATGTAAATACTACAGAGTTAAATACAACTTTAAACTCTACAATACTTTCTAATGATTCTGATCCTGATGGAGATACAATAACTATTACCGAAGCTACAACGACTAATGAAGCTGGAGTAGTTAGTCCTTTTACCTTAGGAACTGCTAAAACGGTTTCTGGTATTGATGAAAATGGAGTTGCTGTTGCAAATGCTGGTACTGTTAAAGTAAATGCAGATGGAACTTATGAGTTTATTCCTGCTAACAATTTTACAGGTACAATAAACGATATTACATACACAGTTTCTGATGGAAACGGTGGTACAGATACTTCTATTTTAAGCTTAGATGTAATTCCTAATTACGGAAACAACACCTTTGCTAATGATGATGCTAATTCTGCTCCACAAGGAACAACAATGAATGGTGATGTTGTTACAAATGACTTTGATCCAGAAGGAAATACACAAACAGTTACTACTGCTTCTGCTTTAGTAGGAACAACTTCAACTCCAATTACTATTGGTACAGAAACAACGATTCCTAATGTTGGGAAATTAACACTTAATGCAATTGGAACTTATACATTTGTTCCTGATACTGATTTTGTTGGTACAGTGCCTGTAACATACACTAAATGTGATACCGTTACCTCGCCAACAGTACAAGCATGTGACCAAGCTACTTTATATTTAACTTCTATTCCTGCTGATGTTACTGCAGAGAATGATATCAATCAAACTCCGCAAGACACAACTGTTGATGGTCAATTAATAACAAACGACCAAGGTGTAACAAGTGTTACCGCAACAGGATTTACTTTAGGAACTGCTAAACAAGTTTCTGGTGTAGATAATAACGGAAATGTAGTTGCAAACGCTGGTTCTTTAACTATCAACGCAGACGGAACGTATACTTTTGTACCTGCTGCAGGGTTTACAGGAACTATTGATCCTGTTACTTATACTGGAAAAGGAGCAGGTAATGGCACTGACACAGCTACTTTATCTATTGAAGTATTACCTAACATTCAGCCAGCTGGTAACAATCCGCCAACGACACAGAATGATGTAAATACTACAGAGTTAAATACAGATGTAACTTCAACAGTACTTTCTAACGATTCTGACCCTGATACAGGTGATATAATAACTATTACCGAAGCTACAACGACTAATGAAGCTGGAGTAGTTAGTTCTTTTACCTTAGGAACTGCTAAAACGGTTTCTGGTATTGATGAAAATGGAGTTGCTGTTGCAAATGCTGGTACTGTTAAAGTAAATGCAGTTGGAACTTATGAGTTTATTCCTGCTAACAATTTTACAGGTACAATAAACGATATTACATATACAGTTTCTGATGGAAACGGTGGTACAGATACTGCTATTCTTAACTTAAATGTAATTCCTAATTACGGAAACAATACGTTTGCTAATGATGATGCTAATTCTGCTCCGCAAGGAACTACAATGGATGGTGATGTTGTTACAAATGACTTTGACCCAGAAGGGAATACACAAACAGTTACTACGGCTTCTGCTACTTTTAACGGTACAACAACAGCAATTACTGTTGGTACAAAAACAACGATTCCTAATGTTGGGGATTTAACATTAAACGCAGATGGAACATATACCTTTGTACCTGATGCTGACTTTGTAGGAACAGTACCTGTAACATACACTAAATGTGATACCGTTACCTCGCCAACAGTACAAGCATGTGACCAAGCTAATTTATATTTAACGTCTATTCCTGCTGATGTTACTGCTGAAAATGATATCAATCAAACTCCGCAAGACACTACTGTTAATGGTCAATTAATAATAAACGACCAAGGTGTAACAACTGTTACTGCAACAGGATTTACTTTAGGAACTGCTAAACAAGTTGCTGGTGTAGATAATAACGGAAATGTAGTTGCAAACGCTGGTTCTTTAACTATCAACGCAGACGGAACATATACTTTTGTACCTGCTGCAGGTTTTAAAGGAACTATTAATCCTGTAACATATACAGGTGAGAATGCTGGTGGTGCAACAGATACGGCTACTTTATCTATTGAAATATTACCTAATATTCAGCCAGCCGGTAACAATCCGCCAACGGCGCAGAATGATGTAAGCACTACAGAATTAAATACTGTTGTAAGTTCTACAATACTTACCAATGATTCTGATCCTGATACAGGTGATACGATTACTGTAACTGGTTTTACAACCAACGTAACAACCAATTCTGGTGCTACGAGTACTCCAACTACTGTTACTACGTTTCCTGTTACAGGACAAACTGTTTCCGGATTAGATAAAAACGGGAACCCAGTAGATGTAGCTGGTACTATTAACTTCGATGTAAATGGAGAATATACCTTTACGCCTGCTACTGGTTTTACAGGAACTGTAAACGATATTACATACACAATTACAGATATTGATGGAGAAACAGATACCGCTATTCTTAACTTAGATGTGATTCCTAACTACGGAAACAATACGTTTGCTAATGACGATGCCAATTCTGCTCCGCAAGGAACTACAATGAATGGTGATGTTGTTACAAATGACTTTGACCCAGAAGGGAATACACAAACAGTTACTACGGCTTCTGCTACTTTTAACGGTACAACAACAGAAATAACTGTTGGTACAGAAACAACGATTCCTAATGTAGGTAAGTTAACATTAAACGCAGATGGGACATATACCTTTGTTCCTGAGACTAATTTTGTGGGAACAGTCCCTGTAACATACAGTGTATGTGATAATGGAACTCCACAAGTATGTGATGAAGCTACTTTGTATTTAACGTCTATTCCTGATGATGTAATTGCAGAGAATGATATCAATCAAACTCCGCAAGACACACCTGTTGATGGTCAATTAATAACAAACGACCAAGGTGTAACAAGTGTTACTGCAACAGGATTTACTTTAGGAACTGCTAAACAAGTTGCTGGTGTACATGATAACGGTACTGCAGTTGCAAACGCTGGTTCTTTAACTATTAATGCAGACGGAACGTATACTTTTATACCTGCTGCAGGATTTACAGGAACTATTGATCCTGTTACTTATACTGGAACAGGTGATGGAACACCGATTGACACAGCAATATTATCTATTGAAGTAATTCCGAACATTAACATTGAAACAGGCGCTAATAATCCGCCAACTGCACAAAATGACGTAGCTACTACGGAAATAAATACAACAGTAAGTTCAAACTTATTTAATAATGACAGTGATCCCGACGGTGACGCTATTACTGTAACTTCTGCAACATTTACAAGGACTGGTACTACCAATCTAGAGAATATAACAGTTGGCAGTCAAATAGAAATTTTTGGAATTAATGAAAATGGCAATTCAGTTCCTGCTGGTAATATTACAATAGAGGCTAATGGTGACTACACATATTCTTCTACGCTGACTTTTGTTGGTACTTTAGAACCTATTACGTACACCATTTCTGACGGTAATGGTGGTACTAATACAGCTATTCTTAGCATAAATGTTATTAACAATTTTGGAAACAACACGTTTGCTAATGATGATGCCAATTCTGCTCAGCAAGGAACTACAATGAATGGAAATGTTGTTACAAATGACTTTGATCCAGAAGGAAATACACAAACAATTACTACGGCTTCTGCTACTTTTAATGGTACAACAAGCCCAGTTACACCTGGTACACCAGAAGTAATCTCTGGAATTGGTTCGATAACCATAAACACAGACGGTTCTTATACTTTTGTACCTGAAGCTGGATTTACCGGAACGGTACCTGTAATTTATAATATATGTGATAATGGAACTCCACAAGCATGTGACCAAGCTACTTTATATTTAACGTCTATTCCTGCAAATATTGCTGGAGATGTTATGATTACACAAGTATATCAAGTTGGTACAGAAAAATGGATTGAAATTACAAATATTGGTACAACAGAAATTCCAGCAAATACTATAAATATTCAGCTGTATAAAGATAAAACAGGTGATCAAACAGGTGTTACTCCAGATGTTACTTATACAGTTACAACGTTATTAGCAAGTGGAGAATCTGTATTGTTTAAAAACTCTGGAAACGGTATTGAAAATTTAAGAAGCACAGCAACAATTGTAGATAATGTTGTTTACCCACAAGTAGATAACCTAACAGATCTTGAAGGAGGTAATGACATCATTACACTTTCTTCTTCAACAGGTACTTCTTCATGGGGTAATAGATACGATGTTGTTTCTAATGTTACGAACAAAACTTCTGTTGTAAGAATAGATGAAACATTAACACCTAATAAAGACTACACAGCTAGTGAATGGGTAGTATTTATAGATGATGCTATTTTACCTTATCAACCAATTGGTGATGAAACTGTTGCTGGAGACAAAAGACATCCGCAAGATCCTTTAATCTCAGAAATTGAATCTTCTAGTACAGAAGCTAATACTTTGTTAGGTTTACATAGAATTAATATTACTACTTCAACAGCTACTAACAATTTGTATACAAATGGGTATCCAGATAGATCTCGTTCTGTTGTAATTGATCAAGATTTTGAGCATACTGGTAATAGATTAAGCGCTAGAAAACTTAAAGTTGATGCAAGTAACACGTTAACAGTAACAGATCAATTGTTAGTAGTTACAAATGATATTACTTTAGATGGTGATATTCGTTTAACAGGTACTTTAGCTCAATTAGTGCAAACACACACTGGTACTAGTACAATTACAAGTACAATAACTGGTGATATGGGAAAACTTTTAATAGATCAAAACTCAGATATACCTAGTTTATATAGATATGGGTACATGAGTTCTCCTGTTAATTCAGGAACTAACACCTACACTATAGAAGATGTATTAAAAGATGGTACAGATCCAAGCAATCCAAAAGACATAACATTTGTTGATGGTTATGATGGTTCTTTTACTAGCACAGGTATTTCATTAGCAGATTACTGGATTTACACCTATTCTCCTCAAACTAATGGTAGAATAAACTATGTACATAAATATGAAGATGGTATAATAAATAGAGGTGATGGATTTATTTTTAAAGGACCTGGTAAAGAAGATGGACAAAACTATACTTTCTCAGGAACACCTAATGATGGTGATTTTAA
Organism: Polaribacter sejongensis; assembly: GCF_038024065.1. Taxonomy (NCBI): domain Bacteria; kingdom Pseudomonadati; phylum Bacteroidota; class Flavobacteriia; order Flavobacteriales; family Flavobacteriaceae; genus Polaribacter; species Polaribacter sejongensis. Next base: position 3,547,430 of record NZ_CP150667.1, on the reverse strand, counting down.
TACCATAGTTGAAATAGGTACTGATCAAGATTACTTAATTGGTAACCCTTTCCCTTCTTCTATAAATACTAGAAAATTTATAGAAGACAATCTAGACAGTACAACAGGAACTCTTTATTTCTGGGAACACCAAGAAAGTGAATTAGGTGAAGGAGAAGGAATTGATGGACATATATTTGGTGGATACATTGGTGGATATGCAGCTATAAATTTAACTACGTCTACAGCTGCTAGTTCTTTAGCTTCTAATAACAATAATGGTACAGGTGGTACAGGCGATAGCGATGATATGGCCTATAAAACACCTTTACCATACATAGCAATAGGACAAGGTTTCTTTATACAAGGTGATGACGATGGTGGACCAATTAATTTTAACAACACACAAAGAGCTTATGTTACAGAAGGTGCTGAATCTATATTTTTTAAAGCAAGTGGAAAAAGCAGTAAAACAGCAATTTCAACAAACTTATTGCCTATTATTAAATTAGGTTTTGAATATAAAAACACGGAAGAATTATTACTTCATAACCAAATAGCAATCTCTTTTCAAGAAACAAATTCTTTTGCTTTTAATAAAGGATATGACTCGGAAGTATATGAAACTGGTAAAACAGACATGTATTTTAAATTCCCTAATGATGATACAAATTATGTAATTGCTGGGGTACAAGAAATATCTAACGAGTTAGAAGTTCCTTTAGAACTAGTTGTTGATTATTCTGGACAAGTGAATGTAATGGTAGATGAAATTCAAAATGTTGATAGAGATATCTATATTACAGATAAACTGACAAATACATCTTACAATGTTAAACAAGGAAAAGCTACTTTAACTTTAGAAAAAGGAGTTTATACAGATCGCTTTGTACTTGCTTTTAAAGATGCTAGTGTACTTAGTGTAGAAGATGATATTTTAGAAGGATATACAAGTATTTATGCCGACAATGAGAATAACAATATTGTAATCTCTAAAAATCAAGATATAGAAATTAACAAAGTAGAATTGTTTGATATTCTTGGTAAAAAAGTAAGTCTTTGGAATATTAAAGAACAAAAAAGTACGTATCAATTAGATATCAAAAAACAAATACCAACGGGTATTTATATTGTAAAAATGAGAACTAATAAAGGTGATACTAACAAAAAAGTAATTATTGAATAACAAATACTTGTACTGATAAATTAAGGTAGATTAAATTAAAAACGAGTAACAGAAATAAATTTCTGTTACTCGTTTTTTTTTATCAAAAAATAATATAAAAAAACGTGTATAAAAAAAGTTGCTTTACTTTTATATACACGTTAAATTAAATAGTCATAGTTTCTAACAAACCTAAATAAAACTACTATTTTAAAGCATTTATGCAGTTTTACTTAAAATAAATCAATAAATTTTCTTCTTTTAAAATAAAAATAATGAATGGTTATTTATATCAATTTCATAAAAAAAATAAGAATCATTATCTAATTCATAAAAAAAAATAATTATCTAAGAAAAACACAAGAATACTAAAACCAAAAAAACGGATATTACGTATACATTTAAAATAATATAGAGTATTATCTTAGAGGTCAAAGCCTAATAACACTTCAATTGATTAATAATCCACTACTTTTGCAATAAATTTTCTTTCATGATTAACCCCCTTAATAAAACGAAAAAATTTCGTTTAAAAAAATCACAGTTTTTATATGTGTTATTTCTATTTACAATAAATAGTTACTCACAAACTCTAATTACTACTTCTATAGGAAAATCAACAAATAAAACGAATACCACTGATACAGTAGATACAGATAATGATGGTATTATTGACTCTATAGATATTGATGATGATAACGATGGAATTTTAGATGTTAACGAAACAGATAACAATTGTGCTGCTTCTAGAAATAATCGTTTAAACTATGAGTTTTATGATAGTGTACCTACCGGTTCTACAGTAGATAACATACCTACAACAGGTGCAAAAGGTACGGGTACCGTTACAGATTTTGATGTAGATGCTCTTTATGCTATAGAAACACCAGGAGATGGTGATACCTTTAGTATACGATATACAGGTTTTATAACTATTGAAACCTCAGAAACGTATACTTTTTACACCAACTCAGATGATGGTTCTAAACTATTTATAGATAATAATCAAATTGTAAGTAATGACGGAAACCATGGCCCTACAGAAAAAAGTGGAAGTATCGCTTTATTACCGGGTTTACACGACATTACAGTACTATTTTTTGAAAACGGTGGAGGCGAATCTCTAACTGTTCAATACTCAAGCAGCAGCATTACCAAAAGTGCTATTCCTTTTTCTAAATTATCGTCAAGTAAAATTTGTGATAATGATACTGATGGAGATGGCATCACTAATTCGTTAGATTTAGATTCAGATAACGATGGTATCCCAGATAATATTGAAGCACAAACTACTAGAGGTTATATCCCTCCTACAGGAATCGATTCGGATAATGATGGTTTAGACGACGCTTATGATGCAACTCCTAATGGTAATTCAGACGGATCTGGTTCATTAGGTTTAACAACTATTAATACAGATGAAAATGCTATTTCTGGTGCAGATGTTAAACCAGATTATTTAGACTTAGATGCTGATGGTGATGGTTTATTTGACATTGTTGAATCCGGAAGCAATTTATCGAACGATGGTGCTGGTAAAGTAACAGGGACTGTTGGTACAAACGGACTTGCAGATGCTATTGAGACAGATGGTACAGATAATTTATATACAGATGTAAACGGAAAGTATGATGACACACAAACGGATAACTTTACAGATACCGATGGAGATGCCAACTCCGCTATTGGTGATGTAGATTACAGAGATATCAATGTAAATATAGATACAGATAATGATGGCATACCAGATTCTATTGATGCAGATAGCGATAATGATGGTATTATAGACAGTGTAGAAGATGGAAACTGTGATCTTTCTGAAAAAGTAGAAATTATTGTAATTTCTAGCGAAGACTTTGGTACAGGAACTACTAGAACTACAAATAACAATGTAGAAAATCATTCATATACTAGTTCTGGTGCCATACCAGATGGTTCTTATGCCGTAGTTTCATCACTCACTTCAGGATTATCAGACTACAATCGTACAGACAAAAATGGAGATATAGATTCAAATATAGATCAATTTACAGGTCCAGCAGGTGGTTCTACAAACAGTAGATATTTAGCTATAAACATGATTAATCAAGCTAATACAGAGTTTTATCGTCAGTCTTTAACCAATTTAATTATTGGAGCAGATTATAGGTTTAGACTAGATTTAGCGGGTTTATGTAATGGATGTAGTGACAAGCCAATTTTTAGATTGGAAGTACAAGATGATTCTGGAGCAACAACACAAACAATATCATCACCAGCGGCAGGAGAACCTAATGATGATATTTGGAGAAGAGTATCATTAAACTTTACAGCAACAAAAACTACTTTAGATATTGTAATTTTTAACGACCAACCTAATGGTTCTGCAGGGAATGATGTTGGGGTAGATAATATTGTTTTTGCTACTTTAGAATGTCCAGCAAGTTTTAATGATCAAGATGGAGATGGTATCCCTAATTCTTTAGATTTAGATTCTGATAATGATGGTATTCCAGATGTTATAGAAGCTGGTGGTATAGACGCTGATAGAGATGGTAAAGCAGATGGAGATATAGACCCTAACAATGGAATACCAAGTTCTGCAGGTACAGGCAATACACCTACAAATACAGATGGAGATGCTGTTGCAAATTACTTAGATTTAGATGCAGATAATGACGGAATTCCAGATAATATAGAAAGCCAAACATCTAAAGGTTATATCGCTCCTAGTGGTTTTGGTGCAGGAATAACAGATGCAAACAACAATGGTATGGACGATGCTTATGAATCTGGTGCAATTATTGGAGTAAACCCAACAAATACAGACGAAAATGCAACTGTAAATGCAGATACAATACCAGATTATTTAGACTTAGATTCTGATGGCGATGGTATATTTGATGTTATAGAATCTGGAACAGGCTTGCCAAATGATGGTAACGGAATGTCTACAGGTACTTTTGGTATTAATGGTTTAAACGATCTTGCAGAAACAGGTAATACAGATTTAGGTTATACTGATGTAAATGGTATTTTTGACAACACACAAACAGATAATTTTACAGATGCTGATACAGATGCCTTAACTTTTGGAGATGTAGATTATAGAGATATTTCTGATGATGGAATTGCAATGATTACTCAAGTATATCAATATGATAATGATAGCAATACAGACAGATGGATAGAAATTACAAACATTCATGCTACTAAAAGTATTGCTGCTAATCTTATTCAAGTTCAATTATATGTAGATAAAACAGGTACACAAACCACGGTTCCAGATGCTTTCTATACATTTCCAAATATATTAGCTGCTGGTAAATCTATATTGTTAAAAAGCACTAATAATGCAATTACTAACTTTGATAACTCTGATTTAACAAGAGTTATAAATAGCGACGTATTAACCAATATTGAAGGCGCTAATGACATGGTTACTTTATCATCTACCAATGATGCTTCTTCTTACAACAACAGATATGATATCATTCAAGCAATTGCTGATAAAACATCAAAAGTAAGAATAGATGAAACATTAATATACAATAAAGACTACGATGCAAATGAATGGGTAGTATTTATAGATGATGCTATTTTACCTTATCAACCAATTGGTGATGAAACTGTTGCAGGAGATAAAAGACATCCGCAAGATCCTTTAATCTCAGAAATTGAATCTTCTAGTACAGAAGCAAACACGTTGTTAGGTTTACATAGAATTGATATTACTACTTCAACAGCTACTAACAATTTGTATACAAATGGGTATCCAGATAGATCTCGTTCTGTGGTAATTGATCAAGATTTTGAACATGAAACAAACAGATTAAGCGCTAGAAAACTTAAAATTGATGCAAGTAAAACATTAAAAGTAACAGATCAATTGTTAGTGGTTACAAATGATATTACTTTAGATGGTGATATTCGTTTAGCAGGTACATTAGCTCAATTAGTGCAAACACACACTGGTACTAGCACAATTACAAGTACAACAACTGGTGTTATGGGGAAACTTTTAGTAGATCAAAATTCAGATATACCTAGTTTATATAGATATGGGTACATGAGTTCTCCTGTTAATTCAGGAACTAACACCTACACTATAGAAGATGTATTAAAAGATGGTACAGATCCAAGTACTCCAAAAGACATAACATTTGTTGGTGGTTATGATGGTTCTTTTACTAGCACAGGTATTTCATTAGCAGATTACTGGATTTACACCTATTCTCCTCAAACTAATGGTAGAATAAACTATGTACATAAATATAAAGATGGTATAATAAATAGAGGTGATGGATTTATTTTTAAAGGACCTGGTAAAGAAGATGGACAAAATTATACTTTCTCAGGAACACCTAATGATGGTGATTTTAATACCGCATTTGAAATAGATACTGATCAAGATTACTTAATTGGTAACCCTTTCCCTTCTGCTATAAATACTAGAAAATTTATAGAAGACAATCTAGACAGTACAACAGGAACTCTTTATTTCTGGGAACACCAAGAAAGTGAATTAGGTGAAGGAGAAGGAATTGATGGACATATATTTGGTGGATACATTGGTGGATACGCAGCTATAAATTTAACTACCTCTACAGCTGCTAGTTCTTTAGCTTCTAATAACAATAATGGTACAGGTGGTACAGGTGATAGCGATGATATGACTTATAAAACACCTTCAAAATACATAGCAATAGGACAAGGTTTCTTTATACAAGGTGATGAGTCTGGTGGACCAATTAATTTTAACAACACCCAAAGAGCTTATGTTACAGAAGGTGCTGAATCTATATTTTTTAAAGCAAGTGGAAAAAGCAGTAAAACAGCAATTTCAACAAACTTATTGCCTATTATTAAATTAGGTTTTGAATATAAAAACACGGAAGAATTATTACTTCATAACCAAATAGCAATCTCTTTTCAAGAAACAAATTCTTTTGCTTTTAATAAAGGATATGACTCGGAAGTATATGAAACTGGTAAAACAGACATGTATTTTAAATTCCTTAATGACGATACAAATTATGTAATTGCTGGGGTACAAGAAATATCTAACGAGTTAGAAGTTCCTTTAGAACTAGTTGTTGATTATTCTGGACAAGTGAATGTAATGGTAGATGAAATTCAAAATGTGGATAGAGATATTTATATTACAGATAAACTGACAAATACATCTTACAATGTTAAACAAGGAAAAGCTACTTTAACTTTAGAAAAAGGAGTTTATACAGATCGCTTTGTACTTGCTTTTAAAGATGCTAGTGTACTTAGTGTAGAAGATGATATTTTAGAAGGATATACAAGTATTTATGCCGACAATGAGAATAACAATATTGTAATCTCTAAAAATCAAGATATAGAAATTAACAAAGTAGAGTTGTTTGATATTCTTGGTAAAAAAGTAAGTCTTTGGAATATTAAAGAACAAAAAAGTACGTATCAATTAGATATCAAAAAACAAATACCAACGGGTATTTATATTGTAAAAATGAGAACTAATAAAGGTGATACTAACAAAAAAATTATAATCAACTAATATAAAATATAATTATATAAACTAAAAAAAAAGCTAAACTTAAATAAGTTTAGCTTTTTTTTTAGTGATTATCACCTTCTTTAAAAACACTTCTTTTTGCACCTCTACTATTACCAAAAACTTAAGTAACTAGTAAAAAGACACTTAAAATAGCAAAAAAAATAAAATCTTAAAAAAAAGTTAAATCTATCACAAAAAAAAAACTATCTTTATAAAAAAAGCTACACTATATAATCTAAGAAAAAATCAATCCCCATGATTACCCCCAAAAAAAAGAAAACTTTTTTTAAACTTAGTAAGGTTTTATACTCATTGCAAACAGTTGTCTTTATAACATCAAGACTTCACAAGACCTATCGTCTTAAAATACCCCTCTTTTTTCATTTTAATTACAATTAATTGTTTTCTACAACAAATATTTTGTTCTAAAGAAAACGTGTAATCAGTTTTAAAAAGTTAAACCTATGTTAAAAAAATACTCCATGAAATATTATTCCAAATACTTTGTTAAAACTACAATGCTAGTTTTAACAGCACTATTTCCCTTCTCATTTAAAACATTTATTTTCAATAAAAAAATACATATCAAATTAATTATATGTACTCTTTTATTGTTTAATCTATCATTACAAGCACAAACAAACCCAAGTACATTTACTTCTGGAGATAAAGTAGATTATTATCCTGGCGGTGTTTTTTCTTCAATACTTGCAGATAATAATGATGCGAACCCAACAAATGAAGTTTCAGATTTAAAAACATCTGGAGAAGATAACACTCCTTTAATGACAACAGGAGATGTAGTTGCCTATAGAAATACAGGAACTCAAGGAGGAACAATGTATGATATTATTGCAACAATAATATCTGTCGTTCCTTATTCAGGAACAATAGATACTGCTCCTGTTGTTGCTACAACAACTTATACCACAGGTAATGTAACAGATGGCAATGGGCATTTTCCATACTTTGTTATGCCAACCGGTACAGGAAGTAAAGTTGGTTTTGCTGTAGCACCGAGTAATGTTTTTGGAGGTACTTCTGCAGAATACTCAGCTACTATAAAATTAGAATTTTTTGAAGCAGGAACATATTCTGGTAATGGTACAGGAACACCAATAGAAATATCACCAATTTTCGAAATGCTAGATATTGACTTTGACCCTAATTTAACTGGTACAGAGAAAAAAGAATTTGTAACCTTATATAAAAATGATTTTGAAAATTTATATTTTAGCAATAATACATTTTTATCTGATATAACTTCTGGAACAAATGCTGTAACAGTTATCTCTTCAGACTCAAATAATGTATCACCATTAATCACCGACGAACAATTAGCCATAAGAGTTGATACTAATGGAATTACAGACATCACTTTTACAATAGGTTCTAAATCGGGTCACGAAGGACCAGCTTTTAGAGTACAATCTATACAACCCGTTTTAATTGATGATACAGAAGTAGGAACTGCAATTTCGGGAAACCCAATTTCTGCGAATAATGATTCTGGATCTGTAAATAAAGGTTATGGAGGTACAGCTATTGCAAATGTTGTTGCAAATGATAAATTAAACAGTACAAGCACTACTATTGGTACTAGTGCAGGTCAAGTTACATTATCTCAAACAAGTTCTACGAATGCTGGTATTGTTTTAAATACTTCTACAGGTGAAATTACAGTTACAACGACTGTTCCTGCAGGCACGTATAGCGTGGTTTACGAAATATGTGAAGCAGGCGCCTCACCAGCAAATTGTGATTCTGCAACAGCTATAGTTAACGTTGTCCTTGATACTGACAACGACGGAGTACCAGATGCTACCGATGAAGATGATGACAATGATGGTATTTTAGATACAGAAGAATGTACAAGTGTATTAACTTATAACGACTCTTTTGAAATTCCGGATTTACAAGCAGAAACGCCAGACTTAGTAAGTAAAATAGATGGTGATGGAGATACTGAAATAGATTTTTTAATAAATCAAACTAGTGTTGAAGGGTGGGTAACCACAGATACAAATACTTTTGATATTGCTTTTGATGCTTTTAATGCTTCTGATGGAGACCAAAGTATCGATTTGTACGGAACACCTTCGGCAACCGGTATTCAAAAAACATTTTCTGGGTTTACAGAAGGAATCCCTGTTGCTTTTTCTTTAGATTATAGTTCTGTTGCTGGTCTTTTTGAAGCAACAATTTCTGTAGATTATGGTGATGGTCCAATTTTTATTACAACTTTACAACCCAATAATATTGCTACATCAGATAGCCCCAATACAGCTGGATCTAGAATTGCTTCTATTGTTTGGGCTAGTTATACCGCAAATTTATTACCAACATCAACGGGAGATATTAAAATTATCATTCAATCTACAAGTTTAGGTTCTGGTCAATCAGGAGTTTTAATAGATAACGTAACTTTATCACAACCAACTTGCCCAGATACAGATGGAGATAGTATACCAAATCATTTAGATTCAGATAGTGATAATGATGGTTGTTCTGATGCTGATGAAGCATATTTTGTTCTTGGGTCTAACCCAGATGCAGACACAGATAATAATGGATATTATGGTACAGGTGTACCAATAGTAAATATGACTACTGGTAGAATAGATGGTCTTACTTATACTACTACACCAAATGCATATTATTTAGATGCAGCCGTTAACACTTGTAATGATAGTGATAATGATGGTGTACCAGATGCTCTTGACTTAGATAGTGATAACGATGGTATTTTAGATTCTGTAGAAATAAACCTTAACTGTCCATCTACAGATTATATAGATTTAGGCACTACATTTACAAATACAACTACAGGTACAAATGGAGGAAATTCTTCCGGTACTACATCTAATCTTTACACATTTGAAGGGGTAGAAGCTTCCTTTAGTTTTGAAACAACAAACTCAGCAACTTGGGCCAGTGGAGTTGCTAGTGCAGGTCCAACAAACGGTATAGACGGAAACTACATCAACGTACAACCAATTAATACTAAATTCCCTTTAGGTTCTTACTATCCAGCAGATGCAGCAAACATAGATGTAGCTGTTTACAAATTAACATTTACAAAACCTGTTCACAACTTAGAGTTTAAATGGGGAGGATTAGACAATGACGACAGAGTAGACTTTACAGCGAATTTAAATGGAACAAATGTTCCTTTAACAATCACTAACAACACATTACCAAGTAATAGTTATACAATTTCAGGTCAATCTGTTACTAGTACTAATGCCGGATCTAATGCACCTAATAACAGTGTTATTGTTTCTTTAACAGGTCCAGTGACAGAAATTATTTTCGTTGCCGGTAAAAATAATTTAATTAATACTGCTTCTAATGTAACAATGCAGTTATTTGAATTAAAATACTGCCTAGCCACAGACACAGATAATGACGGAATACCTAACTATTTAGATTTAGATTCTGATGGTGATGGTATATCAGATGTTATTGAAGCTGGTGGTACAGATACTGATGGAGATAGTATGGCAGATGGTGGTGCAGGTATTACACCAACAACCAGCGGTATACCTAGTAGTGCAGGTACAGGACAAACTCCAACAAGTACAGATACGGATGGGATTCCTAATTATTTAGATTTAGATTCTGACAATGATGGTATTTACGATATTTTAGAAGCTGGTGGAACAGATGATAATGTAGATGGTATTGTAGATAATACAAGTGACTCTGACAATGATGGTTTAGCAGATATTTATGATGGTAGTTGTGTGTCTACAAATAGTGGAGCGGCCGTACTAAACGCTGTAGCAACAAGCACTTCTGCAGGGTCTTTTACAACTCCAAATAACGCAACAGGATCTACAGGTACTACAGATACAGCTGCAGCAACTTCACTTTTTGCAGGTACTTCTAAATTAGTACTAGACATGGGTGCATTGGTTGACGCTGGTTCTACTATAAGAGTTTACATGGCACATGCTACTGGCGGAACTCAAGGAGGACAAATACATCAAACAGATGCTAGTGGTAATACAATAGGAAGTATAATAGATAGCTATAATATCAGCGGTTCTACAATAACAACTGTTACAGCAACAACCAATACAGCTACACAATATATTCAGATTTCAACCTATTACAACAATGTAGAAATCTATGGAATAGAAATAGATTACAATATACCTCCAGACTGTTCTGGCACTGCATTAGTACCACCAGAAACAACATCTGGTACACCAGATTATTTAAACACAGACTCAGATGGAGATTTATGTACAGATGCAAAAGAAGCAGGTTTTACAGATGCTAATAACGATGGTTTAGTAGACGGAACTGGTGGTTTTACTGCTACAGGTAAAGTTATAGGAAGCGATGGTTATGCAGGTACATCTGCTTCTGTAACAGATAGCACAAATAATTTTGCTTGTTTAGATAGCGATTTAGACGGCGTTTTAGACATAAATGACTTAGATGATGATAATGATGGTATTTTAGACTCAGTAGAGTTAAGTACCTGTGCAATTACAAAAGTAGAATGGTACCACAATTCGCCCGAAACACCAAATGCAGGAACTGTTAATACTTTTGTTGGAGATTCAGATTACGCTACTTATGAAGACCAAGCCTTAATTAGTAGTCCAAACTTTACTTCTGCACCAAATATTTCTTTTAACGAATTAGAACAAACTGGTTTTGTAAACAATAAATTTACCTACATAATTAGTAACGCAACAGAAGCTACTTTTACTGCTGCCAAAGCTGCAAATAAATATGTACAAGTATCATATACACCTGCAGTAGATCTTATAGCTTCAGAAATAAAATTGGGTTGGTCTACTGGAGCAGCTACCGCTAATGATGATACATTTGGTAATTTTGACATGGCTGTAGAAATGGATACAAATCCAAGTTTTGAAAGTCCAACTGTTAAAGATCAAGATTTTCATATAGGAGAAATGATAATCGATGGTTATTTGCAATATGAAATACCAACTACTGATTATCTAGTTGCTGGCACAACTTATTATTTTAGAATTTATATATACAACAACCAAAACGGAACTGGTTTTACAAGATTTGATGATATCTCTTTTGAACATCGATTAATTTGTGATGCAGATGCAGACGGAATTCCAAATCATTTAGACTTAGATTCAGATAATGATGGTATAACAGATGTTATAGAAGCTGGTGGTACAGATGCAAACCAAGACGGTAAAGCAGATGACGATGATGATAATGTAAGCAATACTGCTTCTAATGGTATACCTACTTCTGCTGGTGCTGGTTTAACACCAACAACTACAGACTCAGACGATTTACCAGATTTCTTAGATATAGATGCAGATAACGATGGTATACCAGATAATATAGAAGCACAACCAACGAGCCCTTACATAGCGCCTAGCGGAATTGGTAGTTCAATAACAGATATCAATAAAAATGGTGTAGATGATAATTATGAAGTTGGTGGTATTGGTATAATTCCTGTAAACACAGATGTTTCTAATGATGCAATACCAGATTACCAAGATTCAGATTCAGACAATGATGGTATCCCAGATATTAACGAAAATGGCGATACAGACAACATATTAGCAGGAACAGATGCAGATAGTGATGGTTTAGATGATAACTTTGATGATTTCACAGACATACCAACAACTGGTTTTACTGTAAACAACGGTATCAATCCTCCAAGCGCTGCTAACTTAGGTGATGAAGATGGAGATTTAGGCTCTGGCGGAGAGGTAGATTATAGAGATTTTAAAGACAGTGATAATGATGGTATATCAGACGCAAATGATTTAGATGATGATAACGATGGTATTCCAGACAGTATAGAAAACAGTAGTTGTGCTATTGAAGAAAAAACAGAAGTTGTAGAAATACTTACTGAAGATTTTGGAACTGGTACAGCAAGAGAAACGAATGCATATATACTAAACCATACATACCAACCTACAGGAGATATACAAGATGGTTTTTATGCAGTAGCCTCATCTCTTACAAGTGATTTAGCCTCCTTTAATAGAACAAACTTAACTGGAGATAAAGATGCAAATGTAGACCAATATACTGGCCCTGATAACGGAAGTACAAATGGTAGGTATTTAGTTATAAATTTAAAAAACCAATTAGATATAGAGTTTTATCGTCAAACATTAAGCAACTTAATTGTAGGACAAGATTATAGGTTTAGAGTAGATTTAGCAGGTATATGTGACGGATGTGATGATGCACCAATCTTTGAACTAGAAATAGAAAACCCTTCTGGCGTAATAGTAGAACAGTTATCATCTGCATCTCTAAATGTTGCTAATGATGATGTATGGAAAAGAGTTGTATTAAATTTTACAGCTGCAACAACCTCTTTAGATATTGTAATTATTAACCACCAACCAGATGGAGCAGATGGTAATGACGTTGGGGTAGACAATATTGTTTTAGCTACATTAGAATGCCCAAATACTTTAGATTCTGATAACGACGGTATTATTAACTCTTTAGACTTAGATTCAGACAACGATGGTATTCCAGATTTAGTAGAAGCTGGTGGAGTAGATACTGATGGAAATGGACGAGTAGACGATGTTAATGCAAATGGCACGCTTATAAATGATTTAGATGGCGATGGTTTAGATGATCGTTACGATGCAGATAGTGGTGCAAGCACAAACATCATTACAAACCCAGATACAGATGGCGATGGTATAAAAGACTTCTTAGATTTAGATGCAGATAATGATGGTATTCCAGATATTGTAGAAGCTGGCGGTACAGATGCAAATGGTGATGGTAAAGCAGATGGTTTTATAGATAACGATAAAGATGGTTTTAACGACCTTGTAGATGGAGATACAAATAATGATGGTACTTCAGACAATATATTAAACGCTTTAATAACTACTGGAGATGATGCTAATAATGATGGTGTTCCAGATTCTTATCCAAATAAAGACACAGACAATGATGGTATTCCTAATCATGCAGATTTAGATGCAGACAATGATGGTATTGCAGATATTGTAGAAGCTGGTGGAACTGATGTAAATGGTGATGGTAGAGCAGATAATTTTATTGATGTAGATAAAGATGGTTTTAATGATATTGTAGACGGTGATCCTACAAATATTTTAGCAGTAGGAGTCGATACTGTAGGTGCAAATACAGGTAATGCTTTAATTGTTACTGGAACTGATGGTAATAATGATGGAAAACCAGACACGTACCCTAATGGAGATACAGATAAAGATGGTGTTCTAGATATTTACGATTTAGACGCAGATAATGATGGTATTCCAGATGTTGTAGAAGCTGGTGGTACAGATGAAAATGGTGATGGTAAAGCAGATAACTTTGTAGATGCAGATAATGATGGATTTAACGACATTGTAGATGGAGACCCTACAAATGCGTTAGCGTTTGGTATAGATACTGTTGGTGCAAATACAAGTAACGTATTAATTGCAACAGGTTTAGACGCTAATGGAGATGGTAAACCAGATTCAATCCCAACAGGCGATACTGATGGTGACGGAATAAGAGATAATTTAGATTTAGATGCAGATAACGATGGTATTCCAGATGTTATTGAAGCAGGTGGTACAGATGCAAATGGTGATGGTAGAGCCGATGATTTTATAGATACTGATAAAGATGGATTTAACGACGTTCTTGATGGTGATCCTACTAACGCCTTGCCAAATGGTACAGATACTGCTGGTGCAAACACGGTAAATGCTTTAATTCTTACAAGCCTAGATACAGACGGTGATGGAAATCCAGATTCTTATCCTACGGGAGATACAGATAATGATGGTATTCCAAACTATTTAGATTTAGATGCAGACAATGATGGTATTGCAGATGCAGTAGAAGCTGGCGGAACTGATGAAAATGGTGACGGTAGAGCTGATGATTTTGTAGATGCTGATAAAGATGGATTTAATGATGCCGTAGACGGAGACCCTACAAATGTGTTAGCAAGCGGTACAGATACTGCAGGTGCAAATACAACAGATACCTTAATACTTTCAGGAGAAGATGCAAATGGAGATGGAAACCCAGACACCTACTCTACTGGAGATACAGACAATGATGGTATTCCTAATCATTTAGATTTAGACGCAGATAATGATGGTATTGCAGATGTAGTAGAAGCTGGTGGTACAGATGTAAACGGAGACGGTAGAGCAGATAATTTTATCGATGCTGATAATGATGGTTTTAATGATGTGGTAGACGGTGATCCTACAAATGCGTTAACATTTGGTACAGATACTGCTGGTGCAAATACTAGTAATGTTTTAATTGTAACGAGTGCAGATACAGATGGCGATGGAAACCCAGACACATACCCTAACGGTGATAATGATAACGATGGTATTTTAGATCATTTAGATTTAGATGCAGACAATGACGGTATCGCAGATGTAGTAGAAGCTGGTGGAACTGATGCGAATGGCGATGGTAGAGCAGACAATTTTGTAGATGCTGACAACGATGGTTTTAATGATATTATTGATGGTGATCCTACAAATGCGTTAGCTGTTGGTACAGATACAAGTGGTGCTAATACAGATAATGTATTAATTATAACTAGTAACGATAGTGATGGTGATGGAAAACCAGAATCATATATTAATGGAGATACTGATAATGACGGTATTTTAGATATTTATGATTTAGATGCAGACAACGATGGTATTGCTGATGTTGTAGAAGCTGGCGGAACGGATGTAAACGGTGACGGTAGAGCAGACAATTTTATAGATGCAGATAACGATGGTTTTAACGATGTCATTGACGGTGATCCTACAAATGCTTTGGCAATTGGTATAGACACTGCTGGCGCAAACACCAGCAATGCTTTAATACTTACTGGGGCAGATACAGATGCTACTAAAGATGGAAAACCAAACTCTTACCCTAACGGAGATACAGACAAAGACGGTATTTTAGACCATTTAGATTTAGATGCAGATAACGATGGTATTGCAGATGTAGTAGAAGCCGGCGGAACCGATGAAAATGGTGACGGTAGAGCAGACAATTTTGTAGATACTGATAAAGATGGATTTAATGATATAGTAGATGGTGATCCTACAAATATATTAGCAGTGGGTACTGATACTGCAGGCACAAATACTTCTGATGCTTTAATTGTAACAGGTACAGATGCTAATGGTGATGGAAACCCTGATTCTTACCCTAACGGTGATACAGATAATGATGATATTCCAAATCACTTAGATTTAGATGCAGATAATGATGGTATTCCAGATGTAGTAGAAGCTGGTGGTACAGATGCAAATGGTGATGGTAGAGCAGATAATTTTGTAGATGCAGACAACGATGGATTTAATGATGTAGTAGATGGTGACCCTACAAATGCGTTAGCTGTTGGTACAGATACAGTAGGTACAAATACTGCAAATGCATTAATTAGTACAAGTGCAGATTCAGATGGTGATGGAAATCCTGATACATATCCTAACGGAGATACTGATAAAGATGGAATTTTAGATCATTTAGATTTAGACGCAGATAACGATGGTATTGCAGATGTAGTAGAAGTTGGCGGAACCGATGAAAATGGTGACGGTAGAGCTGATAATTTTGTAGATGCAGACAACGATGGATTTAATGATGTAGTTGATGGTGACCCTACAAATGCTTTGGCAATTGGTATAGACACTGCTGGCGCAAATACTAGCAATGCTTTAATACTTACTGGGGCAGATACAGATGCTACTAAAGATGGAAAACCAAACTCTTATCCTTACGGAGATACAGACAAAGACGGTATTTTAGATCACTTAGATTTAGATGCAGACAATGATGGAATTCCAGATGTAGTAGAAGCTGGCGGAACAGATGAAAATGGTGACGGTAGAGCAGACAATTTTGTAGATGCAGACAACGATGGATTTAATGATGTAGTAGATGGTGACCCTACAAATGTATTAGCAGTGGGTACTGATACTTCAGGAACAAACACATCTGATGCTTTAATTGTAACAGGTACAGATGCTAATGGTGACGGAAATCCTGACACTTATCCAAATGGTGATACAGATAAAGATGGTATACCAAATCATTTAGATTTAGACGCAGATAATGATGGTATTGCTGATGTTGTAGAAGCTGGTGGTACAGATGCAAATGGTGATGGTAGAGCTGATGATTTTGTAGATGCAGATAACGATGGTTTCAATGATATTGTTGATGGTGATCCTACAAATATTTTAACTGTTGGTACAGATACAAATGGAGCAAACACTTCTGACGCTTTAATACTTACAGGAACTGATGCAAACGGAGACGGGAATCCTGATACATATCCTAACGGTGATACAGACGCAGATGGTATTTTAGATCATCTAGATTTAGATGCAGATAATGATGGTATTGCTGATGTAGTAGAAGCTGGCGGAACCGATGCAAATGGTGATGGTAGAGCAGACAATTTTATAGATGCAGACAACGATGGATTTAATGATGTAGTTGATGGTGATCCTACAAATGCACTAGTTGTTGGTACAGATACAGTTGGTACAAATACTACTAATACTTTAATTATAACTAGTAACGATAGTGATGGTAATGGAAAACCAGAATCATATATTAATGGAGATACGGACAAAGATGGTATTCTAAATCATTTAGATTTAGACGCAGATAATGATGGTATTGCAGACGTTATAGAAGCTGGTGGTACAGACACCGACAGAGACGGTAAAGCAGATGGAATATTAGATGTAGACAATGATGGTTTTAACGATTTAGTAGACGGAGACCCTACAAATTCTTTAGTGAAAGGTACAGATAGTGCTGGCACAAATACAGCCAATGCTTTAATTGTAACGAGTGCTGACGATAATAATGACGGAAGACCAACTTCTTATTTAAAAGGAGATGCTGATACTGATGGCAAACCAAACTTTTTAGACATCGATGCAGATGATGATGGTATTCCTGATAATATTGAGGGGCAACCTTCTGTTGGTTATATTTCTCCAAGTGAAGTTGTAACCGGAACTATAGGAATAATAGATACTAACAATAATGGTGTAGATGACAAATATGAAGTAGGCGGTATTGGTTTTATTCCAGAAAACACAGACGGAACAGATAACCCAGATTATTTAGATTCAGATTCAGATAATGATGGTGTTTTAGATATTAAAGAAAATGGAGATACTAATCATCTTTTAATGGATCTAAATGGATTAGTAGATACAGATGGAGATGGTTTAAATAATACTTTTGATGATAACACCACCAACACTAATGGAGCTACCGTAAATGATGGTGTGGGATCTAACGACAAAATTATTGATGAAGCCTCTTTAGAAGATGCTTTTGGTGATACCGACAATGACTTTAACCCTGGTGCAGGAGATCTTGATTATAGAGATATCCCAGACCCAGCAGATGTTATGATTACACAAGTATATCAATTCGGTGATGAAAAATGGATAGAAATCACCAATATTGGGGAAATAGATATTCCCGCAAACACCATTAAAATTCAATTGTACAAGGATAAAACGATTGCACAAATGATTGCTGCTCCTCTTACAGAACCAACCGTATCTTCAATTACAGTAGGTACCATATTACTTAAAGGTAAATCTGTCTTATTTAAAAACACTACAAATTCTATTGTCCCTGATGAAACTAATTCGGGAGTAACAACTGTAACAAGTGCAGCAGTAGACTTGCTAACAGACTTAAGTCGTGATGAAACAGATCAAACTACACTTAATAGTTCTAATGACATCATTACACTTTCAACGGGTATTGGAGCTTATTCATGGAATAATAGATATGATATTGCTTCTAATATTGGTAATAAAACTTCTGTTGTAAGAATTGATGAAAGGTTAACAACTAACAAAGATTATGATGTAACTGAATGGGTAGTATTTATTGATGACGCAATAACTCCTTACCAACCAGTTGGTACTGAAGCAGCTGATATAGCTGACATTGTAAGACATCCTCAAGATCCATTAATATCAGAAATAACATCTTCTAGTATAGAAGCAAACACACTATTAGGTTTACATAGAATAGATATTACTACTTCTAATTCTAGCAGTAACACATGGACTAATGGTTTTCCAGATAGATCTCGTTCTGTAGTAATTGATCAAGATTTTGAGCACACTACAAATAGATTAAGCGCTAGAAAACTTAAAGTAGATACTGGAGTAAAATTAGCAGTAACAGATCAATTATTAGTTGTTACTAATAATATAACTTTAGACGGTAATATTCGTTTAGTAGGTACTTCTCAATTAGTACAAACGCATACAACAATACCTCAAATATCTGGTACTGGAAAACTATTAGTAGATCAAAATTCAGAGACACCTAGCTTATATAGATACGGGTATATGAGTTCGCCCGTTAATTCATCAGGCTTCATTTACCTAATAAAAGATGTATTAAAAGATGGTACTACTCCATTAGATGCTACATCTACAGTTGGTACTCAAGTAGCTAAAAATATTAATTTTATTAGTGGGTATGACGGAGATACTACAGATCCTATTTCTCTTGCAGATTACTGGATATATACCTACTCTCCAGAGTCTAATGGTAGATCTAATTGGACACATAAGAATGAAGATAAACCAATAGATCGTGGAGATGGTTATATTTTTAAAGGACCAGGTGAAGTATTACAAAACTATACATTTGTTGGTACACCTAATGATGGTGAATTTTATACCGTAGTTGGAATAGGTGCTAATGAAGATTATTTAATTGGTAACCCTTTCCCTTCTGCTATGAATGCAAGAAAGTTTATGGAAGACAATGATGGTTCTATCAAACAAACATTATATTTCTGGGAGCACCACGAAAGTGCCATTGGTGAAGGAAACGGAATAGATGGGCATATATTTGGTGGGTATATTGGTGGATATGCAACACTAAACTTATCAACAGGAACTGCTGCTAGCGCTATCGCAGAGAATAGCAGTAATGGTACTTCTGGATTAGGTGGAGGTACTTATAAAGAACCAGAACCATATATTGCAATAGCACAGGGTTTCTTTGTTGAAGGAAATGGAACTGGTGGAGTTATAAAATTCGATAATAGTCAAAGAGCATATGTAACTGAAGGTACTGAATCTATTTTCTTTAAAGGAAGTGCTAAAAGCAGTAAAGCTAAAACAGGTTTATTACCAATTATTAAATTAGGTTTTGAGTTTAAAAACACAGAAGACTTATTACTACATAATCAAATAGCAATTTCTTTTCAAGAAACAAACTCGTTCGATTACGATAAAGGTTATGATTCTGAAATTTATGAAGTTGGTAAAACAGATTTCTATTGGAAATTTCCGGAGGATGAGACAAAATATGTAATTGCTGGAGTTCAAGAAATATCTAACGAGTTAGAAGTTCCTTTAGAAATAATCATGGATTATTCTGGACAAGTAACTTTAATGGTAGATGAAATTATAAATATTGATAACGGTATTTATATTACAGATAAACTTACAGGCACTTCTTATAATGTTAAACAAGGTAGAACTACTTTAACTTTAGAAAAAGGACTATATACAGGTCGTTTTGTACTTGCTTTTAAAGAAACTAGTGCACTTAGTGTAGAAGACGATATTTTAGCAGGATATACAAGTATTTACGCAGACAATGAAAATCATAATATTGTAATTTCTAAAAATCAAGATATAGAGATTAACAAAGTAGAGTTGTTTGATATTCTAGGTAAAAAAGTAAGCCTTTGGAAAATTAAAGAACAAAAAAGTACGTATCAATTAGAAATCAAAAAACAAATACCAACCGGTATTTATATTGTAAAAATGAAGACTAATAAAGGTGAAATGAATAAAAAAGTAGTTATTGAATAACACTTTAGAGGTATTCTATACATAAAAGAGCAAATCTTAAATTTAAACCAGTGAAAAATATTTCACTGGTTTTTTTGTTATACAAATTCAAAGAAATAGTAAAACTTAACATTCTGAACTTATTTCAGCATTAAAATTCGCTAAAATGGAATCATCATTATCACCTATTATAAATTTAGAGTCACAAGCAACTCTGCTTTTAGATAAAATTTTTAAATAATTATATAAAAAAAACTTATTAAAAAGCACTAATTATAAAAAAAATAGCTCTCAAACAGCCCTCTATTATTAAGTGTTTCTACTTAAAATAAGGTGGTGAAATAAAAAACACCAAAAACTAAAACATAAAATACCTAAAAGAAAGTAATTAATTTTATTTAAAATAAATAATTGTGACTTATTGAATATAATGGTGTCTTATAACAGGTGCATGGTTAATAATGACTACTTCAACACTTTTTATAAAATTTTCTTAATGATTAAATATCTACTAAAAACGAAACTATTTGGGGGAATAATTCGTTTTAAATTTAAAACTCCTTTACATTTATTCATTGTATTTGTGTTGTTTTCTTTAATAAATACAAATGCACAATGTGATAGTCCTAATCACACATTAAATAGTAATCAAACAAATGGTTATACTTTTCAAACAGGTATTACAAGTGTTACTGGAAATGTAAGTATTACTAATGGTAGTGGAGCTACTTTCGAAGACGGGGCTATTGTTTGTATTTCTTCTAAAGGAAAATTAACGATTTCATCCATGTCAGCAAACAACGGAAGTATATCTATATATATTGGAGATGGAGAAGTTGTTTTTAGTCAAAGTGCTAGTATTAATGCCAACTTAACCTTAACATTAGGTACTGAAGGAATATTAACTTCTACAAACACCATTAGTTTTAATGGTGGTAATAATAGTATTTATAATGAGGGGACTATGAATGTAGGTTCTCTAGATTTTGGAGGTAATACACTTAATACATTTGATAACTTGGGAGATGTAAATGTTTCATCTCAAATTAACGCATCTTCCATTGGTACAAGTAATTTTAGAAATCAGGGAACAATGGAGGTTAACAATAATTTTGCTATAAGTGATGAAACCATTTTAGTAAATTGTGGTACAATCGTTTCTGGTAGCTCTTTTAACCATAATGGAGGTATGGTTGTAAATACAGGAGTGTTTAATATTACATCTGGCTCCTTAGCTATGGGGTCAACTTCAGCTATTTTCAATAATTATGGAGAATTTTACACGTCTTCTGGAGATGTTAATCTAGATGGAACATTTTATAATGAAGGGTACGCAAAAGTTGGTGGTAAATTTCAGGGTAATGGGTCTCTTACCGGGCCAGCTAGCAATGAAAATAAAACTGGTTTTGTAAGTATTGGAAATCAATCTAATATTTCTGGTAATCTGGGACCAAATTTAAATATTGGTTACACTTTTGGGGGTGGTGATACTCATGCAATACAAAATGAGACAGTAATAGCTCCGGTATCATATAATTGTGATAATAATGGAAATTGTAATAATCCAATGGATACAGAAGAAGTCTGTGCTAATTTAGATGGCACAATACCTTGTACTCTAAATGATCCTGGCACATTAATTGGCTCTTGTATAAACGGTTCTGATTTACAATTTACATTAAATTTAACTGGAAACGATAAAATAGGAAGTTCATATACAATTTCAGGTACTACATCAACTACAGGTATTTATAACACTAATACAGTATTTGTAATAGCCAATGGTGCAGATGGGTTAGATAAAACAATAACCGTAACAGATATAGATGACCCAAATTGTAATTTAACAATTACAGTTTCTGGCTCAGCTTCATGTATAGATACAGATAAAGATGGTGTTATTGATTCTATTGATTTAGATGATGATAATGATGGTATTTTAGACTCTGACGAATTAAATTGTCTTTCAGCTTCTAGTTATATAGATCTTGGCCAATCATTTACACAATCTAGTACTAATACTACTACAGGTAGCAAAACTTCTGGATCACAAACAAATCTTTACAATCTTAACGAAGTAAGTGCTTCTTTTGCTTACCAAGTAATTAATTCAGCCCAATGGAGTGATGGTGTTTCAAGCAAAGGACCTACAAATAATGTCGATGGAAATTATATATATGGGCAGGCTAAAAACACAAATTTCCCAAATGGATCTTTCTACCCTGCAAATTCAGCAGATTTAAGTGTAGCAATTTATACAATAACATTTACAGAACCCGTATATAATATAGAATTTAAATGGGGTGGGTTAGATAATAGTGATAGAGCTGATATTTCAGCTAATTTAAACGGTATAAATGTTCCTTTATCAATCAAAAATAATTCATTAAACGCAGGAGAATATACAATTAATGAACAATCTATACATAGCACTACTAGTGCTGGAAACGCACCTAATAATAGTGTAATTATTTCTAGTGCAAGCCCTATAACGCAAATAGTAATTGCGGGAGGTAAAGAAGATGGCACAAGTAGAGTTTCAACGATGCAGTTATTTGAATTAAAATACTGTAGCTCTCCAGACACAGACGGAGATGGTATTCCAGATTACTTAGATTTAGATTCAGATAACGATGGTATTCCAGATATTGTAGAAGCTGGTGGTATAGATACTAACGGTGATGGATTAGTAGACTACCCAACTGCAGGAGATCCTACAAGTATCGTAGATTTAGATGGAGATGGTTTGTCAGATATGTATGATGATACAGACACTGCAGGAGGTACTCCAAATTGGGTTGCAGGAACACCTATTGCTAATCCAGATTCAGATGGAGATGGTATTCCAGATTACTTAGATTTAGATTCAGATAACGATGGTATTCCAGACCTTGTAGAAGCTGGTGGTATAGACACTAACGGTGATGGACGTGTAGATAACCTTACAGATATTGACCAAGATGGTTTAGCTGACATTCATGATGAAAATGCTTCTAACGGATCTGGTGATAGTGGTACAGCTCTTATTAAAACAGACGCAGCAGGTAACATGATAGGTGGAGATGGTACTTCTGTTGATACTGATAACGACGGAATCGCAGATCACTTAGACTTAGATGCAGACAATGATGGTATTACAGACTTAATGGAAGCTGGTGGTACAGATACTAATGGAGATGGACGTGTTGACAACAATACAGATGAAGACAAGGATGGTCTTGTAGATATTTATGATGAAAATGCTGCCGATGGACCTGGAGCAGATGGTATAAATGGTACAGCTCTTGTAGAAACGGATGAAACAGGTAAAATGATAGGTGGAGATGGTACTTCTATTGATACTGATAACGACGGAATCCCTGATCATTTAGACTTAGATTCAGACAATGATGGTATCCCCGATTTAATAGAAGCAGGTGGTATTGACACAGATAAAGACGGGCGTGTAGACTCAATTTTAGATGAAGACAAAGATGGTTTAGCAGATATTTATGATGAAAATGCTACAGATGGACCAGGGGCAGGTGGTACAAACGGTATTGCTCTTGTAGAAACTGATACTACAGGTAAAATGGTAAGTGGAAATGGTGAATCTATCGATACAGATAGCGACGGAATTCCTGATCATTTAGACTTAGACTCAGATAATGATGGTATTCCTGATATTGTAGAAGCTGGAGGTGTAGATACTAATGGTGACGGTAAAGTAGATGACATAAACCCAACAACAGGAAAACTTATAAATGATTTAGACGGCGATGGTTTAGATGATCTTTATGATGTAAATAGCGGTACATATACCAATGCAATTACATACCCAGACTCAGACAAAGATGGTATTCCAAACACCAAAGACTTAGATTCAGATAACGATGGTATTTTAGACGTTATAGAAGCAGGTGGTATAGATGAAGATAGAGATGGTAAAGTAGATAATTGGGTTGATATTGATAACGACGGTTTTAACGACCTTGTTGATGGAGATGTTGGTCAAGACGGCATAGCAGAAAACAAAGACAACGCTTTAATAATTACAGGTAAAGATACAAATGGAGATGGTAAACCAAACTCATATCCAAGTAAGGATTATGATGGAGACGGTAAATTAAACCATATAGATATCGATTCAGATAATGATGGTATACCAGATAATATAGAAGCACAAACAACTAGTGGTTATATAGCACCAAGCAATCCTGATGGAGCAATGTTAGACACTAATAAAAATGGTGTAGACGACAACTACGAAGATGGTAATATTATTGGTTTGATCCCTGTAAACACAGACAATAAAGATAATCCAGATTACTTAGATTTAGATTCAGATAATGATGGGATTCCTGATATTGTAGAAAACGGTGATCCTGCAAATAATGTAATTTTAGACATCAATGCAGATGAAGATGGTGATGGCTTAAATGATATTTTTGACGATAACAATGATTCTGAAAACTCAAGAATTACAGTAAATGATGGATCAAGTGCACAGAAAACTGTAACTACACCAAGTGAATTAGATATTGCCTTTGGAGATGAAGATAATGACTTCCCTGGAAACGGAGATCTAGATTATAGAGACATTAAAGACACGGACAACGATGGTGTTCCAGATTTTTATGATTTAGATGATGATAACGATGGTATTTTAGATACAGATGAAGGTTGTGGTAACTTAATTATAAATGGAGATTTTGAGCTTCAAGATTTTTCAAACGCATCTGAATTTCCAAACGGAGGAACAGATAATTATGGTACATTTATAGGAAAAGGATTAAACACAAACACTTTAACAGGTTGGTCTTATACACAAAACCTAGACGGATGGGTTGGAGGACAATCTCCATATTGGTCAACTAGTAATTATGCAGACGCTTATAGCGGAAACCAATACATAGATGTTCTTGGTAATAATGATAAAACTGATGGTGTAAGCAATATTCTCTCACAAACTTTTTCTACAGTACCAGGTAGTGAATATACACTAACCTTTTATTGGGGAGAAGATATTGGTCATGAAACAGGACAGTATGTTACTTTAAATGTAAAAGTAAAAGACGCTTCTAGTTCTAATATTTTGAATAAAACATTAACCGCAATAGCAGAAGGTGCTGTAAACGGAGTTGTGGGGCCTAAAAAATGGTATCGTTTTACTACAGTATTTGTAGCTACTACAACAGAAACATCATTAGAGTTTCAAGCATCTCCTCCTGTACCAGGTTCTATAGGAATTGGAGCTGCTCTAGATTTAGTAAGTATTTTTCCAAACAATTGCGAAGACACAGATAATGACGGAATACCTAATTCTTTAGATTTAGACTCAGATAATGACGGGATACCAGACTTAATTGAAGCTGGTGGTATAGATACTAATGGAGATGGATTAGTAGATAATATCAATGCAGACGGTACTCTTGTAAACGACACAAACGGTAATGGATTAGACGACCTTTATGATGCTGATGTTGCTGGAGGTAATAATCTAGAAAACTTAGATACAGATGGAGACGGCATACCAAATAGCATGGATTTAGACTCAGACAACGATGGTATTCTAGATATTATTGAAGCTGGAGGAACTGATGCTAATAGAGACGGTAAAGTAGATACTATTAATGCTGATGGTACACTAACCACAGACACAAACAATAATGGTTTTGATGACGCTGTAGATGGGGCTATAAATTCAAGTACACCTTTAGTAATAACAGGTGAAGATACAGACGGAAATGGAAAACCAAATACATACACAAAAGGTGATGAAGATAAGGACAACATTCCTAACTTTTTAGACATTGATGCAGATAATGACGGTATTCCTGATAATATAGAAGCACAGACAACTATTGGATATAAAGCTCCATCTGGTATAGCTACAGGAATAACAGATACAAATAATAATGGTGTAGATGATATTTACGAAGATGATAATAAGATTGGTTTGATTCCAGAAAATACAGATGGTACAGATAATCCTGACTATTTAGATTTAGATTCAGACAATGATAATATTCCTGATATTGCAGAAAACGGACACCTATTAGATGTTGCTTCTGGTAAAGATGATGATAATGATGGTTTAGACAATGCATTCGACGATAATGATGACTCTGATATTGCAGGATCTACAGTAAATGATGGATCAGGAGATGGTGATAAGGTAACCAACACAAGTATTTTAGATACTTCTTTAGAAGATGCATTTGGAGATGAAGACAATGATGTTAATACTGGTGGAGATTTAGATTATAGAGATATTCCAGAAGCTGCTAATGTTATGATAACGCAAGTATATCACCTTGGAAATGAAAAATGGATAGAAATTACTAACATAAGTGCTTCTACAATTCTTGCAAATAGTGTGAAAATTCATTTATTTAAAGATAAAATAGGAGATCAAACAAATATTGCTCCTAATGCTTCTTACATTTTAACAACTCCTTTACTTGCTGGGAAATCAGTATTATTTAGAAACTCGAGTAATACTCTTACTCCAGAATTAGTAACAGGTAGAACAATTGTAGATAATGATGCATTAACAGATTTAGATGATACTATTAACGATATCATTATATTATCTGCATCTAATGGAGTTTATTCTTGGGATCATAGATATGATGTTGTTTCTAATGTTACTAACAACACTTCTGTTGTTAGAATAGACGAAAGTTTAACAACAAACAAAGATTATAACGCAAATGATTGGGTAGTATTTATAGATGATGCAATAACACCATTTCAATTAGTAGGAGAAACAGATGTTACAGGAACTAAAAGGCACCCTCAAGATCCTTTAATCTCTGAAATTACATCTTCTAATGTAGAGTCTAATACTTTATTAGGATTACATAGAATTGATATTACTACTTCAACAAATAGTAACAATGTTTATACAAATGGATATCCAGATAGATCTCGTTCAGTAGTAATTGATCAAAATTTCGAACATTCTGAAGATAGATTAAGTGCTAGAAAATTAAAAGTAAATGCAAGTAAAAAACTAACAGTAACAGACCAATTATTAGTAGTAACTAATGATATTACTTTAGATGGAGATATTCGTTTAGCAGGTACTTTAGCTCAATTAGTACAAACACATACAGGTACAAGTACAATTACGAGCTCTGTTTCTGGAACTATGGGGAACCTTTTAGTAGATCAAAACTCAGAAATACCAAGTTTATATAGATATGGTTACATGAGTTCTCCTGTTAATTCTGGCGTAAACAACTACACAATAGAAGGTGTATTAAGAGACGGTACTGCCCCAAGTAATCCAAAGGAAATTACATTTATTGATGGATATGATGGTTCATTTACTAGCACAGGTATTTCACTAGCTGATTACTGGATATACACCTATGCACCTGGATCTGATGGTAGATCTGATTGGGCACATCAATATAAAAGTGGTACTATAAACAGAGGTGAAGGTTATATTTTTAAAGGCCCTGGAAGAGCACAGAATTATACATTCTCTGGTACGCCTAACGATGGTGATTTTAGCACAACTTCTAAAATAGCTTCAGGAGAAAGTTATTTAATTGGTAACCCTTACCCTTCTGCTATGAATACTAAGAAATTTATACAAGATAATTTAGCTAATACTACCGGAACACTTTACTTCTGGGAACATCATGAAAGCGTTCTTGGAGAAGGAGATGGAATTGCTGGGCATGTATTTGGTGGTTACATTGGTGGATATGCAACCATAAACTTCGTTACAGGAGTAGCAGCAGATCGAATAGAAAACCTTAGTATTAATAATGATAGCGGAACTTCTGGTTTAGGCGATCAAGAATACAAAGAGCCGTTACCTTATATAGCAATGGGTCAAGGATTCTTTATTGAAGGAGATGCGGTAATAGAAACACCACAAGCAGTAAACTTTAATAATAGCCAAAGAGCTTATGTTACAGAAGGAGATGAATCTGTATTCTTTAAAACAAGCAAAAAAAGCAGCAAAACAGCAAGTACAACTAACTTGTTACCAATTATTAAGCTAGGTTTTGAATACAAGAACACAGAAGAAACATTACTTCACCATCAAATAGCAGTTTCTTTTCAAGGAACAAACTCATTTGATTTTGATAAAGGATATGATTCTCAAGTATATCAAATTGGTAATACAGACATCTACTGGAAATTCCCTAATGATGATAACAACTATGTAATTGCAGGTGTACAAGGAATATCTAATGAGTTAGAAGTACCTTTAGAATTAGTAATGGATTATTCTGGTCAAGTAAACTTAATGGTAGATGAAATTCAAAATGTTTCTAGAGACATCTATATTACAGATAAACTCACAGGAACTTCTTATGATGTTAAAAACGAGAAAATAACTTTAACTTTAGAAAAGGGAGTTTATACAGATCGCTTTGTACTTAATTTTACAGAAAATGCTGCACTTAGTGTAGATGACGAAATTTTAGCAACATCTACAAATATTTATGCAGACAATGAAAACAACAATATTGTAGTTTCTAAAGATGGTGATGTAGAAATCAATAAAGTAGAAATGTTTGATATTCTTGGTAAAAAAGTAAGTGTTTGGGAAATTAAGGAACAAAAAAATACTTACCAATTAGAAATCAAGAAGCAAATACCAACTGGTATTTACATTGTAAAAATGAATACTAATAAGGGTGAAACAAATAAAAAAGTTATTATTGAATAAACACTAAAAATAACTATTTTAATTAAAGCTGAATAATGAAATCATTATTCAGCTTTTTTTTATTCTTTTTTTATAAGTATAATAATTAGGAAATATCGTGACTACGACCTAAAAAAACTACTGAATCCCCAACAAAAACCCTATTTTATTAAGTAATAAGACAGTAATTAACATTTTTTAATCATTTATAGGGTAAAAATTAGCAAACCCAATATTATTTAGTTACTTTTAAAATAGTATTTATTTAATATAATCCCCCAAAAAATGAATAACACTAAAATACCAAGAAAATATTTTTTAAAATATTCAACTTTTCTAAAAAACACCATTAAAAAGAACTTGTCTTTTTAATAGTGTTTACTTCTATCCATTTTCTTTAACACTAAAACTTTTGCCTATTCCCTGTAATTCTATTTAACACATTGTTTATTTAATATAATCCCCCAAAAAAATGAATAACACTAACAACACTCAGAAATTATTTTTAAAAAACTTCAATTTTTCTAAAAACCAACATCTTAAAGAAAAGAAAACTTATAAAAAAGGAATTATCTATTTAATAGTATTTCTATCCGTTTTCTTAAATATTAAAACTTTTGCCAATATAATACCAAATAGAGGGTCATCATCAGAATTCTGTAAAGCCTCCACACCTAAAGAAGGCTATTATAATAAAAATTTTGAAGATCACAGAAGTAACAAAACTGAATTTACAAAAAATAATGAATTATTACCAATCATTAAATTAGGGTTTGAATATACAAATACAGAAAATTTAAGGTTACATCATCAAATAGCAATCTCTTTTCAAGCAACAAATTCATTTGATTATGAAAAAGGTTACGATGCGGAGTCATTTATCGACAATGAAACTGACATCTATTGGAAATTTAAGGATGATCATAGAAAATATGTAATTACTGGTGTGCAAGAAATTTCTGATGATTTAGAAGTTCCATTAGAAATTACAATGGGGTATTCTGGACAGGTAGATTTAATGGTAGATAAAATTCAAAATATTTCCAGAGAAATTTACATAAAAGATAAACTTACAGGAGTTTCATACAACATAAAAAATGGAAAAATCAATTTAACCTTAGATAAAGGTATCTGTTCTAATCGTTTTGTTTTAGCTTTTAGAGAATCTACCTCTAACACACTTAAACTAGAAAACAATACACTAATTAACGAAACTACTATTTATGCTGATAATCAAAATAAAAATATTGTAATTTCTAAAAATCAAGAAATAACAATACAGAAAATAGAACTTTTTAATATACTTGGTAAAAAAACAAGCTTATGGAACATTACAGAACAGAAAAATAGCTACAAGCTAGCCATAAAAAATCAAATACCAAAAGGACTATACATTATAAAAATGTATAGCAACAAAGGTACCCTAAGTAAAAAAGTAGTTATTGAATAATTAGAATAATCTTAATTGACAAAAAAAGGCTAAGAATTACAAAATGTAATTCTTAGCCTTTTTTTTGTGACCGCGAAGGGATTCGAACCCCCAACCCTCAGAGCCGAAATCTGATATTCTATCCAGTTGAACTACACAGCCATTTTGTTTTCTATAAAGAAAACAAAATATTTTTTACATTAAATTCTTTTTTACTAAAGTAGAAATGGTTTTACCATCTGCTTTACCTGCTAATTCAGCAGAAACAATTCCCATAACTTTTCCCATATCTTTCATTCCGGATGCCCCTACTTTGGTAATCGTAGTAATAACAACACTTTCAATTTCTTTTTCTGATAAGGCTTCTGGTAAAAACTGTTCTAAAACAGCTAATTCAGCTAATTCTGGATCGGCTAAATCTTGTCTACCTTGTTCTATAAAGATAGCTGCACTGTCTCTTCTTTGTTTAACTTGCTTCTGAATAATTTTAATTTCTTGCTCTTCCGTAATTTCTGCTTGAACACCTGTTTCCGTTTTCGCTAATAAAAAGGCAGATTTAACCGCTCTTAAAGCTTGTAAAGCAACGGTATCTTTTGCTTTCATTGCTTCTTTCATTTTATCCATTACTTGTTTCTGCAAACTCATTGTATTTTATTTTAAATTAATTATTTCTTTGTTTTCTTTAAGTATAAAACTTTTTTATGATAATCTATAAATGCTTTTCCTTTTTGTAGCACATCTGCACCAATAATTCCATGTACTTCTTTTGCTTTGTGTTGCGTTAAAGCTGTATTAACATGCGATAAATTGAACAACACTAAATGACATTTATTTGTTTTCCAACTTCCTATTTTTAAAGAATTATTATCAGACTGTAACGTTTCCATATCTGTTGCTCCTGCCCCAGCTGCTTTGGTTTCACTTTCTACAGCTTCCAAATTAAAATGAGTAATCATATCTAATCCTACACAAGAGTTAGAAGCACCTGTATCTAGAATAAATCGCCCTTTTACACCATTAATTGTTGCTTTTAATTCCAAGTGATTGGTCGCAATTTTTTTTAGCTTTATTTTGACGAATTTCTTCTTCTTTAAAATTTTCTTAATACTACTCATTTTATTATTCTTTGAAGTGATCAAAAATACGATTTATAAATTTTAAGAAGTACTATCGCTCTAAGATTTCTTTTAAATTCTCTTTATAAATGGCAAATTCTCTAATATTATGATGCGTACCTCCATCAATCTCTATATACTTATTTTTAGTTGATGTATTTAATACCAACAACCTTTTAGATTGCTTATAAGAAGTGGTAGTGTCTTTATTACCATGAAACAGTGTAATAGGACATCTTACTTTAGAAATGTCCTTATCAGACCTAAATTGGTATTTCAACAAAAAGGTTGGAACAGACTTAAACTTATAAGTCGCTGCTTTTTTAAAGTTGTAAAAAGGAGCTTCTAAAACTAATTCTTTCGGGTTATTTACTGAAGCTATTTTGGTAGCAAAAGTACCTCCTAAAGAAAACCCATAAACCACAATATTCTCTTCTTTGAAATTCTTTTTTAAATGATTATATACAAACAAACCATCATTGTACATCTCTAATTCATTAAATGCGCCAATACTCTTACCGTAATTCCGATAATCAAAAACAAAGACTTCATAATTGTATTCTAAAAAGTAACTAACTCTATCTCCCCACTTTGTTAAATTCCCTTTATTACCGTGGCAAAACAAAACAACTCCTTTTGGGTTTGGTAATTGAAAGTGAAGTGCATTAACTACATTATTCCCATCAGTTTTCACAAAGACATCTTCAAACTTGTTTGTAAAGTTATATTGATAATTTTTATCTAATTTATTACCATTCAAAAAAATAAATTTCTCTTGAAATAAATAAAGTCCAATAAAAACAATCCCTATTATTAGTAGTAAAGAATATACTAAGTAAATCATTTAAAAATTTAAACAACGAAATTAATCATTTTTAAAGATTTTAAATACAAATTACAATGCTAATAAAATGTGGATTTGTAGATATAAACCTACTTAAATAAAATAAACAAATTAGCCACAACACTTTTAAATAGCTAAAGCCAAAAAAGAGCAATTAAAAATAATTCGTCCTTTTTTTTCAATAATGAAAAAAAATATCTTTATTTTACTATGAATTAAAAAACATAAAAAAATGAAAAAATTATTATTTGTAGCTGTATGCTTAACAATATCATTCACCGCTTGTAGAGAAGATAAAAAATCAGAAAAAAAGACAGAGGTTAAAACTGAAAATAATGTAAATATTGAAACTCCACAAGGAAGTGTAAAAACTGATGGAGATGGAAATGTTGATATTGAAATTAAAGAGTAAATAGTAAAACTTAAAGTAAATTTTCTTTTTTATTAGGAAAGCAAAATTTACGTGTATAAAAAACCGATTCATCTCTGAATCGGTTTCAATACTAAATTTTATGTTGATGAAAAGTACAGAAACAAGTTCAGTATAATAGTACTTATTACCTATCCTAAACGTATTTGAATTCTTATAAGTCTTAGACTACATAGCAAATGTAATGGATTCCTCTAAAATTATTGAGAAAGAAAATGAAGAGCCGGTTTACTCTATAAAACCTTCTTTGACGAAATATTAAAGGAACTAACTGCCTTTTCAAAACACTTAAAAACTAACCTTTTAGATTATTTAAAAAATCTTGTCGTCTATTTCTAGAGACAGGCACTTTATGGTTCTCACTTAATAATACATAACCTTCATTCAAATATTTTTTTATATGTTCTAGATTTATCAAATGAGATTTATGGACTAAGTAGAAATCCTGCTGCTGTAATAATTTATTAAAATGACCTATGCTTTGTGAGCTTAAAATGGGCTTTTGATTACTGAAATGAATCTTAGTATAACCATCTACACCTTCGCAATGTATAATTGCATCTATTTTTACAAACTCTAATCCATCTGCAGATGGAATGACTATTTTTTTCTTCTGAAAATTTTGTACACCTAAATTCTCAATCAGTAATTTGTTTTTTTCTAAGGCAGATTTATCTGCAATATTTTTAGAAGCCTTTATTACGGTTGCTATTAAAGTTTCATTATCCACCGGCTTCAATAAGTAACCAATAGCACTATAATTTATAGCATCTATTGCGTATTGGTCAAAAGCGGTTACAAAAATAATTTCAAAATTAGGTTTCTTTACATTTGCTAAAACATCAAACCCATTCATTACAGGCATTGCTATGTCTATAAATACAAGTTGAGGTTGCAATTTATCTATAAGTTCTAAACCTTTTTCTGGACTCTGAGTTTCTGCAATAATATCTAAGTCTGGACAGTATCTTTCAATTTTATTTTTTAAAATAGATAATGCTTTCCGCTCATCATCAATAAGTATCGTTTTAATTTTTGTCATAATAATTTTGATTAAATTCTAAAACAATTTCAGTACCTGTTTCACCAATTTCTATAGAACGATCTATCATTTTATGGCACACATTCCAAGAACCACTTTCATTTAAAAAATGAATTCGCTCGGTTAATACTTCTGATGAATGTGAAGCATTTTGACTTTTTATAGAAGTATTTAGTTCTTTCGATTTTTTTAAACCAACACCATTATCTATTACACTAACTTTAAAGCAATTTGCATTTATAAAATTGAATATTACAGTTACTTTTCCATTCCCTTTTTTGTGAAATAAACCATGGTTAATAGCATTTTCCACCAATGGTTGTATAAGCATAGAAGGTATCTGTTCTTCTTCAAGATCTAATTCTGGATCTACTTTTATTTCATACTCTATTTTTTCTTCGAAACGTAATTTCTCTATTTGAAGGTAATTCTCTAGCAGGCTAATTTCTTCACTTAAACTAACACTTTTCCTTCTTGAATAATCAAAAAACTGACGCATTAATTTCGAGAATTTTGCTAAATAGTTTTCTGATGTTTCAACATCATTCTGTTGAATATAATATTGAATCGCATTTAAAGAATTATGTACAAAATGTGGATTCATTTGGCTACGCAAAGCCTTTAATTCTAAATCGTGTTGGCGTTTTTGGTTTTGTATGGTTGCTTCAAAATTATCACGCACTAATTTGTTTTTCCTATTTATAAACACAAAAAAAAGCAATACTAGTAATACCCCTAAAAAAACGAGTATTAATATTGAATAACCTATGATTGAACCTTCTGGTGAGTGCATATAAAACCGATACTTAAAATGATACTTTTTAAACTTGTAATTGTAATTAATAAACCAAACAAATGATGAAACTCTTTAAAACTTGCAAAATAATTTTGACCTACTTTAAAAGGTATAAAGCCTAAATAGTAGATAAAATGTGCAATAGCTATCCATAGTAATAAATTGGAATATACATTTTCTTGTTTACTAGATGTTAATAACATCATTAAATAATAAGCTACAAAGATTAAAATACTAAATCCACCAATTATGTAAGACTCTAAAAAACTCTGACTAGTGTAATCTATTTGTTTAATCAATAATTCATAAGCAACAACTGTAAAATATAGAACCCCAAAAAATATAATTATTTTTTTAAATATTTTACTATTGAATTTAGAATAGAATAACCAAAAAAGAAAACTAAAATAAATAACATTAAAAATATTATAAAAAACTACGTTTTTTTGTATTACAATATATCTACCATAGTATAAAGCAAAAATTTCATTAAATACCCCATACCAAAGTAATAGTACAAAATATCGGTATTTAACATCTAGTTTCTTAATACAAAATAAACCAATAATAGCTGGTATTATTTGTATATATAAATAACCATAAACTACAGATTCATATATTACTTCTATCAAAAGAAAATTATTTTAGTTTAAACTATTTAATTAAGACTTAGGAGGCATTATATTAAACTCATCTGCATTTAAACTTGAATTTCTTTCTAAAGATCTTGTAGCACTTTTAGTTTCCTTATTTTTTAGGTAGGGTAATAAATATTTATAAGTTCCTTTATATTTATTATCTTGGTTTGTATATTCAATAAAAAAGGGAATATGTCTATCAAACTCATTGGTAAATATTGAATCTTTATGGTTTTCTCTAAAGGTTGGAGCTAAAAAAACTGTTTCTCTATGTCTCATGTCTCCAACTACCCTATCATTTTTTTCATTCATCTCGTCATAACTCTTAATATTATGATTAAATTTAGGTATAGAATTAAGTGTTTTATTTTTATCATGCGCACCTAAAAATATTGCAATTCCAGTAACTTCATTGTTGTCATTACCTTTATTCGTTTTTTCTACTTCCTTTAAAAATCGAATGTAATTTTCTAATTGTTGTATGCTAACCAATACATATTCTGTTCCTTCATATCCTTTTCTATCCAAAATTGAATTTTGTGCTTTTTCAACGTAAGGCTTTATATTGTCATTGTAATTTTCATATAAACTATGGCTTTGCTTCATTGTAATTGCGTGCCCTGATTTTTCATATAATTCAATTGGGCTTGCACAAGAATAAAACATTAGAGCAGTAATAGTTGCGTAAAAAAGGTGTTTGATTTTTAAATTTTTCATATTTTTTTCTTGAAAGTTAATGTTTATAAATGAAATGTTAAAAAAAATGTTTGATATCAATATAAATAACCTCTGTATTAGTTCTGAAGATAATGTTTAAAAAAGCAACTTTGATACAATCTCCATTGCCTTTTCATGAATGATTATTAATAATATTAGTTTACTTATTTTTCATTATTAACACAAATATCTTCAATTAGCTTAATAATATCTGTACCTACATTGTTCAAATTTGCATTCATAAGTTTTAAACCTCCGTTATTAATATCTACTAAACTTATTTCATAATTTGATGTAGCTAATGATGAAACTAAAATCACCTGAATACCATCTAGATTTGCTTTTGCAGCAAGAGATGCCAAATACGTGTCATCAATTCCATTAGCAGTATCATCATCTCCACCTGCCACAGCATCAGTGATAATTATAGCTAGTTTAGTAATATTAGTTGTTCTCCAATTTCCTGCAAAACTATTATTTATCAGTTCATTAAATAATAAGCCTCCAGGTTCTGGTGATCCAACTCCAGAACCTAAACTTAATGCCCCATTTAGTTTTGCTAATTGATTACTAAATGAGGTTTTATTATTTGTTCCAAATTTTTCCATCATAGTTAAATACTGATCCCTTGTTGCAAATGTAGAATTTACTATTTTTTGACCTGCAGGTAAACTCACATAGTCCGTTTGGGCAGCATAAGCTGGTAAATTACCTTCTGGTTGTTCGTCAAAAATTGATAAAGAGAGTCTATAATCTCCCCCAGACTCAGTTACAATTGTACTTGCAATTGCAGCAACAGAGCTTTTAATACCTTCTATTGCTCCCCCCATACTTCCCGTATAATCAATTAAAAAAGCCACATCCATACCTTCACTACACGCAAAAGGAAATCCGTCATCTTCCACATCATATTCACAGCTTTCATCACTACCACAACTCACAAAGTTCATCATCACGAACAAGCTAAAAAGTATACTTACATATTTTAAAATTCTTCTATTTTTATATCTCGTTTTCATATTTTCTAGTTTTTTAAATGTAAGTCAAGACAGCATTTTACTGCCTTGACTTGGTTTACTAATTATCAATTAACTCAAACAAATACTTATTAAAAGCAAACTACTTTAAACTCAGTTCTTCGGTTTATTCTGTGTTCGTCATCCGTACATGGTACGTTATTAGAACATTTGGTATTCTTTAATTCACTTTCTCCTGCTCCACGGCCAACTAACCTACTTCTTGAAATGCCTTTACCAACAATATAATTTACTGTTGCATCTGCTCTTCTTTGAGATAAACTTAGATTATAACCATCACCTCCTTGGCTATCTGTGTGAGAAGACATTTCTACAGTAATACTTGGGTTGTCTTGCATTAACTTCACCACATAATCTAAATCTGGTTTTGCCGCTGGTAAAATAATTGCTTTGTCTAAATCGAAGTTTATATTGTCTAATTTAATGGCCACTCCACATGGATCTATACACATTTCAAAATCAATAAATAAAGTGCTTTCTCTATTGTAAGAATTGGTAGCCACTTCTACTTCATTAGAGAAATAACCATCTTTTTTACCATTTAAACCATACCTTGAAGCTTGTTTTAAATGAAAGATAAAATCTCCTTCTGCATCAGATAGTGTGTTTTTTTGCCCTGCTCTAAGCTTATCTTTTAAGATAATATCTACGCCTTGTATTCCGTTAGTAGAATTACATTCTACCACATTTCCTTTTAAGATGAAGTTTTCATCAGCATATACAATCACTTTTTGTATACCTGCACTTTCCTTTTTACAGTTTTTGAAATCTTCTTTTGTAATGCTTCCTTCTTCTAAAGTAACATTGTATAGTTTTCCTCTAATTACATAATTATCTTCTGGCACTTCTGTAAATACCACAACACCGTAAGAATTTGTAGTGGCTGTTTGTACAATGCTACCGTTTAAATCAGTTAATACAACATCTGTATTGGGTAACGTTTCTCCAGTAAATTTATCTTTAGCTGTTACGGTTACATTACAACCACATGTTGCACAACAATAAGGTGTGTGATTTTCACCACAAACTGGACAAGATTTTTCCTTTTTACTGAATTTGATGGTAACCCCTGCAAATAAACCAACTGATGAAATATCACAATCGCACGGTTCACTTCTTACCTTCGGATTTCCTTGATCAATATAAAATTCGCCAGCATCCTCGGTAAAGGGTTGGTAACTTGCAGAAAGCCCTCCTTCATTTAACTCTGTAACACCGAAGTGTCGCATATAATAGGCTCCTGCATTAATTCCAAAATTTTCGGATAAGAAATAAGTAAAACGAACCTGACCTTTAAATGTAAATACACTTGATGCGTTATAACCAGCATGAAAATTTAATATGTTTGCTGCTGTTGGACCTGCTAAAAGTGTTCTACCACCTTTTATAGATGCTAATCCAAAACGTGTATTAAATTCAGTTTTAAATTTACCAGAATTACTTCTTATTTGCGCATTGGGACCAATTCCATAAAACATGCGTGTAATTTTTGCTTCGGATAAGGTTGTTGGTAAAGTACTTGCAATTGTTGGATACGTACTTTCTGGCTTATTTTTGATGTAATCAAAATCCGCCCCTATACCAAACCATGTCCAGTAATAATCTAAGGAAATGCCTAAATCTAAACCACCTTTATAATCGATATAGGGTGTATTGTTATTGTAGGTCGGAAAATCGTATCCAACTCTTGGACTTAATTGTAAATAATTTTTGTCTAAAGGCTGTTGTTGGCCCATTGATAAAAATGCATTTGTAAATACAAATAGCATTAATAGTACTTTTAATAAATTTTTCATAATAGAGTTTGTTTTACAAAAAAGCATTTCTTCTTTATTGCTTCTTATCTGATTAATACAGAACAAATATTCTATTAAATTTCAATTTTTTATAGAGTGATTTTATAAACTGACGTTTTCAATCTATAAATGGTAATGATGAGGTTATATAGAGGAATATCTGTATATTTTAGAAAGTTAACCCCACAAAAAAACCGATTCATTTCTGAATCGGTTTGTAGTATTATAATTGATTGAAGTCTATCCTCCAAAGTCATCAAAACGAATGTTTTCGTCTGCAAGACCAAAATCTTCACCCATTTTCTGAACGGCATTGTTCATTAATGGTGGTCCACAGAAATACAATTCTAAATCTTCTGGTGAGTCATGCTTAGATAAATAATTATCAATTACACAATTGTGAATAAACCCAACAAAACCATCTCCAGCTTCATCATGAATATCTGTTTTCTTTGTCCAGTTATCTGCCTCAGTTGGGTCAGATAAAGCAATATAGAATTTAAAGTTTGGAAAATCTTTCTCCAATGCTCTAAAGTGTTCGATATAGAATAATTCTGCTTTAGAACGACCTCCGTACCAATATGTTACTTTTCTACCCGTTTTTAAGGTTCTGAATAAATGATATAAGTGAGAACGCATTGGTGCCATACCTGCTCCACCACCTACATATAACATTTCTGCTTCAGATTCATTAATAAAGAACTCTCCATAAGGTCCAGAAATAACACATTTATCTCCTTTTTTAAGGTTGAAAATATATGAAGATGCAATACCTGGATTAACATCCATCCAGCCACCTTTTACTCTATCAAAAGGGGGTGTTGCAATACGTACATTTAACATAATTTCTCTTCCCTCTGCTGGGTAAGAAGCCATAGAATATGCTCTTTCTACAGTTTCTGTATTTTTCATTACTAATGGACGTAAGTTAAACTTATCCCACTCACCTTCAAACTTGTCTGGTGTATCGTGCTCTTCTGGATGTGCAGTAATATCCATATCAGAATATTTTACTTCACAAGCTGGAATTTCAATTTGAATATATCCACCTGCTTTATACCCCATATCTTCTGGAATTTCAACAACAAATTCCTTAATAAATGTAGCTACATTGTAATTTCTTACAACAACTGCATCAAATTTCTTAATTCCAAAAATTTCTTCTGGAATAGAAATATCCATGTCTTGTTTTACTTTTACTTGACAAGCTAAACGAATTCCTTCTTTTAATTCTTTACGAGTAAAGTTAGGTATTTCTGTTGGCAAAGCTTCACCTCCACCAGAATTTACGTGACACTCACATTGAATACAAGTTCCACCACCTCCACATGCAGATGGTAAAAATATCTTTTCGTTTCCTAAAGTTGATAGAAGAGAACTTCCTGAACCAACTTCTATTTTACGCTCACCATTAATAGTAATTGTTACTGGACCAGATGGCGATAGTTTTTGTTTTACAAATAATAATAACGCGACCAATACCAGTGTTAATACTAAAAAAGCTGCTACTGTTGCAATTATGGTTCCTGTTGTACCTGCTGCTAATATCATATCTACTCTTGGTTTGTATTTGTGTTTTCAGCTACAATTTCTTTCGTTGCTGGTTTTACTTCTTCTTTCTTAATACTAGCTTCCGTAGCTGGTTTTTCTTCTTCTTCATCACCACCACCAGTTAACATTCCTCCAAAGCTCATAAATCCAATAGCCATTAATCCTGTAATGATAAACGTAATTCCTAAACCTCTTAATGCAGGTGGAACGTTAGAGTATCTAATTTTTTCACGAATTGCAGCAATTGCTACAATAGCTAAAAACCATCCAATTCCAGAACCAACTCCGTAAGTTAATGCTAAACCTAAAGTAGGAATTTCACGAGATTGCATAAATAAACTTCCACCTAAAATAGCACAGTTTACAGCAATTAATGGTAAGAAAATACCTAGTGAGTTGTATAATGAAGGTGAGAATTTTTCAACAATAATCTCTACCAATTGTACCATGGTTGCAATCGTTGCAATAAACATGATAAATGATAAGAAACTTAAGTCGTATTCTGCATACTCTGCACCCAACCATTTTAATGCGCCTGGTTGTAAAATATATTGATCTAATAACCAGTTTAATGGTACAGTAACTGCTAATACAAAAATTACAGCAGCTCCTAAACCAACGGCAGTAGTTACTTTTTTAGATACGGCAAGGTAAGAACACATTCCTAAGAATACTGAAAATACCATGTTATCTATAAATATCGATTTGAAAAATAATTCTATATGTTCCATATTTTTAGTTTTCAGTTTTTAGTATCAGTATTTAGTGAGCATTTTACTGCAAACTGTAACTGCTTACTGCAAACTCATTTTAATTTTCTTCTATTAATGATGTGTTTTTACTACGCTGTATCCAAATAATAATACCAACTACAATTAATGCCATTGGAGGCATAATCATAAATCCATTATTTTCGTAACCAAATGCATACAAACCTGTTTTAGTAATAGGGTCTCCTAAAACTTTAAATCCTAACAAAGTACCAGAACCTAATAATTCTCTAAAGAAACCTACAATAACTAAAATTAAACCATAACCTGCAGCATTACCAATTCCATCTAAGAAAGATTTCCAAGGTCCGTTTGCTAAAGCAAAAGCTTCAAAACGTCCCATAATAATACAGTTTGTAATAATTAACCCAACAAAAACAGAAAGTGTTTTACTCAGTTCGTAAGCAAAAGCTTTTAAAACTAAATCTACCACAATTACTAAAGCAGCAACTACAACTAGTTGTACAATAATTCTAATTTTAGATGGTATAATGTTACGCATTAATGAAATAACCACGTTTCCTACAGCCAATACTGCCATAACTGAAAACGCCATAATTAAAGATGCTTTTAATTCTGCTGTAATAGCTAAAGCAGAACAAATACCTAATACTTGTATAGTAATAGGGTTGTCATCTAATAAAGGGTCTGTAATTAATGCTGCGTCTTTTTTTGATAAAAGTCCCATAAATTATTTTTTTAAAGTTTTAAAATAAGGAATGTAAAGCTTTAACTCATCTTTAATCATTGCAGACACTCCGTTACCTGTAATTGTTGCTCCAGCGATGGCATCTACCTCATTATCCGTTTTGTCTACGTTCATTGGGTCGTTATTACCTTTTGCTACATCAACTCCTTTAAAGTTTCCATTGCTAGATAATAAGTGTTCTCCAATAAAATCATCCATAAAAAAACGTTGTTTTATGTTTGCACCTAAACCAGCAGTTTCTCCTTTATGATCAAAGTAAGCACCTTGTATAACCATGTCCTTATCTATAGAGATATAAGCCCAAATTGCATCCCAAAGTCCTTTACCTCTAATTGGTGCAATATAAAAAGTAACACCATCTTTCTCACCAATAAACAATGGTAAGCGACGCTCGTTTCCTTCTTTTGCGCTTGTTTGTTCTTTTTTAATATCAATTAAAAACGCTTTATCATCCTCAGTAACTTTATCACCTTGAATAACTAATTGTTTTTTAATGTATTTTTCAAATTCCTCTTGAGCAATATCTGTAGAAACAAAGTTTGCACTTGTTTCGTCATTATCATTTACGCCCATAGCGTACAAGATATTTTGCTGTTTTTCTATACGTTGATTCGCTGTTATGGTTGGTCTTAAAGACGAAGCCGTAAAAGCCAACATAGTACCAACAACTAATACCATTGCTACGGCAAAAATCATTGTATATGAATTACTATCTGTTCTCTTACTCATAATTAGGCAGTTTTAACTTTAGCACGTTTTAATCTTTTCTTTACATTTCCTTGTACCACATAGTGGTCTATTGTTGGAGCAAAAACATTCATTAATAAGATTGCTAAAAATACTCCTTCTGGGTACGCTGGATTAAATACACGAATCATAATTGACATAAAACCAATTAAGAAACCATAAATCCATTTCCCTTTATTTGTTTGTGATGCTGTTACAGGATCTGTAGCCATAAAAACAGCTCCAAATGCTAAACCTCCAATCATTAAGTGTTCCCACCAAACCGTATTCATTAATCCATAAAAAGAACTAGATTCTGTAATAATATCTGCGGCTACAATTTGATTAAAAATTAATCCCATAACGGCTGCTCCTATAAATGTAGAAACAATTATTCTCCAACTTCCAATCTTAGTAAAGATTAAGAAAGCAGCTCCTAAAAGGATTAATAATGTAGATGTTTCTCCAACAGAACCAGGAATGAATCCCATGAACTTATCAAAATTAGAATAAATTACTTCACTGTTTTGAGCGTAACTACCTAAAATAGTTTCACCAGAAATTGCATCTGCAGTTCCTGCTCTATTTACAGCATCGTGTACCCAAACTTTATCTCCAGACATCCATGTTGGATATGCGAAAAACAAGAAAGCTCTAATGGTTAAAGCAGGGTTTAAGATGTTCATTCCTGTACCACCAAAAACTTCTTTACCTATTACTACACCAAAAACAACGGCAACAGCTAACATCCATAACGGTGTATCAACTGGTACAATTAATGGTACTAACATACCTGTTACTAAGTATCCTTCTTCTACTTCATGACCTTTAATGATCGCAAAAATAAATTCTACTCCAAGACCAACTCCGTAAGAAACAATTACTAGTGGTAATACTTTTAAGATTCCAATCCAAAGATTATCTAACGTAAAAAAGTTAGCTAATACATCTGCTCTTAAAGAACCATCTATTGCTGCATAGTGTTGATAACCTGCATTAAACATTCCAAAAAGCAAACAAGGAACTAAAGCCATAATTACCGTATTCATGGTACGCTTTAAATCGTCTGCTGCTTTTATATGAGTTCCTCCGTGAGTAACATCATTTGGTA
This sequence comes from Polaribacter sejongensis, assembly GCF_038024065.1. NCBI lineage: Bacteria > Pseudomonadati > Bacteroidota > Flavobacteriia > Flavobacteriales > Flavobacteriaceae > Polaribacter > Polaribacter sejongensis. The sequence goes on along the minus strand of NZ_CP150667.1, from coordinate 3,503,542 downwards.
AATATAAAAAGGTATGGATTGCATTAAATGCAGGTGCCATTTTGGTTCCTTTATATTTCTCTTTTAAATTATGTAAATTTTGTTTTAAGCCCATAATCTTATCCTAATTCTTCTCTCATTAAATCTAAACCTTCACGTATTATTTTCTGGTGAGGTTGTTTAGATACACAAATAAATTCTGTTAGTGCAAAATCTTCTGGAGCTACTTCGTAACCTCCTAAAGCTTCCATTTCATCTAAATCTTTATACATACATGCTTTTAACAATTGCATTGGATAAATATCTAAAGGAAAAACATTTTCGTAAGAACCTGTTACAACAAATGCTCTATGCTCTCCGTTTGTGTTTGTATTTAAATCGTATTTTTTCTTTGGTGTTAGCCAAGAAAAAGTTAATGCTCTAGATGTAGATATTTTATTAAAAACTGGTTTGTTCCAACCAAATAATTCATAATCATCTCCTTCTGGAATTGCAGTAATCTGATTGTCATAATACCCTAGAGAATCTGCTTCTTTTACTTGCTTTCCAGAAAGTACGTTTCCACTAATAATTCTTGTATTATCATTTACTAAATTCCCAGCAGTAACATCTGCAATAGTTGCTCCTGCAATAACAGTTACATATTGTGGATTGCTAAATTTAGAACCTGTTAAAGCTACCGTTCTAGTTGCATTATACTTACCTGTTAAAAGTAATTCTCCAATAACAATTAAGTCTTGTGGTGTAACTACCCAAACAACTTCTCCTTTGTTAATAGGATCTATATTTGCAATTAAAGTACTCACATTCCCAGAAGGATGCGGACCAGAAACCTTATGTAATTCTATTCCTTTTATGTTAGCTAAAGGTGAGTTAGAATTGGCTCCTACAGAAACATGCACTTTACCTTCAGTAAGTTTAGAAACCGCTGTAATTGCTGCTTGCAATTCGGCTTCTTTACCTGCTAAAGTAAAATCTAAATCTGCTGCTAAAGGCGCACTTGCATACCCAGAAACAAAAATAGCTTTAGGTGCTTGGTTTGGATTTGCAACAACATCAAAAGGACGTTGTTTTACAAATGGCCAACAACCAGAAGCAAATAAATGATTCTTAACTTCTTCTGCAGACATTTTATCTGCATCTTTAGCCCCGAAATCTTTATATTCTTGTGTTGTGTCTGCAGAAATTTTAACTGCTAATACTTTTCTTCTTGCTCCACGTATAACCTCTACTACTTTACCAGAAACAGGACTAGGAAATAAAATGCGTTCGTCACTTTTTGAATAAAAAAGTACTTCTCCTGCTTTTACTTCTGCTCCTTCTTTGGCAACAAGTTTAGGTGTAATTCCGTGAAAGTCTTCTGGCTTAACCGCATAAATACTACTTAAAGAAACCTCTTTAGTCGTTTTTTCTGCAGCGCCAATAAGCTTAATATCTAAGCCTTTTTTAATACGAATGTCTTTTGACATAGTAAATTGGAATTGTTAGTTATCTTAAAAAATCAAGCAAATTTAGGCTTTTTGCTATGTATGAGTGAAACATTTTAACTTTTATCTTAGTTAAATATTCTTATTTATAATTAATCTAAATAATAAGAATAAATGAAAACGTTTTAGTTATAAATTTTGGCTTAAATATTGATAATTAAAACAAATGAACACTATTTTTGTAACATGTATAAAAAGCTTCTAATCACTGTTTCAATCCTATTTTGCCTAAACTCTTTTTCGCAAAACATAAAATCTATTCAGTTAAGACCATTGCAAGAAAACAACTTTTCTGCCATTGTTCCTTTAGGCACTGTATTAGAATTATCTTTTGATGATTTAGATGCAGATAGTAAAGATTATCAATACAAAATAGAACACATGACGCATGATTGGGAACCTAGCAGAATGTCTTCTAGCCAATACATTAATGGTTTTGACCAAAATACCATTATAGAAGTAACCAATTCTTTTAACACATTACAAAGTTACTCCCATTACTCTGTACAAATACCGAATGTAAATACCGTAATTACCAAAAGTGGAAACTACCTTTTATCTGTTTTAAATAGTTATGACGAGCTTATGTTTACAAGACGTTTTGTTTTATACGAAAATGCCACAACAGTTGGTGTATCCGTAGAAAGAAGTAGAAATACAAAAACATTAAACACACAACAAACGGTTCAGTTTTCTATAACGCATCCAAACATACAGATAAACAACCCTAGCCAAGAAATAAATGTTGTCATTCTAAAAAATAATAATTGGAATGAAAAAATAACAGACTTACAACCTACGTTTTTTAAACCTAATCAATTATTATATACGTACACCAACAAAACTAATTTTTGGGGAGGAAATGAGTACCTCAATTTCGATAATAAAATTATTAGAAATAATAGTTTAAACGTAGTTAAAGTTATAAAGGAAGATGTTTTTCATCATTATTTATATCCTTATACATTTAATCAATTTAACGAATACAAATACAACCCAGATATTAACGGACAATTTGTGGTTAGAACTATAGAAGCAGATGATTCTAGAACGGAAGCTGATTATGCAATGATGCACTTTTCTGTTTTAGCTGATGAACCTATTGCTAATAAAGATCTTTATGTTTACGGTGCTTTTAATGATTTTAATATTACAGAAGAAAACAGAATGGAGTATAATTCTAAGGAAAAATACTATGCTGCAAATATGCTTTTAAAACAAGGTTTTTATAATTACACTTTTGTTACTTTAGATACTAATGGAAATGTAAATACAAATGATATATTGGGCACATTTTATGAAACCGAAAATGAATACACTGTAATTGTTTATTACAAACCTTTTGGTAGTTTTTATGAACGTGTAATTGGTATAGGAACTGGTTATTTCAATCAGAATAGGTAAACAAAATATTGCTTTTTTTATAAAATTAGCATGCTTTAAAAAATATTACACTCTTACTTTATGAAATCATTAAAAAAGAATATTACTTTTAAAGTTATAATAGGCTACATCATACTTGGTCTTTTAGCAACTATTGCTGGTTTTTTAGTGCTTTCTGAACTAAAAACATTTACACAATTACAAAAACAAGATATCTCCGACAGAAACGTAATTGTTAGAACAGGAACTTTAATAGCTCACATATACAAAAATGAAAGTATCGCTAGAGCTGCACTACAGTTAAATTCTCCAACAAAATTTAATGAATACTTAGAAGAAAATAAAAAATTAGTATCAAAAATTGACTCACTGAGCCTTATTGTTACTAACAATTCTCAAGAGTTTATTTTAGATAGTATAAAATTAATTATTGATAAAAAATTGAAAAACATTATAGATTTAAAAGATCTAAATACCAACTATGATTCTAACAAACCTATAACTGAAGCCATAAATAAATTAGGTTCTATAGATTCTTTACTTTTAAAAATTACCATAAATGATTTTATTAAAAATCCTTTATATTTTGATAACGGAACGAGTTCTAAATTAGAAAATTTTGCACTGGCTCTAAACCAATATGTACCAAAAGATTCTATTAATAATATTGAACAAAAGCAAATAGATTCGTTAGTTTCTATTTCTAGAAAAATGCTAAAAGAGGCTCAAAACAAAAACAATAGCCAGCGTTTTTATCTAAGAAAAAAACAAAATGAACTTATAAATAATGATTTAACAATTTCTAGAAAGCTACAAGAGTTGTTAGAAAACCTTGAAAAAGACATCCTTTTCTATACTACTAATATGGATAAGCAACGAGAAGCAACATTAAACCAGAGTAGAAAAATTATCTTATTTGCTGCCGGCATTAGTTTTATCATCATTATTATTTTTTCTATAATTATTTTAAGTGATTTCTGGAAAACCCAGCGCTATCGTTTACAATTAGAAAAGGCGAATAGCACCACACAGTCACTTTTAAAAAGTAGAGAGCAGTTAATTTCTATGGTAAGCCATGATTTAAGAACTCCGCTAAGTACTATTTCTGGTTTTAGTGAATTACTTCAAAAATCGACAGAGAACACAAAAGACAAAAATTATTTAGACCATATACGAAGCGCATCAACATATATGGGGCAGTTAGTAAATGATCTTTTAGAATTCTCTAAACTAGAAAATGGCCATATCGCTATAGAATCTATTCCTTTTAACCTAGAGAATTATATTAATGAGATTATTCTAAATTCGAAAAACATCATTCAAGACAAACCCGTACGCTTTGTGGTAAAACAAGACGATTCTATTAACAGTCTTATTATTAGTGATCCATTTCGAATTAAGCAGATTTTATATAATTTAATTGTAAATGCATGTAAATTTACAAACGAAGGCACCATTACTATTCAAAGTTCTATAAAGCAACAAGATCATAAGAGCACCTTAGAAATTTTAATTATAGATACTGGAATCGGGATTAGTAAAGACAAAAAAGCAACTATTTTTAATGCCTTTAATCAGGCAGAAAATGCAAGCGACAACAATTTAAAAGGTTTTGGTTTGGGGTTAACCATCTCTAAAAAACTAGTTGAACTTTTAGGCGGAAAACTAACCCTAGATAGCAAACTAAATATAGGAAGTACTTTTACCTTAAAAATACCGGTAAAATTGTCTGACAAACCAATTATAAAAACTAAAGAAATTAAAAAGACAACTACCGCTTTTAACTTAACCGCTGTTGTTGTAGAAGATGATGCTTCTGTCCGCCTACTTTTAAATGATTTTTTAAAACAATTTAATATTGAAGTATACACATTTGAGAATGCACAAAATGCGATTAATGCTATAGATGAAATTTCATATGATTTTGTAATCACAGATATTCAACTTCCAAAGATGAATGGAATTCATTTTATGGAAATCCTTAAAAATCATAAACTTTATAAAAATCAACCGATTATTGCCATGACCGGACGTGCAAATATTTCTAGAGAGGAGTATTTAAAAATTGGCTTTGCAGAAGTGTTGATAAAACCATTTAACTCCAACCAGCTTCAAGATGTTTTACATCGTTTTTTTAAGTCGAGTAGTATACCAATTAAAACCAAAGTAGTAGAAAGTACAGAAAAAGCAACTGTAGGTTTTAGTATCAAATCTTTACAATCTTTTTTAGGTAATGATATTGCTTCCATAAAAAACACCTTACAAATTTTTTTAGAAGACACTAAAAAGAATAGCTTAACACTAATAAAAGCCAAAGAAGAGGCTGATATTAAGACGCTAAATGAAATAAGCCACAAGATGCTTAGTATGTTTAAACAGCTAGAGGTAAAAGTCGTAATTCCTTATTTAGAAGTATTTGAAACTACAACAACTATTGATAAAACCAAATTTATTGATTTTGAGAAACAGTTAAATAATTTTATAAAAACTTTAGAAGAGTACCTTAATTAAGGTCATACTCTTTCATTTTATTATAAAGTGTTTTTCTAGTAACATTTAATAATTTTGCTGCTTGAGTCTTATTATTTCCTGCTTCTTCTAGCGCACTAATAATAAGTACTTTTTCATTTTCTTTTGTAGAAAATTTATTTGATGAAACGGTGTTTTCTTTTACTTTAGTTAATTCACTTGGTAAAACATCTACATCAATAACTTCTGTTTTTGTTAATAAAGTAGCTCTTTTAATCACATTAGACAATTCTCTTAAGTTACCAGGCCACTGATAATTCTGAAAAATAGTTAATACTTTTTTAGAAAAACCAATTACAGATTTATTCAACTGTTTGTTTGCCTTGTTTAAAAAGAAATCTGCATATAAGATTAAATCGTCTTTTCTATCTTTTAAATTAGGGACTTTTATAGAGAATTCATTTAAACGATGGTACAAATCTTCTCTAAAATCACCTTTTTCAACCGCCAAAAGCAAATCTTCATTTGTTGCGGTAATCAAACGAATATCAACATTAATTTCTTTACTACTTCCAACCGGTTTAATTCTTCTTTCTTGCAAAGCACGTAACAGTTGTATTTGATTTTCATAAGACAAATTACCTACTTCATCTAAAAAAAGAGTCCCTCCATTTGCAGATTCAAAATGCCCAATCTTATCCTCATTAGCACCTGTAAAAGAACCTTTTTTATGTCCGAAAAACTCACTAGAAGCTATTTCCCTAGGTATTGCACCGCAATCTACCGCTATAAATGGTTTGTTATGCCTAGGACTCTGTAAATGAATTGTTTTTGCAACCACCTCTTTTCCTGTACCACTTTCACCTGTAACCAGCACAGACATATTAATAGGAGCTACAAGAGAGATATACTCATCAAGAACTTTAGAAGAACTACTAATACCTTTTACAAAACCAGTATCTGTATTACTATTTTCTTTTTCTTGCTTCGCCTCTTTTTGCTGTTTTTGTTGATGTTCGGCAGCATCATCTGCTTTTTCTTCTAAAGCATTGCTAATAACTTCTAAGACCTCAGTTGGGTTAAAAGGTTTCGAAATATAATCAAAAGCTCCTTGTTTCATTGCTTGTACAGCTGTAGAAACCTCTGCATAACTAGTCATTAAAACTACCGGAGTAGCCTTTTTACTAAGTTTTATTTGCTTTAACAAGGCAATTCCATCACCATCAGGAAGACGTAAATCTGTAAAAACTAAATCGTAATTCTTCTTTTCTAACTGTTGTAAAGCATTTTTTATATTATAACTCACCTCTACAACATACTTATGTCGTTTAAGAAACTGCTTCAACATTTCTGAAAATGCTACATCATCTTCAACTAATAAAATCTCCTTCATAAAGCTTATACATTTGTTACAAAAATATCAAGATAAATTGATTGTAATCAAAAAAAAAGACATTTTAATTAAAAAATGTCTTTCTCTTCCGAAAAATTGAGTTTAAAAAATATTTAAACCTTTTTACTACTCAGTTTTTTCTTCACTAAAATCCCCTTCTTCTTTTGCTGTTATAATGTCTGTACCTTTTAACCAGTTACCTTCTTTATCTAAATAAACTACACCTTTTGTTCCATCTGCAGTAAGTTCAATCTTGTATTGCTCACTATCATTTAGATACGCTTTAACAACAGTGGCTGTAGAAAAATCTCTTGAAATTGAGGTAGAAACCGCTTCTGGTAATTCCTTTATTTCAATTTCTTTAAAATCGTCGTTGGTTGCTACCATCACAATTTCGTCTACATTGTTGGTGTTGATATCGTTTGCTGCAAATACTGTTGCTCCACTTGTTAAAACTGCTACAGTTAATGTTAAAACTAATTTTCTCATGATTTTATATTTTTGATTATTTTATGATTGAATGTGTGATAATTAAAGATCCCTTAGACCTATAATTGTGTTACTTTTTTTTATGAATCAGAATTACTCTACTACTACAACATCAGATTCTTCTAACCAATTTCCATCTTTATCAGCGTAAACTACACTTTCAGTTCCATCAGTAGTCAATTCTATTTTATACTGCTCACTGCCGTTTACATAAGCTTTTACAACAGTAGCTGTTGGAAAATCTTTTAAAATTGCGTTAGAAACTGCTTCTGGTAATTCTTCTAATGTAATTTCTTTAAAATCTTCATTGCTTACTACAACTACAATTTCGTCTACATTATTGGTGTTGATATCGTTTGCTGCAAATACTGTTGCTCCACTTGTTAAAACTGCTACGGTTAATGTTAAAACTAATTTTCTCATGATTTTATATTTTTATATTTTTAATTATTTTATGATTGAATGTGTGATAATTAAAGATCCCTTAGGCCTATAATTGTGTTACTTTTTTTTTATGAATCGAACTTTACTCTACTACTACAACATCAGATTCTTCTAACCAATTTCCATCTTTATCAGCGTAAACAACGCTTTCAGTTCCATCAGTAGTCAATTCTATTTTATATTGCTCACTGCCGTTTACGTACGCTTTTACAACAGTAGCTGTTGGAAAATCTTTTAAGACTGCGTTAGAAACTGCTTCTGGTAATTCTTCTAATGTAATTTCTTTAAAATCGTCATTACTTACTACAACTACAATTTCGTCTACATTGTTAGTATTGATATCGTTTGCTGCAAATACTGTTGCTCCACTTGTTAAAGCTGCTACGGTTAATGTTAAAACTAATTTTCTCATGATTTTATATTTTTATATTATTAATTATTTTATGATTGAATATTTTCTAGACGAATACAGTCTATTGTTCCCCTGTTACAACATCGGCTTCTTCTAACCAATTTCCTTCTTTATCTGCATAAACTACCTTTTCTTCTCCATCTAAAGTAAGTTCAAATTTATATTGCTCACTTCCGTTTACATATGCTTTAATAGCTGTTGCTGTTCCAAAATCTTTTACAATTGCGCTAGAAACCGCTGCTGGTAATTCTTTTACGCTAATTTCTTTAAAATCGTCATTACTTACTACAACTACAATTTCGTCTACATTATTGGTATTGATATCGTTTGCTGCAAATACTGTTGCTCCACTTGTTAAAACTGCTACGGTTAATGTTAAAACTAATTTTCTCATGATTTTATATTTTTTATATTATTAATTATTTTATGATTGAATATTTTATGATTGAATATTTTTCTAGACGAATACAGTCTATTGTTCCGCTGTTACAACATCGGCTTCTTCTAACCAATTCCCTTCTTTATCTGCATAAACTACCTTTTCTTCTCCATTTAAAGTAAGTTCAAATTTATATTGCTCACTTCCGTTTACATATGCTTTTATAGCTGTTGCTGTTCCAAAATCTTTTACAATTGCACTAGAAACCGCTGCTGGTAATTCTTTTACGCTAATTTCTTTAAAATCGTCATTGGTTACTACAACTACAATTTCATCTACATTGTTTGTATTGATATTGTTGGCTGCAAATACTGATACTCCACTTGTTAAAAGTGCTACGGTTACTGTTAAAACTAATTTTCTCATGGTTATATGTTTTTTAAATTATTAATTACTTTAAGATTTACTATTTATAAACTAAAGATCCTAAGACCTACAACTACTTTACTTTTATAGACTATTATAACTTTACTCCTTTACTACAACATCACCTTCTTCTATCCAATTTCCATCTTTGTCTGCATAAACTACAGCGTCAGTTTCATCAATAGTAAGATCAATTTTATATTGCTCGCTACCATTTACATATAGTTTGTTAACTGTAGCTGATGGAAAGTTTTTCATAATTGCATTAGAAACTGCTTCTGGTAATTCCTTTGCTGAAATTTCTTTAAAATCATCATTGGTTACTACAACAACAATTTCATCTGCATTGTTAATATTGATATTGTTTGCTGCAAATACTGATACTCCACTTGTTAAAAGTGCTACGGTTACTGTTAAAATTAATTTTCTCATGATTGTATGTTTTTAATTATTTATAATTTGATATTTTAAAATTTGTAATTAAAGATCCTTATACCTGTAACTACTTTGTAACAATATTGTAATCTTATTCAGTTACTACAACATCACCCTCTTTTAACCAATTACCTTCTTTGTCTACATAAACTACACTTTCAGTTTCATCAATAGTAAGTTCAATTTTATATTGCTCACTTTCGTTTACATATGCTTTACCAACAACAGCCGTTGCATAATCTTTTAAAATTGCATTACCTACTGCTTCTGGCAAATCTTCTAAAGCAACTTCTTTAAAGTCTTCATTAATTGTCATTACAATTACTTCATCAGAATGATTACTATTGTTAATGTTTGCTGCTGAGATTGAAACTCCACTTGATAAAATTGCTACTGCTACTGTAAAAATTAATTTTTTCATGATATAAGTTTTTAAGGTTGTTATTATTTCTGATTAGTATATAGAAATAAATATGCCATGTAGAATCACCTTGCAACAATCACTAGTAAAACACTGAAAAACAATTACTTAATATTTAAACACTTTTATACCACTTTAATTAATCCGTGTAAAACATGTGTAATTAATAGTGTAAATGAGTAAACTTTACACAATTTGAGATAGAAGAGCATCCATAATAAGAAAATGTATTACACAAAAAACTAAAAAGAATAACAGAGTAGCTCCTATCTAGGAATATTTAGATTTTATAAAAGTTGTTTATGAGAAAACCAATCATATATGTACTATAATTGAAAAAAACATAAATCAGATTAAAAATCATTTGTAATTTAAAATCAAAAAAACTACATTTACTATCAATGATAAACCAAATTACAAAAGGCATAAAAATTTCTGTTGATACTAAATACAAAGGCACAAATTATAGAAACAACAGACTGCACCACATTTTTGGGTATATAATTACTATTGAAAATAAATCTACCGAAACTGTAAAACTAACAGATCGATTTTGGACAATTTTTGATACACTTAATAACACAGAAATTGTAAGTGGAGAAGGTGTTGTAGGACAAACACCAACTTTAAAACCAAACGACATATATAAGTATGGTTCTGGTTGTTTCTTAGAATCCAACATTGGGGCTATGAAAGGGTTTTATACCATGATAAACCTAGAAACTTTTGAACAATTTAAAGTAATTATACCAACCTTTCAACTCACCACCCAATCAACATTAAACTAACCAAATCTAAAAAGAAAACAATTATTATAAAAGACCCTGCATGTTTAAACTGTGGGCATCCTTTTAGTGGACATGAAAAATTTTGTCCAGATTGTGGCCAGGAGAATAAAGGAAATAGAATTACTTTTTACAGCTTTATTCATCATTTATTTAATGGCTTGTTTAATTTTGATGCTAAATTTTGGAAAACATTAATCCCACTTTTAATAAGACCTGGAGAAGTTTCTAAAAATTACATTGCAGGGAAAAGACAACGCTATTCTAACCCTTTTAAATTCTACTTAACTGTTTCTGTTATCTTCTTTTTAATTATAGGTATTACAGATAGCTATAACGATTTTAATAATTTTAGAAATGGAAAAAACCCGAACAATACGGATATTTTTAATGCTATAAACCTCAATTTAAAAGAAGATCAAAAAAAGGATTCTATCTTAAATTTAAAAGAAACAGATTCCACATTAACCGCTATTAAAGATACTATTTCTAAAATGCCATTCCTTAAAGTTGGTGGCAAAGAAATAAAAATAGTTAAAATGCTGAAGTTTCAAAAACAGCACCCTAACCTGTATGTAGATGATGCTTTAGATAGTTTAAAAATAGATAAAAGTTTTTCAAATAAATTTTGGTATTCTAGGTCTCAGTTAATAAATACTATTTATACAGATAGCACAGTTTCCAAAAAGTTAAAAAAGCAATTTCTTTCTTACTCTTCAATTGCGTTATTTATACTATTACCCTTATTTACACTCTTTTTAAAATTTATTTACATACGAAGTAAGTTTACCTATGTAGAACATTTAATATTTGTTTTCCATACGCAAACCCTCTTTTTCTTGCTACTTTCAATTTTTTATATTCTAAACATCTTTATAGAAACAGACAGTTATACAGGTTTATTTTTATTGCTTTTTTTATTGTATTTATTTTTAGCAATGAAAAACTTCTACGAACAAAGCTTTATTAAAACATTATTTAAATACGTATTTGCAAATGTTTTATTTATGATTTTTACTTCACTAGGCGTTGTTTTTATTTCCTTTATTGCTTTTGCATTATTTTAGATCTAAATGTTACATTTTCTATAAAAATCCTTTAAGCTTTATACTTTTGTATAAAGTTTCTTCAGCAAATTCCCTTTCTTCTTAACAATTAATCATTAATACCCTCACACAAAACAAACGTCTTGTTTTCAGATGTTTAATTCACTACATTTGGTTTACCAAACTGGTTTACCAAATATTATTAATATTAAACAGCAATTAACATGAACAAAAAGTATTTTTTAGCAGCACTACTTTTATTAATCACACAAATTTCTACCTCCCAGACGACGTATAACATTGACGATCCGGAAGACGTAAGAAATGTACTCTACGAAGCCGGAGATGTCATTATTTTAAAAAATGGAACTTATGATACAGACGAAAGAATAAGGTTTCTGGGATCTGGTACTGCAGAAAACCCTGTTACTTTAAGAGCTGAAACTCCTGGTGGTGTAATTTTTACCAGAGGACCTAGATTAACTATCGGCGGTGAAACAGAAGACGGTGTAAAAGTTGCTACTGGTGAATATCTAGTAGTAGATGGTTTTCATTGGAAAGGAGGTTACGGAGCTAGTAACTTTATAGAATTTAGAAATGGTTACGACCTTGCGCATCATAGTACAATTCAGAACTGTGTAATTGATGGTTTACAGATAGAACCAGATGATCTTGCTGATGATATAGAAGATGGATCGATTACAAAACATAGATGGATCGTTTTATTCGGAACTTATAATACCGTAATTAATTGTTCTTTTTTTAATAAATCTAGTGCAGGTGCAATTGTATTAGCAGAGTACGCCTATAATGCTTGGGCACCTCCTTATGATGAACCAGAAGACGGTGAACCAGATAATGGGTTTGAATCCATAAATACTCGTTGTGATTTAGTAGGACATAAAATTATGAATAACTATTTCTATAATTTTGAAAAAATGGATGCTAGTAAAAGTAATGCTGGAGATAGTGAAACGATTCGTATTGGTACCAGTGAATATCAAAATATAAATAGTGGCGCTATTGTTAGTAATAACTATTTTGTACAAGCCGATGGTGAAAATGAAATTATTACAAATAAAAGTAAAAACAATACGTACACAAACAATACATTTAGAAGATCTAGAGGCTCGTTAGTACTTAGACATGGCTCTAATGCAACTGTAGATGGCAATTACTTTTTAGGAGAAGGAGTTGACGGTACTGGTGGAATTAGAATAACAGATAGCGACCATACAATTACCAACAACTATATTCAAGATTGTGTTACAGTTCTTGATCAAGCTAAATGGAATAATGGAATAACATTTATAGGAGGATCTGATAATAACTCTGTTGATTGTACTGCTACAGGTGTATCTAATGGATACCAAAAAACTGAAAATATTATTGTTTCTAATAATTCAATTGTAAATACAAATGCTCCTTTATTTTATAACACAGATAAAGGATCGACAGATCCAACAGGAACAGTTTCAAATAACTTAATTTATTTCGCGGCTAATAACCCGAATATAACAAATCTTATTTCTGGCGACACTGAAACTTCTTACACAAATTTAGGTACAAAATTAACCTACACCGGAAACGTATATACAGGTACAAGTTTAGGCGAAACCAATGAAGGTTTTTCTGAAGAAACAGGAGTTACAGCTACAACAGATGGCGAGATTTTTAAGTTTTCAGGAACAGGTGCTGATGGAAAAGGAGCTGATATGGGAGCTTATAGACCAGCAACAGATGATATGGTTGGACATGGAATTGGGGCTTGTTTTGCTGATAATTTAGGAAATAATATTCTTGATGGTGATTGTACAATTGAGGTAATTGAATCTTTAACAGTAAGTAGCATGCCTTCATTTACTGCAGCCGCAGGAAGCAATGATGTTTCTGTAAATGCGAACGTTAGCTGGACAGCAGTATCTAATAATGATTGGATTTCTATTGATATTACTTCTGGTAGCGGCAACGCCACTGTTTCCGTTACAGTAACAAAAAACACAGAAACTACAAACAGAACCGGTTCGGTAACTTTTACACAAGATGCTGGAGGAGATGATATTGTAAGAACTTTAAATATTACGCAAGAAGGTGCAGATTTAACGGATTTGTACAAGTTAATCAATACAGGAACCGGATTAGCTACAGATAAAGTAACCATACATTCTTTTTCTAAAGAAAATAGCTCTAAAAGTGAGTTTGCTACTAATTCCTTAGACAAAGATTTAGATACAGAATGGACCGCAGATGACGGTAGTATTATCTCTGGAGATTACAAAGGTGATGGAGAATATGTTATTTACGATTTAGGAAGTTCACAAACTTTAAATTTAATTCAGTTTAACACCACCAATAAATCAGACGCATTTGGATTTCAAATATACGTCTCTAACACAGGAACAGATGCTGATGATTTTTCTAAGATACTACCTACTTCAGGTGATTTACTGTTAACAGCTATAAGCACTACAGAATTTAATCAATATCAAGTAAGTACAGAAGCGCGTTATGTTAAATTAGTAGGTTTCGGACGATTTAATAGTACTGCAGATAAAAGAGAAAGTGCTTGGACAGCCATTACGGAAATAGAGTTTTATGGTTCTTCTAATTTAGGAATAAATGATTTTTCTTCAGCAGAAGAGCTAGGTTTAGAGTTTTATCCAAACCCTATCACTAATAATATGTTATACATCAATAGAGCTTCAACAGATTTTAACACAGTTAAAGTATACTCTATTTTAGGAACTAAAATTTTAGAAACTAAATTAGAAAACAATAATGCTATAGGTAAGGTAGATGTATCTTCTTTAAATGCAGGTTTGTATTTTATTGAAGTAAATAACGGAAAACAAAAAGCAGTTAAAAAAATACTAATTGCAAAATAATTAAAAGCAATATTTTACAGAACAGCTATCTAACTTAGATAGCTGTTTTATTTTATAAATTATAATATTTTACTTTTCAGAGGATTTAAAACATCCAAATAAGTAATATTAACATTACTTTTTTCTTTTTTCACAGAAGTAACACTCACCGTTTCTACAAATTCACGTTTCATTTTAGGTGAAGTACCAAGAGTTCCTAAATTCTCATTTTGATGAAATTCTACTATTTTTTCTTGATGAAATTCATCATTTTCTAATAACCAATTAGAAAACCAAACTTGCCTCATTTCCTTCATTTCTTCTGTGTACAAAGTAGATGAAGACCAAATTTTAGGTTCTTGTAATAATTTATTAAAATGTTTTGTATTTCCATCCCAAACCAATTCATAAGTTTCTAATTGATTTTTCCAATCGACCAAAACTAAAGTAAAAGGTTCTATCTCTGTAAAATCATAATTATTTACATAAGCTACTCCATCATCAGCAGATAAAATATTTTTGACAATAATACCTCTACTTATTTTATAAGAACTCTTTCTAGTATGTATTTTAAAGCCACCGTTTAAAAGGCAAACTAATCGACTTTTATCACTTAAACCAATCCAAGTTCCACCAGCTAATTCGTCTTTTGGATACGTTAACTGAACACCATTTTCTATATAATTTTGGGGTGGAATTGTATTTCTTAGTGGAGTCTCATCTCTATTAGAAGTTAAGATAAAATCATTATTTCCTAAAGGCAAATAACTTACTGTACACATACATTTTATAATTAATTATGATAAACTTTACGTTTAGACGATATCTTTATACATTCCTTAACAAAAGACATAAAAATTCAGTTAAAATTATTGAAACAAAAATTGTAACTTTGGAACTCAAAATTAGTCGATTAAAACTTAAAATACACACAAATGTCAAGAGGATTTTATAATGTTCCGAAAGCAGTAAACGAACCTGTAAAAGGGTACGCTCCGGGCTCTCCTGAAAAGGAAGAATTATTAGCTACTTATAAAGCTATGTATAACAGCAATATTGATGTGCCAATGCATATTAATGGTGAAGAAGTTAGAACAGGAAATACTAAAAATATTACTCCTCCTCATGATCATAAACATGTGGTTGGGCAATACCATACAGCAGATAAAACGCATGTAGATGCTGCTATTTCTACAGCTTTAGCTGCTAGAGAAGCTTGGTCTAGCGTAAGTTGGATGGAACGTGCTGCAATTTTCTTAAAGGCTGCAGAATTATTAGCAGGTCCTTATAGAGCAAGAATGAATGCAGCAACGATGATTGCGCAATCTAAAAACGTGTATCAAGCAGAAATTGATGCTGCTTGTGAAATGATTGACTTCTTCCGTTTTAACGTAGAATACATGACGGATATTTTTAAAGATCAGCCAACATCTTCTCCTGGAGTATGGAACAGGGTTGAGTACAGACCTTTAGAAGGATTTATCTACGCTATTTCTCCTTTTAACTTTACATCTATTGCTGCAAATTTACCTGCGTCAGCTGCATTAATGGGTAATGTTGTTGTTTGGAAACCTTCTGATCATCAAGCTTATTCTGCACAAGTAATTGTAGATTTATTTAAAGAAGCTGGTTTGCCAGATGGTGTTATAAATGTTGTTTACGGAGATCCAGTTATGATTTCTGATACTGTATTAGCTTCTCCAGATTTCTCTGGATTACACTTTACAGGTTCTACACATGTTTTTAAAGAATTATGGAAGCAAATTGGTACTAATATCCATACGTATAAAACGTATCCAAGAATTGTTGGTGAAACAGGTGGAAAAGATTTTATCTGGGTTCACAACTCGTCAAATCCTTTACAAGTTGCAACTGCAATGACAAGAGGTGCTTTCGAATACCAAGGTCAAAAATGTTCTGCTGCCTCTCGTTCTTACATTCCTGCGTCACTTTGGCCAGAGGTTAAGAAACATTTAATTGCACAAGCAAGCGAATTAAAAATGGGATCTCCAGAAGATACTTCAAACTTTATAAATGCAGTTATTCACGAAGGTTCTTTTGATAAAATTACTAGCTATATTGAGGCGGCTAAAAAAGATAAAGATGCAGAAATAATTATTGGTGGAAACCATGACAAATCTGTTGGTTACTTTATTGAGCCTACTGTAATTGTTAGTCAATCTCCAAAATATGCAACTATGACAACTGAGTTATTTGGCCCAGTAATGACGGTTTATGTATACGAAGATGCAGATTGGGAAGCTTCCTTAAAATTAGTAGATGAATCTACAGAATACGGATTAACAGGTGCTATCTTTTCTACAGATAGATATATTGTAGAAAAAGCTTCTAAAGCATTAGAAAACGCTGCTGGAAACTTTTATATTAACGATAAGCCATCTGGAGCTGTTGTTGGTCAGCAACCATTTGGAGGAGCAAGAGCTTCTGGTACAAATGATAAAGCGGGTTCTGCACAAAACTTATTACGTTGGACTTCTGTTAGATTGATAAAAGAAACATTGGTTTCTCCTACAGATTATAAATACCCTTTCTTAGGATAAGAAAAAATATCTTTTTATAAAAAAAAGCCACATCAATTTTTTGATGTGGCTTTTTTAATTTAATAAGAATACTTTATTAATCTACCGTAAACGTAAAAATTTGCCCAATAGATTTTGCCCCAACATTATCGGTTACATTCACTTGCCATGAATATGTTTTTCCTGAAACCACAGAAACCGAATATGACTTTACCGTAAGAGTATTATCAATAGAAATTAAAGTAGCATCTTCACCAAAAAATAATTCATATGTTAGTGTATCTGCGGTATTAATATCTGATGCTTCCCAAACTAGGTCTACAGTTCCTTCAGTAACGTTTCCATTATTTTCTGGCGATTGTAAATCAGCCATAAAAGGCGCATAATTTGTAACCCCATCTCCTTTTGTATAAAAAGAAAATATTTCAGAATTACTTTCTTGGTTATTATCTACGTCTATTGCATTTACTTGCCAATAATACGCTACAGACTTCTCTAAAGTTACTGTTAATTCACTTGCGCTAACAGTTCTGTTTTCTACAACATCTATTAACTGCCTGTCTTTGGCTATGATAATAGTATACTCGATAGCATCATTTTCTAAGTCTATAGCATCACTCCAGTTAAAAGAAATTGTATGATCTATACACAAAAGGTCTTTTGTAGGATACTCTAATTGAACAATACTCGGCGCTTTATTTTCATCATCCTTAGAAGAACAACTTACAGCTAAAAAGCAGATAGTACATAAATTTAAAATAATTATCGCTTTTCTCATTTCTTTAATATTTTAATCGGTTTTGCAGCAATTGGTAATTTTAAAATATAAATTCCTTTTTCAAATTGTTGAAACGGAATGGACATTGAATTACCTTGAACATTTACCATTTGTTTAAAAACTAATTTACCATTTATATCAAAAATTAGTGTTTCTATACGATCACCTTCTATTCCTAAAGGAAGTAATAATTCTATAGAATTTACCACTGGATTTTGGAGTAATATAACAGCATCTATTGTTGTTTTAAACACACCCTCACAATCTTTCGCCGTTTTTACCTCTAACAAGCCTCCTTCATTTAACTCAATATCAAAACTCTTTTCACTAGAAGTTCTTAGTAGCTTATTATTTAAGAATACACTAAAAGGAGCTGTCCCCTCATCAATAGCAAAAGAATATATTTTTGATGTTTTACTTGCACTCGCTTTTAATGATATTGGCTGAGACTCTACAATTTCAACTTCATAACATTGTCTAAAGTCTTGTTGAACTGTTTCTACACAAACCTCATAAATACCCGGACTTAAATCTGAAAATATTTTACTAGAACCAACTATCGAGGAAGTAGAAGTACTTGCAGAACTTGATAATGTTACATTATAATCTAAAGAAGTCTGAGATACGTCTACCGTAATAATACCATCGTTTTCATTTACACAAGTTTCTGATGTTGTTTGCACAGAAACATTGTTTACATCTATAACAACAATTGTATAATCTTCTGTTTCTCCCCATTCTGTTAAATGATCTGCATTACAAGGGCCATCTCCATAACCTCCTGTAGAATCATCATACTCTATAACAACTCTCATTGTTGTGCTTCCAACTTTGGCATCACCTGGCACTGTAATCATAAATGTTTTGGTTCCTATATCAGTAGACTCTGTTCCTAAATCATACCTTTCCGTTGTTTTATCAAAAATAAAATCTTGATTCCAATCTATAAATACATATACATGATCTTTAAACCCTCCCGTATTTAGAGTTACAGAAACTTGATGATCTTCTCCATTTTTCACTTTCGTTTCTATAGCCGTAAAATCTTCATATCCATTTACAGCAGCATTGCCAGAATTATTATTAATGGTATTAAATGTTACATTAGTTATAAATTCTTTCCCTATAACATCATCTGTAAAATTAGAAGCACAATAAACAGGTGTTAATGTTTTAAATTCAAATACATTTGAATAACTACCTTCTGCACAACTATTTTCAGCTTTTACTCTCCAGAAATAAGTGGTATTTACAGAAAGTTCTGATAAAGAATACTCATTTAAAGTTACATTTTCATTTACAATTAAGTGTGTAAAACCAGTATCTGTTGCTACTTGTACGTTGTAATTACTTGCATTGGTATCTGCATCCCAACTTAAGGTTGTACTTAAATCTACTTCAACAGCATCATTGGCAGGAGAAGTTAGCGTTAAGGCATCAAAACTAGAAGTCGTTATATTTAATTGAACATCTATGTTATTAGAAATACTTGTAGAACTACCTACTACATTAATCTTGTAAGGTTTTTCAATGGCATCATTTAAACCACTTACAGTCATATTAACATTACCATCTGCGCTTATAGTTGATGCACTAAAACTAACTGTTGTTCCCTCCGGTTGACCTGTAGCCGAAAGAGCCACATTTTCTGAAAATCCGTTTATAAAATCGAAATTTAAAATATAACTTACAGACTGATTTCCGGTATTACAAACAGACTGATCTCCACTTGTATCTGTCATTACAAATGTTGGAACTGATGAATTTATTGTAAAATTTGTTGCATTTACATTATAGAAAATATTGTCTGCCGCTTCTACCATAATTCTAGCAGATGTAGTTGGGTTTTCTGGTATTACAATATTTTCAGAACCATCATTGGGCGTATTTTCTTTTAAAATAATAGGAAACGTAATTCCACCATCTACAGATAATTTAATCGTTACATTTTGGCAATTTATTGGAGCAATATCAGTTGTTCCTTTATTCCATGTTATATTTTGTGTCGTGTCTGCAAACCAAGAAACAGCTGTACTTGGAGCTGAAACCGTAAAAACTTCTGCATCCTCTACCGTTACTGTCATATTATCTCTTGCAGTACTTCCTCCTCCTGCATGATTATCTCTCACTAGAAAAGAAAAATTTAAATCTCTTGCTACAGATGGCACAACTTCCCAAGTTGATGCTGTACTACCGGCTACCACCGTTGCCAATTCAGGCATGTATCTTTCTGAACTCATTGCAGAAGGTAAAGATCTAAACATTGGTCCTACAGAACTTGTTGTAGCTGGAGGCATTGTTGCTGCAGGTTCATTATCTGTCTGCTCCCAATTATAGGTTAAACTAGCCGTTCCATCTACATCTGTTGCAACTCCTTTTAGTAAAAAGGGTGTCGATTTTGGAATACTATAATCTAATCCTGCATTTGCTGTTGGCGCACTATTATTTGTATCTGTTAACACAGCACAATTTGCAGAAGAACTTACAATATTCCACATTTCTGCAATACTAACTGCATGAAAATAATCATCGCTTTTAGACTGTACGTTTGGTATACAAATACCTGCATACCCCATTATAGTAGAAGCACTACCAGGCTCTACTGCTGTGCTACTATTTATATTACAACTATTACTCTGTGTGTGATTTGCTCCAAATTGATGTCCCATTTCATGCGCTACAAAATCAATATCATACGCATCACCAATAGGTTCACTTCTTCCCGTTACTCCACGTGCTTTCTGACCTGTAATACAAACTACACCTCCACTTGCTAAACCGTCTCCACCAGTACTAAAAATATGTCCAATATCATAATTTGCATTTCCTATTTCAGTATCACAAATAGTTTGTACTTGATTAAGCATAGTGTCAGGATCTCCATCCGTAACATTATCTGTGGCTGCATCTAAAAAAACCACTTTATCATTATCTCCAACAATAGTCATTCTTACAGATAAGTCTCTCTCAAAAATACCATTAACTCTTGTCATGGTCGTATTCATTGCAGAAAGTACGGCAGCTTTTTTAACTTCATCTGAAGCAGCAGCAGATATATTCTGATTTGTTAAATGAAATTGTGCGTATTCTCCACTACAAACTAAAGCCAAACGAAAAGTTCTTAGTTTACCATCTTGTGCATTTTTAAAACTAGTAGTTTTAGCAATACCCATACGTGCAGCCTCTTCTACATGACAGGTAAAACTATCGTTATCTGTATTTAAATCACTTCTTTTGTAGACGATTAAAGATTTTTTATCCTTAGAATAAGGATCTATATATAATGTTTTTTCTACACCAGAATACACAACTGCATGAAAACCGTCTGTACCAATACTAATTTTTGCTACTGCAGTAGGATCATCTACTCCTTGAGCAGAATACGACTTTATCATAGAGTATTTTTCTGATAATTTGTTTTCAAAATTTGAAGTCTCATTGATAACAAAATTAGAAAAACCTCCATCAGTATTCGGTAATTGTATGGTTTTCTGTACCGATTTAGAACTAGATTTTGATTTTAATTCTGTATTAAAGTTATTTATATCTATAGAAACTAGATTGTATGCTTTTGGAAAATTCTTCTTAGAATAAATTTGATCTTCTTGAATTGAAAAATTGTCTTTATCAATCTTCTTCAAAAAGGTCTGAGCATTTATCACTTCGATAGAAGAAAAGAAGCCAACAAAAATAAATAACAGCAATAATCTTGTTTTCATAAACAGTATTTATATAAAATCGTTATCAAATATAATGAAATAATTATCTTTGTAGTCGCAATGATGAACAGAAACATACTATTAAAAGACTTATCTGTAAAAGATTACAAGGAGACTTGGGACTATCAAACTGACTTATTACAAGAAATTGTAGCCATTAAGATTGATAATCGTAGAAACGAGAATACAAACCCAACAAAAAATTACTTTTTATTTGTAGAACATCCACATGTTTACACCTTAGGAAAAAGTGGAGACCTAAGTAATTTATTACTGAATGAAAGTCAGTTAGCAGAAAAAGGAGCTACTTTTTATAAGATAAATCGTGGTGGAGATATTACCTACCATGGTCCTGGGCAAATTGTTGGCTACCCAATTTTAGATTTAGAAAATTTCTTTACAGACATCCATAAATACTTACGCTTTTTAGAAGAAGCTATTATTTTAACCATTGCAGAATATGGTATAAAATCAGAAAGAAGTCCTGGAGAAACTGGAGTTTGGCTAGATGTAGGAACACCATTTGCACGTAAAATTTGTGCTATGGGAATCCGTTCTTCTCGCTGGGTTACCATGCATGGATTTGCACTAAATGCCAATGTAAATTTGGGTTATTTTGATAATATTATTCCGTGTGGAATAAAAGGAAAAGCAGTAACCTCTATGGAAGCTGAATTGAACCGAAAAGTAGATATAGAAGAGGTGAAATCTAAAATTTTAAAGCATTTTAAAGTACTTTTTGAAGTGGAAGAGTTTATTGAGGCTTAAAAAAATAAAAATCCCACTTACGTTTTAAAACATAAGCGGGATTTTTTTACTTAGAAGAGATTTTACTTCTCTTCGTTAAAATACACTTTATAGTATTTCATTTTCTTTTCTTCATCATACCCTCTTTCTAAATATTCTGATGCTGCTTCTGGCGCATCTACATCTAGTTTTATGTTGATGTTGGTATCTAACTTAATTTCTGTTTTTAACTTGTTTTTTTCCTTCTTTAAAACAACTCCAGAAACATCAAAATTATTTCTGATTAACACATCGTTTAACTTTTCGAAGTGGTTTTTATACTCGTCAAACTTTTCTTTGTGTTTGTCATCTTCAAAAACTTCATCTTTAAAAGTAGCGTAATCTACAGCTTCATTTTCTTTAAAGTAATCTACAGTATTTGCTAAGAAATTTCCTTTTTCGTGCATTCCTAATTCTGGCTGAATTACCTCTTCAGAAAATTCTTTACACATTTCTAAATAGTTCTGTGTATGAGAATTATAATCGTCTGCTAATTTTACAGATAAGAAGTTTTTAACCCAATATTGTGCATCGTAATTGTTGTTGTCTACAGAAAAAACAACGGTACCTTCTTCGTCAGAAGTATTTAAAACCAAACACCCTTTATCTATTCTTTTTGTAGAGATTCCTTTTTGAACAACGATATCAAAACTTTCATTATCATCTAAATAAGTTTGGAAGAAATCTACTTTATTTTCTATTTTAAAAACTCCAATTGCTTCTGTTAAAACATCTTTATATTCGATACCTTCTATATAAACAACCAATACATCTCCAGTTTTTATTTGTGCCGAATTAGATTGCTCAAACAAATGATTTACAATACTTTTAGAGTATTCGACAAAACTTTCTTCGTCACTAAAAACTTCTGAAGCAAATTTATTTACCTCGTTTAAACGAACATCTTCATGCTTGGTAAAACGGTAACTCTGCGTTAAATTCCCGAATGGTTTCAATAAAAAACCTTTCATTAAATCGTAACTTTCTTGATCGAAACGAATTAAGTCTTCAGAAAAAACATTTTGTCCGCTATTAAATTTATTGGCTACTTTATGTAAAATACATTTGGTAATTTCTGCTTTGGTTTTTCTAATCATTACTTAAAATTTTGGAGCGTAAAAATAGTTGAAGTTTTTTAATAAAAAGGAAATAATTGTATGAGATTTTTTAAAAGTTAGCAAAATGGCTTAGCCCTGATTGAACGGTTTGTTTGAGCTCTTTTTTGTCTTTTTAGGCGAAAAAAGCGAGTAGTGAAAGCAGGAAATAGCTTCTAAAAAACAACTTACAGCTTTAATTTTATTTGTTCTGGTAGCAATTTAAACGTTTTTCTATGGTATTTAGTTGCTCCAAACTCTCTAATTCCGTTTCTATGTTCTTTGGTTGGATACCCTTTATTTTTAGCCCAATTATACATAGGAAATTCTTTGTGAATCTTTGCCATATACTCATCTCTATAGGTTTTTGCCAATACAGAAGCTGCTGCAATACTTAAATATTTTGCATCGCCTTTTACAATGGTTTCATGCGGAATATCTTTGTAATCTCTAAATTTATTTCCGTCTACAATAATGTATTCTGGCTGTATTTTAAGCATCTCTATAGAACGATGCATGCCCGTAATAGAGGCTTGCAAAACATTTATGAGATCTACTTCCTCTTGCCAAACAAAAGAAACGCCATAAGCAATGGCATTATTTTCTATAAACGGACGTAATTCATCTCGCTTTGCTTCCGATAATTGCTTAGAATCATTTAAAAAAGGATGCGTAAAATCTTTTGGTAAAATTACGGCTGCCGCAACTACAGGACCGCATAAACAACCTCTGCCGGCCTCGTCTGTACCTGCTTCTAAAATAAAACCACTATAATTTGATGCTAACATTTTGCAAAGAAAAGAAAACTTTTTCTTTTAGGTTCTTGTTTCTATAGGAATGGCTCTTTTTTAAGGAAACTTAAAATAAAAGGTGAAAAATATAGTTTAATTAACAGATTTCATGATAATTATTAACGAATCTTTTCGTTAAATTATTTTACATTTGCCATTGCAGAAACAATCTATGAACAAATCGTTATTTTTCTTATCAATACTTGTTTTATTTATAACAAACACGCTATACTCTCAAACAGATTTTCAGTTGGGAAGTGGAGGAAATGGCTTAGGAAGGAATCCTAATTCTCAGAATGATTCTATTAAAAATTCTGGTGAAATCTCTGTAACTTTATCTGGAAAGACAAAATATACGGATTATAAAATATTTTCTCACCAAAGAGATACTACTTATATAGACACCACTTTATCGATTCAGAAGGATTATAAATTCAATTATTTGCGTACTGATAATTTTGAGTTATTGGGTTTTCATAATCAAGGGCAAACTTTTACTAATTTAGGATATGATTTTAGCAATCTAAAGTTAATGCCAGATATTGGTTTTACTGCAAAACAGTTTAGTTATTTAGATATCGACGAAATAAAATATTATGAAGTACCAACACCAACTACAGAGATAACTTACAGAACTGGTTTACAACAGGGACAAGTTTTAGATGCTATTTTTACTGTTAATTTTTCTCGAAGACTTAATGTTTCTCTTTCTTACAAAGGAATTCGTTCTTTAGGTGCTTATAGAAGGTCTTTGGCTAGTCATGGAAATTTTAGAGGTGCTTTTCACTACAGAACAGAAGATAATCAATATGAAATCCGTGGACATTTAACTTCTCAAGATTTCTTTAATGAGGAAAGTGGTGGCTTACCACAAGCTGAAATTGATAAGTTTGAAAGCAACGATTCCGACTATAGTACTAGATCTTATTTGGATGTAAATTTAGATGATGCAGAAAATGATTTTGAAGGTAGAAGAGTTTATTTAGAACATAGTTATAAATTATTGGCAAATAAAGACACCATTAATAAAACAGATTTTAGCAACTTAAAAATAGGACACGTATTTACTACAGAAACTAAAGAATATAGTTTTACACAACCTACAATAACAACAGATTTTTTTGGAGAATCTAATGCTTCTGGAGCAAGCAATAACCAGGCTAAAAATACCATTACAAATAATGAAATGAACTTAGAGTTTAATTCTAAATATGTACTTGGTAAATTTAAAGCCAAAGTAAATCTTTCTAGTTATTCTTACGGATATGATTCAATTTTAAATTCTAATAGTAATATTTCTAAAATAAAATTAGAAGGAAATGCTATTTCTGTGGGTGCAGATTGGAATGCTAGAATTAAAAACTTTCATTTAAATGCAACAGGTAATTTATCTCCAGGAAGTGGCAGGTTGTCTGGGAGTTTTCTACAAGGAGAAGCTTTGTACAAAAAAGATAGTCTTTTTGCTGTAAAAGGTAGTTTATTAATTAGTTCTAAGTCACCAAATTTCAACACTTTATTACATCAAAGTAAATATGATGATTACAACTGGTATAATGACTTTAGTTCTGTTAACACAAGAGATTTAGGGTTCGATTTAAGTTCTAAATGGTTAAATGCTTCGTTAAATTTTACCAATATTGACAACTATACGTATTTTGATGAAAATAACAAACCACAACAGTTTGATGGCCAGATTTCATATTTAAAGGTAAAAGCAAGTAAAGAGTTTAGGATAAAAAAGTTTGCTTTAGACAATACCATAATGTATCAAAATGTAAGTAGCGGTAGTTCGGTTTTTAGAGTACCAGAATTGGTTACTAGAAACACATTATATTACCAAGATTATTGGTTTAAAGGGAAACCAATGCTGGTAAATATTGGGGCCACTTTTAACTACTTTACAAAGTATAAAATGAATGCTTATAATCCGTTATTAGCAGAGTTTACCTTACAGAATGACCAAGAAATAGGTTTCCCTTCTGTAGATGTTTTCTTTAATGCACAAGTACGAAGAACGCGTTTGTTTTTAAAAATAGAAAATGTAACTTCTAGCTTTACAGAGAAAAATTATTACTCTGCGCCTAACTACCCTTATAGAGATTTTGTCATCCGTTTTGGATTGGTTTGGAACTGGTTTATATAGTCACAATCTGACGGATAAAGTATTTTCTCTTATGATACCATCAAAAAAATGATAAAACAACTTAAAGATAACTGGAAACTCTTTTTACTTGCTAGTTTAACATTAGGCCTTGCTCCTTTTAATCCACCACATATTTTAGGCAAAATTGAATGGATTATAGGTGGAAGTGCTTTTTCTGGAGAACAAGCAATGCAAGCTAAAGACTGGTTTGATGTTTTGCTACACGGAAGTCCGTGGTTGCTTTTAATAGTTTCTATTGTTTTAAATCTTTTTGCATTAAAGACAAAAAACGACCTAAAATAGCACTACCTATTTGTTCTTTCACTAGAAACCCTTGCGATTTATAAAAAGGAATTGCATTTGGGTCTGCCACTAATTCTATCTTGTTTGCATTAGAAATTATTGCTTTGTTTAAAGCATGCTCTAATAATTCTTTCCCGATTCCTTTACCTATAAAAAGAGGTAAAACAAATAACATTTCTAATTTTACCAGTTCTTCATTTGGAGTATTTAAAACATAAAAACCAACAACTTCGTCATTAATCATATACTTATACACTTGGCAAGTTTGTATCGTTCTAGAGGTTACCGTAAGATCTGCTCGCCAACCTTCTATCAACTCATTAGAATAGCCCCAAAAAGCTTTCGATTTTAAAGCAACTTCAGTAAGTATTTTTGCATCAGAAATAGTTGCAACAACTATTGTATTATTTTTTAACAAGCTGTTTAATTTTAATATTGAAAGCAGCAAAAATTAATGTCATAATAGGACTCAACCAATTAAAAACAGCAAAGAAGAAGTATTCAGAAACGCTTACACCTAAAACCCCAGATTGATAAGCTCCACAGGTATTCCAAGGTATTAAAACAGAAGTTACTGTACCAGAATCTTCTAAAGTTCTACTTAAGTTTTCTGGCGCCAAACCTTTGTCTTCATAGGCTTTTTTAAACATTTTACCCGGAATTACAATTGCTAAATATTGATCTGAAGCTGTAATATTTAAAGCCAAACAACTTGCAACCGTACTTGCAAAAAGACCAAAAACAGAACTTGCCAAACTTAATAATGCTTTACTAATTCTAGCCAGTGCACCGATAGCATCCATAACCCCACCAAAAACCATTGCACAAATGATCAACCAAATCGTACCTAACATACCATTCATTCCTCCAGCTGAAAATAAATCATTCAATTCTTTACTGGTAGTTTCTACTGAGGTATCTACAGTTATTGCATTCATAACTCCTTTATAAGCCGAATTAAAAGTTAAAGATTCTGCACCAGCTACGTTCATTACTATATGTGGCTGTGCAATTACAGCAACAACACCTGCTAATAAAGTACCCGCTAATAACGCTATTAAAGGCTCTGTTTTTTTTATAATTAGAACAATTACAGTAACAGGAACTATAAATAACCAAGGAGAAATATTAAAAGCACCATCGATAGCCGCTAATTTATCTGATATATCTGGTGTACCTGTAGTTTCTATTGAAAAACCAATAATTATAAAAACCAATAATGTAATTAAAATTGTTGGCACTGTTGTTAACGACATATATTTTATGTGTGTAAACAAATCTCCTCCTGCCATTGTTGGCGCAAGATTTGTGGTATCTGATAATGGAGACATTTTATCTCCAAAATAAGCACCAGATAAAACCGCACCTGCCGTCATACCTGCAGAAATACCTAGGGTATTACCAATACCAACTAAAGCAATACCTACTGTTGCAGAGGTTGTCCAAGAACTACCAGTTGCCACAGAAATAATTGCACATATAACTACGGAAGCTGCTAAAAATATTGTTGGATTTAAAATCTGTAACCCATAATAAATCATTGAAGGGATAATACCACTTATTAACCAGGTTCCTGCGAGTGCACCAACCATTAATAAAATTAATATTGCACCAGAAGTAGATTTTAAATTTTCTGAAACTTCATCAATCATTTGTTTATAAGAAACCTTATTTTTAAAACCAACAAGTGCCGCAACAGCCGCACCCATTATTAATAGAAATTGATTACTACCACTTAAAGCATCATCTCCATATACAAAAAACACGTTGTAAAACAACATACCAACCAAGGCAAAAACAGGAAGCAAAGCCTCCCAAATATTAAGTTCTTTATTTTCAATAATTTTTTGATCTTCAATATTTATTTCTGAAAGATTTTTATCCTCTGGCATACTTCACATTTTAGTTCTGTAATGTTACGATTTTAGAAGAAACTACGCAAATTGAATCCTTGACTACCATTCTTTTTAGCAAAAAAGAAAAATAAACAACTCAAATTATGTTTTACTTATATTAATACAGATAAATTGCTTTTTCTATTTTTAAATGAGCTTTAAACACCAATTTAGAACCTAGAAGGTTGCTTCTATTTTTGGGTGATTGCAATTCTTAATTTTTCATATTTAGCAATACTTTTTCGGAAATTTCGATACTCACTATAATCTTCTTTCAGATAAACACCTGCCTTAATAACCATGGACTTATGATAGGTAAAAGTGGTATCATCAATTTTAGTAAAAGTTACTTTGTAGGCTCCAAATTTTGTAGAAAGCACTTTTTCTGAAGGTAAACTACTTAAGACATATCCTTCTGGTAGCTTAAACTCATACCTTGTATCATCTTTATAACCTCTAGAAATTTTTAAAGGCAATTTTCTACTTCTATATCTTTTAGGTACAAAGCTATTTTTATTAAAAACATTTACTCTAAATAGATATTCTTGTTCATTTACAGAAGCATAACTTTTAACAGTCATCTTTAGATCTTCTTTAAAGACTACTTTTTCTTTATCATTTAGTAAATCTACATCCGTTATTTCTAAGTTATTATTATAGTCCCAAACGTTAGATTTGTAATTCTTAACAAGCTCTTCTTCGGTAAATCTCTCATAATGCGATTTGTCATCATATTTAATCCCGTTAGAAACTCTATTTAAACTAGCAGATAAACTCCCGTTTTTTTCTAGCTGAATAGTAGCTTTTATTTCTTGAAGGTTTGTTTCGTCTTTATACGCTGGTGTTCGTTTAATAATACCTCCTTCTGGCGTCATTACCAAAACATTTCTGTCATCTGTAAAATCTCCTAAAAAACCAAACGGAATTGTTTGACTGGTACATTCTAACCAAATATCATTTCCATTATTTGGTATGTTTAAGATTACATGATTTCCTTGCATTCCAAAAAAATCCTTTTCTACATCTCGTTGATCTGCTCCTGCCCAAATTACTGCATAATGAGATTTTACGCCAACTGCATCTAATAGTGTTTTGGTATAATTCGTTAATCCTTTACAATCTCCATAACCAACTTTATCTACTTCATTAGCAGGTATTGGCATCCAACCACCAACACCTTCTTGCACACTTATATAGCGTGTTTTATTTTGCATAAAAGCATAGACAATTTTGGCTTTTTCTATTGGTTCTGTAACACCTTCTACCAATAGTCTAACCTTTGCTTTTATAGCCTCAGACAGTTCGTCATTTCCATTTTTTAAATAATCATAACGCCACTTGCCAAACTCACTCCAATTAGTTGCTTCTCCCACTATTTTTTTTAAAGCAAATTGATTTACGCCAACCAATAAATGAGGCATAATATCTATAGATAAAGGCGCATTGTTTTCATATTTCACCACTTTTTGATTCTTTATGGCGTAGTTTACATTAAACGCCGTAGAAGTATTTTCTATAGAATAAGAATGAAAGTTTTTCTCTTTTTTTCTGATGGTAAAATGTTTCGGATTTAGAAGTTTGTAGCTACTTTTTTCGATGGATAAAAAATAACTTTCTACGGGAAACCAACTAGGAATAAAACCTGTTGAAGATGTTTTATATTCAGATTCAAAAACTACTGTGTACGGATAAGAAATTGGTGTATAATCTACATATTTTACTCTAGAATCAGAATACAAAGTTCCTCCACTTACAGCACTTACATCTAAAAAATCTCTTTCCTTATACTTTTTAATCTCACTACCAAAAGCATCATAAATAGTAGCGGAAAGTTCTGTTATTTTTGTATCGTCATCATAATGAGCAGACATACTAACATAATTGTCTCCCAATTTATTTAAAACAGTAATTACTTCTTTTTTAAACACCGTCATTGCATCTACATCTTCAATAGTAATTTCTAAAGAATTGTCTCTAACAACTGCATTTGCATCTTCTTTTAAAGCACTGGGAATTAATAAGGAAGTGTAGTTTTCTTTTTGACTAAAAGTAGTGGTTATTGAAAATAGGGAAATAAATAGACATAGGGTAATAAACTTTTTCATACAATTATAGGGATAGCAGTCCAAAGTTAAAAAAAAGAAAAAGAAAAGAGGCTAAAAACATATGTTTTTAGCCTCTAAAATTGAATTTGAATTAATCTAATTTACGCTTTCGTTTTTACAACAAAAGAGAAAGTCATAATATCATCTATAAATTTATCTTGTAAATCATCAAAGAAAGATTTTGAACCATATTTTACGTTAAAATCTGCTCTATCTACATTAAAAGTTTCACTTGTAAATACTGTTACTCCGTTTTCAGTAGAAATTGTTGCAGGTATTGTAATACTTTTAGTTACATCTTTAATTTGTAAATTTCCAGTAACAGCTAATTTCCCTTCAACTTCTTTTACGCTTGTAATTACAAAACTAGATGTTGGGTATGTAGCTACATCAAAAAAGTCTGCACTAGTTAAATGTCCTACTAATTTAGCGTTTCCTTTTTTATCTGCAGGGATATCTAAATTTACAATAGAAGTCATATCAATAACAAACTCACCACTAGTAAGTTTACCTTCTTCTATTAATAAACCTCCACTTTTTAAAGCTATAGTTCCGTTATGTGCTCCTCCTGGTTTTGATCCTGCCCAATTTAAAACAGATACAGAAGTATCAACATTATTTCGTTCAGCTACATTAACTTCTACTTTTACAGCTTCTTTAGCTTCTACTTTTTCTTTCTTTTCTCCTTTACATGCAGTTAAAACTGATGCTACTAATACTAATGATAAAACTATTCTTTTCATTTTTTTGATTTTTTTGATTTTTTTGTTAATATAAATTCTGATGCAAATATATACTATTTATTTCCCTTGGAAAGTATTATTATAATTTTTATGATAAATTAACATTTTACATTTTTAAAAATTACTCTTTATTTTTAGAGTCAATGATAATTGTAACCGGACCATCATTTACCAAAGCAACTTTCATATCTGCACCAAACTGACCTGTTTGTACTTTTTTACCGAGTTCTTTTTCTAAGGTTGCTACAAAATTCTCATACAACGGAATGGCTACTTCTGGTCTTGCTGCCTTAATATAACTGGGTCTGTTTCCTTTTTTGGTAGATGCCTGTAACGTAAACTGACTTACAACAATTACTTCGCCATCAACATCTATAAGTGATTTGTTCATCACCTCATTTTCATC
This sequence comes from Polaribacter sejongensis, assembly GCF_038024065.1. NCBI lineage: Bacteria > Pseudomonadati > Bacteroidota > Flavobacteriia > Flavobacteriales > Flavobacteriaceae > Polaribacter > Polaribacter sejongensis. Next base: position 3,471,827 of record NZ_CP150667.1, on the reverse strand, counting down.
ATTAAAAATGCGAAGATTGGCTGTTTTTCGAACCAAGAAATTAATATCTTCTTGTGCATCATCATCAACAATACCTAATAAAACTAAAAGTCCGTTTTTTATTTCCGAAACTTTATTCTCATCAATAGTTACACTAGCTTCCGATACTCTTTGAATTACAATTTTCATGAAGTTTTACTCTTCATTATCTTCTTCGTTCCAAACATCTGTTCTAAAATGTTCTTTTTCCTCATCTCCACTTAAAATTTGAAGGTAACTTTTATAACGAGACCAAGAAACACGCTCTTCTTCTAACGCTTCTTTTACAGCACATTGTGGTTCTTTGGTATGAATACAATTATTGAATTTACAGTCTTGCTTTAAGGCAAAAAACTCAGGAAAATAATCTCCTAATTCATATTTATCAATATCTACCACTCCAAAACCTTTAATACCTGGTGTGTCTATTATTCTTGCATCGAAACTTAAATCGAACATTTCTGCGAAAGTAGTAGTATGTTTACCTTGATTGTGTTGGTCGGAAATTTCTTTTGTTTTTAAGTTTAAAGAAGGTTCTATAGCATTTACTAATGTAGATTTACCAACCCCAGAATGCCCAACAAACATAGATGTTTTACCTAGCATTATTTCTTTAATAGTATCTACATTTTTATTTTGTGTAGATGAAACTTCTACACAACGATACCCAATAGCTTCGTAAATATCTTTTAAGTATAAAATTTCTGCACGCTCTTCTAGTTGATAAGAATCTATTTTATTAAAGACTAAAATCGTATCTATTCGATATGCTCTAGTTGCTACTAAAAATCGGTCTATAAATGTGGTAAATGTAGGCGGATTGTTAATAGTAATTAATAAGAAAACCTGGTCTATATTAGAAGCAATTATGTGGATCTGTTTAGAAAGATTTACAGATTTTCTAACAATAAAATTGTCTCTATCTAAAATCTTTTTGATGACACCTGTTTCTTCATCATTCTTTTTCTCTAAATCGAACACAACTTTATCGCCAACCGCAATTGGGTTGGTACTTTTGATGTCTTTTATTCTGAATTTTCCTTTAATTCTACATTTGTAAAATTCTCCGTTATCAGCTTTTACTTGATACCAACTTCCTGTAGATTTGTATACGATTCCTTTCATTACTACAAAGATGCTGAATTAATATTGATTTAAGAAAAATAGTAACAAATTCAATAGTTATTTCATTAATCAAGTTAAAAAATAAATTAAATCTTAAAATAATCGTTAAAGTTACCCCTATATTCGTTTTTTTTTAACCAAAACTTATTTATGAAAAAAATTATCTTTCTATTTGCACTTGTAATTTGCATAACAACAACAAATGCTCAAACAAAATTATATGTACATGATGATGCTGAAACTTATGTAGAAAACACAAAAACAATAGCAATATTACCTTTACATGTTCAGGTTAAGTTAAGACCAAAACAATTAAAAGATTTTACTTCTGAACAAATTATTGAAATGGGAAAAAGTGAGGCTTTAGACATACAAAAAGCGATGTATTCTTGGTTTTTAACTAGAAAGAAAAGAGGAACTTTATTAGTTTCTGTTCAGAACCCAACAAGAACGAATGCTTTATTAAAAAAGAAAGGAATAGATATTCACTCTTATGATGAATATTTACCGAGCGAATTAGGCGAAATTTTAGGTGTAGAAGCAGTTATTTCTGGAACTTACGAAACTTCTAAACCAATGTCTAATGGAGCTGCAATTGGACTTGCTGTTTTAACTGGCGGAATGTTTGCAACCAATACTGCAACTATGAATATGGATTTTACAAGTACTACCGATGATGAATTAGTGGTTAATTACCACAAAAAAATCAAAGGAACTCTTGGTTCTGACGCTCAAGATCTGATTAATGTTTTAATGAGAAAAGTATCTAGAAGAATTCCTTATACAAAATAATATAATTCTATTTTACTAGTAAAAAAAGACTGCCAATTGGCAGTCTTTTTTTATTTCTTTCATTCCTTTTCACCTAACCAAAGTTCGTTATTTGTCATTTCTAATTTTTGAGAGAAATCACATAAGGCTTAGGCTGCATTGTGGAATCACTGTTATGGAATTTCTCCTAACGTCGAAATAACAGGTTTGCGGATATAAATTTGTGGATTTACTTTTAAAACAATACGTAAAAAGACCTCACAGGTTTTAAAAACCTGTGAGGTCTGAATAGCTTACTGCTAGTTTTAAAGAAACATACTTTTTAGGTTCTCACTAAGCGTTAAGGATTGAGCAATTGTTTGAGCTCTTTTTTGTTTTTTTAACAAAAAAAGCGAGTGCCTTTCGACTTCGCTCAAGATAAACTCCAGCCTGACCAAGCTTTTTTGCTTGGTAACGCCCAAAAAAAATACCTTCAAATTATAAAACTTGAAGGTATTTAAATAAATATATGCTTAAAAATTATCCGTTGATAATTTTTTCTTGGTGAACGATAGATTCTTGGTGAATTGCTTTAAACATTTTTAAAACAAATTCTTCACTTAAACCTTTACTACTACCTTCCATAACCATGTTTCCTAAAATCTCGTTCCAACGACGTGATTGTAAAACGGCTACGTTTTGATCTTTCTTTAATTGACCAATTTTATCGGCAACTTGCATTCTTTTACCTAATAAATCGATTAATTGATCGTCTACCACATTAATTTGAGCTCTTAAGTTTTCTAAAGGTTCTCTGTAACTAACTGCAGTTTCAGTTTCTTTTTTAACTTTTAAGTCTTGCATTATTTGCTTTAAAGCATCTGGCGTAACTTGTTGTGCAGCATCAGACCAAGCGTTTTCTGGGTCATAATGAGTTTCTATCATTAAACCATCAAAGTTTAAATCTAAAGCAGTCTGACAAACATCAAAAATCATGTCTCTTTTCCCTGTAATATGAGAAGGATCGTTGATTAATGGTAAGTCTGGAAATTTATTTTGAAACTCAATAGCTAATTGCCATTCTGGAGTATTTCTATATTTAGATTTTTCATACGTTGAAAATCCTCTGTGGATTGCTCCTAAGTTTTTGATTCCTGCAGTATATAATCTTTCGATACCACCTAACCATAAAGCTAAATCTGGATTTACTGGATTTTTAACCAATACAATCTTATCTGTACCTGCTAATGCATCTGCAATTTCTTGCATGATAAAAGGTGATACAGTAGAACGTGCACCAATCCATAATAAATCTACATCGTGCTCTAAAGCTAATTTTACGTGGGCTGCATTTGCAACTTCTGTACAGGTTTTCATACCTGTCTCTTCTTTTACTTTCTTTAACCAGTGTAAACCAATTTCACCAACACCTTCAAACATTCCTGGTCTTGTTCTTGGTTTCCATATTCCTGCTCTAAAATAGCTTACATCAGAATCTTTTAGTTCGTGTGCAATCTTTAAAACCTGTTCTTCGGTTTCTGCACTACAAGGCCCTGCTATTACTAGTGGATGATTTAATTTCATATCGTCCAACCATGTTCTCAATTCTTTTGTATTCTCCATTTTTCTACTTGTTTTGGCTTATTATTTTATGCCGTTTAAAATTTGTTTTATGTGATTTGTATTCTCCATTTCGCTAAAAATTTCAGAGAACCTATCTTTTTGCATCAACTCTTTAAAATGTTGTAAATTATTGATGTACTCTTCTAACGTTTCTATTACGTTTTCTTTATTTTGTTCAAAAATTGGTGTCCACATTGCTGGCGAACTTTTTGCCAGACGCACTGTAGATCTAAATCCTGAACCCGCCATATCAAAAATATCACGTTCATTTCTTTCTTTATCTATCACCGTTTTACCCAACATAAATGCGCTTATGTGAGATAAGTGCGAAACATACGCAATATGCTTGTCATGAGAAACTGGGTCCATGTAACGAATACGCATTCCAATGTCTGTAAAAAGCTTTAAAGCTTTCTCTTGCAATTTAAAAGTTGTCTTTTCTACTTCGCAGATAATATTCGTTTTTCCAACGTATAAGCCGGATATAGCTGCTGTTGGTCCAGAATTCTCTGTTCCTGCAATTGGATGCGCTGCCAAAAAATTTCTTCTTTTTGGATGATGTTCAACCACTTTACAAATTGCTTCTTTTGTGGATCCTGCATCTACAACCAAACCATCATCAGAAATTTTATCTAATATTGTTGGCAATAATTTTGCAGTTGCATCAACAGGAATTGATATAATTACCAAGTCTGCATTTTCTATATCGTCTAAAGTTGCTTTCTTTTGAATTACTCCTAATTTTAGCGCTTCGTCTAAATGACTTTCATTAATATCGATTCCGTGAATTACAACATCCGGATTGTTATTTTTAATATCGATAGCAAAACTACCGCCTATTAAACCAATACCAATCATGTATATATTTTTCATTTTGTTTTCTCTTTAAGTGAGATTCCTCTTCGGAATAACTCTCTTACTCTTTAATTTTTAATTTTTAATTCGATAAAGTCTCTTTTTAGTAAACAAACTACCATCTGCTACTAAAAAACTGAAAATTATTTATCAAACCTGCTAATTGCTTCTTTAATTACATCTGTTGTTACACATAATGAAAAACGGATATATCCTTCTCCTTGAGATCCAAAAATGGTTCCTGGAGTAATAAAAATATCGTTATCATATAAAACTGCATCTGTAACTTCTTCAGATTTTTTTCCTTCGGGAATTTTTGCCCAAACAAACAATCCTGTTGAATTTTTACTATAAACAGCATCTAACTTATCTGCCAATTGCCAAATTAAATTTCTACGTTCTTCGTAAATTTTATTTTGAGCTAAAAACCAGTCATCAGATAATTGTAAGGCTTCTATAGCTCCTTTTTGAATTCCGTAAAACATACCAGAATCCATATTCGATTTTACTTTTAAAACTTCGTTGATAAATGTTGCGTTTCCTAACAACATACCAACACGCCAACCTGCCATATTAAAAGTTTTACTTAAAGAGTTTAATTCTAAAGCAATGTCTTTTGCGCCTTCTACTTGTAAAATACTGATAGGATTATCGTTTAAAATAAAACTATACGGATTGTCATTTATAATTAAAATATGATGCTTTTTACCAAAAGCCACTAGTTTTTCAAACGTTTCTAAAGTTGCATTTGTTCCTGTTGGCATGTGCGGATAATTTACCCACATAATTTTTACATCACTTAAATCTTGTGCTTCTAATGCTGTAAAATCTGGTTGCCAATTAGTTTCATCACTTAAATTATAAAAAAGTGGTTCTGCACCAACTAATTTTGTTACCGATGTATATGTTGGATACCCAGGGTTTGGAATTAATACTTTATCGCCTTCGTTTAAAAAAGCCATAGAAATATGCATAATCCCTTCTTTACTTCCCATTAATGGTAAAATCTCATTTTCTGGATTTGAATCTACAGAAAACTTGTTTTTATAAAAAGTAGCAATTGCATTTCTTAATTCTGGTAAGCCCTGATAGGATTGATATTTATGTGCACTTGCATCACCTAGACTATTTTGAATTGCTTCTAAAACTTCTGTTGGTGGCTGCAAATCTGGAGACCCAATTCCCATATTGATAATTGGTTTTCCTGCTGCTGCTAATCCTCTAACTTCTCTTAATTTTTTAGAGAAATAGTATTCTTGCACTGTATCTAATCTTTTAGCTGGTTGTATCATAACTATACTATTTTCTACCGTTTTTATAAACTCCTAAAATTTTGAATTCTTCTGCCATTATTTCTATAATCGCTTTTGCTTTTTCGTACTCACTATATTCTTCAAAAGTAACATCTACAAAAAATGAATATTTCCATGGAGTTTCTATTACTGGTAAAGACTGTATTTTGGTTAAGTTCATTTTGCAATCACTCAACACATTTAAAATAGCAGCCAAACTTCCTCTTTTATGGTTTAGCTGAAATTTTAAAGAAGCTTTATTAACTTCTTTATTAACTTCTGGTTTAGTAGTTTGTACAATTACAAAACGTGTAGAATTATCTTTTATAGTTTGAAGTTCATCTTCAAGAATTTCTAAACTAAAAATTTCTGCAGCTATTTTAGGAGCAATTGCTGCAATACCTACTAAATTTTCTTTCGAAATTCTTTTAGCAACCTCAGCAGTATCAACATCTTCCACTAGTTTTATATGTGGATATTTTTTAAAAAACTCTTTACATTGTAACAATGCCATTGGATGCGACCAAACCTCTTTAATATCTTCTATTTTCTGACCTTTTAAAGCCATTAAATGATGATGAATATTCAAATATTCTTCATCTATTATGTGTAAATTTTTATTATCAATTAATGCATAATTAGGAATTATAGACCCCGCAATGGTATTCTCTAAAGCCATAATACCCAAATCTGCGGTATTGTCTAGCAAACTAGCTACCAACTCATCAAAAGACATACATTCTTTTAATTGTATAGTGGTTCCATAAAAGTTGCGAGCAACTTTATGATGGTTTGAGCCTTCAGCTCCTTGTATGGCAATAATTTTATTCATTTTATTACAAATAATGTCAAAAAAAAAGCCTCGAATAGAATTCGAGACTTTATATGATATGAATGTTACTTAAAAACATGATACAAAGTCTCCTCTCTTACTAAAAAAGTAAAAGTAAAAATAGAAACGAGTAAAATAATTATTTAACATTTGTATTCTCTTTGTTTATACTGACAAATCTAAAGATAAAATTGAAACAAACAAACTAAATAGCATTTTTTATAAAAAAAATGATAAATCATTAAAAACTACATAAAATATAAAGCAATCATTATGAATTTCTTCAACTAAAAAGAGATTATAAACGGTATTCTAAATGTTAAGCTATTCTTCTACTATTTATTTCAATTGAAGCTACTCTTTTAGAGCAATAATAACTCCTACTTAGTTCATTTATATATTCTTTAAAACCATTCTCCATTATTTTCTGAACAATTTTTAGATACTTACTAATAAAACAGAATCGTTGTCTAGCTTATTTATTTCACTTTGTAACAACGATTATTATATGAATATCAAAAGTAGCTAAAGTCTTATTTGTAAACATATAATGATTCATCTCTCTTCGATATATATTAGGTTCATGTCATTGTAAAATATAAAAAACTAATTGTATCTGTTAACTATAAAAAGAGAGGATTAGTATTATACATTTTAAATAATTCTTTCCATTTATTTGTACATCTGTGAACTTAGTACTAGTTTTGCACTCCCCTTAACTGCGCCCCTAAGCAGATTTTATAGTATTCCCCCAACGTATTTTTAAGATTTTAATAACTCCCCCAAAGAACAATTAAATCAAAAACACCATGAAAAAAACTACTTTTCAGGTATGTGAATTTGGGGAAATTCAATACCAATTAAAGAACAAAGCAATTCGCCTAGTATTATTTTCCATAATCGTATTTGCGACAACTTTTAGTGCACACTCCCAAGTATTTGACATCAATGATAACATTGAATTTTACAAGAAATACTCTGGTGCAAACCTTACCTATAAACAGATTGGTAATAGTGAGGTTAAATACAATACCAATAGTAACAAAACTTTTCAGTGTTCTAAAGGTAACGGAGCCGCTACTAGCGCAACTTTATCATTACCTGCAGATGCAGTTATACAAGCTGTATATGTACAATGGTTTGCGCTTGTAAAACATGATAAATCTAATTTAACTAGCTACAACCCATTATCTACTTCTATACCTATTATTTTTCCAAACGGAGCTACAAAAACTATAACAAGAGATGAAAGTTATAGAGAAACGGTACCATTTAGTAGTTATAACCCTGTATACGAAGGTTATTTAGCTGATATTACTGCAGAAGTTTTAGCACAGCCTAATCCTTCTGGAAATTATACTGCTGACGTTATCTCGACATCTACAAATAATGATGTATTGGATAACTTTAATTCGGCTTGTGCCTATTCTCAAGAAAACGTAAGAGCATGGCAAATGCTTGTGGTATATAAATCTAAAACAGCTGAATCGGGTATCAATCAAGTATACGTATATGATGGATTAAGGGGTTTTGTAGGCCTAAATAGTGTAAAAGAAATAAAAATTCCTGTTTCTGATTATAAAGTATACTCAGGTGATGTAGCAGGTAGTATTTCTGTAGCTTCTCTACAAGGAGACGGTGCTATATCTGGGGAATATTTGAACGTTTCTGATAAAGCATTTTCAGATTTCCCTGAAGATTTCGCAAATTCAGGAGGTATTTCAGACCCAGCTCCAGGAGGTTCTGCAAATACAGGTGGCCCATACGGTGCTTGGGATATTGATGTTGTGAATAGTAATTTCACACCTAATACAACCAGTTTAGAACTAACTGCAGGCTCTAAAGGAGATCTTATATTATTCGATTTAATTGTATTAAAAATACCAACAGGAGGTTTAGTTGTAACTAAAAAAACAACCACACCTAATGTTAATATTGGCGAAAATGGTACCTACGAAATAACTTTAACAAATGCGACTAATGTAGATTTAAAAGGCATAAAAGCTAAAGACATTCTACCCACAGGTTTTACCTATGTATCTGGAGCTAATGTTGTGTTAAACAATGCTAGGCAAACTGCCACAACAAAACCACAAGTAGGAGATACTACACTTAATTGGGGTACTTTTGATATTGATGGTAAAGGAAGTGTAACCATTATCTTTGATATAGCAGTACCTGAAAACCAAAATTTAGGCACCTATCAAAACGGAGTAACAGCTACTGTTACAACTCCAAATGATACAGTCATTACAAATTATGATTCTGGAGACTCTACAAATGATGATATAACCGTAGGGAATCGTTGTGATGCAGCTTCTTCTGGTAACATAGATACAGACGGAGATGGTATTAGTGATATTTGTGATTTAGATGATGATAATGACGGTATCTTAGATGTTGATGAAGATACTTGTGATATCTATGGTACTCCTTTACTTAATGAAGATTTTGGAATAGGAAACAATACAAGTACTCCTTTATCTGGAGGAGCAACCACAAAATACACTTATTTACAGTTAAGGAAACCACTTACTAATGATTTACAAGATGACCTTTACGCAGTATTTAATAACATCCCTAACTCTGCTAGTTGGGCAAATGATAAATGGCAAACTGTAGGAGATCACACAAGTGGTAGCTTAACCCCTACAAACGACAATATGTTAATGGTAAATGCAGGTAAAACACTTGACGTTATTTATCAGAAAACAATATCAGGTATTACAGCTGGTGCTCTTTTAGATGTATCTTTTTGGGTCTTAAATTTAGATGTTGATAATAATATTAATAATGATCCCCTTAGAGTTTTACCAAACATACAAATAGAACTTTGGCAAAACGGAAAACTTTTAGGTGCCCCTGTAAACACAGGAAACATTGTTAGAGAAGAAGCAGGCAGTAAAGATGCATGGAAGTATTATGGTACAAAAGCACCTTTAACTACATTAAATAGCAGCAATATAACCGTTGTTATTAGAAACAATACCAAAGCAGAATACGGAAACGATTTAGCTATTGATGATATTCTAGTAAGACAATTATGTAATACAGATTCAGATGGAGATGGTATTCCTAATCGTTTAGATTTAGACTCAGACAACGATGGTATTCCAGATGTTATAGAAGCTGGTGGTAAAGACGAAAACAATGATGGAATGGCAGATGGAGCTGTTGGAACAGCACCATCAACTAATGGAATCCCACAAAGTGCAGGTACAGGTAATACACCAACATCTACAGACGGAGATGGTATACCAGATTATCTAGACATAGATGCAGATAATGATGGTATTCCAGATAATATAGAATTACAAACTTCTGCTGGTTACATTGCACCAAGTGGAGTTGGTACAAACATAACAGACACTAATAATAATGGTATCGATGATGTTTACGAAATAAATGGTAATGTTCTTATCCCTGTAGATACCGATAATGATGGTATACCAGATTATTTAGATACAGACTCAGATAATGATGGTATTTTAGATATTGTAGAAAATGGAGATACAGACAATGCAATTATAGATATTAATGCAGACGCAGATGGAGATGGGTTAAATGATATTTTTGATGATAACACAGACGATCCTACTATTGGTTTTACTGTAAACGACGGTTCTAAAGATCTTAATAAAGTAATTACTCCTAATGATTTAGATACTGCTTTTGGTGATGAAGACAATAACTTTCCTGGAACTGGTGATCTAGACTTTAGAGACTTTAAAGATAATGACAAAGATGGTATATCTGATGTTAATGATTTAGATGATGATAATGATGGAATCCCAGACACTCTTGAAAACGGTGTAAATGATGCCGAAGGAGATGAAGACGGAGATGGTATTCCTAATTATTTAGACACTGTAGACAATGGTAATTCTGGCGATGGAAGTACAACAGATTATACAGATACCAACAATGATGGAATTCCTGATGTATATGATGCAGATGGTGATGGTATTCCTAATCATTTCGATTTAGATTCAGATAACGATGGTATTCCAGATATCGTAGAAGCTGGTGGTGAAGATACAGATGGTAATGGTAAAGTAGACGATATTAATACCGATGGTACACTTACAAATGACACCAATAATGACGGATTAGACGATCGTTACGACTCTAATAACGGAGGAAATAACCTTGCTAATACCGATACAGATAATGATGGTATTCCTAATAGTCAAGATTTAGATTCTGACAACGATGGAATTACTGATGTTATTGAAGCTGGTGGTTCTGATACTGATAGAGATGGTATTGCAGATAATTTTGTTGATACTGATAATGATGGATTTAATGACCTTGTTGATGGAGATGTAGGACAAGATGGTATTTCTGAAAACTCTGCAAATGCACTAATTCTTACAGGTGAAGATACTAATAATGATGGAAAACCAGATTCATATCCTAACAGTGATCAAGATGGAGATGGTAAATTAAACCATTTAGATATTGATGCAGACAATGACGGAATTCCTGATAATATAGAAGGACAACCTTCTAACAACTACATAGCACCCAGCAATCCTACCGGAGCAATGTTAGATACTAATAAAAATGGTGTAGATGATGTTTACGAAGTTAATGGAATCGGTTTTATACCAGAAAATACAGACAACCAAGACGAACCAGATTATTTAGATCTAGATTCTGATAATGATGGAATTCCTGATATTTCTGAAAACGGACATATTGCAAACATAATTACAGACATTAATGCAGATATAGATAATGATGGATTAAATGATATTTTTGATGATAATATAGATCCTCTTACAGGTAGAGTTACAGTAAATGACGGTAATTTAATCCCTAACAATAAAGTAATTGATATAATCACTTTAGAGAACGCTTTTGGTGATACAGACAATGATTTTAATCCTGGTAGCGGAGATCTTGATTATAGAGATACATTAGAAGCAGCCAAAGTTATGATTACGCAAGTATATCAATTTGGTACAGAAAGATGGATTGAGATTACTAATATTGGTACAGTAGATATTCCTGCAAATAATATTAAAATTCATTTATATAAAGATACATCAACAAATGACAAAACAGATATAGAACCAACTGCTTCTGACGAGGTTAAGACTATATTAAAAGTTGGTAAATCTGTTTTATTTAAAAACCTAGAAACCCCAAGTATCAAAAACTTAGGAACAACGGATATTATAAAAAATGAAAACCTAACAGAATTAGAAGGTGCTAATGACATTATTATACTTTCATCTGCAGACGGAAAATATTCTTGGACAAATAGATACGATGTTATTTCTAATATTACAAACAAAACATCGCTTGTAAGAATAGATGAAACATTAGCAACGAATGCTACTTACACACCAAGTGAATGGGTGGTTTTTATAGATGATGCAATAGAGTCTTACCAATCTGGATATGGAGCAGCAGATAATGATGCTAAAAGACACTCTCAAGATCCATTAATCTCAGAAATAGAAAGTTCTAATACAGAAGCTAATACATTGTTAGGTTTACATAGAATTAAAGAAACTACTAGAAATACAGATGGTACTTGGGACAACGGTTATCCAGACAGATCTCGTTATGTTATAATTGATGAAAACTACACACATACAGATACTAAATTAAGTGCTAGAAAATTAAAGGTAGACACAAATAATAAGTTAATAGTAACAGATCAATTATTAGTTGTTACAGATGGTATAGAATTAGACGGTGAAATTCGTTTATCAGGTTCTTTAGCGCAATTAGTACAGACACATGAAAGTGAAAGTTCTGTTGTAGGAAATGGGCAATTATTTGTCGATCAAAACTCAGAAGTACCAAGTATATATCGTTATAATTACATGAGTTCTCCGGTTACATCTTTAAACGCAGACACATACACGTTAGAAACAGTTCTTAGAGATGGTACCGATTTAAACAATCCTAAAGCAATTAATTTTGTTTCTGGTTACGACGGAGCATTTACAGGAACAGGTATTTCTTTAGCTGATTATTGGGTGTACACATACACACCTGCAAGCAACGGAAGAGCAAATTGGGCACATAAATATAAAAACGGAACCATAAAAAAAGGTGAAGGATATACATTTAAAGGACCTGGAAGAAACCAAAACTATACGTTTGTTGGCACACCAAATGATGGAGAGTTTAATACCACACAAATAAATGCAGGTGAATCTTATTTAATAGGTAATCCTTTCCCTTCTGCTTTAAATGCTAGAAAATTTTTAACTGATAACAGCGAAACAATTTCTACACTTTATTTTTGGCAACATGTAGCCGAAACAGAAGCATCAGGAACTGCTGGTCATAATTTTGGTGGATATATTGGTGGATATGCTGCACAAAATATAAGTATGGCAACTAAGGTAAAAACAGGCGAAACAAGCCCTGTAAACTACATCCTTGAAGCCGAAGGTGCAACCGAAACAACAGGTTTGATATCAGATATTCTTAATCTTATAAGCTCTGTAGTTAATTTAAATAGTAGAGATTATATTAAATTCTCTAATATTCCTAGAGGAGTAGAAACTTTAAAAATAAATTATGCATCTCTTTTAACTAAGAGTTTTAATATAAAAATTGATAACATAGATAAAGGAAATTTCACTTTCCCATCTACCGGTCTATTTTATAATGATATAACATTTAATATATGTATACCTGCTGGTAGCGATATTACTTTTACAGCAACCAACGATTCAGGTGTTTTATATATGAATAATTTAACATTTATAGATGATGACGGTCTTATTTCTTGTAGTCCTGACTCTGGTGGTAGTGAATATGAAAATTTATACAAAACTCCAGAGCCTTATATTGCAATCGGTCAAGGATTCTTTGTAGAAGGTATTGGTACCGGACAAATTAAATTTAATAATAGTCAAAGAGAATATAAAACAGAAGGAGATGGTACATCTATATTCTTAAAGACTAATAAGAAAACGGCTGCAAAAACAGCAACTAATAACTTACCAATCTTAAAGCTAGGAATGAACTACTCTAATGATGAAGGAAGTAATTTACATCGTCAAATTGGAGTTTCTTTTAATCAAGCAAATTCTTTTGGCTATGAAAAAGGGTATGATTCTGAAATGTATGATCTTAATCCTACAGATTTTTATTGGAAATTCCCTAATGATGCAAATAGTTATGTAATTTCTGGAGTACAAGAAATCTCTGATGCACTAGAAGTGCCACTAGAAGTTATTGTAAGTGAAAACAGTATTATTACAATTGGTATTGATGAAATAAATAACATCAATCAAAATGTATACATCAAAGACAAATTAACAGGTCAAACTCAGAAAATAAATGATGTTAGTGCTGCATATCAATTAGAAGCAGGTACATACACAGAAAGGTTTGTTTTAGCTTTTGAGGCTGCAGAAGACACTGTACTTGGTGTAGAGGAAGATATATTTACTGGAAAAACAAGTGTTTACGCAGATAACGACAATAACAATATTGTAATTTCTAAAAATCAAGAAGTGAACATTCAAAAAGTAGAGTTATTTGATATTCTTGGTAAAAAAGTAAGTACTTGGAATATTAACGAACAAAAACCTACCTACCAACTAGACATCAAAAAACAAATAATAACAGGTGTTTATATTGTAAGAATGAATACAGATAAAGGTATTATGAGTAAGAAAGTAGTTATAGAATAACAAATAATCTACACCTCTACTTATTTAAATAGAGGTGTAGATTTTATAAAAGCTATATAGGAAAGGTTGTTTAGAGTTTTTTAAGAAAAGTTTTAACGCTAAATGTAATTATCAATTAGCCCCAACTATTGAACTCCTTTTCTCTATAGTTATTAGGTAGGCACTGTCACTTAAAGTGTATAACTAAAAAAATCTCAGGTTAATTAATTAACCTGAGATTTTTTTAGTTAGAAGTAGCCGTATTTTTAAAGTTTTCTATCAAATAATCTACTAACTTAAAGTCTTCTTTATTAACATTTAACTTATTTCTAATCCGATACCTTTTACTCTCTACAGATCTAACAGACGTATTTAGAAAAACACTAATTTCTTTGGTTTTAAACCCCATAAATAGATAGTAACATATAATTACTTCAGAAGAATTTAACTCGGGGTGCTCTAAAGACATTTGATTAAAAAACTCTACATTAAGATTATTTATTAAATCTAAATGATCTTCTCCTTTTACTAAAAGAACAGAAGAGCTATGAAGAATTTCTTTATGAAGATCTTTAATCTTACTTCTCTGATCATCTATATTTGTAATTGAAGAAATACTTTTTATTTCTTTCTTTAAGTCTACTATATAATTTTCTAACCCCTTAACTTTTAACTTTAACTTATCATGGTTATTTTCGATAAGAGAATATTCTTTTCTACGTTTCGTAAAATCATTTAAAATTCTTTTTAGACTCTTATATTTTACAAAAACAAAAACAGTACCCAATATTAAAAGTGTAATTAAAAACACTATCCAATTTCTATTTAAAAAATTCTTCTTAGTTTCTACTTCTAAAATCCTAGAATTTTCTAAAAAAGACTCATTAATATTAAAACTGGCATCAATGTTTTCATTTATTAAATTCTGATGAAGGTTTTTAAGAGAATCTATATAATTATTTTTTTTATGAGTATCCTTTAATTCATCATAATATGATATGTAATTTTTAAACTGATTTTCTTTATCAAAATTATTCATATATGCTCGCATAGCATCTACTTTTTTTAAATAAAAAACAGTAGAATCTAATTGCTTTCTACTCAAAAACAATTCAGAAAAAGATATGTTTAAAGTAACATCATGTATCTTATAAAGGTACTTTGTAATGGTAGTATCATTTTCTAAAGTCTCAAAATCGGCATAGTACTTTACCCTATTTGCATCATCATTTAGATCCACATAATTAAGTACAATCATAAATAAAGCATATAATTGATAAAAAGAATCCTCTTTTATCGACTTATAATAATTTAGCTTAGGCAGAATTAAATCGTTACTTTTTTGATGATTGTTATTGTATAACTCAATATATGCTTTCATTTGCATAACATCTATCAAGCCTAATTTACTATTAATAATTGTATAAAACTTCTCTGCTTTTTTAAGATAATTTAGAGCAGAAGTATCTTTTTTTACGATATATAAATTATAAAATAACTCTATACTCGACGCACCCGCTAACTCATAATTTTCTTCTAACTCCGCATATTTTAATCCAAGAATATTATAATGATAAACTTCGGCACTTCTATTTAAGTGACTACTTAAAACTGCTTTAAGATGATAATAGTCTGCCAATTTACCTTTAATATTTATATCTAAAGGACTGGGAATGGAGTCTAAAAATTTTTCTGCGAGAACAGGATAATTATCTATTCGGTTACTGGCAGAGTCTATATATTTTAAATAAATACTAGAAGGTTCTTGTGCATAAAAATTTATGCTCAGAAAAAAAACTATCAGCTTAAAAGTGTTATTACTTTTTTTTTTCATCAAAATTAAGAAGAGACTTTTATAGGTCATTAGGATAATAAACAAAAATAGTAAAGTTTCATAAACGACCATAACAATTAATGAGTTTAACCTAAAAAAAGCAAAGACAAGGAGCTCTAAAGCAGTGTTTATATGATATTAAAAAAAGAAACATTCTTCCTTTCAGCAAAGTACGTAGTTAGTGAGTAGTTTAATATAATGACTTATCTTTTAAACTTATTCATCTTTGTACTTTTAATGAAATTTTGATTTAAAAACATTTATAATTCTTTAAGTAAGACAAAAGTTCTTTTAGACAATAACTTATTAACGTAGTAGCGTATCAAAACAGAATTCCTAAAGACATCATTTTAACTATTATAAAAATATATGATAAAATAAATATTGATGAGTTAGGTATTAAAATTTATAATCAAGCACAATTAACTCTATTTAATAAAAACCTACCAGTAGTTAGTAATTTTGCAATTATTGTAACAGAAGTTAGTTGGGGGACTACTTCTGGCTAATGTATTCCAACTGATCCAGAAGGGACACATTAACAATTACTGCTACTGGTTTTTTCAATTTGGGTGCTTAAAAAAACTACTATTAATAAAATTACTGGGGCAAAAAACATCCAAATTATTAATACTGCTTGTCCAGAACTAAAAGTAAAAAAGAAAATATAACTTAAATATTTTCTAATTAAACACTAACTAAAGAGCACGATAGCAAAGTGCGTAGTACATGCGTAGTTTTATCTACTCAACTCGTGCACTTCTAAATTAAAAAAAAGTAGACATTTGTATTAACATTTTTTTAACACAAAATAGAACATGAAAAATACAGTACACAAAGTATATTTTATTTTATTTTTTATTGGTTGCTTTCAGGTAAATGCACAAACAATAAACTATAAACAAGAAGCAACTAAAGAAAATAGTAATTTCTTTGAGATTGTAACTAAAACTAGAAAACAGTTTATAGAAAAAGGCAAAAACTCTAAAACTGCAGAAACTAGATTAGAAAAGAAAACCCGAAAATTATTTGAACGTTGGGCTTGGAGCTGGAAAGATAGAGTAAACTCTGACGGTACATTTCCTAAAAACCAAGTGAACAAAGAAGACTATTTAAACTTATTAGTAGACAATGCAAGTACAAAAGCAAAAACTTCTTCTACAACAAAAGCTTGGGAACAAATAGGCCCAACTGCAATAGTAAATAAAAACTATAATTTCGATTATCCAGGACCTGGTAGAGTAGATGTTGTAGCTGTAGACCCAAACAATGCTAATATCATGTATGTTGGTACACCTTCTGGTGGATTATGGAAAACTACAGATAAAGGAGTTACTTGGGCTTCAAAAACAGATCATTTATCTGGCTTAGGTGTTACCGATATTTTAATAGACACAAATAATACAAATATTATTTACATGGCAACGGGAGATAGAGACAGTAGCCACGTTAGTTCTATTGGACTGTTTAAATCTACAGATGCGGGAGAAACTTGGGTGCCAACCGGACTTACTTTTTCTTTATCTGAAAGTGAATTCATTAGAGATATAGCCTTTGCTCCTGGAACTACCACTACTATATTTGCTTTAACAAATGCTGATATAAGAAAATCTACAGATAGTGGTGCAACTTGGTCTAATATGTTTGTTACTAGTGATGGTACTAACCAAATTACTTACACTGCCAAATACCAATCGATGGTTTTTGACCCAAATGACGCAAACAAAGTTGTAGTTTCAGATTATTGGGATGCTATTTATTATTCTACAGACGGTGGAAATAACTTTAAAGTACATCCAGCTTTTCTAGGTGGTGAAAGCGCAAAAATATTAAGAATTACTGCTTCTCCTGCAGATAACGATTATTTTTATGGAATAAATCAAGATGGTGTTTTTAGAAAATATAATTTTGATTTTAATGACACGACAGCAGATATTGTTAAATCTACTCCTGTTACAGCACTTATTAATGGCACTGCAACACCATTTGATTCTCAAAGTGGTTATATACAATGTATTGCTGTTTCACCAGAAGACCCAGACAACTTAATGGTTGGTGGTGTACAAGGTTGGAAATCTACAGATAATGGAAATACTTTTTCTCCTGTTTTAAATGCATATACTTCTGCGGCAAACTTACCTGCAGGTCAAATTCACGTACATGCAGATCATCACTTTTTATTATTTACAGATGATACTCATATTATTAATGGAAATGATGCAGGACTTAGAATGGGACTTTTCTCACCGGGATCAGATGCAGATTTCCCTGATGTTTCTAGTGGTTTAATTATTACACAATCTTATAATATTGCTATTACTCACGGTTTAAACGGTGATGATTATATGATGGCAAACCAAGATAACGATGGTTTTTCTAAAGTTTTGAAAGATGGAGTTAGACAATGGGTTGCTGCTGTAGCAGGTGATGGTACAGGAACGGCAATTGACATTGAAAATCCTCTTATTAGATATTTAGGAGGAACAAACGGACAATTAAATAAAACGATTGATGGTTATGAATATGATTATGCAAGTGCAACACAAGTGTTACCATCAGATGCAACAAATGCTGCATTTATTTCTCCAATAAACGTACACCCTACTATTGCTGCAACAATTTATGCAGGACACGGAGATGTAAAAAAATCTATAGATAGAGGAGCTAATTGGACTGCACTTGGTACAGGTTTAACACATACAGAATTTTTAGATGTTTCTCTTAACAATGCTTCAGTTAGAATATTTGCCATTGGTGAAGTTGCAGAAGTTTCAACATTAAAAAGAAGTGTAGATGACGGTGCAACTTGGTCTACAATAGCAAGCCCAAGCGGAGTAACTATAAACAGTGTATATGGTGTACCTAACACAAATACAGTATATGCAACAGTTAAAAGTTATAGTGCAGGAAACAAAGTCTACAAGAGTTTAAATAACGGAACTACGTGGACAAACATAAGTGGTGATTTGCCAAATATTATTACATTTAAAATAATATTAGATCCTAACAAAACCAACGAAACTATTTATTTAGCAACGGAAATTGGTGTTTATTTTACAGATAACTCAACTACTAATTGGGCTAAATTAGGAACAGGTTTACCAAACGTAAGAATAAGCGATATTGAAGTAAGTGCAAATAATGGTAACGTATATGTAGGTACTTTTGGTAGAGGTATGTGGGTGTATAATGATCAAAAATATTTTGATAATATAGATGACTCTAAATGGTCTACAACAAATAACTGGGAAGGTAAAAATTTACCTACTAATGGAGACGATGTTTTAATAAAAGCAGGCGAACAAGTAGTTTTAGATTCTGAAGGTGCAGTTGCAAACTCTGTAGAAATTGCAAATACTGGTTATTTAGATATTTATAAAAATGCTGATTTAACCATTGAAAATAATTTTGATTCTACAAATAATGGTTTATTTGTGTATTCTGATGCAGCTGATAGTGGAACTTTAATTGTAAAAGGAAATAGCACTGGTAACATTACCTATGTAAGAGGTGGTTTATTAGCTACTCAATGGAGCCTTATTACGCCTCCTGTATCAGGACAAAAAGTAAAAGATTTTGCTTTAAATATGGCTAATGATATTAGAACAAACTCAGATTCTCCTGCTAAATATGCAATTGCAAAATATAATGATGCAAATGCAACTGGTGCTAAATGGGAATATTTTGATGTAAACATTGGTGCTGCTGTAGAATTTGATAAAGGTAATGGATACTCTATTTCTAGAGGAACTGAAGGATCACTTAATTTTAATGGTACCTTAGAAACAAATACTTTAAACGTATATGCTGCACACGGAAAATGGGTGGCAGTTGGTAACCCTTACACAGCATATTACCCTGCTAATAAAGGTGGTTCTGGAGATTTTGTACAAGATAATATGGCTAAACTAGCTATAGATGCTCCTGCTGTTTATGTTTGGGAAAATAGCCAAGCTAAATATGTTGCTCACTCTGCAGAATCTACTACAACTAAAGTATTAGCTCCAGGGCAAGGATTTTTTATAAAAATGAAGCCTTCTGGAACTGATGAAATGGTTGTTTTTAACAACACAAAAATAGGAACTAAAACAGCTCTTACAGGAGATCATACTTTTAATAAAAGTGCTACAACAACACCTTATATTAAATTATATGTTGCTAAAGGAAACTTAAAAGTAAATACAGATGTTGTGTTTTCTGAAAACGCAACTGTAGGTTTTGATGCTGGTAAAGATATTATCAATTTTAATTCTTCAGAATTTGATTTAACAACTAAATTGTTAGACAACTCTACAGATACAGATTATACCATTCAGGCAATTCCTAATAACAATTATGAAAACCAAGTAATTTCATTAAACCTTAAAGGAAAAGCAAATGAAAAAATTACTTTTTCTGCATTAAATAGTAATTTACCAGAAGGAATGAAGGTTTTCTTAGAAGATAAAGAAACTAGTAGCTCATATGAGTTAAGCAATACAGAAAACTACACGTTAACATTAATTAGTGATGCTAGTGGTTTTGGACGTTTTTACGTATATTTCTCTACACAAGCATTAAGTGTAATTTCTGATGATGTAACAAAAGTTCAGATTTATAATCAGAATAATTTCTTACAAATAAAAGGAGCAAATGCAAGAGCTTTAAAAATTGATTTATTTGATCTTAATGGTAAAGTTATTTTAAATCAAAACCAATCTACAGATAAATACAGTCCTATTAATTTAAATAGTTTTTCTAAAGGAGTTTACTTAGTAAAAGTTACTACCGATGGAAAATCTGTTTCTAAAAAAATAATTATAGACTAACCTCTTAATAATAAACTCATGAATATTAAAAGTGAAAATAAAATAGACAGAAAAGAAGCTTTAGAAAAGATAGGGAAATATGGCAAGTATGCAGCTTTAACAGCTTTAGGTACTTACCTGATTTTAAGTCCTCAAAAAGCACAAGCCTCATCAGCAGCTCCAGAAGATCTTGGAGTAGGATTCTAACACATTCTTAAAACTCGATACTATTTCTAGTATCGAGTTTTTTATTTTAATTCAAACCCAAAAATGAATTTACAGCTTGCAAACTTGTAAAAACTACAATAAAATTATACATCAAAATAAGATTACACGTACCTTTAGGCTATCAATAAAATAATAGATTCATTTTATTTATAATTCTATTTTATACCTAAACAGTTAATGCATACAAAACTTCTTATTTTTAAAACCGTTGCAACCTATTTAAGTTTTACAAAAGCTGCTGAGCAATTATTTATATCGCAGCCTGCTATTTCTAAGTCTATTAGAAATTTAGAAGAAGCCTATAAAACTACCTTGTTTTTAAGAAAAAGAAACTCCATAGAATTAACTAATGAAGGGAAGGCATTTTTAATCTACACCAATAAAATTTTAGAAATTTATGCAGAAATGGAAAATCAATTTTTGCATAAAAATGAAAACCATCCAGATTTAATAAATTTTGGTGTGAGTACCACTTTGGCAAATTATATTATGCCAAAAGTAATTGCAAAATTTAGAACACAATTCCCTAATACTAAGTTTGAAATAACTGCAGGAAATTCTGACGATATTGAAGAACTTATTCTAAACCAAACACTAAATTTCGGAATTATAGAAGGTAAAAACACCAATCGTAAACTACAATTTAGTAAGTTCATGAAAGATGAAATTGTTTTAGTTACAAATGCTAAAAACAACACTTTTAAGAAAGGAATTATTAGTTTAGAAGTCTTAAAAGAAATTCCGTTTATTATGCGAGAACTAGGTTCTGGAACCAAAGAAATAGTTGTAGAACATTTAAACAAACACCACATTAAAAAACTAAATACTGTGGTAACTCTAAACAGTACAGAGGCTATTAAAAATTACCTTTTAAATTCTGATAATTTTGCTTTTATTTCTATTCATGCTATTTCTGAAGAACTAACAAATAACAAGCTTAAAATAATTGACGTAAAAGACTTATCTATTGAGAGATGGTTTTATTTTGTTTCTAGAACAGGGTATCAATCTAACCTAATGAGTTACTTTGAAAAATACACTTTAAACAACTATAACTTTTAGTTATCTTAAACAATAAATTAGTTTGCTAAATAGTTATTCTAAGTCCCTAGTTTTGTATCGATAAATAAATCTCGATATGAAAACGACATTCCCTAAAATTATCTTTTTCTTAATTATAGTTTTTGCACTATTTAGCCCAATGAATAGCCCAACGGCTTTATTACTTGGTTTTGTATTTGCCATCATTTTTAAAAACCCTTTTAAATCTAAAAGCTATAAAGCCATTCATATTCTTTTAAAAGTAGCAGTAGTAGGTTTGGGGTTTGGAATGCTTCTTAAAGAAACATTGGCAACAAGTAAGCAAGCATTCAGTCTTACCTTTTTCTCTATTTTTTTAACAGTAAGTTTGGGTTTACTGCTTACAAAACTATTAAAGTTAGATAAAAAACTAGGTCATCTAATTACCTCTGGAACTTCTATTTGTGGCGGAAGCGCAATTGCAGCCATTTCTCCTGTTATTAAAGCAAATAGTAAAACGATAAGTGTTGCTTTAGGTCTTGTTTTTTTATTAAACTCTATAGCCTTGTTTGTTTTCCCTGCAATAGGACATTTTTTGCAGTTATCTCAAGAACAATTTGGAATGTGGTGTGCTATTGCCATACACGACACTAGTTCTGTTGTAGGTGCTGCTTTAAGTTATGGAGATGAAGCGCTAAGAATTGCTACAACTGTAAAACTATCTCGAACACTTTGGATAATTCCTTTAGCTATTTTATCTATGTTTATATTTAAAACAAAAGGAGAGAAAATTTCAATTCCTTATTTTATATTACTTTTTGTAGTCGCTATTTTTATAAATAGTTATCATTTAATTCCTACAGTAATTACCTCTGAAATTGTTTTTTACTCTAAAAGAACCTTGGTTGTAACCTTGTTTCTTGTAGGTTCTACAATTTCTATAAAAGACCTAAAATCAACAGGAATAAAACCGATTGTATTAGCTGTAAGCTTGTGGATATTTATCTCTATTTTTTCACTAATATACATCACACATTAAAAGTGATAAAATAAAAAAAGATTGTCTAAAAAGATATTTTTTGTCAATCTGAATTTATTTCAGATTCTTATGAAGATTGAACTTCAATAAGTTGAAATACTGAAACGAGTTCAGTATGACAAGATTTAATCTTTTTTAGACAACCTCTTTATTTAGTAAAATATACTATTTAATCATTTAACATGTTTAAATCTGCTATTCCTGTTACTTCTGTAGAAAGCTCACCTAACCACCCCATATTTTCTAGGATTCCTGTTTGAACTTTAATAAAATCGATTCCTGTTAAATTTACAGTATTTCCATCCTTATCTATTGCATCCGAAATATCTAATTTATCGCCTCCTGGAGTATTATCTGCATAACCATATTCAAAAGCGTTACTTTTAATCCAGCTAGGATTACTCATGTCAATATTATCATCTGTTAAAAGAGTCCCTGTAATTGTATAAGAATCTTCTGTAATAAATTCTGGATAAAATTTTGTTGATATCACACCATTATCCCCTTCACTATCTATCCAAGTTACAACTTCTGAATCTTCGTTAGGTCTAGAATAAGTTACACTATAATTTTTTATAGTCCCTTCGAAAGCATCTGCACTACCTTTAATTTCATACCAAGTATCATCTGCAATTCCATTTGCATTTTCATCTTGCATTACCCAAACAACACCGGGTTCTGCAAAACCAGAAAATGCATTTCCATACATCATTATATCAGCAGCATCTTCTGTATTTATAACGGTATGATCAAAAGTATAAGAAACAGCACCTCCCCATGCTCCTAAAGTAACCATTCCTTTTTTACCTTCTAGAGTTTTAGCTCCTTCTTCTGTACCTATTGAAGTATTAATTTTTTGCCCTGGAGCAGGTAAATAATCAATTAAAGTAGTAACATACAAATTACTTTCTTCTGTAATAGGACGAATTACAGCTGCTACTGAAATAACATATTCATGTGTAAATTCTCCTGCATCATTAGACGCAGTGTAAGACAAAACATAATCTCCAGAAGTTTCTGGAACAAAATCATAGGTAGATAAAGTAGAAACAATACTGTCTCCTAAATACCATTCTTCTAAATATTCTGTTTCATTAATTTTTGTAGCAGAAAAATTAATTGTTTCTCCCATTAACATTTCTACACTATTACTTTCTTCTGATAATTCAATTTCTGGTAAAACACTATAAAGGTCTAGTTCTGATGTACAAGATGTTGCCATTATTGCTAAAAAGCAAGGAATAATAAACGCTACACGTAGTTTTAAAGTTTGGATAATTTTCTTCATGTTTTTAATTTAAAATTTGATATTTGGGTTATAATTATTACTAGTTAAATACTACTTTGTTAGGAATATCTCCTGTTTCTACAGACCATTTAAAAGCACCTTCAGAAGAAAAACAATACAGTGTTCCTGGTGTTACATAATCTTTAGCGTCTGTAATTAGAATGTCTTTCGTTTCTGGATTTATCGTAATTCCATAAGGAATTTTTATAAGATCTTTGTCTTCATCTGAAATAAAAGAATCAGTAAGAATGGTTTCTGTTTTTGTATCTAACCTGTTATAAGAAATGGTGTTTTCTCCTGTTACATAACTAAATTCTGTGCTGTAGATATACATAATATCATCAAAAATGGTCATATTACTAACAGCCAAATCAAACGATTCTGTCACTTCATCGATGGCTGTATCAATTACAAAAAGTTTAGAAGGCGTTTCATAATAATCTCCTCTAGAAGAAACATAAATATCTCCTTCACTATCAATTTGCATACGATGAAGATTGATTTCTACCTCTATTCGTTTTGTTTCTTCGAAACTTGCAATATCAACCACAGAAACCGTAGATTCATAATTTGGCGGACTATAACCTCCTGAATTTGCCACATAAATTTTATCATTATGTATTACCAATTCTTCGGGCTGCCTACCTACATTAACAGAACGCGTAACACTAAGACTTGTAGTATCAATTTCCATAATTTTTCCGTTTGCAGCGTCCGGATCCCCAATAACACCTAAGTAAGTTGTTAAATACGCTTTTCCGTTGTAAAACTTTATGTACCTGCAATTATCAACATTTATTTGTTTAATTTTTTTTCGAGTATTTACATCTAAAACTTCTACTTTATTAGACGCATTTACAACCACATATAATTTAGAACCATAAATTCCCATATCATTTCCAACATCACCCAAACCACCAACTTCTTCTGGATTTGCTGTCCTAAAAACTTCTTTTTCGTAAATTCCAGTTTCAAAATCCATATAATCTAAAGCTGCTTTATTCATAGACATGTTTCCTTCATTCAATAAATAAAACCCTTTTAAATCAGCTATAGGTTCTGTAGGAATTTCTGGAGTTATGGAGTCATCAAAATTCTCATTGCTACTACATGCATTGAAAAAAAGTACAACAGCTAAAGCTGATGCAATCTGTACACTTAATTTTCTTTTGTTCATAATAAAAAATTTAAAGTAAAACGATAGGATCTCCCAGGCATTGGGAAGTTTTTTACTACCGCATATTGTTGATTAAACACATTATTTACTGCTACTAAAACCTTTAATTTCTTTCGATTAAATAATAGCGTTTTGCCTAAACTTAAATCGTGTGTAAACCACGGATCTAAATAATTAGAACTGATGTTTGCCTTTTGGCTATATCTTTCTCCTGTATAAATAAAACTGTAATTAAATTCTATTTTTTTGTAATCTATCATAGCACTTATACTACCGCTATGAACTGGTATGTACGGAATTTGATCTCCGTAGTTACTAGCGTCAGCAGTAGCATCTATAGATTCTTGGTACGTATAACTTAAGTTTGTAGTGTATTTAAATTTCTCACCTAGACTCCCACTCGATTTTATATTTGTTTCTATTCCGGTTGTTTCTACTTTGCCTAAATTAAACATAGACCAACGGAATAAATTAGCGCCAGGAATCGCAACAATTTTGTTGTCTATCCAAATTTTATACACATCTGTTTGTACATCAAATGCTGTTTTTTTAAAGTCCGTTTGGTAAGAAAACCCCAAATTTACCTGAGTCGCATCTTCTGGGTCTAAAAAAGTATTTCCGATAAACGTATAATACAAATCATTAAAAGTGGGTTGTCTAAAAATTTCTTTATAAAAACTCCTTATCCTAAATTTATTAGAATTAAAAGGTTGCCAATTCATCATAATTGTAGGTGAGTACTTTTGCAAATCTTCTGCAGCTTCGTAATACAATACAGTTTCATCTACCGTTGTACTTAAAAGACTTGCTTGAATGTGGATTTTATCAAAATTAAAATCAGCAGCTAAAGCTGATAAAAGCGTGATTCTTTTAGGATATGAAAATCTGTACAAATTCGCATCCATCGTATTCTTTTGTAAGTCTGTTGCCAAGGATAATTTCCAAAAAGGTAAAACCTGAAACGTATTTACCATCGATAGATAATATTCTTCTTGTGTATATCTATTATCTAGTTCTCCATCCACTTTTATAATTTCTGGATCTACGTAACGAGAATAATTATGCGCATATTTACCTCTTAACACAAAAAAGTAAGAGTCGTTTACATGCTTCGTAAATGCTCCTTGTAGAAAATTATTTTGATCCCATAAACGTTGCGGACGCTTAAAACGATTGGCAACGATGGCTCCAGGTAAACCACGTTCAGAATCATAGTGATATAATTTCACGTTCCAATTATTCTTAATTCCATTCGAACCATGTAAAGACGCTTCTGCCCTAAAAGATTCGATATCGGCATTATTACGTGTTGCTATTGTATCATAACTTCCGTTTGTATATCTAAACTTATACTTTCCGTTGGCATTGAGATATTCTGTACTAAGGCGAGCACTTAAATGCTCATTTATCTTAAAATCTACATCTGCAGAGGGATTTACCAAACCAAACGAACCTGTTTTTAAACTGACATTTGTATTCACCTTTTTTCCTTCTGAAAATTGAGGAGTTTTAGACTTTAAATAAATACTATTGGAAGAAGCATACGATTTAGCAGATTGATCTAAATCTGAACGTTGCCCTTGATACAATGAAACAGCTTCCATGTTTTGCACAGAATATTTACCTAAATCTATTTGTCCGTTTTGTGCGTTTCCAAGCTGAACACCATCATAAAAAACTCCGGTATGTTGTGAGCCCATTCCTCTCACATTTATGGTTTTTATTCCTCCAATTCCGCCATAATCTTTTAATTGAACTCCGCTAAAAAAACGAATAGCATCTGCAACACTAGCATTACTTAAACGACTTAAAGTTTTCCCCGTTAAAGTCTGAACAGTAACTGGAGAAAAATGTATTTTAAGCTTCTCTTTATTCGTTATTAAAAAGATTTCCTTAAGCTGAACTGCTTTTGTAGAATCTATTTTTTGGGCATGTAAAACACCTGAATTACAGCATCCTATAATCAAAAATATAGCCCAAAAAGAATGTAAAAAAGAATTCCTCATACTTAAATTTTGCGTACGAGGATAGAATAAGAGAAGTGCTACGTATCTAAATAATAGATATGCAGATTCCTAATTCTAGCTTCAATCCTCGAAAGCTTAATGAATTATTAAAAAAATGGCAGGTCTTCTGACTTACTCCTTCCACCCAGTCTTCCCATTCTTTCGAAAAGTGACTATTCGGGTTTCAACTTTAGAGCTTACAGCTGCGGGACAGTTCTAGAATTAAACTAGATTCCCATTTTAATATCAAGTTTTTAAACTTGATAACCATTCTTAGTTAAAAAATAAAGTACAAATTTATCTACTTTTCAGGAATAAACAACACGCTTTTATTGTTTATTTCTAAACAACCTCACTATTGATTAAAACCTAAAAAAAGCACAAATAATTTGAATAAAAAGCATCAATAATGCTACTTTGTTGAAGTAAAAAAAATGACTAATTAGAAAGGCAGAAAATACCCTTTAGAGAATAAAATACTTAAATATAAACTATGATAAAGATCAATAGTTTCAAAATTTAAAAGCCGTATAAATATCTTATAGAAAAAAAACAACTCCAAATAAAATAACTTAATGACTGAAAACACTGTCCCCCAACAATATTAAAATACTCAAAAATTATAATAAATGAAGCTGTAATAAACTCATATATAAAATGGTATCTAAAAAACCACTGTACTTTTCTTTCAATTTATTTTTTGGTTTTCTAAAAAAATCAAAATCTTTAGAGAAACCTGATTACTACTTTTAAAACAAGGTTTCTAAAAAAAGCCTCACGGATTTCCGTAAGGCTCTCAATTAGAACTCTTTCCTTTTCAATAGTTTCTTTTCTAAATACTATTCAAATATATTCCAATAAAACATATAAATTTTACGGGTTTCCGTAAATAGCAGTTTTATATTTAAAAAAGAATTACACTAACCCAAAATCTTTAGCAATAGCAACCAAATGCGTTGGATTACTTGCATTAAAATGTTCCTTTAAAAATTTCAACCTTTTTTCTATAGCACTTATACTAGAGGGAAAACACCCTTTTTTTCTCAGGCTTTTACTTATTTCTTCTTGCAGTGATCCCATAGAAAGTGATGCTATTAAAAAAACATCAAAATCAGTAATCTCTAGAGCTTGCTTTGGATGAACCGTAGTATTTAATTCTGGCGAAATATAAAACTGATTTGTAGTATAAATTCTATGCATAGCATTCCTTAATTCTTTTAATCCGTTTCTATTCTTCCAAACATAGCCATCTATCTTTAGATTCTTATACAAGTGCTGAATTTTATAAGGTTTATCTTCAACAGAGAAAACAATAATCTTTAAATCTGAAAATTCTTTCCTAGTTTTATGTATTAACTCTTCTCCTGACTTTAATTCTTGCGGAGTTCCATCATTTTTAAAAGACAAATCAGAAATAATTAGATGGTAAGGAGCGTTGTTTAAATAAGCGCTTTTAATTTTAAAATACGCATCATCACAATACGAAACAAAATCTATATCTTTTATTCCTATTTCCTCTAAAGCTATTTTAATTCCGCTATTAATAACATCTATGTCTTCTGCGACCAAAACCTTTTGAAACATTTTTTACTTTTTAAAATGAAAATTTTCTTTTAAACTCCTCACTAATTCAATATCAAATTTAATTTTTCATTTTTTAGTTTTTATACGGGTTTCCATATTGTTAAGTACTTTTTTTTAAGAAAAAGTTAACTATTATAATGAGGACTGTAAACATTCGTTTTTTTCTACGACAGAATTTAAAATAAAAATAATGAGATCTTTACAATTT
Organism: Polaribacter sejongensis; assembly: GCF_038024065.1. Classification (NCBI taxonomy): domain Bacteria; kingdom Pseudomonadati; phylum Bacteroidota; class Flavobacteriia; order Flavobacteriales; family Flavobacteriaceae; genus Polaribacter; species Polaribacter sejongensis. Next base: position 3,442,512 of record NZ_CP150667.1, on the reverse strand, counting down.
ATTCTATTCCTTTCACTCATTTTTAATAGCTGTATTGAAGATGATATTATCGCAGATAATCAACCAGAAATATTAAGTTTTAACAACTCCATTACAGAACTTGGTATAAAAAATACGCATCTATACAACACAAAATACACTAATAATATAGGAGAAATAACAACTCCTCAAATTAATTGGAACAGCAGCAATGCTAACATTGTATCTGTTTCTAACACCGGCTTACTTACAGCACTATCCATAGGAACATCTGTAATTACAGCTTCTGTAACAACTGAAAGTGGAAGTATTATTACAAACGAAAACAATATAGAAGTTATAGCTGTTGATAAAAAACTAACAATAGATAATGTTATTGAAGAGATAATTATCTCTAAAACATACCAATACACTTCAACTTTTACAAATGAACTTGGAGAGATAGAAGATTTAAAAGTATCTTGGAATAGCTCTAACCCCTCTATTATTACGGTTTCTAACGAAGGCTTAATTACAGCTATTAGTGAAGGTACAGCAACCGTTACAGCAAGTACCACAACAGCAGACGGAAAAACAATTAGCACGGAAGATACAGTAGCGGTAGTAACTATAGACGAACGTATAAGTATTAATAACCCAATAGAAGAGTTAAACATAAACAATACCCACCAATACACCACAACATACACAAACAGTAGTGGAGAAACAGAGAATACTACTATTACTTGGCAAAGCTCTAACACAAACGTATCAACAGTTTCTAATACCGGCTTAATAACCGCAATTGCACCAGGAGAAGCTGTGATTTCAGCAACAGTAAACTCTTCTAATAACACGATTACAACCCAAGATACAGTAATTGTTATTGGCAACACCACTCAAGAAAAAACAGGAACTTTAAAAACATCAAGCAGTTATGAACTTAGAGGTGATTTTACTTTAAAAGAAATACCAAACACAAATGATTTAGAGTTAACAATTGACGAAAACTACAAGGCATCAGACAGACTACCTGGTTTATACTTATACTTTACCAATAATATAAATACAGTAGCAAATGCTAAAGAAATACAAAAAGTTACTGTGTTTGAAGGAGCCCACACATATATTATAAAAAATACAGGTATTAATGATTTTACACATTTATTATATTGGTGTAAACCATTTGGTGTAGACGTAGGAAATGGAGAAACTAAATAAAAGAAACATGAAAAAACATATCATTACATTCGTTTTAATAGTATTAGCAAGTAACATTAGTTTTGCACAATGGACTAAAGGGAAAGGAAAAGGGTATTACAAACTTGCAGGATGGCAATTACAGTATGATGAGCATTATACAGATACAGGAGCTAAAGACCCTAATAGAACTAGAACTTTGTTTAACACTAGTATCTATGCAGAATATGGGTTAAGTAATAAATTTGATGTTATTGCATACGTACCATTCTTTGCTAGCTCTTCTCAAAATAATCAAATTTCAGGTACTACAGGAGGAACTATTAGCCAAGGGGAAACAGTAAATTCTTTTGGAGATGTAGATTTAGGTATTAGGTATGGTTTATACAAGAAAGGAAATTGGGCTGCTGATATAAAACTAACATTAGGATTACCAACAGGTGATAATAATGGTGGTAGCGATGGTAGTTTTCAAAACGGAGATGGAGAATTTAATCAAATTCTATCATCATCTCTAGGTTACTCCACATCTTATAAAGACAAACCTGTTTATTTAAAATCTTATTTAGGTTACAACAATAGAAGTGAAGGTTTTTCTGATGAGCTTAGGACTGGCTTAGAAGCAGGAATCAATTTAATAAACAATAAACTTTGGCTAATTACAAGGTTAAATGTTGTAAAATCTTTTAAAAATGGATCATTAAATGCTACCAATAGTAATGGAAGTATTTTTGCAAACGATATTGAATACAGTAGTTTTGGTTTTGAAACAGCTTACTATATTACTAAAAAACTAGGTATTTCACTAGGCTTCGACTCAACTTTTTCTGGTAAAATAATAGCCGCAAGCCCTTCTTTCTCTGGAGGAATATTCTTAGATATAAAATAATTTTACATTATAAAGAGTAATTAAGAAAAGCCAAAATATGTATTTATTTTGGTTTTATTATTTTTAAGGATTAATCCCTTTAAATTTAGTGCAAACAAAAAAGAGGAATCATTTCTGATTCCTCTTTGCTTAGTAGCGGGAACTGGACTCGAACCAGTGACCTTCGGGTTATGAGCCTAGAGATATCATAAACCAACACCTATCAAAACAACAACAACACTATGATTATTAGTTATTTGATAAAAATTGAACTCAATTAAAATGTTTTAAAATCAAATAATTCCGCACCTATTCTGTACCTCTTTTTTATATTTTGATTATCTTTATAGGGTGAAAATATAAATAATAGTATGGCTAGTATAAAAATTGTTCGACGGAAAAATAAACAGAGAAAGGACGGTACTGCTCCCTTGGCTTTAAGAATCAGTGAAAATTACAAAACTAACTATAGATTTACAGGACAATATGTCTTAGAAAAAGATTGGGATAAAATAACTGGACGAGTAAAAAGATCACATTCTTATTCACAGAAGCTAAATAACTTCCTTCTAAAAAAGCTAACTGAGGCCAATGATATATATTTTGATTCTAAGAACAAACTCACAACTAAACAAGTCAAACAAAAATTAAAAGGTGCCGGAGGTTCTAAATCTTTCTTCGCAGTTGCTTCAGAAAGGATAAAAAACAAATATGAAAGGGGGACATTTTCCGTAGCAAAATCGGAACTATCTATTCTTTACAACATCGAAGAATTCTTAAACTTGAACAAAGTCAGCGGAAAAGATGTCAGCATTCAAGAAATAAAGGCTCGTAGAAAAGAAAGAATAAGTAAAGGACGAAAGGGTGAACATTCATTTATGGATAATGTAGCGCATTTTAAAAATAAAAAATCTTTAAAATTTCAAGATATCAACGAGCCTTTTCTAGATAAATACAAAGATTTTTGCCTGGTCTATCTTGGGCAAAAAACTCGTACAATTACAAACCAACTTATTTTTATTCGAACCCTATTCAATAATGCAATTAAAACTGGTATTGTTGATTCTAAGTACTATCCCTTCGGAGGAGAAAAAGAAAAAATATGTATTGGATCTAGCCACAAAATTGGTCTCACCTCAAATGAAATTGAAAAGATTGAAATCTTGAAACTAGAGCCAAACACCTCCATTTGGCATACTAAAAACGTATGGCTCATTGCGTTTTATTTTGCAGGAATAAGAATTTCCGATGCCGTTAAACTAAAATGGACAGATTTTAAAGACGATAGACTCTTATACGTAATGCACAAAAATGATAAGCCAGTTAGTCTAAAAATACCTGAAAAAGCAATTGTTATTTTAAAGCAATACAACAGTGTTAAAGATCAAAACAACGGTTATATTTTTCCTTTTCTTAATTCTATGGAAACATCCAATAATGAGGATTTATTTAAGAAAACAAGAAATGCTACTAAACTTTTTAATAAGTATTTGAAGCGTATCGCTATTAAATGTAAAATTGATAAAAATCTATCTAATCACATTGCTCGCCATAGTTTCGGGAACATTGCCGGTGACCGAATACATCCATTAATGCTCCAAAAACTGTATAGACATAGTGACCTTAAAACCACTTTGAATTATCAATCAAATTTTATCCATAGAGATGCTGATGAGGCTTTGGATAGCGTATTGAATTTTTAATAAACGTATAAAATGCTTTACAAAATCAGCTGAACTTTGTAAATAATTACCTCTTGTTTTTTGAGGTGTGATAGTGATATACATAACTCAAACCTTAAAGGTTTTAAATTGCATTTTCTTTTTCCTTGTTTTTATCGATTCCGTTTTTCTCTAAAATCAAGCTTTTTTTTGTAGGTTCCTGTACTTGAAATAGCGATGCAATCATTGCAACGGTAGGCTTGGTTTGCGACTTTTCTACATCGTTCATAATTATAACTACTACATCAATACGTTTCTAAATGGTTGCTTCTAAAGTTCTGCCCATAGGTCCAAATTTTTCTTTTGGAGAAATTTCATTATAGAAGAAAAAATCAAGCATGGTTGCCATCGCTTCAGTATGTGATTTGAAGTGTGCTCTTGAAAATTTTTGAAAACGTTTTGCTGTTTCTTTTTTAAATCTAATTCCGATAAATAAGTTCATAATTCGCCGATTTGTCGCAAATTCTTCCCTAAAACTAGGAGTTTACAGATTATTTGTCGCAAACAACTAATTATTAGTGATTTAAATACTATATAAATCACTAACTATCAATTCCTTGAAGACAAAAAGAACGACATAACATCGCATAGCGTGTTACCCTCTTGCTACTCCTTTTGTCACGCCTTAGCTCGACAAATTTTTCGTACAACCTTGCTAAAAAGCCCATTGCCATTTTAAATTAAATGTACTTTATTTTTTAGTGTGCTCATCATAAAATATTTAAAGATTAATTAAATCCTATCTGAACAATTCAGACAGTTTGCTATTATTTTTTTTGAAGTGATTTACTTATTATATCTGGAGCGTTTTCATTTTTTGTTTTTTTTGGTGCCGCTTATTTTTTAATATTTTTATATGATTTCATAAGATTTACTTTTGTTCGCTATTTCCTTTTTTTGTTGCTGATACATTTTCATTATTTTGAATTGAGAAAGACTTATAAAAAGTGAAGCGCAGCACAACGGTTTATGCAGTCTGTTCAACTTCAAAATCTTGGTGCTTTGCTGCCAAAAAAGGAAGAAATAGGGAGGTTTGGGATTTAACCGAAATATCTATGTGAAGTACAAAAACATAGGAAGTGGCACAAATGATAAAAGAATATTCCTATTTAGCGGAGGCATTTATAATTTTTGCTCAGGAATAAAGTAGACCATTCAGGCAAAGCAGAATGGGTAACGAAAAGGAAAGCGAGAATTATGAATTGTGTCCAAGATCATTTTTAGAGAAGCTTTTTTTTCGAAATGACGCTTTTCGCGAAATGCAGGAAAATGTGCTGAACGGAATCTAAAAACAAAATTCTTGATTCTAATTTTACCCAACAACTTTTTGAGTTGATACCACCTAGACTACGCTTTTATATGGTGTAAATTTAATCCAAAGTAAATAATAATAATAATATATCTTTATCAAAAACAAACTCACTTCTTATAAAATAATAGTATTTAATTACTAATAATACTTTGAATAAAGCCACAGACCATTTTCTAAGGTTTCATAAGGATTGTTTAATACTCTAAAAGTTAGATTTTGTTGCAGTAATAAGAAAATAATGCTCTTGTAGTGAACGTGTAGTATCTTCTATGACAAAATGATGATGTAGGTTTCTTTATTCTAATTAAAAGTGTTTTAATATTTGAGCTGTTCCTAATCCTAATTCATGTGAATACCCATTGTTCTTCAACGCTGATTCAATGGCTCCAACCGTTGCGAGTAAATCATTCTTGTTTACCGACCCCATGTGTCCAATTCTAAAATAACTATTTTTTAATTGAGGCAAAAGACCTCCAGCCAGTATAACTCCTTCTTGATTTACGGCCTTTAAAAAAGAGGCTGTGTCCATTAGGTTTGGATATAAAGGCGCTGATAAGGTATTTGCAGAAACTTGTTCGTTTTTTGATAATAAGTCTAAGCCTAAAGCTTTGATTGCAGCTCGCATGGCTTTTCCTGCTCTTCTGTGTCGGTCGAAACGACTGTCTAAACCTTCCTTTAAAATGAGTTGTAAACTTTTTTCTAGAGCAATTACAAGATTAACGGCAGGTGTTCCAAAATATGAGGCTTGTCTATTTTCATAAGCTTTCATTATTGGTAACCAATTAGTCCAATCTCCATAGTAATTAGCAACAGGACTTGTTCGTTGTTCAAATGTTTGCATCGCATTTTTAGAAGCAACTAAAAGAGCAAGTCCTGGAGGAACTCCTATTGCTTTTTGAGAAGCTGTAAGTACAACATCAATTCCCCAATCTTCTTGTTTAATTTCTTCGCCCGCAACAGAGCAAACACCGTCAAGAATGGTTAATACGTTGTACTTTTTACCTAAAGCACCAATACTTTTAGCATCATTTAAAACAGCTGTTGATGTGTCAACGTGTGTAAAGGTTAAAAGTTTATAGCTTTTAGATTTTAGTTGTTGTTCTATAAGCTCTAAGGGTACAATGTTACCTACTTCAGCTTCAAGAATATCCACTTGAGCTCCATATCGTTTTAAGATTTCGGCATAACGTAAACCAAAGTAGCCTGTAGATATTACAAGTGCTTTATCACCGGTTTCTATTAGGTTTACAGCAGCCATATCCATAGCAAGCGTACCTGTTCCTGCCACTATAAATGCCTGACCAGATGGGCATTTCCAAACCTCTTTCATTAGTTTTAAACTATTGGCAAAGAGGTCTATAAAACCCGGGGAAACATGGCTAGGAGTTGGTACTGCCATACATTGCATAACTTCACTTTCAAATTCTATTGGACCAGGTATCATTAATAATTTTCTCGATTTCATCTATTGCGTTTTATAGTTTCCCAACTGTTTTATTCTGTTTTTTAACGATTTATAATCACTGAAATACTAGTAATCTACTGAGGCAGTAATTTGTCTATATTTATTACCGATTTTCTTTTCTATACTTCTAAAACTTATACAAGTTTAAACCGGTGTCCTCATCAGAATAACGATTAACGGTTCCTTCAAAACTTTCTATAACAAACTCTCCAGCTCCATTAATTTTAGCTGTAAGTAAGTGTCCTGCTAATGCTGTGTAATCACCTCGTCCAAGTGTTACATGCATGTGTATGTAATGCTTATTATTTTGTTGAGATATATTACCTGTTATGTTGGTAATTTCCATTTGTTCGGAAAACGTTTTATCTACAAACTTTTTAGTAGCTGGATCCAAAATTCTTAATGTAGCTTCATTTACAGCTCCAAGACCAGAAATTGTTCCTGCTTTTATATCTAGCTTTTTCACAAATGCAGTGATTGCTTTTGTAATTTCAGAATGGTTTTGAATACTTACAACATACGTGTTACCAAACTGCTTGTAAGTGTAAAGTTTAGAGTTTGATTGTGAGTTTGCTAAAAAAGATACTGTAAGACAGAATACTATTAAAATTGAACGTTTCATTTTGTATAAAATTTTAAATTATAAAACTAATAAGACTCTCTTATTATATCTATTGTTAAACTATCAGCCTTATTCCCTAGTTCGGTCTTTAATAATAAAAAATGTTCTGTTTGGTTATGAAAGTCAATCGCTTCCTGTGATTTCCATTCTTCCAAAATTATAACCTTTGAGCTGTTATTAATATCTTCATGTAATATATAGGAGATATTACCTTCCTCTTTCCGTGTTGCATCAGTTACGGTTTGCAACATATTTAAAACATCTTCCTTAAATCCGGGTTTTACAATAATTGTAGCTATAATTTTTAATTTGCTCATAATAAATAGTAGTAAAATTAATTTTTAAAATATACTTTCTTTTTTGATACTAGACCATTGGCCTAAAATTAAATAACTCGTATTTAATCGTTTAACTTTTATATTTTATATAAAAACCGGTAGCGATTAGTGAAAGAAGCGTTTTATTACGTTTTGCATAGTGTTAGAAAAGCGTTTTAGTTTTCCTTTTTTTATTTGTCCCTTTTCATTCGCTTTTAAAAACTCACCTGTTTCAACGTTAAAACAAGTCAACCACATGCCACCGTGTGCGAAAGTATCAATACAAATAGTATGACCAAAATCGGCTATTTCTCCATTTTTACGAGCAGTATGTCCGCAAATTACAGTTTTTCCTAGATTATAAATTACAGGGGTTTCATATTTCTTATGAAATAAATGATGCTCATTCTGTTCGTCTAGATGCTTATTGCTTTCAAGGCCCGCATGAACGAAAATGAACTCTTCTATTTCCAAATATGGCAAGCAAGAATCGATAAAGTCCCAATACTTTTTATCTACGTGGTTCATCCAGTTTAGGTTATCTGCCATTTTATACGAATATAAAGTATGGAAGCCTCCATAATTTTGGACCCATTCAGCATATTTTTGTGGTGAAGATTTGGCAGCTGTCATCATTATTTCATGATTACCAAGTATAAATTCAAAGTCGAATACTTTTCTTTTTTCTAATAACCAATCCAGTACTCCCTTACTGTCAGCTCCTTTATCAACATAGTCTCCCAGAAAAACTACTTTATCTTGCTCTTTAATTATGCCTTGTTGAAAAATGGTTTTTAAAGCATTTAGACAACCATGTATGTCTCCAATTGCGTAAATAGCCATAGTTATTTGTTGTTTTATTAAAGTCTTAAGTCCATATGTTTGTTTGTGAAATCTTAGTTTTTTTTATGTCTTATTTCCGACTTAAAAATAGATCTTATATAACTATTTACGACTATCAAAAACATAGTAAGTTACTTTTGATGTATTCTTCAACTTATCTTCTAACAGGAGATATAAATCTTACATAGGATAAATTTCTATTTTAAAAGATTTCCTAACTTTCGGTACTAGTTGTTTGTATCGTATCTAATTCCACTAATTTAATTTTTGAATTAGCAAAACTAATGTTGTTTCAAGCCAAACTATTTGACCTAAGTCAATAAATTGATATAGACTGTAATTTAATGGAGAACTAACATGTTTTAATATCGAAAATTGAAACTGTTGTTGCTAACTGGTTAGTAGATGAAAAGTAGACGATTTCGAGTAAGCACAAAGTTTGAGATAAGCCAAAAACCTTAAATTTACTGCTGTTTCACCTATTTTTCATCTGCATTTAAAATTGAACGTTTCATTTTGTATAGAATTATAAAATTAATAAAACACTCTTATTATATCTATCGTTAAACTATCAGCCTTTTTCCCTAGTTGGGTCTTTAATATTAAAAAATGAGCTGTTTGGTTATTAATGTCGATCGCTTACTGAGCTTGCCATTCTTCCAAAATCACAACCTTTGAGCTGATGTTAATATCTTCATGTAATATATACGAGATATTACCTTCCTCTTTTCGTGTGGTCTCAGTTGCGATTTACAGCATATTTAAAACATCTCCCTTAAATCCAGGTCACAAATAATTGTAGTTATAATTCTTAATTTTCTAATAGTAAATACCATTAAAATTATTTTTTTCGATATACTTTCCTTTATCTATCCAGACCATTAAAATCAGCTTTTAATTGAGGTTGAACAATTTCCGCTACATTTTTTATCTATTTCATATCATGTAGGGATGTTTGTCAATCAACAAGTTACAACTTCTTAAAACTAATCCCTATAAGGTTCTATTGTTTGTATTGTTCCATCCTCGTTATAATTAATTTCTATAACTTTTACAGAACGTAAATGTGTTACTCCTTTAGATAAACTAGAATCATGATAAAACAAATAATCTTTTCCTTCTACATTACAAACAGAATGATGAGATGTCCAACCTACAACTGGTTCTAAAATTCTACCACCATACGTAAATGGCCCATAAGGACTATCACTTATTCCATAACAAATAAAATGCGTATCGCCTGTAGAGTATGAGAAATAATATTTTCCGTTATGTTTATGTAACCATGCAGCTTCAAAAAATCGTCTATCAATATCACTTGCTAATAATAAATCTCCATTTTCATCAACAATTTCAATTTCTTTTGGCTTTTCATCAAACTCTAATAAATCATCCGTCATTTTTGCAATATATGGCAATAATGCAGGCTCATCTCCTTCAGGAAGAAACGCTGTAGGGCTTTCTGGTTGGGCTGCATTAAACTCGCCCGTTCTCCAACGTTGCAATTGTCCACCCCAAAGACCTCCAAAATACATAAAGCAACTTCCATCATCATCTTTAAAAACAGCTGGATCTATAGAAAAACTACCTTTAATTGCTTCTGGTTCTGCTTTAAACGGACCTGTTGGTGAGGTGCTTGTAGCCACCCCAATTCTAAAAATATCATCATGTGCTTTTGCTGGAAAAAACAAATAGTAAGTCCCATCTTTTTCATTTGCATCTGGCGCCCACATTTGTTGTTTTGCCCATGGCACATCTTTTACATGCAAAGCCAAACCATTATCTACAGCCTTACTATCTATACTATCCATAGATAATACATGATAATCTTCCATAGCAAAATGGCTACCTAAATCGTCAAAAGCTTCTCCTGCATCAATATCATGAGATGGATATATATATATCTTACCATCAAAGACATGTGCAGATGGATCTGCGGTATAAATGTGAGAAACTAATGGTTGCGAAATGGCTTTTTTATTTAATTCATCAAAATTGATGTGTTCTATACTTTTTTCTGGCATGGTATTCTTTTTTAAATTGCTCTTCTTTCTTTTAACTCTTTTTCTATTTTTAATTCCATTTTTTTATCAATTTCATAAAAATATAATAGTCCTACTCCTATTAAAAATGGAACTGCAGCATACACACTAATTAATAACTTTGTACCATTAATGGCTGCTTCACTTTGTATTTCTAAATGAGAATCATATCCATAGCCTCCTAAAATTGATGAAACTAAAGCACTACCAATACTTATACCTCCTTTTAAACCAACCATCATTGCAGAAAAAATAATAGCAGTGGCTCTTCTGTTTGTTTTCCATTCAGAATAATCAGCTACATCGGCAATCATCGTCCAAAGAATTGGAGTACCAATTCCGTAAAAAAACATGTGTAAAATCTGAGTACCAAATATGAGTCCTATAGATTCTGGTTGATAAAAATAAAAAGCAATGATAAATAAGGTTGAAATAAAGAGCGAAATACCTAAAACATTTCGTTTTCCATATTTATCTGCCAAACGTTTAGAAAGAACGATTCCTATTAACCCAACTAAAATTCCAATTCCGTTAAACACTCCTAAACCAAAAGAGGTTTCATTTTCAAATGTGGGTAATATTGATTTATATGGATCTAAAAACACTCTTAGTTTTTCTTCATTTACAAAGTTTTCGAAATAATAAACATAAGAACCTCCTTTCATTGCTAATGTGATAAATATTAGAGTAGTAAGCACCAACATAATCACCCAAGGTTTATTTTTAAACAAATCTGATAAATCTTCTTTTAAACTAGACTTTTGTTCTGGCTTAGGTATTACTCTTTCTTTTGTTGTAAAAAAGGTAATCATTAACATTACTGTTCCTATAATTGCTAAATAGGTCATTACAGTTTCCATACCTACAGCTTTGTTACCATCACCTGCTTTTAAAATTAAATCGTACATAAAAACTTGTACAAAAAACTGAGCTCCTAAAACACCCACAAATCGATATGCAGATAAACTATTACGCTCTTTCATATCTCCTGTAATAACTCCACTCAAGGCAGCATACGGTAAATTACTTGCTGAGTACAATAATAACAGTAAAGTATAGGTAATTACAGCATAAATAACTTTTCCTTGATACTCAAAATCTGGCGTAGAAAAAGCTAACAATGCAGTTACTCCTAAAGGTATTGCAGTCCATAAAATCCATGGTCTAAATTTACCCATTTTAGTATTGGTTCTGTCTGCCAAAGCACCCACTATTGGGTTAAAACCAAACGCAGCTATAAGACCAACTGTTAAGGTTACTAATGCGGCATCTTCTGGCTTTAGACCATAAATATCTGTATAAAAATAAGATAGATAGGTTACTAAAGTTTGAAAAACTAAATTGGCGGCTAAATCTCCAAGAGCATAACCTACTTTTTCTTTTACAGATAATTTGTGTGAAATAGTTGTCATTTTTAAGAGTTATTAGTTCGCCTTATTTTTAAGTGCAATTACATTATTATAAACTTCTTTTGGTTTATCATCTCTTCCAAAAAGTAATGGGTAATTTGTTCTCCCTTTAATTGGCCAATCATTTAACCAAGATTGTCCATCATTAACCCCCCAAAAAGTTACACGACTAATTTTATCTTTGTGTTTTAAGAAAAGATTAAAAATATCTTCATAACGTTTTGCTATTTTTAGTTCGATGTCTTTTGTTAATCCATTTGGGTAAGGGTTCATTTTAGGATCATTCTCGTATCTTTCATAGCTTTGCTCTACAGCAGCACCATCCAATTCCCAAGGATTTGGCAGAACGGTAATATCTAACTCTGTAAACATTACTTTTACTCCTAATTCTGAATACGCAATTATACTGTTTTCAATATCTTCTAAAGATGGACCCTCTAAGCTCCAATGTGCTTGCATGCCTACAGCATCAACTTTGATACCTTTTGCTTGTAAGTTTTTTACAATTCTAATAACTCCTTCTCTTTTTTCCGGTTTCCATAGATTATAATCGTTGTAAACTAGCTCTGTATCTGGTGCTGCTTTTTCCGCAAGTTTAAAAGCCAATTCTAAATAGCTTTCATCTCCAAAAATTTTATAAAACATAGATTCTCTCGGAGATCCATCTTCATTTAAAGCTTCATTTACAACATCCCAAGAATCTATTTTCCCTTTATATCTACCCGCAATTGTATTTATATGTTTTGTAATGTTATTTACTAAAGTATCTTTATTTGTAATTTCATGTACCCAAGGTGCCAATTGACTATGCCACAGCAAAGTATGCCCTACAACATGCATGTTATTTTTATTACCAAAAGCAACATAAGCATCTGATACCTCAAAATTATAAGTATCTTTTTTAGGATGAATTTGCTCCCATTTTAAATCGTTCTCTGGAGTAATCGCATTAAACTCCCTAGTTATTAAAGCTGTTTGCTCCGCATTTACTTCTTTAATCTGCCCTGTATTAAGTGCCGTACCTATTAAAAAGTCTTCTTTAAAACTATCTTTCAAAGAAGTTTTGTTTTGAGGTGTTTCTTTAACAGCTTCTTTTTTTGTCTCTTTACAGCTTAAAAAGCAAATTGATAATAAGAGTAAAGTTGTATTAATTTTATTAAACATATCTATATTGTATTTATTTGTAAATTTCTACGGATGTTACTTACTGCTATTAAATGAGTTTTTTTTATATAAACCGACCAATAGGTAGTTTTAAAAAATATCACTTAATATTGGTTTAAAATTAACTGTAATATGTAGATTGCTATAAAACAAATACTGCTTTTAGTAGAACAATTCTTGCATTATAAGAATTAAATTCTATTTTAAAAGTATTACTAAATTCTAGCAATCACTTATAAACATTAAACTTACAAGTAGTTCTTGAAAAATATTTTTCTCCTATTAATAATAAAGTTGATGGAAAGTTGGTTTGATTAGGACTATTTGGAAAATGTTGTGTATCGATACAAAACGCTGCTCTTTTTTGATATAAAACATCGTTTTTGCCTTCTAAATTATTTAGATGATTTCCTGAATAAAATTACAGTCCAGATTCAGTAGTAAAAACCTCTAAACTTCTACCAGAATTTTCATCAATTGCCTTTGGTTCAAAATCTGCATTCACGAAATAGCATGTTTCTCTCCCATACCTTTTTAACGTAATAGCATCATAATTTCATCTGCAACAGAAAATAGGTTGCCATCATTATCTATAATTTGATTACTCTTTTTGTTTTGAACATTACATGAGGTAGATAATACTATAAAGAAAATGATGTTTTTAAAACCTTTTTAGATTTTAAAAACATCATTCTTTTACTTTCATTTTAATAAATTTACTCCCTTACAAAGTTTAAGAATTTATTAATTTCAAATTCACCATCTAAAACAGTTGCTTTAAAAACATATTTACCTGCTTTGGGCATAAAAATACGTGGTGTTGTAGTATTTGGGTTATTATTTTCGAATTCACAATCGACAGGACCTTTTACTTGCTTCCATACTATTTCCAGACTAATGGCATCTTTATCCTCGTCAGTAATCACAGTTGTAATTGCAAGACTGTTATCAGTTTTTGAATACATATAATCAATAGTAATGGTTGGTGGTGTATTTATTGCAGAAACTATAGCATTGGTGTCATTTGCAAAACGTTGCTCATACTCGAGACCTGCTGCCCAAAGTGCAATTCGTTGTGCAAATACTCTATTATCAGAATGACTTAAACGGGTACCAGCTCCGGCATTCCAAAACAAATTACGATCAAAAACACCTATTACTCTTCCTTTACCTATTTCTGTTATTGCTAAAGCTACATCAGTATTTTCATTAAATTTACCATCATTTGAATTTACAACTAACCTACCGCCTAATCCGCCTTCTTGCGCTTTCGCTAAAATTACTGCCGGTTTGGAAACACGGATAAAACTTACGCCTTCTCCCCTAAAAGCAACGCCTTTATGTTTATTGTTTTTATTAATAAAGTGATCTTGTGTATACTCATTTACCAAATAGTTTCCCGCACCATTATCAGTCAAAAAATACATACCAAATTGCTCCATTAAAGCATTGTCAGAAATTCTCCCTACTTCATTATCCACACCTACAATGCTATACTCACCACCAAATCCACTATCTGACCAAGCAATTACTCCGCCACCTTTTTTCACCCAACGCTTTAAGGCTTTAGCTTCAGCTTTGTTAAAAACTCGCTGATTTGAGCCTAAAATTAAAACATCAATCGACTTTAAAAATTCGGCATTAATTACAATTTCTTGATCGTAAACTTCGTTTACAGTAAACCCAACAGCATCTAATGCTTTTTTAAAACCACTCATCCCTAATGCTCCTTCATCATTCAAACGCATTTGGTGAAATGGTTTTTTACTTCCCGATGGTAGCATACCATCAGCAGCAACATCTCCATATACATATACAATGTTTTGCGCATCTACAGCAAGAAAACAAATTAAACTTATAGTTAATAATATTATTTTACGTTTCATATATTTATTTTTAGTGATACCTTATTAATGGTTTATTTTATTTCTACGCATTAAAAAAGAGTATTCAGGTTACGCAATTCAACAGCTAAAATGCTAAAAAGTAACCTTCGACTTATTCTTTAACTTTTTTTCCATAATAGGGTATAAATCATAGGTTGGATACATCTCTGATTTAAAAGCTTTCCATGCTGTTCTTTCAATAGCAAGATTTACAGCTGATAATTTTGAAGCAGGCAGTTCTAATACTACCATTTGGCCAATTCCCATAACTACAAACCAATTAACTACAGAAACGCCTTCTGGCGGAAAATTTTCATAAAACCCTTGATCAGTTCTTATTTTTTCAATTTCATTTAAATTCATACTTTGATCATGTTTAAGAAAAACTGTTAATAACAACTTGTCTTCACCTTTTTCAGAACCGGTTTTTACATCAGTCGATTGCGAATAACCAATGAATTGTATTAAGAATAGCGCGAGTAATAGTGAGTATTTCATGTTTCGTGAATTTTAAATTAATTATATTTTTATTAAGTTAATACTTCTTGTTATGTTAGCAGATAAAAAGTATCTCGGAACTTCGACAATGGAATATTATTCCCTTTTCCCCTATTAATTGAAGATATTTTTAAAAGAATTTCATCTAAAATGATTCATTTAGATACCCATAAGTTTCAGGATTTTTTTTGGTAAATCGGTATTATCGAAATATTCTGAGAACTCTTCTTGACCTTTACCTATAACTCGAACAGGAATTGGTGTACCAGAATGATTGCCAGAACCCCAATTTATTCCTGCCTTTTCATTCAAAATATAGGCAGCTGTTTCTCCCATGGATTTTGTCTTGGTTTTAGTTAAATAATCGGCATCCGCGTTTACTTTCTTATGTCCTTTAAACTGCTTATTGTAGGCAGATTTTAATAGGGCTAATTCTTTATCATCTAAAGACAAACCGACATCCTTGTTTCCTAAGCCAAAATCTGCCTGCACTAAATCTAAAATGGTATTGAAAGAAACTTTTGGATCCGTATTTTTAAGTTCTGTCATTTTTCTTTTAAACTCTTGAACTGAAATTATTTGGTATTTCAACAATTCAGGATGTGTGGCATAATTTATCCCTGTAGTTAGAGCTCCTGTTTCATGATCTGCAGTAACTATTATTAATGTTTCATCTGGTCGTTCTTTATAAAATTCAAAAGCTTCTTTTATAGCATCATTAAACGCAATTACTTCATGTACCATGGATACACCATCGTTTCCATGACATGCCCAATCAATTTTACCGCCTTCTACCATCATAAAAAAACCTTTATCATTATCAATCACTTCAATCCCTTTTTTTGTAAAATCGGCAAGAGAAAGCGCGTCTTCTTTTTTATCAATAGCCCAGTAAAATTCTCCTGTAGGATACTTTTCAGGATTTATGGCAATTATTTTTTCATCGCCATTTTTCAGTTTATTAAATTCCTCATGAGAGTCTGCTATGGTATAGCCCTTTTTAATAGCATTTTCAAATGAATCTGGTTGATCTCCTTTTTTTCCTTTAGGATGATGGAAGCCTCCTCCTCCAAAATAATCAATATTATAATTGGGTAGCTCCATGCTAATTTCGTAATACATATTACGAGAATCTTGATGTGCATAAAAGGAAGCTGGAGTAGCGTGATCTATCATTACACTAGATAATATACCTACTTTAAAACCTGCTTTTTTTGCTTTTTGAGATATGTTTTCATACGCTATTTTTTTGTCAGGCGATTTTCCTATAATACCATTATTCGTTTTAAATCCTGTTGACATTGCTGTTGCTGCTGCACAAGATGTAGTAACATAAGAACTAGCTGAATAATTCGTCATATTCGAATTAACCGGAAAACTATTCATTAATAGTTTCTCTGATTTAATCTCGTTGGGTTTTGCATTTAAATACATTTCGGTAGTATAAACTTGACTTGCTCCCATACCATCTCCAATAAACAGAAATACATATTTTGCATTTTGTTTCGTTTGACCATATCCAATAGCACAAAACAAGGTCATTGAAATTATCATCATATTTTTAATCATGTCTTATTTATTTTAAATTATTTTTTTCTTAAACAAATGGTTTTCTAGTTAGGTAGTTGTTTGTTGAGTTTTTTTGACTAAATATTTTAAAGTAAATATATCATTAATTGAAATTTTTTGATAAAACTAAATAGTCATATTATAAAAAATTTAATGCGTTGGTTACTGAAAATAGGTTCTAAAAAGTTTGTAAAAACCTATTTATTAGATGTCCAGTATATTGCACCAAAAATGTGATTCAAAAAGTTTTTGTCTTTAAACGATTCTGGTTTATGACCTAAAGCTGTGTAAAACGATCTTCCTCCTTCATATTCTTGATACCATGAAATGGGATGTTCCGATCCCATGCCTTTTAACGGAATGTCATCATAACCCGCAGTAAAATCATAAGAAGCTTCATCAACAGTCATTAGAATATTTAGTTTATCTAAATTCATGTTTTCAAAATTATACCACTCATCACTACGAAGCCATTTCTTAGGCAAATGCCATGTTGCAGGAAAGTCCGCATTCTCTACTTTTACAATTGCTGCTTGTAATTTTGGATGATTCACAAATTTCGCTCCTACAAGACCATCAAACCAAGCATTATCGTTTTCGCCATCTGCAGTTCCGTGTATGCCAACAAAGCCTCCGCCTCGTTTCATAAATATTTTTAAAGCATCCATATGTTTTGACGTCAAAAAATTGGCATTGGCGTTCATAAATATGACAACATCATATTCTGGTAATTTTTCTATAAGATCATCTGATCTTTGCGTCCAATCAAACTTAAACTGATTTTCAGCTGCCATTTCCTTAAATGCTTCAACAGCAACAGGGATGGTATTGTAATGCCAAGTATCATGTTGGGTAAACAGCAAAACACGAAACTGGTCTTGCGCATTGGTTTTAATCATTGTAAAGAAAAATATAGTTAATAAAAGATACTTCATTCTAAAAGGTTTTATAATTAAATGTTTATTTTAATAATTCATAATAAATATATTCCCAAGCTAAACCAACACTAAATAAAGGAGGAAAGCTATAGTCTTCTACTTCTGACAAGATATATTGAACTCCAGCTATTTCTTGATACTTAAAAATATCTTTGAAATCTATTTTACCACTTTCGCCTAATTCTTTATAGTCTTTTACATGCCAACTAATAAATCGTTTAGGATAGGTTTTAAAATAATGAACAGGATTTACACCGCCCACTTGCATCCAATACAAATCAGATTGAAAATAGACATATTCTGGATTGGTGTTTTGAAGAAAATAATCATAAATAGTTACACCTTCTACCTTTAGAAATTCATCAGCATGATTATGATAGACAAACTTAAGTCCGTTCTCTTTACATAGTTTTCCAACTTTATCATAATAATTAGAATACTCCTGAAGTTCTTTAATCGTCTTGATGCCTTTTAATTTACTATTTGAAGTAGATAGATATGCTACACCCGCTTTTTTATGGTCTTGTATCGTTTTATTCCACCATGCATATATTGCGGCATCATCATTTTTATCTTCAGGATCGAAAAAAGTCATAGAACCCAAAAATTTCATACCTGCTTTTTCAACCATAGTCTTAAACTGCGTTGGACTTTGACCGTAAAAACTACCGTTTTTATATACAAAGGTCTCCACATAGCTATACCCCATTCTGCCTAACTGAATTAAGGTTTGTTCCGGATTTTTAAGCATTTCTTGGTGAACAGAAACGAGCTGAATACCAATATTTTTGTCTTTAGGATTATTTTTAATATATCTGGTTTTCCATAAACTCTTTTCATTAGCATCAAACCCTTCTAATATAACATCTGTATAATTTTGAAAGTTAAAATCCACCTTCATTGTTTTATTACCATTAAGGTCTTTATCTTGCATCGTCCATTTTTTTTCTGAAGCAAAACTTCCTTTTCCAGTGAAAAATGCGCCTTGTGCATTATGACCTGCAGCAAAAATAGTATCAGTAACACTATCATAACCAATAATTTCTTGAAGTATCGAATTGTATTGGTTACTACTATCTTTTTGTAAAACTTTAACTGTGAGCGAATGATTATTGAAATTATTCAAACTGCTCATTTTTATTTCAGGCAGTTTTGCAACACTATCTGTATTGGGATTCATAGCACTTACCCATTGACCCGAATATTGCATGAGTCGATCTTTTTGAGAAGTAATACTGTAGTTTTCTTGAGCAAAACCGACAAATGTCATTAGAAAAATAACTAAAAATATAACTTTTTTCATCTTTACTTATTTATTATTAAGGTGAATAAATAATGGCTTCTCCATTTCTTTTTTATAAGCCTCTAATACAAATGGATTTTTTTCGATACGTGCATCTTTCCAATCATGCCATGGAAAACCATTTCTGTTAGACCAATATTCCCAATCCCAATTGATATAGCAAAATGCTTTTATTCCTGGGTTGTCATGAAGCATCTTGAAAAAAGGTTTGAACCATTTATCCCAAGAAGTTTCACCATCTAAAACACCTACAAATCGTGGAGTACACTCGCCAATCATAACGGGTCTTTTATGAATATGCGCTGCATCAAAAAAGTTTTGTAAACCAATATGATCAAATTCTTCAGGACTAAAAATATCGATACCCCACCAATCTACATATTGGTCACCAGGATAATAGGTCATCAACTTTTCAAGACTTATAAAATCTGCAGAGCCACCACCAGAACACCAAACCGTAGCCGATTTTATATTCTTTTCTTTAAATGCCTTTGAAATAGTGATGAATACTTTTTTAAAACTTTCAGGTGAATAGCCGTTCCAATCGCCTTCAAACTCATAACCAATTCTAGTAAAAGAGGGTCTGTCTAAATCTAAAAGCATTTTATAAAATGCTTGTAATTGTTTGTTATATTTTCCATCAGCGACTTCTTTATCCAAACCTGCTCCAGTATCCTTACCGCCAGTAAACCCTAAACCAATTTGAGGCATTATCCCTTTGGGCAAACTATCTAAAACCTGTTTTAAACTTTTTCCCCAACGCTCAATCCTTTTTACCGGTGAAGTTATATTAACATACGTCATATAAATTGCAGGCATTTTATCTTGTCCTACAGCATTTACATAATCGTGAAACCCATTTTTATCTTGACCAGCACCGTGATAAATTCCTTTTTCTGGTTCGTATTTAGCATTGTAATTAAAACGAGGTTTTGCCTCTTGGCTAAATCCATTTTGCAAAAATAACAGCAGAATAATTAAACTTATTTTATATATAAATAATGAACCTATTGATTTTATCATTTTTTAAAATTTATTGTAAATAGTATTTAAAAATTAACATAAATGTGAATAATTTATGCACTTTCTACACACTAGTTTACAGATTACTATTAATTTATATTCTTGTTTTTAAACCAATGATAAACAGCTTTGTTTTTGCTTTTATTACCTGATGAAGTTGTGTACATTCCGTAAATAGTTCCTACAAATCCACCGGCTTGTTTGGTGCTTAAAAAACGAGCATCTACATTTTTATTTAAAACTTGCCAATCTGTATTATTTATTGAGTAGTAAAAATTGTAATATGTTCCTTTAGCTTCTATCTTAAAAGATATTTTATCGCTCTCTTTTATTGATGTAAAGGCGATTTCTTCTGTTCCGTTTTCTGTAGATTTTAATAACTGAACAACAGGCGTATTATCTTTTAAGCTTTTACATAAGTAGTAATAATGCATTTCATTTTGAAGAGCAATTAAGCCTGCTTTTTCATTCTCTGAAACTGGTTTAAAAGATAGGTTTGTAGTTACCTGACCAAATAAATGTTTTTGTCTATACCCAATAAAACTTGGATTTGATGTCCCTGAAGTAGTTTCTGGACGAGTTTTTATTGTTAATTCTCCGTTTAAAAGTGAATACCATTTTTCTTTAGGAGTTCTTAAAAAAAGCCAATCAAACGCTAAAGTATCAGCATTAAATTCATCTATAAAATCGGCATTAACAGACTGTACATGTGCAAGAGATTTGTTTAATGTTATTTGATATCGATCTTTTACAACATCTCCTTCCAAATCAAAAACTGGCCAATCATTTTTCCATTTTACAGGTGCCATAAAAGTTTCTCTACCAGTGTTAAAATAATTTTTATTATAAGGTCTGCATCCTAAAAACACGCCCCACCAATTACCATTGATATCTTTAATAATATCTGCGTGACCTGTTGACGTTATTGGATTTTGTCTATTAACGTCTAAATTTCGTTGCGTTAAAATCGGGTTATTTTTATAACTTTTATAAGGACCTAAAATATTTTTACTTCTAAACACAACTTCAGAATGCTCTTCTGCGGTACCACCTTCTGCAGCCATTACATAGTAAAACCCGTTTCTATTATAAATATGCGGACCTTCAATCCAAATAGGTTTGTCTTCTGGTTTTGCTCCTTTATTTATAATTATTTTAGCTTCACCAACTGTTTTTAGATTCTTAACATCTAATTCTATAATTTTAATAGTTCTGTGCCCATCATATTCTGGTGAATTATTAGGAGGATTACTATTAAAAACAACATACGTTTTATCATCTTTATCAAAAAACATAGATGGATCTATACCTTCTACTTTTGGTAACCAAGTTGGGTTAGACCAAGGTCCAGCAGGATCTGAAGCGGAAATAATAAAATTATTTTTACCACCAACAATTGTGTTAATAATATAAAACACTCCATTATGATAAGAAATTGCAGGAGCAAAAACGCCTTGAGAAACTTCTAAACCTTCTAAATCTAATTGTTCTACTCTGTCTAAAGCATTTCCTATTTGTTTCCAGTTTACTAAATCATCACTTTTAAAAATAGGTATTCCTGGAAAATAAGCAAAAGTTGAGTTTATAAGGTAATAACTATCATCTACTTTACAAATACTTGGATCTGGATAAAAACCCTGTAAAATTGGGTTTGAAAATGTATTTAGCTGTTTTTTAACTGCTTTAATTTGTTCTTTTTTATTTGTACAGCCAATTACGGCAATTACAAATAACATTGCTATTGCACATTTTTTCATACGATATATTTTTACTCTTTTAAACCATCTAACACACCAAAATAGGCCGGCTTTGGTTGTAAATTATCATCATATATACACGGCCAATCTTTCAAATTAAAGAAGCCTTTAATCCAAGAATCTCTATCTGTAAAATCCCAAAACGTAATTCCAAATTGTTGCTCTCTAGGTACTATCTCTTTATACATTTTAATCAAATTTTTATACTTCTCGGCTTGCGCTTGTTTCATTTCATCGGTTAAAACGCTATAATTCTGAATACCACCTAACCGTTCATCATTATGAGTATTAAAAATAATATCAACTTCAGATAGATGAATTTGCAAACCTGTTTCCGCAGCTTTTTTTAATGCATACGCTATAATTTCGTCAGGAATATCCATTCTTATGTGCATTTGAAAACCAATACCAGAAATTGGAACTCCTTTAGCTTTAAATTCGTTAACCATTTTTAATACAGCGTTTAACTTTACTGTATCTCTTTCAATATTAAAATCATTATAAAATAAAATAGCTTCTGGGTCTGCTTCATGAGCATATTGAAATGCTTTTTCTATATAACTTTTGCCTAGTTTTTTATACCAAAATGATTCTCTATAATTTGCTCCACTAGATTCAAAAGCTTCATTAACTACATCCCAAGCTGCTACTTTTCCTTTATATCTTCCTACGTAGGTTTTTATATACTCTTGCATAAAATTACCCAACCAAATACTATCTTTTTCACCTTTCTCCTCTACCCATTTTGGTGTAGAACTATGCCAAATTAAATTATGTCCAAATAACCTTTGATTGTGTTTTGTAGCGTACTGTAAAATAGTATCGGAAGTTTTCCAGTTATACTGATTTTCAACTGGCAAAATGGACTGCATTTTCATATCACTAGTGGCAGTAATACTGTTGAAATTTTCAATTTGTAATTTTTGAAGCTTCGCATCATTTAATAACCTATTGATATTTATTGCCGTACCAATTGGAAAAGTTGCCGCATTTTTTAAACCTATTACTTCCTTCTTTTCTTTTGAATTATTACACGCAATAACACTTGTAAAAATCACCAATATATAAGCTAGTTTTATAAGATTTTTTGTTTTCATCGTATGATATATAAAAAATTAACTGGTTATTATTCTAAAAAAAAAATCAGTTAAACTTCGCAGAAAAGTTTAACTGATTCTAAATTCAAATTACACTTAACAAATAACTTATTTATTGTAATCCTTCTAAAAAGCCGAAATAAGCTGCTTTTTTATTATAATTTGAATCAAACAATAAAGGCCAATCTGCATTTCCCCAAAAATCTATCAGCCAAGATTCATTATCTCTTACTCCCCAAATTGTTAGGGCGAATTTATTTGCTAAAGGAATTGAATTGTATATTTGAACTACTTCTTTATATTTTGCTCTTTGTTCTTGAGCTCTATCATCTGTTAAAGTAGTTATATCCTTGTTTGGATTTGCTCTAATATCTAACTCAGCAAAGTGTAATTTTAAACCTCTAGATACAGTACCATCTGCCACTGCTTCAATATTAGATTTTGAAGGACCTTCATAAGAAATATGCATTTGAGCTCCAACACCATCAATTAAATCACCTAGCTCATCGACCATTTTAAACATTGCTGCTCTTTTTGTTGTACTAGAAGCCATGTTATAATCGTTATAAAAAAGCAATACATCTGGATCTGCGTCTCTTGCAAATTGAAAACATTTTTTAATATAGTCATCACCCATTTTTTGTCTAAAAACAGAATTTCTAAGTGGATGACCTGATCCATCTTCAAAAGCTTCATTTACCACATCCCAAGAACGAACTTTACCTTTGAATCTTGTTAAAGTGGTTGTAATATAATCTTTCACCATTGCTTCAAATTCAGCATTGGTTCCTGCAAAATTTTCAACCCAAGAAGGTGTTGCATTGTGCCAAATTAATGCATGTCCGTGAACATTCATACCATTTGCTTGCGCAAAATCTACCATAGCATCTGCTGCACTAAAATCGTAGTTTCCTTGCGATGGATACATCACATTCATTTTCATCTCATATTCTGAAGTTATATTATTAAACTCCTTTTTTAAGATTTCTGTATGTTTTCCTCCTGCTTTTACCCAAGATGCTCTAGTGATTGTACCTACTGAAAAAGTAGTTGCAGCATCTTTTAAACTTATATTACTTGTTGAGCCACATAATCCATCTGGACAAACTCCATTTTCATCAACCCTAATTGTTTGAGTTGCTATTGTTGTAAGTCCATCGTAAATAACATAGTATTTCACAACATATTCTCCTGCATCATTATATCTCACCTCAGCAATACCTGCGTTATCACTTACAATTCCACCTCCTAAACCATAGTCCCAAAAACTTTGATATTCCACGGAACTTTCTGTAGTACTTTGTAAAACTGCTACATAAGGATCTGCTGTTGAAACTGTATAACTAAATGAAGCTTTAACTGTAATTGCTGTTTCACCTTCAGACCCCATGATACTCTCATCCTCTTCTGAACAAGAGAATAAGAATAGCGTTGAGATTAATAATATTATTAATTTATTTATTTTCATAAAATCTATATTTCGTTAATTAAGGTTTTACTATTATTTTTTTTCTACTTTTAAATCATCAATAATGAATGTACCTGCTGATGCTCCCATATCTAAAGATATATTTGTATTTGCTTCATTCGCTACAAAAGTCCACGTATATTTTGCCCAATCTGCAGTAATTGTATAGTCAGGTCCATATTTTGCCGTTGCATCTGGTTTTGTTGAATAACGAATTACAGCAGGATCTCCTTTTGCCCATAAAGTAACTTCATATTCTGCATCTATTTCTGTTTCTATGGCATCACTTACAAATTGTACACTCCAAGGGTCTCCAGCTGCAGAGTTTGATACTTTAACGGCTCTAGCACCTGATAAAACATCACTTGTTTCTTCAACAATAAAATCGCCTCCATTGTATTTTCCCCAATTTGTAAAATCATTACCAGAACCATCTTCAAAACCACCATTTAAAATTAAACTAGTATCAGAAGGGAGTGCTGGTGCTGTGTCTCCTTTTACAACTTCAATAACATCTATTACAAATGTACCTGCAGATTTACCCATATCTAAAGAGATATTTGTGCCTGCTTCATTTGCAGTAATTGTCCAAGTATATTGTTGCCATTCTGATGTTAATGTATAATCTGGCCCATATTGAGCAGATGCATCTGGTTTTGTTGAAAAACGAACTACTTCTCCATTTCCTTTACCCCAAAACGAAACAGTATATTGTTCTCCTACTACTGTTTCAATAGCATCACTTACAAATTGAACACTCCAAGGATCTGCATCTGCAGAATTTGATATTGTAGCTGCTCTACCTCCAATAAGTGCATCTGTTGTAGCAAAAATATTATCGCCTCCATTATATGCGCTCCAGTTTGTAAAGTCATCGCCATCACCTTCAACTAAATATCCGTTTAATAGTAAATTTTCTGGATTTGTTACGATTACCTCCGCTACTGCTACAATTACATCAATAGTTTGAGACGTTTGTAAAGCATCTCCTACACTAACCATGGTAAGTGTTACAAATTTGCTTCCAGACTCTTTGTATTTGTATTCTACAGCACCTGCTTTATCAGCTACTTTATTTCCTGCAACTTCAAACTCCCAATAGCTATAAAACTCACCTTTATTTGGCGTTGTATTTTCAAAAGAATAAACACCTGGATTTTCAGCAGATTCTGTTACTGTAAATGTTGGTTGCATTAATACAGCAACCTCATCATCGTTATTTGTACATGAACAAAAGGCCATGAACAAACATAATAAACCTAATATTTTATATTTTTTCATAATTGTATTTTTATTATAATTATTTTAATCCTGTAAAATAAAATTGCAAGTTGCTATAAATGCTTTCTTCCTTATAACCAAATACTCTACAATCTACTTTATAAACAACTAACTTTAAATAGTTTAATAACGGTGTGACTTATTACACACACCATTATTAAAACTAAACTTAATTTACATGAACTCAAGTATTAAAAACCTGGGTTTTGATCTTCTGAATTAATATTAGCATTTGAACTAATTTCAGCATCTGGTATTGGCCATAATTCATTTTTACCTACTTGAAAATTAGTACCTGCTAATTCAGTAGCTGCAATACCCCATCTAAGCATATCATCAAATCTTACTTGTTCTCCTGCAAGCTCTACTTTACGTTCATGAACAATAGCGTTAAATACAGCATCTTTAGATAAGCTTACATCTAAATCAGCTAATCCTGCTCTTGTTCTTACTTTATTTATATAACCAATTGCTGTTGCTTGAGAACCAACTTCATTTTCACATTCTGCCATCATTAATAACACATCTGAATAACGAAGTACTTTTACGTTAATTCCAGATTCTCCATTTTCTGAAGGTTGTTTGTAATAATTTTGATATTTTTTCCAAGCTGCTTGTCTAATATTACCTCCGTTTTCAGCAAAGTCTGACTCAACAAACGTATTATCTCCATTGTTATAGGTGTCTCCTGCCACGTAAAAACTACCAGTAAATCTTTTATCTCCTGCTTCAAACTCAGCCACTAAATCGTCTGATGGATACACGTTAAACCAATCTAAAACTCCATAATCTTGCCCTCTCTTAGTTGCATGAATTGGACCTAAGCCATCAACTGGAGACCACCAGAATTGCTCAGTTCCTAAAGCGATATCGTATTCAACTTCAAAAATTGATTCCACACCATGCTCAGTTTCTTCCATAAAATTATCATAGTAATTTGTTTCAAGAGCGTAACCAGATAATTTATTAAACTCTGCTAAAGCTAAACCATAAGACTTTTGGTATAAATATACTTTTCCTAAAAAAGCTTGAGCAGCTCCTTTTGTAGCTCTACCAGGAGTTTCTGCACCTTTATCATATAAATTAGTAGCCGCATATTTTAAATCATCTATAATTAATTCAATCACTGCTGCTTTTGTGCTTCTTGGTTGACCTTCTGTATTGTCGGTTCCATCACCTAAATAAATAGGAACTCCTCCATAACGATTTACTAAAAGCCAGTAATAATGTGCTCTTAAAAAACGTGCTTCACCAATGTATTTTGCTTTTTTAGCAGCGGTTAATGTACCTTCTGGCAATTCATTAATTTTTTCTGCATTAGAAATTACAAAATTTGCTTTGTTAATTCCTCTATAACACCCATCCCAATAGTCTTTAATAGAAGGAAGACTTGAATCAAAAGAAAAATCTGCAAAGGTTACTTTATCTCCTTCTTGTTGTCCGTTACCAGAATTTTCGTGAGCCATGTTATCCATCATGTAAAACATTACTCTACCATACAATCCGAATGGTTGTAAATTTGCATAAGCTGCATTTACTGATGATTCTACTTGAGACTCAGTAGAGAAAAAAGTATCTGGCGATAATTGATTTGGGTTTGACAACTCCAAATCATCTTCAGAACAAGAGTTTATTGTAAAAACTCCTAAAAACGCTATAATTATTAATATATATTTTTTCATAATTGTTTAATTTTTAAAATGAAACTTGAATTCCTAACAAAACAGATTTAGGTTGTGGATAATTACCTCTATCAATTCCATATTCATCACCTCCAATTTCTGGATCTAAACCAGAATAATCACTTATAGTTACTAAGTTGGTACCACTAACATACACACGTAATTTTGAAAAATATTTTTCAAACATTTCACTTGGCAATGTATACCCTAAAGAAACATTTTTTAACCTGGTGTATGATCCATCTTCCACAAAACGATCTGAAATTCCGTTATTTTGAGGTGCTCCTAAAACTCTAGGCTCTGTCCCTGTTGGGTTAGCTGCAGACCATTTATTATTATAATAAGATTGGCTTACATTAAATAATCTGTTTGCTCCACCTACTAAATCGTACGTATTTGTATTAAAAATTTCGTTTCCTGCAACACCTGTAATAAATAAGCTCATATCGAAGTTTTTATATTTAGCGTCTAAATTTAAACCGTATGTAATATCCGGAAATGGATTACCTATAATTGTTCTATCTTCAGAGTTAATAGTTCCATCACCATTTAAATCTTTAAAACGAATATCACCTGGCTTTACAATAACTTGATTTGGGTTTGCGGTAAATACAGCATCTACCTCATCTTGATTTTGGTAAATTCCGTCAGATACTAAACCGTAAAAATGAAATAATGATTCTCCTACTACTGTACGAGTAACATCTCCTCCACCTAATTTATACTGAGATCCTGTAATCTCATCTCTAGCTCCTAAACTTAATACTTCGTTTTTTGAAGTTCCTAAGTTTAAGTTTGCAGACCAAGTAAAGTCTCCATCATAATCATTAAATCCTAATACTAATTCAAAACCTTTAGTTTCTACAGAACCAGCATTTACAGGTAAACTACCCGCATTAATACCACTTGATAATACAGCAGGTATGTAAATTAACAAGTCATTACTTGTATTTTGGTAGTACTCTAAAGAAGCTGTAAATTTTTCATTAAATAAACCTGCGTCTAAACCAACGTTTATAATTTCTTTGGTTTCCCATTGTAAATCTTGATTTGAACCTCCGTTAGCTGTTACACCAAATGCAACTGCACCACCAATAGGATATTCAAAACCACCAGTTAAAGATGGTGCATATAAATAGTCTCCAATAGCATCACTACCTACAGTACCGTAACTAGCTCTTAATTTTAAGTTACTGAAGTGAGAATCTTCCATAAAAGATTCTTTTGCAATATTCCAACCAGCAGATGCTGAGTAAAAGTTAGCCCAACGTTTGTTTGCTCCAAATCTTGATGAAGCATCACGTCTCAAAGATGCCGATGCAATGTATTTACCATCAAAGTTGTAATTGATACGTCCTAAGTATCCAATTTTATTTACTTCTGAAGAACCCGAGCTAACACTTGAATCTTCATTAGAAACTTGATTTACTTCATCTGTAACAGCATTTCTACTACTTGCATTTAGATTTTTGTTTTGACCTTCATATTTTTCAACCAATAGTAATGCTTCAATATTATGTTTATCAGCAATTGTTGTATTATACGTTAAGCTATTATCAAATATGATTGTTTGGCCACTACCTGTGTTACGTGTAATTGCTGCGTAGTTTTGTGCATGTGTTGTACTTCCTTCTACACTATCATCACTATATGAGGGTTTAAAACTACTATTATCATATGAGTAATAATCTAAACCTACTTGAGATTTAAATTTTAATCCATCAATAATTTCTACTTCTGCATACACATTACCTATAATTCCTAATGTTTTATTTATTGCATTACCAATTGTTTGAGCTCTTACTGGGTTTACAGCATCTTGTCCATCTGCTGATGAAGAAGGCCCTTGAAAACCGCCTAAGTTACTTGCATTATATACAGATAAATAAGGTGCCGATTTAATGGCGTGTTCTATAAGAGATCTACCTTCTTCATCTCTTTCAGGGTTTTGCTTTCCGAAAGAAATAGACATAGATTCTCCTACTCTAACCTTACCAAATTTAGCACTACTATTTGCTCTAAAAGAATATCTTTCAAAACCTGAATCAATTAAAGTTCCTTCTTGTTTTAAATATTCACCAGAAAAAAGATGTGTTGAATTTTCTGTACCTCCAGAATAACTTAAATTATAATCTTGAATCATACCTACTCTAAAGATTTCATCTTGCCAATCTGTATTGGTTTTGTAAGTAGATAATGGTCTATTAGGAAACACACCTAATTCACCGGCGTATTTTAAATAATCTATGGTTTCTAATACATCATATCTTTGTGTTACTGTTTGAAAACCTGTATACGTATTAAAACTTAATCTACCTTTTCCATTTTTACCTTGTTTTGTAGTAACAACCACTACACCATTCGATCCTTGTGCACCATATACCGCTGTAGTAGAAGCATCTTTTAATACAGAAACTGTTTCAATATCATTAGGACTAATCCCTGATAAATTCCCCACAATAACACCATCAATTACATATAGTGGACTATTATTACCCACTGAACCTAACCCTCTAATTAAAACAGATGGTGAAGACCCTGGAGAACCACTATTAGTAATTGTAAGACCCGCTGCTCTACCTTGTAAAGCAGATTCTGCATTTGTTACTGGTAATGCCGAAATATCTTCAGACTTTACCGTGGCTATTGCCCCTGTTACTGTTGTTCTACTTTGTTGTCCATAACCAACAATAACGATTTCGTCAAGACTTTCTAAGGACTCTATTAGAACAACATCAATTCTTGTATTTGCACCTACAAGAACTGTTTTACCTGTCATACCAATATATGCAAATACCAACTCGTCTGTAGACTGAACATTGTCAATCATAAAAAGACCATCAAAGTCTGTTTGAACTCCTTTTTGGGTTCCCTTTACTATTACACTAACACCAGGTAATAATTCACCTGTAGCATCTTTCACAGAACCGCTAACAGTCTTGGATTGTGAAAACATACTCTGAGAACATATCATAACTAAGGCTATGATAGCGATTTTCATTTTTATCATTTTGAGTAATTTTAATTAATTGAATTTGTTTGTTTTTACTTATTTATTGAATTTGAACTTTTGTAATTAAAACGTTATCTTCTGGTGTAACCGACTTATCTGGTTGTTTACCACCAATACTTATATTTATGATACCAGATTCTATTACTTTTTTTCCTTCTTCAGATATTCTTGCATATTTTGTAGACGGAATTTTAAATGTTACTGTTTTAGTTTCGTTGGCTGTTATAAGTACTTTCTTAAAGTCTACCAAACTTCTTATTGGATTATTTTTAAGTGTATCATTCTTGTGCGTAACATAACATTGTACAACTTCTTTTCCTGAATATTTACTATTATTTTTTACATCAACCGAAATAACGATATCCTCATTCTTTGCAATCTTATCTGATATTTTTAAATTTGAATACTCGAATTTAGCATAACTTAAACCATGACCGAAAGGAAATAATGGTTCACCTTTAAAGTATTTATAAGTTCTGTTTTCCATGTCGTAATTTTTAAAATCTGGAAGGTCTTTTACAGACTTATAAAAAGTGACTGGTAATTTTCCTGACGGATTATAATCACCAAAAAGAATATCTGCAATTGCATTACCACCAAATTCACCAGGATACCATGCTTCTAGAATTGCATGAATATTTTCTGCCGTCCAATTAATAGCCAAAGCACTTCCGTTCATTAAAACAACCACTGTTGGTTTACCCAACTTCTGAATCTTTTTAACTAATTCTAATTGTATTTTTGGTAATGTAATTTTAGATCTATCTCCTTTATCAAAACCTTCTATAACTACAGGCATTTCTTCGCCCTCTACTTCTGGTGATAATCCTAAACAAAGAATTACCACTTCAGATTTTTTTGCAGCTTCTAATGCTGGCGATAATAAGTCTTCATTTAATTTTGCCCAAACTAAATGTGCTTGAGGGTCTGAAAGTGTATTGCTATATTCTATTCTTATTTTAAAAGCTTCTTTCGCTTTTAATTTTGCATCAAAATATTCTAATTTTGGTTCATAATCTGCACTGTATTCAAACTTTAAAGAATCATTGATGTAAAGCTTTGCATAGCTACTTGCTTTTAAACCAATTCTATATTCTCCAGCTTCTTCTGGTACGATTTCTCCTGACCATCTTACTGAAAAATCATCAGATTTTAAATTTTTTATAGGTCTAACAGGTGTCCAAATAAAGTTTACAGTTGCATCACTTTTTGTAAATACTGGTTCTCCTTCTAAATTACTGTTGTTGTAGTATTCAGCTTTAAGACCTGTACCTTTTTCATTTTTTAAAACCTCTTTAGGAATTGCTTTTAAGGTTGGCCATTCTTTTGCAATGTATGAACCTAAAGCATAATTAATAGTTGTGTTTGGTAATTTCTCTTGCAATCCTTTTAACGGTGTAATAAAGTTATTTGGTGTTCCATGATAATTACCTAACAATGCTTGTTTAGAATCTGCATTCGGACCAATAACTGCTATCGATTTAAGACTCTTACTTAAAGGCAAAATATTATTGTCATTTTTTAACAACACCATAGATTCTTTGGCTATTTGTTCAGACAATTTGTAATGTTTTTCACTTGCCACAACACTGTATGGTATTTTAGACCATTCAACATCCTTCTGATCATCAAACATCCCTAACTTAAAACGTGCTGTAAATAATCTTACTAAAGCAACGTCTAATTGTTTTTCATCTATTAATTCTTTTAAAACTGCTTCATTTAAATTAGGGTCATAAACACTACCACAATTTAAATCTGTACCACTCATTACAGCTAAAGCACCAGCTTCTTCAGGCGTTTCTACTACTGCATGTTTATCTTCTTCCCAAAAATCATTTATTGCCCAACAATCAGAAACTACATAGCCACTAAAACCCCATTCTTCTCTTAAGATTTTTTGAAGTAATAAATCACTTCCACAACAAGGTTTGCCATTATATCTATTATATGCACACATTACAGAATGCACTTTAGCCTCTTTAACAGCAGCTTCAAAAGCAGGTAAATAGGTTTCGTACAAATCTTTTTTAGTTGTTACATAATTATCTTGATGTCTCGATTTTTCTGGACCACTATGAACAGCAAAATGTTTTGCAGTAGCAACAACTTTTAAATACTTTTCGTTATCACCTTGTAAACCTTTTATATAGTTCACTCCTATTCTACTTGTTAAATAAGGATCTTCTCCATACGTTTCTTGCCCTCTTCCCCAACGTGGATCTCTAAAAATATTAATGTTCGGAGTCCAGAAAGTTAGACCTTGTCCCATTCTTCTTTGTCCTTTACTAATAAATTGATGATATTTTGCTCTAGCTTCATCAGAAACAACAGTTCCCATATTAAAAATTAAATCTGGGTTCCAGGTTGCACCCATTCCTATTGCTTGCGGAAAAACAGTTGCTTCACCAGCTCTTGCAACTCCATGCAAACATTCGTTCCACCAATTATATTCTGGCACACCTAATCTCTCTATTGCAGGTGCATCATATCTCATTTGAGATATTTTTTCTTTCAATGTCATTAGACTAATTAAATCTACTACTCTTTCTTCTGTTGATAAAGATTGATTTTGAAATTTAAATTCAGTCTCTTTTTTACTGCATGAGAAAACAAGAAATAACGAAATGAAGCAGATTTTAAATGCAACATTAGATTTTAGTTTATTGATATTTATTTTACTTTTATTCAAGGTCATTAATTAAAGATTAAAACTAGTAACAGTATTAAAACACCTACGATTAAGATTTCTATAATGATATTTCTTATTGGATATTTTTTCTGCATAATTAACTCATACTACTCTCCAAATATAGAAAGTTGATGCACTTTTGAGTAAAAAAAAGAATGCATTAGATGTTAATTTTGGCTCTTTTTAAGGTAAAATAGTACAAATACACTATCTCTATTAGCTTTTGGTAGCTAATTTTACATTCAAGAAATAAAAAGGGAAAGAGTTATTACTTTTCTTTGATAACAACCTCGGTTGGAAGTTTTCCAAAATGTGCTTTGAAACATTTTGTAAAATAAGATGCAGAAGAGAAACCTACTTTAAAACCAACTTCGCTTATAAATGCAGAACCCGTTTCTAATATTTGATATGCTCTTTCTAATCTAATTCTTCTTAACAGTTCGTTAGGAGTTTGTCCTGTTAGAGATTTTATTTTTCTGTATGATTGACTTTTACTTAGGTTTAATTCATTAGCCAATTCCTCTACACTTAAACTAGAATTACTAATGTTTTCTCCTATATATGCCAAAACTTTATTAATAAACTCTTTGTCTATAGAGGTAGCATTTGTATTCTCTTTTGCGCCACTAACTTCACTAAAGTATTTATCAAAAATTAATTTTCTACTGGTAATTAATTGATTTAGTCTTAAAGTAAGCAAACGCATATCAAATGGTTTGGTCATATACGCATCAGAACCATGTTCTATTCCTTCAATACGATCATCAATTCTTGCCTTTGCAGTAAGCATTAATAAAGGAATATGACTTGTTTTAATATCTGTTTTAATACGTCTACAAAACTCAAAACCATCCATTTCTGGCATAATAACATCTGTTAAAATAACATCTGGAAAAGATTTTTCAGCAATTTTTAAACCTTCCACACCATTAATAGCCGATAAAACCTTGTATGTTTTACTTAATTCCGTTTTTAAATAATTTCTTAACTCTGTATTATCCTCTACAACTAAAATAGTATATTTTTTAGAGGCTATTTTTTCGATTTCTTCATTTTCTTCTATTTCTGAAATTTTATTTTCTGGAATAAAATTTATTTCTTTTTTAGGAAGATCTGCCTCTAATTTAAAACTCTTAATTTCATCTGCAGAAAAATATTCTTTCCCTTTTGGTAAAATTATTCTAAACGTAGTTCCTTCATTTATTTTACTTGTTACTTCAATCTTACCTTTATGTAAATTAACAAAACTACTAACTACTTCCAGTCCAATACCTGTACCGCCATAGTAAGTTTTATTAAGACTTTCTACTTGATAAAATCTTTCAAATATTTTATCTACCTGATCTTCCTCAAGCCCTTTTCCTGTATCCGATATTACAATTTCTACTACTTTTACTGCTTTGGTTGATGAAATTAGTGGTAAGATATAGTCTTCATCATTGTCTATTAAATTTACATTAATCACTCCATTATCTGGAGTTACTTTCATTGCATTTGACAAAATATTGAAGATAATTTTTTCGAGCATATTTTGATCTGCCCATGTTTTTATCAACGACATTTCTGTATCTAAAGTCAAAAATATATTTCTATTTGCAGCTTCTTCTTTAAAGAACAGTACAATATTCTTGGTAAAATCTACCAAATTTAATTCTGATGCTCTTACTTTTAATTTATCAAATTCTAACTTTCTTAAATCCATTAGCTCATTTATAAGCCTAAATAATCTATCAGAATTTCTATAAATAGTACTGTGTTTAGATTTAACTTTTTCTGGTAAGTTTAAAGTTTCATCCCTCATCATATCCTTTAAAGGATTTAAGATCAACGTTAAAGGAGTTCTAAATTCGTGAGAAATATTTGTAAAAAACTGTAACTTCTTTTTATTTAAATCCTCTTGTTGAAGTCTTTGAGTTCTCTCGTTTTTAATGAGTTCTTTTTCTTTTAACCTATTTTGTGTTATTTTATTTAAAAGGTAAACTCCTAACCCAAAAAGTAGCACATAGATAATCAAAGCCAAGTTAGATTTCCACCAAGGTGGTAAGATTGTTATTTTTAATTCTAATGGTTTTTCGTTCCAAAGACCATCATTATTTGCTGCTTTTAACTTAAAAATGTAGTCTCCGTAATCTAAATTGGTATAGGTAGCACTTCTTTGATTGCCTACATAATTCCAAGATTTTTCTAAACCTTCTAAATAATAAGCATATTGATTTTTCTCTGGTCTTGTATAGTTAATCCCTGTATATTGGATGGTAAATACAGACTGTTTATGATTAAACTCTATACTTGGTGTTTCTGTTATGGTTTTTGTGAGTGGCGAGTTTTCTTCATTAGGAACCACGTCTTTGTTAAATATTTTTAACCCAGTTAAATATAGAGAAGGTACGCTAGAATTTGTACTTAAGTCTTTTGGGTTAAAAAAATCTACTCCTTTATAATTTCCAAAATAAAGTTTTCCTTCTTCATCTTTTAATACTGCATTAAAATTAAAATCATCAGACAATAAACCATCATTCATGGTATAATTAACAACTTCATTTGTTTTTAAATCTAGTTTTGTAATTCCAGAATTTCCACTTACCCAAATATCACCTTCTTTATCTTCAATGATACTTGCAATATTTTCTTCATTTAGACCAGAAAACTTATTAAACCATTTAAATTCGTCTGTTTTTTTATCATACCTACACAATCCAGCACCTCTTGTACCAATCCAAAGATAATTATCTGTACTTTCATATAAGGATAATATATGTGTTGAACTTCTTTGATTATTGTTAGAATTAGCCATTGGCTTCACAAAAGATTTTACACTTAATACACCTTGGTTATTGTTTATTTTAAAAAGGCCAATAGTTGTTCCTAACCAAATAGCGCCATCACTATCTACCAATATTTTTCTAACATCACTTGTATTTATACCATATTTTGCAAATTCTTGTGAATTATGGTGTGTTAAAACATGTGTCTTTGGATTAAAACTACAAACACCTGCGTAAAAAGTCCCTATCCAAATAATACCGTCTTTATCTTCTGCAAAACTTAAAATGGCATTAGATAATAATTTTCCATTTGAGTTTTCGATATTAATATTTGTAATATTTTTAAATCCATCTTTTAAGACGTAAATCCCATTATCCCAACTTCCTGCCCAAATATTCTTTTTACTATCAATAAAAATAGTTTGAATGTGATTACTTGTAAGTCCTGAATATGTTTTATCATTAGAAGTATTGATGTGATCTACTTTAGAGGTTTTGATGTCAAAAACATCAATACCTCCACCATCCATAGTTATCCATAATTTATCATTAGCATCTTTTACGATACCAGTAACTGAACCGATTTGTAAAGAATTCGGATTATTTTCTACACTTTCTATGTTATCGAATTTATCAAATAAATGGTCACTTACAACAACACCACTATTGTAATACCCCATCCATATTCTCTCATTATTATCAACAAATAATGACCAAATTGAATTTGAACGAATACTATTTTTGTCTTTTTTATTATAGCGATAGTTTTTTGTGAAAACTCCATTAGAATCCATGTGAAAAAGACCATCATTTTCGGAACCAAATAAAAAGGTTTTATCCGCTAATTCCACTAAAGATAATATGCGTTTTTCAGTTATAGAAAATTGCGAAAAACTAACAATATTATTGTCTTTAAGTTGATACTTAAAAACACCTTTTGTGTAGCTTCCTGCCCATAAATTATTATTAGTATCTACCAACAAAGTTTGAATAGGTATATCAAAATTAAAAATAGTAGCACCCTCTATTTCTTTTGGTTTTAAAATTACAGAATTTAGCGTATCTAGTTTTCTTAACCCTAAACTTGTACCAAGAAATATTGTACCATTTTTATCCTTTTGTATACTATTTATAGCAGGTTTACAAGCTATTCTTTGTATTTTATTGGTTTTTAGATTAAGCTTAAATAAACCATTTAACCTTGTACCAATGTAAAGGTTACCTCTACATTCTAGAATACTCAAAACAGATATATTAGCATTCTCTAATAGACCAACAGATATTTTTTTAAACTGATCTAAATCTCTATCATAAAGATTTAAACCATCTTCTGTACCAATCCAAAGATTATTATTTTTATCTAAATAGGAAGAAAACACCAGGTCACTACTTATAGATGTTGCATCTTCTTGCTTAAATTTATAAGAAGTATAATCAAGACCATCAAACTTATACAAACCAGCCCCATTGGTTCCTATCCAGATAAAGCCGTAATTATCTTGAATAATCGTATAAATACCAACTTTAGAGATCCCCTCTTTTATCGTTTCAAAATTAAAAATTTGCGTTTTATTTTGTGCCTCAATAGGTGCACAAAAAAATATGCATAGAGACAAAATAAAAGTAATACACCATTTAAGTTGCATAATTTAGATTTTTAATTAGGAATAAAAATACTATTTTTTGTTAGAATAAAACGATCCATCTTAAAACCATCTTCTCTCATAGAAAAAGACAGCACGTATTCTCCTGATTTATCAAAGTTTAAATAAATTGTTTTTTCTATACCACAATGATTATCTGGCATTCTTTGTGCAGAAGACCAAGTCCATTCATTTTTACCATCGCACCATTGTATTCTTGCTCCACTTTCTTGCCAATTTTCATTAAAACCAACATGTACTCCATTATCTTCTGTACCTGTAGAAAGTGCATTGACCCAAATATAATATTTCCCTGGATTATTTATTTTTATTTTATAAGAAATAACACCTCCTGTGCCAGAAACCGGAAAGAAGTTTTCACCTAAAATAAGAGTATCATCATGTGTAACCCTTGTATCTGGTAATGCTTGGATATAGCTGTTTTTATTAGCAGATTTACTATAATTTACACCACTTATTTTATCATCTAAAGATCTTACAACCCAATTTCTCTTGGTGCTATTATTACTCTTATAATGATAATTTTCTGCTTCAATTTCTAACATTCCGTCTTTTTCTTCAAAAGGTTTTGTATCTGCTAATATTTTTAGCAACGAATAATCTTTAGGCGTAAAAGTGATAGAATTCCATCTCCCTCTAGACCAAGCCGTTTCATTTCCTTCAAGAATTAAACCATTGGTCACTGCTTTAGAGGTTATTTCGATGATATCATTTACATGTAAAAAAACAGCATTAACCTGATGTCTAATACTTTTAAAAGACTCAGAAACTCTAGCGTTTTTAATAGTATCTAAAGTAGTCCCATTAATTTTAATAACATATTCAGATTCTCCATCATTTTCTGCAGTGGTTACAAAAGTAAAATTATAAACACCTGTAACTCCTTTAAATTTAGCAATTGCAGTTGCAAACTTGTTTCTATTATTTTCTTCGGATGCATTAATTGCCAATACGTTGTTTGGAAAATCCTTGTAATAAGACAAACCATCCTTTTCTAATAAATCGAAATCTTGAATAGCATTTAAACTGATGATTTTTTGCTCCTTTTCTTGAGTACTTTCTTTTTCCTTTTTGGTTGATTTAATAAGTGCAACCCAATCTTTATCTTTATTTGGTGGAAAACCAATTGATTTTTCACTTCCACCAGAAATCTTTTTAACAGAACCATTTACAAGTTCCCCTCTAGTTCTGGGATTATACCATTTTACAACGTATCTTTTTGTTGAACCAAATAAATTAATTTTAGTTTCTTTTACTTCTAGCAAGTATATGGCATAAATTTCATCATTTTTAGCAAAAACATAATCGTCTGGATTATCTGTTAAATCATCTGCAGAATGCATTTTATTAAAAGGTAAGTACTTATTAAAAAAGTCTAATGCGTGTTTTGTTTGGTTCCAAACGATATCTCTCGATCTCCAATCTTCACAATTTAAGTCGTTATGCGCAAATTTATAACCAAAATACCATTCTACTCCAGCACCACCAGCCATTAAATTCCCCCATAATACTTTATGTCTTATATCATTATGCTCAGGGTCATCTGCATCTGGTTTTGCGCCTATTTCTGCAGGTCCTATTTCATCTTGAGAAACCACCCAATTTTTCCTTGTTAATTGAGATTCTTTAATCCATTTTTTTGTAATATTATGAATTGAATCTGGACTATTAGTTTGCATAGAAGGTCCATCTAAAAACTCAAAACCCAATAGAGGCTCTAAATACAAATCTTGCTCTATAGGCATAGAATGTGTATGTAAAGTCACAAAATTATGATAAGGATCATGTGTTTTAATATATTTAGCCATCGCTTTTCTATCCGCATCGTTTTGTCCTTTTGGAGACCAATGAACAGGTCCATTTTCTTCTCCTAAATTCCAAGTAATCGCTAAGTGATGTGCAAATCTTGCAATTAATTCTCTGTAATATAATTTACGCTGCGTTTTTAACTCGCCAATATCTAATAGTAATTCGTTTTCTGTTTCTTGCGTAACAATATGCAACATTAAACCTAAATTATCCATGTGATCAAAGACTATTTCCCATTGATCTAGTTTGCTTGTGTCAAAACGAGTTTGTTCATTTTTAGTAGTCCAGGGCCAAACATCATCACCATCTCCTTGCACATTCATGGTTAAAAAATAGACAGAATTCATTCCTTTAGAAGCCAAATAATTAAGTGCTCCAATTATGTTTTTTCCTTTTCCATTTTGCCAAGTTGGGTCTCCTTGATTCCAATCTTTAGAATGCGGTAGATATTTGTGAGATGCTGGTGTTTCATCAAACTCATAAAATGCCAAAAAGTTCTCTGGACTGTCTGTACCTCCTTTTAAAAATGGTTTATTAGATTCTGAATAATACAAATAACGTTCGTTCTTGTAAACCAATCTTCCTTCAGTACTACTTTGACTTTCTTTTATGACAAAACTCCCTATTTCATTATCAAAACCTACAGATTCCCCAGCTTTTTCATCATCATTTATGGCTATTTCATTTCCTTTTTTAAAAGAAACTTTGTAGGTCCATTTTCCAGTTTTATTAGGCATAAAACGCACCTGCCAAACAACACCTTTTTTAGCACTTGTTTCTGCAGCATTTCCGTCTGCAGCAAAAAAACCAGGAATTGTTATTTCTTCATCTCCATTTTTAAAAGTAACATTTAATCTATAATTTAAGAATGGATTGTCTTCATCGTTTTCACTAAATTCTTTATAATTAAAACTAAGTGTTACTTTATTCCATTTTTCTAATTTCCCTTCAATTCTTCCTTGAGAAAATAAAGTAAAATTAAAAACCAGTACTAAGAAATAGAGACTAAAACTTCTTTTGCTTATTGACATAAAATTGAAAATTAAATTTTAAGTTCATAGAACTTATTAAAAGAATAAAATTACGTTTAAACTAAATTTATGAATAACAAAAAACGTGCATGAAGTGTTATAGATTGAGCAAAAGGTCTATTAACCTCTAATTTAAGAGATTTATCCTATAATTATTATTGCATAAAAAAAGGTAAACTCTAAATAGAATTTACCTTTTTATCTTCTTCATAATAATATCCCCCAATATTAATTCCCTTTCTTATAATCTTCTAAAAATTGTGCCAATCCACTATCTGTTAAAGGATGTTTTAATAATCCAGTAATAGAAGATAAAGGTCCAGTCATTACGTCAGAACCTAATTTAGCACAGTTAATAACATGCATTGTGTTACGTACGGATGCTGCTAAAATTTGAGATTTAAATCCGTAATTATCATAAATTAATCTCATTTCTGAAATTAAATTTAATCCATCTGTAGAAATATCATCCAATCTTCCTAAAAAAGGAGAAACATACGTTGCTCCCGCTTTTGCTGCTAATAATGCTTGTCCTGCAGAAAAAATAAGTGTCATGTTTGTTTTAATCCCTTTATCAGAAAAATATTTACACGCTTTTACACCATCTGCAATCATTGGTAATTTTACCACAATCTGTGGATGTAAAGCAGCTAACTCTTCTCCTTGCTGAATCATTCCATCATACTCTGTTGCAATTACTTCTGCAGAAACATCTCCTTCTACAAGGTCACATATTTTTTTATAATGATTTAAAATATTTGCTGCTCCTGTAATTCCTTCTTTTGCCATTAAAGATGGATTGGTAGTTACACCATCTAAAACTCCTAAAGCTTCTGCTTCGACAATATCATTCAAATTTGCGGTATCTATAAAAAATTTCATTTGTCTTTAATTTTATACTGTTTTTAAATATGCTAATACTTGTTGACTTACTTTTTCTCCGGTAAATCCAAATTTTTCGTCTAAGATGTTTGCCGGTGCTGAATACCCAAAATGGTCTAATCCAAACACTTTTCCTGCATCTCCAACCAAACCTTCTAAGTTTACTGGTAAACCTGCTGTTAAGCCGAATAATGGTTTGTTTTTAGGAATAACACTTTGTTGATATTCTTTAGATTGTAATCTAAAAACTCCTTCAGAAATTACCGAAGCAATGTTTACTTTTAAGCCATTTTTAGCTTCTAAAATTTCTGATGCAGCTACTAAAGTTGCTACTTCTGAACCATTTGCAACTAATACTACATCAGGGTTTTCTACTTCTTTTACTAAATACCCACCTTTTTCAGAAGCTAATGCTTCTTGATATCTTGATGATGCTCCTTTGGTTGGTAAATCTTTAATTCCTTGTCTAGATAAAATTAAACCTGTTGGTGTATTTTTATTTTCTAAAGCCATTTTCCAAGCAACGCTTGTTTCTGCAGAATCTGCAGGACGTAAAGCCATGAAACTTGGGTTTCCGCTATGGTTTTTCAATTTTTCTAACAATC
This sequence comes from Polaribacter sejongensis, assembly GCF_038024065.1. Lineage (NCBI taxonomy): Bacteria > Pseudomonadati > Bacteroidota > Flavobacteriia > Flavobacteriales > Flavobacteriaceae > Polaribacter > Polaribacter sejongensis. The sequence goes on along the minus strand of NZ_CP150667.1, from coordinate 3,400,628 downwards.
TAATTTGTGCTTCTTGTTCTACAGGTTGATGCGTTGGGCCATCTTCTCCAACTCTAAAAGCATCATGTGTCCACACATATTTTACACCTAATTCTTGAATTCCACTCAAACGAATTGCTGGTTTCATATAATCTGAAAACACAAAGAAAGTTGCCACTACAGGAATAATTCCTCCGTGTAATGCAATTCCGTTTGCAATACAAGACATGGTTAATTCTGCAACACCTGCTTGTAAGAAAGAACCTGTAAAGTCTCCTTTTTTAAGTGCATGTGTTTTCTTTAAGAAGCCATCTGTTTTATCAGAGTTTGATAAATCCGCAGAAGAAACAATCATGTTTTCTACCTTTTCTGCTAAATATCCTAAAACGCCAGATGAAGCTGCTCTTGTTGCCAATCCTGCTTTATGCTCAATTCCTTCAAAATCTAATTCTGGTAACTCTCCTGATAAAAAGAAATCTAATTTTGCTGCTAATTCAGGGTTTGCTTCTCTCCAAATAGAAATATCTGCTTTTTTATCTTTAGCCTCTATTATTTTTCTTTCTAATAATTCTTTATAAAAAACACTTACATCTTCATAAATATCAAAAGGACTTTCCGGATTTGCACCTAAATTTAACAATGTTTTTGTATAATCTGCTCCGGTTGCTCCAATTGGCTGACCGTGTAATTCACATTCACCTTCAAAAATGGTATCATCTGCAGCAACACAACCTTTACCCATTATTGTTTTCCCAATAATAAGTGTTGGTTTTTCTGTTTCGGCATTTGCATCTTTTAATGCTTTTCTTATCTCATCGTGATTATGACCATCAATTGTAACTACATTCCAACCCCAAGCTTTGTACTTCATTTCTGTATCTTCAGAAGTAACTTCGTCTGTTGGTGTAGATAATTGAATATCGTTAGAATCATAGAACATAATAAAATTACTTAAGCCTAAGTGACCTGCAATTCTTCCCGCACCTTGAGATATTTCTTCTTGCACGCCTCCATCAGAAATAAAACCATAAATTTTATGATCCATCCAATTTCCAAAACGAGCTTTTAAAAAGTTTGCTGCAATTGCTGCACCCACTCCCATAGTATGTCCTTGCCCTAATGGACCAGATGTATTTTCGATTCCTCTTTTCACATCCACTTCTGGGTGACCAGGAGTAATTGAACCCCATTGTCTAAAGTTGGCAACATCCTCTTTTTTATAATTCCCTAAAAGATAATACTGTGCATACATTAAGGTTGATAAATGCCCTGCATCCATAAAGAATCGGTCTCTAAAAGCCCACTCCATATCTGAAGGATCAAAATTAAAGAATTCTGAATATAAGATGTGCATAAAATCTGCTCCTCCCATAGGTCCTCCTGGATGTCCTGAATTTGCTTTTTCTACCATGGCAACACATAATGCTCTAATATTATCTGCTGATTGTTGGTCTATTTTTTTATTCATATTTACTATTTTTATAATACATCTCACAGAGAAACTGCTACTCAACGAGATTCATTATTATTTTTTAATTTGATTTTTTTAAGATTACTTTTTCCAAAGTTTTTCCATTTCTTCTAAAGTTTTCCCTTTTGTTTCTGGAATGTATTTCATAATAAATAACATTGCCAGAACACTCATAATTCCATACACCCAATACGCAAAACCATGATTAAACAATCCTGTTAAATAAGAATTATCATTCATCATCGGAAAAGTTAAAGACACTAAATAGTTAGAAATCCATTGTGCTCCAACTGCAATAGCTAAAGCTTTTCCTCTAATTTTATTTGGAAAAATCTCTGCTAATAAAACCCAAGTTACCGGTCCCCAACTCATTGCAAAACTTGCAACATATAACATCATACAAAACAATGCAAAATAGCCTGTTGCACCTAAATAAAATACAAAACCTAAACTTACCATAGCTACTGCCATACCTGCAGCTCCAATAATCATTAATGGTTTTCTACCGTATTTGTCTACTGTTTTTACTGCAACAATAGTAAATAAGAAGTTTACAACACCTACAATAATAGTCATTAACAAGGCACTATCTGTACCAGATGAAATAGTTTTAAAAATTTCTGGAGCGTAATACAATACTACGTTTATACCCACAAATTGTTGAAAAATAGAAAGTAAAACTCCAATGATAATTACTAGCCAACCAAAAGATAAAAGGTTTCCTGATGTTTTTTCATTCATAGAATCTTGTATTTCTGCAAAAACTCTATTACCTTCTTCTTTACCATTTACTTTAATTAAAACATCTAAAGCTTCTGTTGGTTTGTTTCGTAATACTAAAGATCTTGGTGTGTCTGGAACAAAAAATAAAAGCCCTAAAAATAAGCCCGCAGGTATTACTTCTGAAGCAAACATCCATCTCCAACCAACTTCATTTAACCAAGCATCAGAACCACCACCCCTAGAAATAAAATAGTTTACAAAATAAACTACCATAAAACCTCCAACAATGGCTAATTGATTAAAAGAAACCAATTTACCTCTACTTTTTGCAGGAGCAATTTCTGCGATGTATAACGGAGACAACATAGATGCTAAACCTACTCCAATACCTCCAATAATTCTATACACAATAAAAATTGTAGAATATGTATGATCTAATTCTCCTAAAGTTCCAATAAACATTTCTGGCATTGCAGAACCTAAAGCGGAAATTAAAAATAAAATGGCCGCAAGTATTAATCCTTTTTTTCTTCCTAACTTTTTACTAACTAAACCTCCAAAAACACCACCAATAATGCAACCAATTAGTGCACTTGACACTAAAAAACCTTTAAAAGCACTTGCTGCAGTTTCTGATAAACCTTTAGGAATTACAAAAAAACTACCTAGGGAACCTACTGTTCCTGAAATTACACCGGTATCATACCCAAATAACAATCCTCCTAAAGTGGCTACTAATGTAAGTTTGATAAGATATCCTGAATTAGTTGATTTCCCCATATATGTGTTTTAGTTAGTTGATTTTTTAGTGTAAAAAACCTCAAAGGTTTTAAGCCTTTAAGGTTTAACAAACTCTCTTATATATGTTGATTGATAATATTTTCAAACAACTCTTGTTTACCACTTTGCAATGTTAATTCTCCATTTTCATGAGCAATGTTATATAAATCTTTAAGATCTAATTTTCCTCCTTCAAAATCTTTTCCTTTTCCAGCATCAAAAGAGCTATATCTTTTTTCTCTTAAAGAATTGTAAGCAGAAGAAGTCATAATTTTATCTGCAGTTAATAATGCTCTTGCAAATGTATCTGCTCCACCAATATGTGCATGAAAAACATCATCCATATCTGTAGAATTTCTTCTGATTTTTGCATCAAAATTAACTCCACCACCTTGTAAACCTCCAGCTTCTATAAATACTAACATTGCTTCTGTAGTTTCTTGAATATTATTTGGAAACTGATCTGTATCCCAACCGTTTTGATAATCTCCTCTGTTTGCATCTATACTTCCTAACATTCCTGCTTTGGCAGCAACTGCCATTTCGTGTTGCATGGTGTGTTGAGCTAAAGTTGCATGGTTTACCTCTATATTCAATTTAAAATCTTTATCTAAACCATACTCTTTTAAGAACCCAATTGCGGTTGCAGAATCAAAATCATATTGATGTTTTGTTGGCTCCATTGGCTTTGGCTCTATAAAGAAAGTTCCTTTAAAACCTTGTGCTCTTGCATAATCTCTAGACATAGTTAAGAATTGCCCCATGTGGTCTAATTCACGCCCCATATCTGTGTTTAATAAAGACATGTAACCTTCTCTACCTCCCCAAAAAACGTAATTTTCTCCGCCTAATTTAATGGTTGCATCTAAAGCTAATTTTACTTGACCTCCTGCCCTTGCAACTACATTAAAATCTGGATTTGTAGAAGCTCCGTTCATATAACGTGGATTTGAAAAACAGTTGGCTGTTCCCCATAATAATTTTACACCACTTTCTGCTTGCTTACCTTTAATGTAATCTGTAATGGTATCTAATCTTTTTTCTGATTCTGCAAAAGTTGCGCCTTCTTGTACTAAATCATAATCATGAAAACAGAAATAATCGAAACCCATTTTATTGATAAATTCAAAAGCTGCATCTGCTTTGTCTTTTGCTGCTTGAATAGGGTCTGCAGATTGATCCCAAGGAAAGTTTTGTGTTCCTGGTCCAAAAGGATCTCCTCCCTGTCCACAGAATGTATGCCAGTATGCAATTGAAAATTTAAACCATTCGCTCATTGTTTTTCCTGCAACCACTTGGTTTGGGTTGTAGTATTTAAATGCTAACGGATTGTCTGATTCTTTGCCTTCGAATTGAATTTTGTTGATTCCTTTAAAATATTCTTTATTTGCCATCTTTAAATGTTATTTAATTGTTTATTCGTGTAATTCTTTAATTGTTGTTTATATACTGCTTTTGCGTTAGGGATTGCAGTGGAAATCCTTTTTATGAGGTACGAATAAAAAGATTAGAATGAAAATCCCGACCTTTTTAGGTAACGCCCAAAAAATTTTATTGATTATTTAATACGAGTTCTAATTCTTTTTTCCAATTTGCATAGGCTTCTAAGTATGGTTTTTTATCTTTAAAAGGCATAAAAGTCATAACGTGATCATTGTCCATAATTACTTTTCCAAAGGCTTCAAAATCGCCTTTGTGTAAATTTGCTGCTCTTGCGGCACCAATAGCCCCTGTAGTATTGTAAATTTCTATTTCTTGTTCTATTAGAGTGGCCACTGTATTTGCAAATATTTCTGAACGGAATAAATTGTCGTTTCCTGCCCTAATAACGCTAGGCTTAATTCCGTCTGATTTCATAATTTCCATACCGTACACAAATGAGAATGCGATGCCCTCTAAAGCAGCTCTACACATGTGCCCTTTGTGATGGTTATTAAGGTTCATGTTTACAATACGAGTACCAATTTCTTTGTTATTTAGCATGCGCTCTGCTCCGTTACCAAACGGAATTAAACAAACTCCATCTGAACCTACAGGAATTTCTGATGCTAAAATATTCATCTCTTCATAAGAGTCTACTGCTAGATTATTTAACAACCAGCGATACTGAATTCCGGCTCCGTTGATGTTTAAAAGTTTTCCGATTATTGTATTTGATTTTGTATAATTTACGTGTGCAAAATTATTTACACGTGTACTTTCTTTTCCTGATAAACTTTCTGTAACTGCATACACAACACCAGATGTACCACCTGTTGCAGCAACTTCTCCTGGATTAAATACGTTTAATGAAAGTGCATTATTTGGCTGATCCCCTGCTCTATAAAGAATTGGAGTTCCTGCAGCAATTCCGCTTTCTACTTCTCCTTTTTCATCTACTAAAGATTGAATACTAAAAGTATCTACGATATCAGGTACTAAATCTTTATTGATTCCATAATGTGTTAAAAGAAAATCTGCAATTGTATTTTCCTTGAAATCCCAAAAAATGCCTTCCGATAAGCCAGAAATAGTAGTATTTATTTTATTTGAAAATTTAAAAGCAACATAATCTCCAGGCAACATAAATTTATGAATATGACTGTAGATAACTGGTTCATTTTCTTGTACCCATTTTAATTTTGATGCTGTAAAATTTGCTGGAGAGTTTAATAAATGAGAAGCACACTTTTTTTCACCAATCTCATTAAACGCATTATTTCCTATTGTTACAGCTCTACTATCGCACCAAATAATACTTTTACGAAGTGGATTTCCTTTTTTATCTACTAAAACCAAACCGTGCATTTGATATGAAATACCAATACCTTTAATTTGGGTTCTACTTATATTGTATTCTTTTTTTAATTTGGCAATTGCGTTGCAAATATGCAGCCACCAATCGTTTGGTTTTTGTTCTGCCCAACCATTTTTTTGAGCAAACATGCCCATTTCTTCTTTAGGTTCTTGTACAACTCCTAAACTTTTTCCTGTTTCTACTTCTACTAAAGCAGCTTTTATAGAAGAACTCCCAATGTCTAATCCTAAATAATACAAACCTTCTTGTTTTAAGTTAAAAAAAATGGCTTAATAAAGTTTATAATTCTTAAGCCTTTTATCGAGTAATAAAATTACTTTTAAACCCAATAAGCCAATAACAAAAAACGTGCATGATGTATTATAGAATATGCAAATTGCCCTATTAACAAAGAAAAAAATTAGATTACCTCTTATTATAGACAGGGAGAAGATTAAAAAATCAGAAAAACTGGAATGATTATTTGCGTAAACTTTACAGTGTTAATAGTTCTGTTTTTTATTGTTTTTATTTGGAACGCAATTCACTATTATATCATTCCTTTCAATAAAATACTTTTTGGCTTTTCTGTGATAAATATGGAATATCTTTTAGTCATTCTGGATCAAGAATAAAATCTTGGGAGAATGTTATCATTGAAAAAAAGTAATTAGATTCTGAATACAGAATTAGCCCGCTATTTATTCTCCGAAGAGCTATTAGAATACTTTGATACCGTAGCAAAAAATACTACATGTAATTAAACTCACTTCTATTTAGACAATAAAAAACATACTTCCAAAAAATGCCACTGTTAAATAGAAATAATTTTAAAGTCAAAGTTCTTCCTTCTTATTTTACTCCAAAACTTTTTGTGTTGATGCGTCCAGTCCAATATCTTTTTTAGAGATGCTTTGAAAATAATTTAGATTAAAACCAAATGCAAGTATTTATTAGCGGCAGTAATTCAGTTTTGAAAACTAACTAATTCTGTACCTATTCTGTACCCATTGTAATAAAAAAAGGCTTCACATTTCTGTGAAGCCTTGCTATACTTAGTAGCGGGAACTGGACTCGAACCAGTGACCTTCGGGTTATGAGCCCGACGAGCTACCTACTGCTCTATCCCGCGATATTGTTTCAGAAATAACAACTTAGCTTTTAACTTTCGAATCATAAAATCGACCCGTTATTTCCGGCGGCAAATATACAACTTAATTAGAGAATTGTGCTCTTTTTAAATAAAAAATATAAATATATTTTTTATTTATCCATTTTCAACAAAAAATCAACCTTCAAAAATAAAAATTAAAGTAAAAAAAAAGAGTAATCATTGCTGATTACTCTTTGCTAGTAGCGGGAACTGGACTCGAACCAGTGACCTTCGGGTTATGAGCCCGACGAGCTACCTACTGCTCTATCCCGCGATATTGTTTCAGAAATAACAACTTAGCTTTCAACTTTCGAATCATAAAATCGACCGTTATTTCCGACTGCAAATATACATCTTTATTAAATAACTGACCAAACTTTTTTTTACTTTTTTAAAACATTTTTTAATACACTAAATTCTAATCAAATATAAAAAGGAATTATCTTTGCACTATGACGCATAAAGCAGGTTTTGTAAATATTATCGGAAATCCTAACGTAGGTAAATCAACATTAATGAATGCCCTAGTAGGTGAAAAGCTGTCTATCATAACAGCAAAGGCACAAACAACGAGGCATAGAATCTTAGGAATTGTAAATGAAGACGACTTTCAGATTGTCTTTTCCGATACTCCGGGTATTCTAAAACCTGCCTACGAGTTGCAGTCTTCTATGATGGATTTTGTAAAATCTGCCTTTGAAGATGCAGATGTACTTATCTATATGGTAGAAGTTGGTGAAAAAGAATTAAAAAATGAAGCTTTCTTTAAAAGAATCATCCATAGTGAAATTCCTGTAATCTTATTATTGAATAAAATAGATAAGTCTTCTCAGGAAGAAGTGGAAGAAAAAATTGAATATTGGAAAAATAAAGTTCCGAATGCTGAAGTGTTTGTAATTTCTGCATTAGAGAAATTTAATGTTCCTGCGGTTTTCGATAAAATAAAAGAATTATTACCAGAAGGTCCTGCTTTTTATCCGAAGGATCAATTAACAGATAAACCTGAACGTTTTTTTGTAAATGAAAAAATTAGAGAGAAAATTCTAATGCATTATAAAAAAGAGATTCCGTATTCTGTAGAGGTAGAAACTGAAGAATTTATAGAGGAAGAAAATATTGTGAGAATTCGTTCTATTATTATGGTAGAAAGAGAAACTCAAAAAGGAATTATCATTGGTCATAAAGGATCTGCACTAAAACGTGTTGGTGCAGAAGCTAGAAAAGATTTAGAAAAATTCTTTGAGAAAAAAGTTTTTATAGAACTATATGTAAAGGTTAATAAAAACTGGCGTAGCGATAAAACGCAACTAAAACGTTTTGGCTATAATCAAGGTTAAATAAGAAAGAACTCTATAAAACCTATTCTTAAAATATCATTCCCGTTAATGTTGCTTGTAACAGATAAAAACGGGAATGAAGTTAATATTTATTGCTCAATAATAGTGATTAACAGATTGTGCAATTCTTTCATTTGATTTTTTCCAGTCTCTTTACCTATACTTCCTAAAAAGTATAATAACAACCATATTAAAGGTAGCGCAACCAATATAGCAATAGGAAACACCAAACTCTCTCCTAAACGATATTGCACATAAGCGAACACTCCTACTCCTAAAAACAAGGTAGCTACCACAAAATGGACAAACATAAAAAGTGTCCACACTTGTGGTTTTGGCCCAAATAGTCCTTTTAAGGTAGAAGAGTTCTTATCTACTTTTACAATTTCGAAATGCAATTGTGGCGACCAAAAATGACTTTTTCTCACAGGAATATCAATAAACACATGTTTATCTGCAACATTACTCCTATATATACAAGCATCACTTTTTAGATACGTTGTAATTCTTTCTAGCAATTCTTCAGGATTCTCTTTTAAATCAATAGAAAATCTAGGCCTTAAAAAAAAATCACTATTCCTTTTTTCTTGAATACTCATTAAATTGATATTATTTTTTAAATGTAATTAAAAATTCCATTTTGATAACAATTCAAGCAAAAATCAATAGAAAAACAAGATAAACTTCGTTAGATTTTTTCAGTATTTTAAAGACTTTATTTTTTACATCTTTCTTACAAGCTTAAATTGTATCTTTGCAAAAATTTTCAATAGAGATGAACAGTATTGTTGCCATTGTAGGAAGACCAAATGTAGGAAAGTCAACGCTTTTTAATAGACTGGTACAAAGAAGAGAAGCCATTGTAGATTCTGTAAGCGGAGTTACAAGAGATAGACATTATGGGAAATCTGACTGGAATGGTAAAGAATTTTCAGTAATTGACACTGGTGGATACATTACTGGTTCTGATGATATCTTTGAAGGTGAAATTAGAAAACAAGTAAATCTTGCCATTGATGAAGCAGATTTAATTGTTTTTGTAGTAAATGTAGAAGACGGAATTACACCTATGGATGCGGAGGTTGCTAAACTTTTACGCAAGGTTAAAAAACCAATTTTTACGGTAGTTAATAAAGTTGATAACGCAATGCGTGAACCTGATGCTATAGAGTTTTACAACTTAGGCTTGGGTGAATACTATACAATTGCTTCTATTAACGGAAGTGGAACTGGAGAATTATTAGATGCACTAGCAGAAAAAATGCCAGAACCAGAAGCAGTAGATTTAGAAGAAGAAGCTTTACCAAGATTTGCAATTGTTGGAAGACCAAATGCAGGTAAATCATCATTTATAAACGCTTTAATTGGCGAAGACAGAAATATTGTTACCAATATTGCGGGTACTACAAGAGATTCTATCGATACGAAATACAACCGTTTTGGTTTCGACTTTAATTTAGTTGATACTGCCGGAATTCGTAAAAAATCGAAAGTAAAAGAAGATTTAGAATTTTATTCTGTAATGCGTGCTGTACGTACCATTGAATATTCTGATGTTATTGTTTTAGTGGTAGATGCAACTCGTGGTTTTGAAGGTCAGGATCAAAATATATTTTGGTTGGCAGAAAAAAACAGAAAAGGAGTTGTAATCTTAATTAATAAATGGGATTTAATAGAGAAGGAAACCAATACCATGCGAGATTTTGAAGCAATGGTAAGAAAACAAATTGAACCATTTACAGATGTGCCAATTGTATTTATTTCTGCTTTAACTAAACAACGTTTGTTTAAAGCGATTGAAACTGCAGTAGAAGTTTTTCAAAAAAGAAAGACTAAAATACAAACGAGTAAGTTTAATGAAACCATGTTAGATATCATTAAAACTTCTCCGCCTCCTGCAATAAAAGGAAAGTTTGTAAAAATCAAATACTGTATGCAATTGCCTACGCAAACACCGCAATTTGTATTTTTCTGTAACTTACCACAATATGTTAGAGATTCTTACAGACGTTTTCTTGAAAACAAATTAAGAGATATTTACGATTTTTCTGGAGTACCAATTACTATTTATTTTAGACAGAAATAAACCTATTCTGTAACTTTTGTTACTTTTATACGTCTAAGACAATAGTAATATTGTAATTATATATTCTATCTATAAGGCATGAAAATTATTGAATCGAAGTTAGTAGCTGAAACGGATTTACCATTACAACTAAACGTATCTTTTAACAAGATTTTTGACTTGTTTAAAAAGTATGCGGATATAGAGTATGCAAAACATCCATATCATAGTTCTGCTAAAAAAATGGTGCAATTAATTAACAAGCATCCAGAATTAAATGATGGTTTTTCTGATTACTCTTTATTAGATAAGTATAAAGAACAGATAGATTTACTACTAAACCCCTTATTTCCAGAACCTTTATTATTAAACGAAATAAAAGCAGCAAGTATCCCTTTCTCTTTTACTTCTTTTAAATTTACAAATCGTTTTGAAAATATTTTAAAAAATGCAGGTGAAAACTACGAATTAAATGTTCGTAATTTTGAAGAAGATAGTATGTACATTATGGCATGTACATTTATTTTAAGCTTTGTACATGGTTTTAATGTTGATTTAAAAAGACCCTTCTATTTTGATATTCCAGATAATACAACTGGAACAATGAAATATTATAGAACCACCTTTAATGGAGATTTTTCTGATATTACAGCTACAGAAAACGCACCTAAACTAACAGAAAAAGACTTTAAAGAATTACTGAACAACTTCGATAATATAGCCTTATGGAAAGAGAAATTCCCTCCAAATAGTTATATTTTTAAAGGATTCGGACTTATTAGTTTGTTTGATGTTACTTCAGAAGAAATGCTGTCTTCTATTAAAGCAAACTTATTAGAAGGCGGACAAGATTTAATTCCGAAGCTTCAAAGTAACTTAAGAGATTTTTACAGTATTAGAGATTTAAAATTAGGGTATTCTATTTTTGATAACGTAAATACCAAAATTTGTGAAACGCAGGTTAATAAATCCAATAGTTTAATTTTAAACCATGGAATAGAAATAAATTGCGACTCTGGCTACTTTTGCAACACCATTATGCAAAAAGTTTTTAAAGATCATGAAACTTATATCATTTCTGATGTAGCAGATTATGGCGTAAAAACAGGCAACAACCTTTTTTCTAAGAATCTTCAAGAAAACAACATTCAGAGTATCATATTAATTCCTATTAAAGCAACAAATAATGGAGATTTGGCTTTATTAGAAATTGCTTCACCAAGAGCCTATGATTTAAACTCTGTAAACATCAATAAATTAAAAGATATTATCCCTGTTTTTGAAGCTGCTGTTAAAAGAACTTCAGAAGAGCGTCAAAATATATTAGAAGCTACCATTCAAGAAAATTATACATCCATTCACAGTTCTGTAAAATGGCGTTTCTATGAAGCCGCAGAAAAATACCATACTGCTCGTCAAACCAATACCAACGCAAAATTAGATGAAATTGTATTTAATGATGTGTATCCGTTGTTTGGACAAAGTGATATAAAAGGATCTTCTGTTGCTAGAAATAAAGCAATTCAAGAAGATTTAACCACGCAATTAACCTTAGCAATTACAGTTTTAAAAGATGCTTGTAAAACAGAAAAACTCCCTATTTATAATGAGTTAATGTTTAGGGTTACTTCTTATTTAAATGATGTAAAAGAAGGTTTAAACGCAGGTGATGAAATAAGTATTTTAGACTTTTTAAATAGAGAAATTTACCCTGTTTTTAATCATATCAACAAAATTAGCACAGAACTTTCTCAGAAAGTGAGTGTTTATATGAAACGTTTAGATAAAAATCTAAATGTAGTGTATGAAAAAAGGAAAGAATACGAGAATAGCGTTACACTTTTAAATGATAAACTAGCACAGTTCTTAGACAACAAACAAAAGCAAGCCCAAGAAATGTTTCCTCATTATTTTGAGCGATACAAAACAGATGGTGTAGAGTACAACATGTACATTGGACAGGCGATTACAAAAAAGAAAAAGTTTGATGATCTGTATTTGTACAACCTTCGTTTATGGCAGTTACAGACGACTTATGAAATGGAAAACTTAGCATTTTATGAGCGTAAAAACATGCAACATGATTTACAAGTTGCTTCCTTAATTCTAGTACATAGCAATGCAATGGCTATTAAATTTAGAATGGATGAAAAGCAATTTGATGTAGATGGAGCTTACAATATTAGATACGAAATTATTAAAAAGAGAATTGACAAAGCAAACATAAAAGGAACAAATGAACGTTTAACAGTTCCTGGAAAAATTGCAATTGTGTATTCTCAAGATAAAGACGCTATAGAATACATCAAATACATTAATTACTTACAATCTAAAAATCAATTAGGAAAAATTGAATTTTTAGAATTGGAAGATTTACAAGGTGCTTCTGGTTTAAAAGCATTGCGTGTGGAAGTTAAATATCAAGAACATTTTGATGAAAACAAAACCATCACTTTTAACGATTTGATAAAAGAAATTGAGGCCTAAATAGCCGTATCTAAACTATAAAAAGAAATTACAAAAGCCAAGACACTTACTATAATACCAATCATAAAAACGGTATATGTAATTCTTAATATTTTATATTTCCTATTTAAAACAAGTCCAAGAAAATACAAATCTTTGGTTAAAGAGCTATACAAATAATCTCTGTCTTGCATCATTTCTTGAATTCCCCACTCAAAATCAGGTAATTTCATTTGATGAAAATTCCCAAAAAATAGTAAATTCACCTTTTTATTAGCCACATCTTCCTTTGTAAACTTTCCTTCAGTAACATTAGGTCTTGTAGCTAAAATAGATAATATAATAGAGGCTACTGTAAAAAATATAAATATAATTGTTGGTATTATTAAAAAGCTGTTCGAAGGTTTATCTAATTTTGGGAGTAAAGTAGATAAGGCCAAAGAAACAATAATGGCATTTACAGAAAGTAAAATATTTGCTTTTGTATCTGCAATATTACTTAATGTCATATGATTTTTTAAAGCCACTCTAAACATGGTTTCTACACCTCTTTCTGGAACTTCAACTTTATTTTTCTTCAACTTTAACGTTTCTTTCTTCTGATTAAACTTCGCTAAATTTTCTTTTATTTTATGTTGATTTTTCAACAACTTAGCTACATTCTTATTTTTTCCTTTACTCCAATTTTTTAAAGCATAATCTGTATGATATTTATGCTCCTTTGTTAAAAAATTAATATTTAGTGCAATCCATTCAGTATCTAAAAATTTCTTATTTTCTATACTTTCCCATTCTTTTCTTAACAACTCCAACTTGTCTATAAAGCTTTTACTTCCTAGATGCGCACAATCTGCATCCATTATAATCTGCTCTAATTGATTATCAGGTTGATTCCCCATTTTAGTGGCTAAAATCAATTTAGAGATTACAGCTACTCTTCCAGCATCAACATTATTTTCATTTAAAAAATTGGTTGCTATTTTTACACTTTCAGATTCATGATTTTTTGCATCTTTTATAAATCCGGTATCATGAAACAAAGCTGCAAGCTGTAAATTTTCTTTAGAAATTGCATCTATATTTAAATTTTCTGCAAGTTCTGTTGTATAAGCAAACACATCTTGTGTATGTGTTATATTATGATATACATAAACAGCATCTAACTCCTTATTTAATAAATTAAAAACATATTTTTCTGCATCTAAAACTAATGTGTTCATTGTAAAATTATTTTATATATAAATAGGAAGAAATGATCATTTGCTCTACCACTTTATCAATATTGGTCGTAAATTTATGTTTTGCTTTCAACAGCTTACAAATTAACAATTATTTGTAATGTAACAAGTGTTTTTACGTCTAAAAAAACTATTAACATTATAGTACTAATTTAAAAAGAAAAGAAACAAATATGCTTACTTGGAAAGAAATTATCAACTTTAGTGTAAAAGGAAATCCAACTCCAGATAAAAGAGTTGAAAAGTCCGAAAAAGAATGGAGAGCTCAATTAACTGCAGAACAATTTAGAATTACAAGACAAAAAGGTACAGAAAGACCACATACAGGCGCTTTGTGTAGTATTTATGATGAAGGCCAATACAACTGTGTTTGTTGCAATACTCCTTTATTTGATTCTACCATAAAATTCGATTCTAGTTCTGGTTGGCCAAGTTTTACGCAACCTATTAAAGAAAATGCCATTAAATATCATAAAGATGTTTCTTTTGGTATGGTTCGGGTTGAAGTGATGTGCAATACTTGCGATGGTCATTTAGGTCACGTTTTTCCTGATGGACCGGAACCAAGCGGATTGCGTTATTGTATTAACTCTGAATCGATGGTTATTGATAAAAAATAATTTAATTTTAAAAACAGTCTAATGTCATTCCGAACGAGGAACGAGGAGGAATCTTATTATTTATTTAGAGATTACCTCGTCATTCTTCCTCGTAATGACAAAGAAAACATAAATGAATAAAAATTTACAAGTTGCTACTTTAGGAGGTGGCTGTTTTTGGTGTACAGAAGCTGTATTTCAAGAAGTAAAAGGTGTAGAAGAAGTAGTTTCTGGTTATGCAGGTGGCAATGTTCCTGGAGAACCAACTTACAGAGAAATTTGCTCTGGCTTAACAGGTCATGCAGAAGTAATTCAAATAACGTACGATGCAAATGTAATTTCGTATGAAGATGTTTTAGTCATTTTTATGACAACGCACGATCCTACAACCTTAAATCAACAAGGAGCAGATAGAGGAACTCAATATAGGTCTGTGGTTTTTTATCATGATGAAAATCAACAAAAAATTGCTTCAGAAGTTTTAAAACAGATTCAAGATTATTATAATGATAAGATAGTAACTGAGTTAAGTGCTTTACCTATTTTTTATAAAGCAACAGAAGAACATCAAAATTATTATAGAGAAAATACACAACAAGGGTATTGTAGTTTTGTTATTGAGCCAAAATTAGCTAAATTGAGAAAATTACATGCAGATAAATTAAACTAATAAAATAGGTTTTAGGTTGTGGCTAATCTAAAATCTATTTATAATCCACAAAAAAATGACTGAGATTTTACTATACGGCGCAGATTGGTGTCCAGATTGCAGAAGAGCAAAAACGTATTTAAAAGAAAACAACATAGAGTTTACTTTTGTGGATGTAGATTTAGATAAGGAAGCAACTGCAAAAGTAGAAGCTATTAACAACGGAAAACGTATTATTCCTACACTTATAATTAGAGGAAAATCATACACAAACCCTAACAACGTAGAATTAGCTTCAGTTTTAGGAATCAACGAAGTTGGTAACGTTCAGTTATTTGGTGCAGATTGGTGTCCAGATTGTAGAAGAGCAAAAAGCTTTTTAACAGATAATGGTATCAATTTCGATTTTGTGGATGTAGACAAATACAATTGGGCAACTAAAAAAGTAGAAGAAATTAACAACGGAAAACGCATTATTCCTACCGTTTTAATTGATGATGTTCCTTATACAAACCCAGATAACGTAAAATTAACTGAGCTTCTTTCTATCAATGTAGAAAAAGAACATAAAGTTTTTGACACCATTATTATTGGTGGTGGTGCTGCAGGTTTAACAACATCTATTTATGCGCAAAGAGATCGCTTTGATACGTTAATTTTAGAAAAATCCACCATAGGTGGAAATGCCTTTTTAACAGAAAAAATTGAAAACTATCCTGGTTTTACTTCTATTTCTGGTCCTAAATTAATGGAAAAGATGGAAGATCAAGCCAAGACATACGGCGCTGTTATTAAAACAGGTGAAGAAGTTATTGGTATAGAGAAAAAGGATAATTTATTTTCGATAGAGACAAAAGGAACTACCTATTTAGGTAAATCGGTTGTTTTATCAACAGGTTCTACGTATAGAAAATTAGGCATCCCAAATGAAGAAGAATTAATTGGATCTGGAATCCATTTTTGTGCAACTTGTGATGGTGCTTTTTATAGAGACAAAGATATTATTGTAATTGGTGGTGGAAATTCTGCTTTAGAAGAAGGTATCTTTTTAGCTGGTTTTTGTAAAAGCGTAAAAATAGTAAACCGATCAGAAAACTTTTCTGCATCTGAAACCTATGTAGAAAAACTAAAGAGTATTGATAATATTTCTACCTATATGAATAAAACTTCTTTAGAATTTATTTCTGATGAAAAAGAATTATTTAAAGCTTTAAAAGTAAAAGACAATGCTACCAACGAAGAATCTTTATTAGAAGCAGATGGTGTATTTATTTTTATTGGATTGATTCCAAATACACAATCTTTTAAAGGAATTGTAGATTTAGACAAAAGAGGTTTTATACAAACCACAGCATTAGCACAAACTTCTGTTGATGGAATTTTTGCTGCCGGAGATTGTAGAGAAGGTGCAATTGCTCAAGTAGCCGCTGCCACCGGAGAAGGCGTTTTAGCAAGTTACGGAATTAGAAGTTTTTTAAAATAAAATGATTAAATTATTTGGCACAGAAAGCTGCCATAAAACCCAATATTATAAAACATTTTTAGAAACGCGTAATTTAAATTACGCGTTTTTAGATGTTAAAAAGAATGAACTTTTTGCAGAAGAATTACGTAACTTGTATGAAAATAGAAAATTAAACTTTCCTACAATTACTATTAATGATAAAAAATTAAGAAATCCTTCTGATAAAGATTTGATTAAATGGATTGACACATTATGATGAAACTAAATATAAAAGACACTTTTACTTCAGAACTGCCTTCAGATTCTAATTTAGAAAACTCAAGAAGACAAGTAGAAAACGCTGCTTTTTCTTATGCAAATCCAAAGAAAACAGCAAAACCAGAAGTACTACACGTTTCACAAGAAATGGCTACTGAATTGGGTATTTCTGAGGAAGAAACAAAATCAGAATTCTTTAAAAATATTGTTACTGGAAACGAGATTTATCCGAATACAAAACCCTTTGCAATGTGTTATGGCGGACATCAATTTGGCAATTGGGCAGGACAATTAGGCGACGGAAGAGCTATTAATTTATTTGAAGTTGAACATCAAAGTAAGAACTGGAAAGTACAGTTAAAGGGTGCTGGGGAAACTCCGTATTCTAGAACTGCAGATGGTTTGGCGGTTTTACGTTCATCCGTAAGAGAATATTTATGTGCAGAAGCTATGTTTTATTTAAACGTACCAACCACAAGGTCTTTGTCTTTAAGTTTGTCTGGTGATACTGTTTTACGTGATGTTTTATACGATGGAAATCCAGCGTATGAAAAAGGTGCCATTGTTTCTAGAATTTCGCCAAGTTTTTTACGTTTTGGAAGCTTCGAGATTTTTGCAGCTAGAAAAGACACAGAGAATTTAACGAAGTTAGTTGATTACACTATCAAACATCATTTTCCGCATTTAGGAGCTCCATCAAAAGAAAGTTATATCAACTTTTTTAAGGAAGTTTCTGAGCGTACTTTAAAAATGATTATCGATTGGCAACGTGTTGGTTTTGTACACGGAGTAATGAATACGGACAACATGTCTATCTTAGGTTTAACCATAGATTTTGGTCCTTATGGTTGGTTAGAAGGCTTTGATTTTGGCTGGACACCAAATACAACCGACAGTCAACACAAACGTTACCGTTACGGAAATCAACCAAATATTGGTTTGTGGAACTTGTATCAACTAGCAAATGCTTTGTATCCGATCATTGAAGAAGTAGATCCTTTAAATGCAATTTTAGAGCAATATAAAATCGATTTTGAAGTACAATCTTTACAGATGATGAAATCGAAGTTAGGTTTGGTTTCTTCGGATGATGACGATTTAAATTTGATACAAGAATTAGAAGATAATTTACAATTGGTAGAAACAGACATGACTATTTTCTTTAGAAATTTAAGTCGTTTTGTTGATGAAACAACTGCCTTTAAATTAATCGAAGCTGCTTTTTATGATGTAGAAAATATTTCTGACGAAGTAAAAAATAGATGGAATACTTGGTTTAAAAAATATGCTAATAGACTGGCTATAGAACGAATTTCATCAGAAGAAAGAAAAGAACAAATGAATTTGGTAAATCCTAAATATGTGCTTAGAAACTATATGTCTCAAATGGCAATTGACGAAGCAGATAATGGAAATTACACTTTAATTGATGAATTGTTTCAACTATTAAAAAAACCATATGCAGAACAACCAAAAAGCGAAAAATGGTTTGCAAAAAGACCAGAATGGGCACGGAATAAAGTAGGTTGCTCTATGTTATCTTGTAGCTCATAAAACTATATACAATTAAGACCTCACAGGTTTTAAAAACCTGTGAGGTCTCTTAAAATAATACAAATATGAAATTAGGATTAGGAACCGCCGCTTTAGGAAGACCACAATACATTAATGTTCGTACAGAAAATTGTGACAACTCCAACTTAGCAGCCTTTAGAAAACAAAGTTTTGCAGTTTTAGAAGAAGCGTATAATTTAGGAATTCGTTATTTTGATACTGCTCCTGGTTATGGTTTGGCAGAAGAATTAGTCTTAGAATGGGTGCAAACGAAAAACGACAACACTATTGAAATCGCCACAAAATGGGGTTATACCTATACCGCCAATTTTGACGCGAACGCAACGGTTCATGAAGTAAAGGAACATAGTTTGTCTAAATTAAATGAGCAATGGATTTTTTCTAAACAACTCCTGCCCTATTTGAAAGTGTATCAAATTCATTCTGCAACTTTAGAAACTGGGGTTTTAGAAAACAAGGACGTTTTAGAGCGATTGGCTTTCTTAAAAAAAGAACACAATCTAAAAATAGGATTGACCACCACAGGAACCAACCAGGTTGAAGTAATTAAAAAAGCACTGAATGTTTTGGTTGATGGAAAACAAGTATTTGATTTATTTCAGGTGACTTATAATTTTTTAGACCAAAGTTTACAAGAAGTTTTAGAAGAATTAGTTCATCAAAATAAATCGATTGTCATTAAAGAGGCTTTGGCAAATGGAAGAGTTTTTAAGAATGAAAGCTATCCTCATTACGCTAAAATGTATGCAACTTTAGAAAACTTAGCTAAAAAACACCAAGTTGGTGTTGATGCTATTTCTCTAAAATATTGCGAGCAAACAATTCCGGAAAGTATTGTTTTAAGCGGAGCAAGTTCAACAGAACAACTAAAAGAAAATCTAAAACTGAATTCTTTTACCTTGTCTGCTGATGAAATTGAAACACTAGACGCTTTAAAAGTTGCTCCTGAACCATATTGGACAGAACGCAAGCAATTGGCATGGAATTAACCAAAGTTGCTTTTGGTGGTGGTTGTCATTGGTGTACAGAAGCTGTTTTTCAAACCTTAATTGGTGTAGAAAAAGTGGAACAAGGTTGGGTTGCATCGACTGAAAATAATAATACATTTTCTGAAGCAGTTATTGTGTATTTTAATACTGATAAAATCAATTTAAAAACATTGATTGAAATTCATTTATTAACGCATAAAAGTACGAGTGATCATTCCATGAGAACAAAATACCGTTCTGCGGTTTATTATTTTTCCAATCAACAAAAAGAAGATAGCTTAAAAATAATTGAAGAATTACAAATCAGTTTTAAAGATAAAATTATTACAAAAGTATTAACGTTTAAAGAGTTTAAACCGAATACTGCTGAATTTCAAAATTATTACCAATCAAATCCTGATAAACCTTTTTGTCAGAATTACATCAACCCTAAGTTGACATTTTTATTACAGCAATTCTCGGAAAAGATAGACAAACGTAAAGTTGCTCATCTTATTTCGACTACCTAAAAAACAGAAGCATGAACACTATTAGATTAGAAATTGAAAATAAAAAAGGCTTAAAATTACAAGCATATTTAGAATTACCTGCAAATGAAAAACCGAATCAATTTGCCATTTTTGCACATTGTTTTTCTTGCAACAGTAATTTTAATGCCGTAAAAAATATCAGTCGTTCTTTGTCTAATCATGGTTTTGGCGTTTTACGTTTCGATTTTACAGGACTAGGAAGAAGTGAAGGCGAATTTGCTGAAAGTCACTTTTCTGCCAACGTAGAAGATTTGTTAGCGGTAAATGCTTTTTTAGAAAAAAACTACAAAGCACCATCATTATTAGTTGGTCATTCTTTGGGTGGAGCGGCAGTTATTGTAGCGGCTTCAAAATTAGAAAACATAAAAGCGGTTGCCACTGTTGGCGCTCCTGCAACTGTTGGGCATGTAACTCACTTATTTTCTCATGGAACAGCAGAAATTCCAGAAAAAGGAGATATCGAAGTAAAAATTGGAGGTCGTCCTTTTAAAATAAATCAAGATTTTGTAAACGATTTCAGCAAAACAGATTTACCTAAAATCATTAAAAATTTACGCAAACCAATCTTGGTAATGCACGCTCCTTTTGATACCGTCGTTGGTATAGAAAATGCAGAAAAAATTTATCACAATGCCATGCATCCAAAGAGTTTTGTTAGTTTAGATGGTGCAGATCATTTATTATCAAAATCAAAAGATAGTATTTATGTTGGTAATATGATTGGTACTTGGGTAGAACGTTATTTTGAGTCTGAAGAGAACAATATGATTTCTACCGAAGGTGAACAATTGGTAGGACATCTAAACTTATTAGAAGACAATTTTACAACTTCTATTCAGACTAAAAAACATGCTTTTATTGCTGATGAACCTGCAAATATTGGTGGTGATGATTTTGGTCCTTCTCCGTATGATTTTTTAAGTGCAGGTTTAGCTGCTTGTACAGTAATGACTTTAAAAATGTATGCAGAACGTAAAAAATGGGATTTACAAGAAGTCTTTGTATATATTACCTATTCTAAAAAACATAGCGACGATTTAGGTATTGCTGTAGATAAACCAACCAGATTTGATCATTTAAATAAAAAATTAAAGTTTGTTGGGAATCTAGATGAAAAACAAATACTACGTCTAAAAGAAATTGCAGCTAAATGCCCTGTTCACAAAACATTACAAAGCGAAGTTATTATTGAAACAGAAATCGTTTAATTTTAATGCTTAGAACATCAATCTTACTTAAAACATAAAAAACTTTTTTCAATTTGGTTTATTAAAACATGAAATCGTTAAGTTTTAGCAAAAGAGTCAAAAATTTATGATATTAGGACAATTTGAATAAACTTAGCAAGTTACATTTGCATAACTAAAATTGTCCGTTATAGTGTCTAAAAAAATAAAGAATAAAAAATATCGCTTTTTAAGAAGATTCTTACGAGTTTTTTTAGGACTAATCATTCTTGTTGGTTTTTTAATACTTTTTATTAGAAGCCCTTGGGGACAAAGTGTTATTGTTGATAAGGCAGTAAACTATGTTACCGATAAAACAAATACTAAAATTACTGTAGACAAGCTATTTTTAACTTTTAAAGGTGGTTTGCAATTAGAAGGTTTGTATGTAGAAGACACCAAAGGAGACACATTGGTATATTCTAAATCTTTAGAAGCAAACCTACCTCTTTGGGGAATGATTAAAGGAGGTACCGTTGGTGTAGACAATTTAGAATGGAATGGTTTACGTGCCAATATTATAAGAAAAGACAGTCTTTCTGGGTATAACTTTCAGTTTTTAATAGATGCATTTGCATCAGAAGAACCAACTCCTGTTGTTGAAGAAACAACTTCGGAGCCTGTAGATATTGTTCTTGGAAATATTGATTTATCAAGTATTAATGTTGTTTTTAAAGATGATGTAATAGGAATTGACAGTCATTTTAAAATTGGAAATCTAACTGCCAATATGGATAAAATTGATTTGCAAAAAATGATTTTTAATGCTGATGAAATTTCACTTTCTGATACTAATATTAAACTGATTCAAAAAACTGTAGCACCAGACACCTCAACTACAGAAAGTATTTTACCCTTTTTATCTGCAAATAAAATAGCCTTAAAAAATGTAAAAGCGTATTATAAAAACCCTGGTGGCCAATTAATTTCTAACATAAATATTGATGAATTTTATACAGAAATTCCTGAAATTGATTTATCAAAAAACAAAATTAATCTTACCACTTTACAGCTTAAAAACGCTGATATTCTTTTAAAAACAGCTTCAACGAATTCAACTGTTACAGAAACAACTACAAATAGTAATACCGCTTTTGTTTGGCCAGATTTTGATGTGCAGATAGATGATATTAATCTAGAAAACAACAAGATTCAGTATTTTGTAAATGATGAAAAAATTGTTAAAAACACTTTTAATCCGAATGCGATTGTTGTAGAAAATTTGACACTAAAGGTTTCTGATATTTTCTTGAAAGACAAAAAAGCAGGTTTACAATTACAGACTTTTAATTTTAAAGAAAAATCTGGATTCAACTTAACCGAGTTTGCATTAAATACAAAACTTAGTGATAAAGAATTTGAAGTTTCAGATATAAATATTCAGGTTGATAAAAACAGAATCTCTGGTTTTGCAAAAGCAAATTATAATTCAATTTCTCAACTAATTTCATCACCAGAAAAAACTAACATTCAATTAAAAATACCTTCGTTTAGTCTTTGGTTAGAAACCCTTTTTAAGTTTCAACCAACATTAAAAGAAAATGAATACGTTAATAAATTAAGTAAAAAAAGCCTTACCGGAACATTGAATCTTAATGGTACTTTGGCTGATGTAAATATTAATAACACGAATGTTAATTGGGGAAACTCTACAAAAATATCTTTAGACGGAAACTTTAAAAATGTTACTGATACAGATAAATTACAACTGAACATTTCTAACTTTAAAGCAAAGACAAAACGAAATGATCTTTTACAAATTGTAGACGAAAAAGAATTTGGCATTCATTTACCCGAAGATATTTTGATTACAAGTAACGTAGATGGTACTTTAAATAACATATCAACAACTACAAAAATAAACACAACACAAGGTCTTGCAACTATTAAAGGAAGCTTTAAAAACGAAGCAAAAATTAGTTATGATATAGATCTAAATATTGATAAATATAATATTGGTTCACTTTTAATAAACCCTAATTTTGGTCAATTAAGTGTTACCTTAAACTCTTCTGGGAATGGTAAAAATCTTGAAGATTTAGACGCCAAATTATCAACAAATATTTCTAAATTTCAATTAGAAAATTACACTATTACAGATTTAAATATCAATGGAATTTTAAAAAATAGCAAAGGTAAAATTACATCAACTTATAAAGACAAAAATCTAAATGTAGACTTAAACGGAATTGTAGATTTAGATTCTATAAATACAAAAGCAACTTTAAATCTAAACCTAATTGGCGTAGACTTACAAGCGCTTGGTTTAATGGAACGTAATGTAAAATCTGCTATGGAACTTTCTTTAGATTTTACAGGGAATTTAGAAAAATACGCCGTAAAAAGTAATATAAAAAACGGAGTTGTTGTATATAATAATCAAACTTATTTATTAGGTTCTTTATCCGCTAACGCGTTTGTAGACAAAGACACCACAGCTGTTTCTATCAACAATAAAATGATAGATTTAAACTTAGAATCAAACACAGATCCGCAAACATTTAGCACAGCATTGCAACGTCATGTTTCTAGTTATTTTTATAAGGATAGTATTGTTTTAGACACCATCACAAACCCTGTAAATTTAATTTTAAAAGGTAAAATTTCTCAAACACCACTTTTAAACGAGGTTTTTCTAGTCAATTTAAAAGATTTAGACACCGTAAATATTGATGTAGATTTTAAAGAGAAAAAACAACTCTTAACAGCTAATATTACAGCACCACACATTAACTTTAGTAATAATGAATTAGACAGTTTGTCTTTTTCTATGAATACAAACAAAGAAGATTTCAATTTTAATTTAGGTTTTAAAAACATAACAGCAGGTCCTTTAAATGTGCCAAAAACCATTATCAAAGGAAACCAGAAAGACAAAGAATTATCGCTTAATTTTTTAAGTTTTTACGAAGGAGAAAAATTAATGAATATAAACTCTCTTATTACAAAAGAGAACAATCAATTAAAATTTACAATAAAAAATGATAGCTTATTATTAAATAGTAATAATTGGAAAATACCTAAAACCAATGCTATTCTTTTTGAGAATGATAAATTATCATTTTCCGATTTTAAAATCAGTTTTGAAAATCAATTTATAGAAATTACAGATAAAGTTTCTAATATTTCTAAAGATCATATTGCTCTAAATTATGAGAATTTTAAAATTGATGAAATTTTTAATTATTTAAGTCCAGAAAAGGAGATTACAACAGGAGTTTTAAATGGAAAATTTATTCTAGAACAACCTTTTGGAAACACTGGTATTATTGCCGATTTAAGCATTAGTCAATTACAAGTATTAAAAACAAACTTTGGTAAATTAAGTATTGATGCAAAATCTTTAGAAAACGGAAAATATGATTTTAATGCATCTTTAAAAGAAGGCGATGTAGATTTAGACATTAAAGGAGATTATTTAGCAGAAAATAATGATGCCAATCTAAATTTAGATTTGCTAATTAATTCTTTTAAAATGAAAACCTTAAATACACTTTCTTTAGGAGAAATTAAAGAAACTTCGGGTAGTTTTTCTGGAGAATTTAAAATAACAGGTCAAACTTCTGAACCTGTTTATAAAGGAAATTTACATTTTACAAATGCAGCTTTTAATGTTGCCAAGCTAAACGCTAAATTTAAGTTACAAGACGAAACTTTAAATATTGATAACAGCGGTTTAAGCATGTCTAACTTTACCATTTTAGATGCACAAAACAATTCGCTAGTATTTTCTGGTGCTATAAAAACCAAAAGCTTTATAAACCCTACATTTAATTTAGATATTAAAGCAAAGAATTTTAGCGTGCTAAATGCTACAAGAAGAGACAACGAAACTCTTTACGGAAAAGTTTCTTTTAATGCAGATGCAAAACTAACTGGAGACTTACAAATTCCTAAATTAGACACTAAATTAGTAGTAGGTTCAGACACAGATATTACCTACGTTTTACCTGCTAGTTACACAAATATAGAAGAAAGAGATGGTATTGTTTCTTTTGTAAATAGAGAAAACCCAGACGCTATTTTAACGCAACAAGAAGAAGAAACTGCAACAATTACAGGTTTTGATGTAAAGGCACTTTTAAAAATTGATAAACAAGCTGCAGTAACCGTTATTATTGATGAAGAAACTGGTGATAATTTTAATGTTTCTGGTGATGGAGATTTCATATTGCTAATGAACCCAAATGGAGATTTATCTTTAACTGGTGCTTTTGAAGTTTCTAAGGGACAATATGAACTAAATTTATACAATGTTGTAGATAGAAAATTTGTTTTGGTTCCTGGTAGTCGTATTTCTTGGGCAGGAGATCCTCTTGATGCAAAGTTAGACATACAAACAATGTATACTTTAAAAACATCTGCTTCAGATTTAATGGCATCTCAAATTTCTGGCGAAGATTCATCTGTACAAAACAAATACAAACAAGTACTGCCTTTTAATGTGTATTTAAATATTGCTGGCGAATTGTTACAACCAAAAATATCTTTTAATTTAGACATGCCAGAAGATCACCAAGGAGCTATTAGCGGTCAGGTTTACGATCGTGTGCAACAGATTAATCAACAAGAAGAGCAATTAAATAAACAAGTTTTTTCTTTATTAGTTTTAAGTAGGTTTTATCCAGATTCTGGCAGCGACGGAAGTTCTGGTGGTTTTGCTTCTATTGCAAAAAACAATTTAAATGATGCCGTTTCTGGGCAATTAAATTCTTTTTCTGATAAACTTTTAGGAAACTCTGGTATTCAATTAGATTTTGGTTTAAACAGTTTTACAGATTACCAAGGCGATACACCAACCGATAGAACTCAATTAGATATTGCTGCACAGAAAAAGTTATTTAACGATCGTTTAACCGTAAGAGTTGGTAGCGAAGTAGACATACAAGGAAGTAGCCAAACAGGTGAAGAATCTCCTTTAATTGGTAACGTAAGTTTAGAATATAGAATTACAGAAGACGGTAGATATAGTTTAAAAGGTTTTAGAAAAAATGAATTTGAAAATGTAATTGACGGACAAACTATTGTTAGCGGAATTGCATTAATTTTCACTAAAGAATTTAATGAATTTCAGCAACTTTGGGATTCTATTTTACGTTCTAAAAAAGACAATAAAAACGTAAAAACCAAAGACAATAAAGAGGATAAAGAGGATAAAGAGGATAAAGAGGATAAAGAGGATAAAGAGGATAATAAAGTTGAAAATTCTGATAATAAAAAGTAAATAAATGTTGAAAAAAATCTATAAAAAACACCTTTTTTTAATAGTCCTATTCGTGTTTATGTACGCTTGTGGTATCAAAAAACACATTCCAGAAAACAAGCGTTTGTATACTGGTGCTACCATAGAAATAGAAGCAGATTCTATTGTAGAAAAAGTAGCAGAACTAAAAACAGATTTGTCTTCTGTATTGAGTAAACAACCCAATACAAAGTTTCTTGGTATGCATCTTGGTTTGTATTATTACTATAAAAATCAGCAAGAAAAAACCAATTTCTTAAACAAATGGCTGTACAGGAAAATAGGACAAAAACCTGTTTATCAATCAGATATAAATGAATTAGAAAACAAAAAAATCCTAATCAATAAATTGGAAAATTATGGTTTTTTCTATAGCAGCGTTAGTTCTAACTTTAAAGAAGAAGATAAAGAAGCTTCTATAACATATAATTTAAAAATACCTGCTCCTTATAAAATAGCAACCTACAAAATAGACAGTATGGTTTCGCCTATTTATAGAGATGTAAAAGAATTAACTAAAACAAGTATCATTAAAGAAGATACGCGTTTCGATTTGGGTATTTTAAAATTAGAAAGAGCACGATTAGATACAGAATTAAAGCAAAAAGGATATTATAATTTTAATTCAGATTTTTTACTTTTTGAAGCTGATACAAATAGACGTAACACAAAAAAGTTCGATTTATTTTTAAAACTAAAAGCAAAGGTTCCAAAAAAATCTACGGTTCCATATAAAATTAATAAAATCAATATTTATCCGAATTATAATTTAAATGATTCTACAGAAGTAAAGAATATTCGTTTTAAAGAAAAAACATATCATCAAGATACCGTGTTTTTCGAGCCTAAATATTTAGACGATTTTATCACCCTAAAAGAAGATGATTTTTATAACCCATTAACGTCTAAAAACACTGCTAGAAGACTTTCTTCAATTGGTACATATAAGTTTGTAAACATTCAATATAAAGAAATTAAAGACGCACTTACAGATACTATTGGTAGTTTAGAAGCCAATATTTTTTTATCACCTTTAACAAAACGCGCCATACGTGCAGAATTGCAAGCGGTTACAAAATCTAATAATTTTGCAGGTCCAAAATTAGCAATAACGTATAGTAATCGAAATTTATTTAAAGGAGGAGAAACGTTAAGTATTAGTACAAATATTGGTTACGAAACACAAATATCTAGCAGTAATAATTCTGGTTTAACCAGTTTAGAATTAGGTTTAAAAGGAGAACTTAGTTTTCCTAGAGTTATTTCTCCATTTGCTATCAATAAAGATTTTTTCGATTATTCTATTCCGAAAACAAAAACAAGTTTAAGCGCCACATATTTAAATAGAAGTCAACTGTATACACTTTTATCGGGTACTGCCCTTTTTGGGTATACATGGAATGCTAATAAATATATTACGTATGAGTTCAATCCTATTTCTGTAAATTATACACGTTTATCTAATACTACAGATGAGTTTCAAGAAATTTTAGACAACAATTCTTATTTAGAAAGTAGTTTTGATCAGCAATTTATTAGCGGACTTACCTTTTCTTTTACCTATAATGAAATGTTGAGTTCCACTAAAAAACATCAACTTTACTTGCAATCTACCTTAGACGTTGCAGGTAATTCTATTAGTTTGTTTGATAAAGAAACAGATGAAGCCAATGAGTTTTTAGGTTTAGAATATGCACAATACGCTAAAGCGGATGTTGATTTTAGGTATCATTATAATTTTGGTAACAAGAATGAACAAACAATTGCTACCAGATTATTTGCTGGTTATGGTTATGCTTATGGTAATTCTGAGGTTATTCCGTTTGTAAAACAATATTATTCTGGTGGACCTTATAGTGTAAGAGCATTTAGCATAAGATCTTTAGGACCGGGAACTTATGACGGAAATAATACAGACGATGATAGTTCTTATTTTGATAAAACAGGTAACGTACGTTTAGAAGCCAATTTAGAATATCGTTTTCCAATTGTTTCTATTCTTAAAGGTGCCGTTTTTGTAGATGCAGGAAATGTTTGGAATACTGTTTCTAATTCAGATTTTAATGATGAAGACGGTAATGTTACAGATAAGTTTACGTCAAATTTTATAAATGAATTAGGTATGGGAGCTGGTTTTGGTTTGCGAATAGATGTACAAGGTTTTGTAATTCGTTTTGATTTGGCTGCTCCTTTTCATGATCCTTCTTTAGAAGAAGATAAACGATGGGATTTTAGAGCAGACGAACCTGTATTTAACTTTGCAATTGGTTATTCATTTTAAGTTAATATTGTTTTTACAAAGACAAAATTGCTCCATATTTTTAGTATACTTAAAAAAAGAAGCAACAAAAGTTTTATATTTAAACCTAAATTATAGTATTTATTAATGAATCACGAACTTAAAGAAATTATAAATCAGGCGGTCATCAACCAACAAAAAGGGTTGAAAAATGTATTGGCAACCGTGGTACATTTAGAGGGTTCTTCTTACAGAAAACCAGGTGTACGCATGTTAATTTCTGAAGATTTGAGTTCTGTTGGAGCCGTGAGTGGTGGTTGTGTAGAAAAAGAAATTAAGCACAGATCTAAAAGTGTTTTTTCTGATAACAAACCAAAAGTAATTACATACGACGGTAGATATAAATTAGGTTGTGAAGGTATTCTATATGTTCTAATAGAACCTTTTTTTATTACGGATGAATTTCTTACTCATTTTTCGAAAGCAAATTCAGATAGAGAAACCATACATATTGCAAGTTACTTTACCGATGAAAATGAAGCTTTTGGTAATTTTGGTTCTATAATTACTTTTCACAATAAAAAACAATTTACGTTTTCTGAAGGATTTAATCATCAGTATAAAAAAGACCTTATAATTTTCTCTCAAATAGTACAACCTAGTTTTAGGTTGATTATAATTGGAGGCGAACACGACGCTGTTAAACTCTGTAAAGTAGCCGCAACATTAGGTTGGGAAATTGATGTGATAACCTGTAATAAGGATTCTAAAGAATTAAAAGATTTTCCGGGAGCAAATTCGGTAAATGGTGATTCTGCAGAAACCGTTCAATTTACAAATATTGAAGAAAATACGGCTATTGTAATCATGAATCATAGTTACGTACAAGATTTAAAATACGTTATAAAACTGTCTGAATATACACCAAAATATATTGGTATTTTAGGTGCACCAAACAGAAGAGAACGATTGTTTAACGAGCTTTTTGAATTTGTACCAGATATTTCTGATGAATTTTTAGAAACTATTTATACACCTGCAGGTTTGCATATTGGTGCAGAAACTCCAGAAGAAATTGCCGTTTCTATTGTCGCGGAAATACTCTCTATAATTAGAAAAAAAGAGCCTTTTTCTTTAAGGAAACTGGCGGGAAAAATTCATACCTAAATTTATGGAAAACATTGCTATTTTAGTTTTGGCTGCAGGCAAATCATCTAGAATGAATAGCATAAAACAGTTAGAAAAAGTAAATCATAAAACACTTTTAGAACTCACTTTAGAAAAAATAGAACGTATTTCTACATCAAATATTTTTTGTGTTTTAGGCGCAAATTCGGATAAAATTAAATCAGAAATAAGTTCTAAAAACGTTCAATTTATTGAGAACACCAATTTTGAAGACGGATTAAGTTCAAGCATCGTTTCTGGCATTCAGTATTTTAAGGATAAAGATTTCCATTATGAAGGTCTTTTTATCTTATTAGCGGATCAACCAGCCATTGATGTTGCTTATATTGAAGATATGCTTCATTTATTTAAACAAAATAAAGATAAAATCATTGCCTCTAACTATGGTAAAAAATTAGGTGTTCCTGCGATTTTTCCTAAAAAGTATTTTTCTAATTTATTTCTGATAAAAGGAGACAAAGGCGCAAAAGAATTCATCAACAATAAGAAAAACGAAGTTCTTTTTTCTACAATAAAAACAAACTTCTTAGACATAGATACCAGAGAAGACTTGCAACGATATAAAAACTCAATTTTAAAATAGTTATTTTAGCACTTATGAAACTACTCAGATACTCCATATTCTTTTTACTTTTTTTATGCATTTCTGCCTGCGCAACCATAAAAAAACAAATAGCAGACAACCAATCTAGCGTGATTAAAAAGGATAGTTCTAAAATTGAACACACTTTTTATTTAATTGGAGACGCAGGAAACTCTACATTAGAAGAAGATTCACCTGCTTTAAAATATTTAAAAAAGCATATTGAAAATGCATCAGAAGAAGCTACTTTACTTTTTTTAGGTGATAATGTCTATGAAACTGGGATACCAGATAAAGATTCTAAAAAATATCCTTTGGCAAAAAGAAGAATTGAAGCGCAAACAAATGTTGCAAAACAATTTAAAGGAAATTCTATATTTATTCCAGGAAATCACGATTGGTATCATGGTTTAGATGGATTAAAAAGAGAAGAAAAACTAGTTGAAAAGGCATTAGGGAAATCAGCTTTTTTACCGAATAATGGTTGTCCATTAGAAAAAGTTAAAATTTCTGAAGACATTGTTTTAATTATTGTTGATACGCATTGGTATGTAACAAACTGGGACAATCACCCAACCATAAATGATGAATGTGAAATTAAAACAAGAGAAAAATTCTTTGATGAATTTGAAGGACTCATCAAAAAGGCAAGAGGAAAAACAACGATTGTGGCATTACACCATCCAATGTTTACAAACGGTTCTCATGGCGGACACTATTCTTTTAAAAGCCACATGAGCCCTTTACCTGTTTTAGGTTCTCTTAAAAATTTAATTAGAGAAACAACCGGACTTACAAATACCGATATTCAGAATAAAAAATATAACGAGCTTAGAAAACGTGTTATCACACTCTCTCAAGAAAATGATAAAACAATTTTTGTTTCTGGACACGACCACAACCTACAATATATTGTAGAAGATAATTTACCGCAAATAATAAGTGGTTCTGGTTCTAAAACAATGGCTACAAAATTAACCGGAAACGCAAAATTCACCTATGGAGCGCAAGGTTTTGCTAAGTTAGATGTTTATGAAGATGGTTCGTCTAACGTTGCTTTTTATACCGTAAAAGATAACAAAGTTGTGTACGCCACAGAAGTTTTACCAGCGAATGAAAACACCAACTTTGCTCCGTTTACGAATACTAATATAACAGAAAAAAAAGCATCTATTTACACCAAAGAGGAAGTTGAAAAAAGTGGTATTTATCGTTTTTTATGGGGAGAACGTTATAGAAAATATTTTGGTACAGAAGTAATTGCACCGACGGTAGATTTAGACACTCTTTTTGGCGGATTAAAGCCTGTTAGAAAAGGTGGCGGACATCAATCTAAATCATTAAGACTTGAAGATTCAGAAGGTAGAGAATACGTAATGCGTGCCTTACGTAAAAATGCGGTACAATATTTACAGGCAGTCGCTTTTAAAGACCAATATATAGAGGGTCAATTTAATAATACCGCCACAGAAGGTTTGTTAAGTGATGTTTTTACAGGTTCGCATCCGTATGCACCATTTACTATTGGTAAATTGTCTGATGCCATTGGTGTTTATCACACAAACCCTGTTTTATACTACGTTCCTAAACAAGATAAGTTGGGTAATTTTAATGATGAATTTGGTGGTGAATTATACATGATTGAAGAAAGAGCTGCTTCTGGTCATGGAGACAAAGAAAGTTTTGGGTTTGCAGATGAAATAATTAGTACCGATGATTTATTAAAGAAATTAAGTAAAAATGAACATCATATTTTAGACGAAAATGCATATATAAAAGCACGCTTATTCGACATGTTAATTGGAGATTGGGACAGACACCAAGACCAATGGAGATGGGCTATTTTTAAAGAAGGTGAACAGACCATTTACAGACCAGTTCCTAGAGATAGAGATCAAGCTTTTGCTGTTTTTGGTGATGGTTTTTTATTAAATATTACCACAAAATTAATACCTGCATTGCGTGCAATGCAATCGTATAAGGAAGATATCAGCAGCCCAAAATGGTTTAATTTATCTCCGTATCCTTTAGACATGGCATTAATTACAACGGCAACTAAAAACGATTGGGATGCACAAGTAAAGTTAATAACCACCAACCTTACAGATGCAGTAATAGAAGATGCTTTTACTAATTTCCCAGACGAAGTAAGAGATCACACTGTATTAGAAATAAAAACAAAACTACAAGGAAGAAGAAAGAATTTACAAAAAATTTCTGATGCTTATTTTCAACATTTAAATAAATTTCAAGTTATAAAAGGTACTCATAAAGATGATTGGTTTGATATTGAAAGAATCCCTAACGGAGGTACAAAAATAACTGGATATAGAATTATAAAAGGCGAAAAAGGAACCATTTTTCATGAACGAACTTACAAGAAATCTGACACCAAAGAAATCTGGATTTATGGTTTAGATGATGATGATACTTTTGTTGTAAAAGGCGAAGCTAAAAACTTAATAAAAGTTAGGATTATTGGCGGTCAAAACAACGATGTTTATAATATTTTAAACGGTAAAAAAGTAAAAATATATGATTTTAAATCTAAGAAAAATACGTTTGTAACAAACAAAGGGAATAAAAAGTTAACCGATAATTACGAAACGAACGTGTACGATTACACGAAGCTTAAAAACAATCAGTTTATTATATCTCCAACCATTGGTTTTAATGCAGACGACGGTGTTAAATTGGGTGTTTCTAATGTATATACTTCTTTTGGTTTTGAGAGAAACCCATTTACTTCTCAACATACCTTAAATGCGGCCTACTATTTTGCAACTAGTGGTTTTGAATTTGATTATTCTAGTGAATTTGCAAACGTTATAAAAAACTGGAACCTCGGTGTAAAAGCACGTTTTACAAGTCCTAATTTTGCTATGAATTATTTTGGTTTAGGGAATAACTCTATAAACCTAAATGCACCTCATGAAATTAAAGACGAAGAATACAACAGACTTAGAATAAAAGAATTAAGTGCAGGTACTTTTATACAGTGGAAAGGAGACTTGGATGGAACAATAAAAGTAGGTGTAAATTTTCAGAATTTTAAAGTAGAACAAACATCTAACAGGTTTATAAGTGATACTTTCGCATCAAATAATGCCATTTTTAACAATCAACAATTTATAAATACAGAAGCTGGTTATCAGTTTGAAAACGCAGACAATACTGCTTTTCCAACAATGGGAATGAAAACATCCTTAAAAGTAGGATATACCTCTAACCTTAAAAACAGCAACCACTTTGGATATTTAATACCAGCTATTTCTTTTGATTATAAATTGGTTTCTAGCGGAAAACTAGTACTTGCATCCAAAGTAAAAGGACATTATAATTTTGGCGATTCTTATGAGTTGTATCAAGCAGCAAGTATTGGTGGAAATGATGGTTTAAGAGCGTATAGAAACGAACGTTTTACAGGGAAAAATTCAGTGTATCAATCTACAGACCTTCGTTTACTTTTAAGCAAAGTTAAAACAAGTATTGTGCCTCTAAACATTGGTATTTATGGAGGTTTTGATTACGGAACTGTTTGGGGACAACAAAACACCACGTTTAACAACACTAAATTTAACACTTCTGCTGGAGGTGGTATTTTCTTTAACGCAGCAAATATGTTGGTTGCAAATGTAGCTGTATTTAATGGGGATGATGGCGTAAGAGCAACTGTTAATTTAGGATTCAACTTTTAATAACTATGAATAAAATAGCATTAATTTCAGGAGCATTTTTTGGAATGTCAGCCGTAATTTTTGGTGCGTTTGGTGCGCACCTTTTAAAGAAAAAACTAAACACAGACCAACTACAAAGTTTTGAAACAGGTGTTAAATACCAAATGTATCATGCCATTGTATTACTTGTTTTGGGTTTTCAGTTAAACCACCAAATTACAATAGACAACTACATTATTAACTTTTTTATAATTGGAATTATTTTATTTTCATTTTCTATTTATGGTTTAGTAATTTCTTCTGCCAATAATAAAAAACTAAAATTTTTAGGACCAATTACACCGTTAGGAGGACTATGTTTAGTTTTAGGTTGGGGGTTGTTAATTTATAAGTTTCTAACTTTATAAAAAAATGAGGCTGACTAAAAAGGATTAAATCTTGTGAATCTGAAATAAATTCAGATTCACAAAAAACTTACTTTTTAAACAACCTCATTTTTTAGAATTCTTACAGCAACAATTAAAACATTATTAAGAGTAAGAATATGAGAGTATACAATAAAAAGACCATTAGCTCTAACTTGTAATATTTTATATATTTCATTTTAAATTATTTTAGATAATGTTAATTTATAATAACATTTTTATTGTAAATAATTACTTCACAACTCTCCATACGAGCGTTAAGGAACTTTTAATCATTTATCAACTAATACTGATACCTTCTTATTTATTCACCTCTCTTTTCTCTTGCTCTTTTAATAGTTGCAATAGCTACACTATCTTTTGATGTTAAAGTATTCGTTTGTTTTAATTTCATAACTGAAACATAGTCGTTAAATTTCTGATCTATATCTACCGTTCTTAAGTACCTAGATGCAGGCGTATTGATATGAACCGATGCTGCTTCTATTTTTGCTTTCATTCTTGCAAAAAAACCACCTCTATTATTTTTCTTAGTTTCTTTTACTTCAGGACGATCCTTAACCATAACATATACTTTAGTGATATTATTTACCGTAGGATTCCCTATTTTTGGTAGACGTTCTAATACCAAAAATAAATCGTCTATTGCCATGTAACCTTTTTTTGTTTGCTGATGCTTTATATAAATTAGGTTTGGGTAACTATCTGATATAACACCATCACTTAATTCTGTTTCGCTAAAATCTCCGTAAGTTTCAGTAATAGATTTCGCATTAAAACCTACAGGTTGCCCTGTAGGTAGCTTAATAACTGTTATGTTTACAGCTGGTGCTGATTCTGTAAAATTATACGTTCCGTCTCCATTGGCTTCTAATCCAAAAAAACCTTCGTATATCGCTGTTTCTCCATTGGCTTGTAAAGCTTCATATAAACTTTGTTGCCCCTGTGCTATCGTTGCCACAAAAAGTAAAATAACTGATACTATTATATTTTTCATTTTGTATTATTTTTATGAGTCAATTTTTAGATTACAGCTTGCGATACGGTAAACGTTGTTTAATTTAAAACGATACCACTTACAGTTACCGTCATAGTTTTATAAGTACTTTTTCTTAATGTTTTTGTACTTTCTGCTGTTTTAGGTATCCCTTCTACTTGAAAAATATAATCTCCTCTTTCTGTTATAAAACTTAAATCTGAACCATAAAAAATATTTGTATATCCAGAACCTCCAGTTGTATGAATATCTACTCTACCTAATTCATTAAAATCTGTATCACGTACAACCATTTCTAGTTTAAGACCTGATGAATAATTAGGGCTAAAAGGGTATCCTATAGCAATTTTAGCCGATTTGCTTATACTACTAGGAATACTATAATCTGAATCGGATACTTTAAAAAATAAATCATATAAGTATTCTGAATGATCAGTATCATACACATAATATACTTTTTCGCCTTCACTAGATAGGTTCTCTATTTTTATTTCGGTATTACTATCTTCTTCTAAAATATAAGCTTGATAAGTATCTGGAACGGCATCAAATTCTGTCATATCAAATTTTAAAATAGCTTCTCCTTCATCATTCGTTTCATCAAAAGTTAAAGCTGCGCTATATTCATTATCAAGATAATCTCCTTTTAATACAATAGTATAATTGTATGCAGTATTGTAATTTTCAACTTTAATAATAGGTTTAAAATTATTATTCATAGACTCTCCTATCTGAATATTCGAGTATCCATTATCACTAGAACTTGTAATTGACTGAAAATTTGCAGCAGTAATACTTTGTACTTTAATAGACATATTATCTTCATTACTTGAACAAGAAATAAATACCATTGTAATGGCTATTAATACTAATTTTGATACTCTAATTAATTGTGTTTTTTTAAAATTTTTCATTATAAAGTGTTTTTATTTTATAGCTACAAATCTATTAGTAAACAGCTATTTACCTCATTCAAAAAACATCTATTTGAGTCAAAACTCAACTATTTACATCAAAAAACATCCTTTTAAATCATTTGCTTTTTTTATCTAAAAAACAATTAAATATATTTTATAATGAACTCTAAAAGCAGTCAATATTTATAATACTTAATGATGATTTTTTAATTAGTAGCGTGTATTTTTCTAGTTATTATAAAAGAAATTTCATCATTCAAAACGATATTAATCTTGATTATAAAATATCAATTACCTGCTCCTTTAGAGGATATTAAATAAGTTCCATCAAACTCAAACTTTATAAAGGAATAGATTACTAGTAGCTACTAAAAAGATTTAAGACACTCCACTAAAAGCCACAGAACCCCCTCAATTAACTGTTTTTAAGCATTTTGTATATTAAAAGTTCGTTTTTTTTTAACTTATACGTAATCGAATTTTCTAATTCAAATCTTCATGTAATCGTTTTTATCTAAAAAAAAAATCTCGTAAGAATTACACCTACGAGATTTAAACAAAAAATCTACTTTCTTTATCAGATTCTATTAATTTATGATAAAACTGCTACCACAACTTGACTTTGCTCTATAAAAAGAAGTTTTTTAAACTCCATCGTTAGAATCATATTTCTAAGTATAACTAAAAGAATAATTTACTCTTGTTTCGCTATTTGTAATTATACGTATCTCTTTTTTTTTTGAGATTCATCTATTATTAGGTTTTGTTTTAATAAAACCTCGCAAGCAATGTACTTGCGAGATTAAAAAACACTCTAACTAAATTTCTACTTTTTTATGAACTTTTTTGTAGAAACAGTTCCGTTTTCGTCTTCTATTTTAATTAAATAAAGACCACTTTTTAAGTTTGATGTTGTTATCTTTTTAGAAGTAGTTTCTAAAACTTTATTTCCTAAAACAGAATATACTATTGCACGTTTTAAATTGCTATCCATTTTAATATTTAAATTTGAAACTGTTGGATTTGGGTAAACAGTTACATCACTTTTAAACACATTAAAGTTATCATTTACACCTAAAACACTTGATCCAAACTCATAAACACCCATATCTACTGTGGTGTCAAAAATACGTTGGTTACCTAGTAAATCTTTAGTAATACTTGTTGGTATTTTAGTGTTATCTCCTGTATTTATTGCTGGAGAACCTGTTTGTAAGGTAAAATTACTATTTGCTGCATTTACAAACAATGGGTTGCTATAATTTATACTTGCTTTATGTGTGATAGCATTACCTATAAAATTACGTTCGTCTATTGAATTATAAATGGCTAAAGAGTTTGGTAAAGATTCGTTAAGGGCATTTACTGAGTTTACCACGTTGCCTGTAGTTGTTAGATCTTTATTACCCCAAAAAATAGAATTAGAAATTGTTGCATTAATAGCACCATCACTCGGACCACTTTTAGAAATTGCTAAAGTAGAGCCTTTACCTGCGATAAATGTTGTAGTATTTTCAATATTATTTACATAAGTATTATTTACAATATTTACATTTACATCTGCATTAGCACCAATACTTCTTATCCAAGCAACACTAGCTCCATAACCTTTATTACTATCACTTAAGTCTGCTGCAACATTAGAGTCAAATAAAGTATTTGTAATGGTTACATCTACATTTGTATCAATTTTTGCATGCATATAAATCCCAGATCCTTCTCTAGACATATTATTTATAAACTGACAATTTTCAATTACTAAAGATGCTCTTTGACCCGTTGGATTATTTAGTTCAAATTCAGCTAAAAGTCCTGCATTTGTATTTCTACTTACATTATCTTTAATAATACAGTTTTTAAGTGTAAGATTATATATTGACTTATCTTTTATAATAGCACCACCAGTTTCTGTTGCACTTACATTTGTATGTGCATCACTTATAGTTAAACCATCTAACAATAAACTTTCTCCAGTTGCTGTAATATTTATAAGGTGATAACTATTATCTCCATTACGTGTAGAATTACCATAATTAGAAGGAAAATCGGAAACATTTACATCATTATTATTTAAATCTCCTGATAAAATAGTTGCGTTTGTTCCTAAAACTCTATCTTCTATAGAATTTTCTGTACCTGCAAAACCTCCATAAATACTTACATTTTCTTTTAAAATATCAAAAGTTGCATCACGATTACTTGCTGATGCTTTATAAGTACCTTTAGCTATCCAAATTTTAGAACCCTCACTTACAGTAGTTAAAGCATCTTGTAAATCTGTAAAAGCATCTGCCCAAGAAGATCCATCATTAGATCCTGATGCCGTATAATCTACATATATTATTGGTCTCTGCGATGAGATTAGCTGTGTAAAATTTATATAATTAGAATAATCAGATGTTGTTGCACTTGTACAATTTGTTTTTACATAAACATCATATTCATTACCGTTTGTTAAACCACTTAACACCGTACTTGTTGTAGTAATACCAGTTATTGTTGTTCCTGTACTTACATCATCGCCAGCATTTACATAAGTAACATCGTAAGAAAGTGCTCCATACACACCATTCCAACTTATAGTTGTTGTCGTTTCATCATCTATTGTTTTAAAAACATTACTTGGAGCTACACAATTTGGGGTTAAATTAGCATCTGTATATTTATAAATACCTTGTAATGAACTACCAACAGATGCAACGTAAATGTCTTGCCCGTCTATATCTATTCCTCTTGGACTTTGTATAGGTTGACCAATATAATATACGCTACCAGCACCAGACTTATGTATTTTACGTATCTGACCATTAGTTAAGTTTGAAGTAAAATATAAGTAATCATCTACAAAATGAATTCCCCAAGGCGCAGGCAACCCACTCTTTACTATTTGTGCAGCTGGTGTAGTTGCTGATAAATCAATTTTATAGATCTTTCCAGTACTCAAATTGTTAAATACAAAATATAAGGTAGAACCATCTAAAGTAACATCTGTAATATTTTGATGAGCAACAGGTAGTGATGCTACAAATACACTAGAGTTTATCCCTGTAACTTTACGTAATTCATGTTGCGAAGAGTTAGAAGGATTACTACCTGTATAATACAACTCGTTATTATAATGAAATACTGTAGATATGGTACTTGTTACATTAATCTGCTGAATAGGTATTGTAGGTATAACTCCTGATACATTAACCCCTTTAATACCTGTAAAAGGCATAAAAAGATAATTTCCTTCCCTCCAAAGATTATAGCCGTTAGTAGATGAACTAATATTTGAAACTAGTTCATAACTCGTAGAAACCTCACTCTTATTATATCTTATTAAAGATGAATTATTCAGAGTATAAACATAATCATCTATTACCTGTATTCCTACTGGCCCGTTAATACCCGATGCTATTCTTGTTTGTGCATAACTTAAGGTAGTTATTAAAGTAAATATTAAAAGTATTTGTGTTTTCATAATATATTATTTTATTAAAATGTTTACCACAAAACTATTGCTAAACAAGTATTTACATCATTCAAAATTCTTCTATTCTAATCACAAAGTAACTATTTGAGTCAAATACTAACCATTTGAGTCAAAAGGTTATTTACAGCTACTTAATTACCTCAAAAAAGATATATTTACAAAAAAAAGTATTTATAAAGCATCTAATGCTTGTTACTTTTTTTATCTAAAACCAATATTGTTTCGTTTTTTATGAAAGAGAAATATGAAAGTTTACTTAATTTAGGAATCCAAAAAAGGCATACAAACAGCCTTAACAAAAGAATACGTTTATTAAATACCTTTTGTGTAATTTGGGGAATTGTTGTTTTAATTTTTGTTAGTTTAGAGCTCATTGTAAGTATCGTTCTAGAGGTTATCAATCACAAAACTATTACGTTCGCTTTTATTGATATTAGATTTTTCTTTACGCATTTTTTTATACTCATTTCTCTCATACTAATCCTTTTTCTTAATAAAAACCTTCACTTTAAATGGGGTCGTTTCTACTTTTTAAGTGTTTTTGTTATTGCTAATTCATATGCTTCGCTAATTATTTCTCCGGGCCATTATGTAGAGTATTATTTTGTTTTATTATCTCCTATTGTGAGCACTCTTTACACTAAAAAAAGTTCATCATACCTTGCGTTAATAATTGGCTTTCTAATCTTTTTAACACCTTATTACATATATGTTGTTTACCCAACAGAATATGTAGATCGTTTAATTATCTTAGAGTCTGCTTGTATTTTTCTTGTAGTACACCTTTTGGTAAACTATTTTAAATCGAATAATTTAGTATATGAAAAGCTTTTAGCATTAGAAAGAGATAAAGTACTATCAGATAAATTTATCTTAGAAAAACAAGAAGCAGAATTGCGAGAATTGAGTGAGTTTAAATCGCATTTCTTTGTAAACCTATCTCATGAAATACGCACACCTTTAACGCTTATTCAAGGCTATACAAATCAATTAACCTTTAAAGAATCAGACAAAGAAAATAAAGAAAAAACAACCGTTATTAAAGAACAGTGCCAACAAATGCAAGATATTATTAATAGTATTATGGATTTGAGTAAAATGGAAAGTGATCAATTCGAACTTATTAGAATTCCTGTTGATGTAAATTCTTTTCTAGAAAAATATTTTACTAATTTTCAAAGTCTTTTTGCTAAAAAAAACATTGATTTCACCTTTAATAACAACACGCTAAAAACAAATATTCTAATAGATAAAAACCTATTTTCTAAAGCAATTAGCAATTTACTTAGCAATGCTTTAAAGTTTACATCTATTAACGGTAGCGTTGCTATAAACACTACTTTTAATAATGATGATGGCATTACAATTAATGTTATAGATTCTGGTATTGGCATCCATAAAGAAGAAAGAGAAAATGTATTTAAACGCTTTTATCAAGTAAAAAATGATATTACAAAAAGCCAAGGTAGTGGCATAGGATTGGCTTTTACTAAAAGTATTGTAAATGCACATCATTTTTCTATCGATGTAAAAAGTAGTATTGGTAAAGGATCTTGTTTTTCTATTTCAATTCCTAAAAACTATGTAAGCTCTGCCATTCATCAACCTAAAATAGAACCACAAAATACTTTTAGCACTAATGAACAAACAAAACCAACATTTATAAACAAAAAACAAAACATACTTGTAGTAGATGATCATGAACAAATGAGAATTTACTTAAAAAAAGTTTTAAAAAATTATAACGTTACAGAAGCAGAAGACGGTAAAGATGCGCTCTCTATTCTTCAAAATAATAGTTTCGATCTAATTCTAACAGATTATATGATGCCTGTAATGGATGGAGAAACTTTGGTTAAAGAATTAAAAAAGCAACAGAACAAAACACCTATTATAGTACTTACAGCAAGAACAGACCAACAAGGTAAATTATCTATGTTACGTCTTGGTATAGATGGTTATTTGCACAAACCTTTTATGGAAGAAGAGCTTTTAATTAATATTAAAAACGGTATAGCACTCTATAAAAATGTTAAAGATTTTGATAAGGAAACATCTCCAGAAGAATTAAAAAACCTCAACGAGTATGCAGATAAATTTAATACAAAAATTACGACTTATATTAACCAAAACATAAACTCACCACTACTTTCTGTTGATGCTATTGCAGAATACATGGCAGTTTCTAGAAGCACCTTAAACCGTAAAGTTAAAAGTATTTTAGGCCAAACTGTAAACCAATTAATACAAGAAGCGCGTTTAGAAAAAGCACGAAATTTAAGAGCCGAAAATCCATTAGCTTCTAAAAAACAAATTGCAGAAGCAGTTGGTATTACAAACACTACGTATTTATTTGATAAATTAAAAGAACGTTACGGAATTTAGAAATAAAACTATATTTTAAGTTCATAAAAATTACCGCCAACACCATCTGATTTTTCATCCGTAATTAGCAAAGTATTATTGTCTTTAAAAGTAATTCCTTCTTTTTGAGAATAAGAATTTAATGGAATTTTGGTTAATTTTCCTGATAAAAAATCATCGTTTTTATAATCCGTAAAAATTAAAACAGCAGCTGGAGACAATAATGCTACTTTGCTTCCATCATCAGAAATATCTGCAGAAGTAATCCAACATTCCTTGTCGTTACAATTATTAAATTCAGAAATAAATACTGCTTCATGTTTTCCTTCTTTAGCAGGAACCTTGTATAAAGAGGTTTTACCATACTGTCCTTCTACCCTACTTTTAGTAAACACATAAAATGAATTATTATAATAGAAAAAAGATTCTGCATCAAAAAATAGTTTTTTCTTTTTAGGTGGAAACTTCTTTTGTTCCGGATAAGAAAACTTAATTTTTTCTACTTTTATTTTTTTAGAACTTGTTAAATCATCATGCTTTACTTTTAAAATAACAAGGTTTTCTCTTTCACTATCATTGTTTCCAAAATCACCAATGTAAAGATTACCTTCTTCGTCGGATGCAAGGTCTTCCCAATCGTGGTTTTTTTCTTTTATAGTAAGCTCTTCAACAATATTTCCGGTAGCAGAAACACCGTAAATTTTAGGTTTATTTCCACTATCGTTTTGCATCCAAATAAAATCTGAATTGGCAACTACTTCTGCTCCAGAAACCTCTTCTAAGTCTTTTGATAATTCTGATATAAGTTTTAAACTACCAAAATTCTGACAACTTAATAAAGACAGAAAACTAAAAATTACAGTTATTACTTTCATCAACAATACTATTTATTTTAATATTAAAACCCTTCAGCTTTTTTATTCTGAAGGGTTTATAATTTATTTTTTTATAATTAGATTTTCTTCCAACAAGAAAGATTAAAATGGAATTTACCAGCCACCAGAAGCGCCACCTCCACCAAAACTACCTCCGCCGAAACCGCCTCCAAAGCCGCCTCCACCGAAGCTTCCGCCTCCAGATGAACTTCCAAAACCACCGCCAAAACTTCCGCTACCTCTACCGGCGTTACTTAAAATAATAGTTTCTAAAATAGCTCCTGCAATAGACCCGCTTCTAAAACCTCTACCACCACTACCATTATTTTTATTTCCTCTAGAAATTAAAATAAAAATGATGATTACTATAATGATAAAAATAATAATTCCAGGATCAAAACCTTCTGCGTCTTTTTGTCTACTTCCTTTAAACTCTCCGTTTAAGGTTCTAAAAATATAATCAGACCCTTTGTCTAAACCACTATAATAATCTCCTCTTTTAAACTCAGGAATAATGACTCTTTCAATAATTCTTTTTGCCTGAAAATCGGTTAAAAGATGTTCTGTACCTTTACCAGCTTGAATGGCAATTTTTCTGTCGTTTAATGCCAACAACATTAAAACACCATTGTCTTTTTTTGCATCACCTATTCCCCATTTCTCTCCCCAATTAGCGGCTAAATAATTAATATTTTCACCTTCGGTGGATGGAATAATAGCTACTACAATTTGCGTAGAAGTAGTATCTGAATAACGAACCAGCTTACCTTCTAAACTTGTTTTTTGACTCTCCGTTAATAAACTAGTATAATCATAAACACTGGTTTGAAACTCTGGAATTTCTGGTATTTGATAGCCCTGAGAAAAAACACTTAACGTGAATAAAAACGCAATAAAAAAAGTAATTTTTCTAAAAAACACTGCTAATTGAATACTATTTACTGAATACTGTTTACTGTATATCATCCTTTAGAAATCTCATTAGAAAGTTCATCTACATCATCAATTTGCCAAGGAAAATGTGTTCTTAACTCTTTTCCTGCCTTTAAGATTCCGTCAACAATTCCTTGTTTAAA
Source organism: Polaribacter sejongensis (assembly GCF_038024065.1). NCBI lineage: Bacteria > Pseudomonadati > Bacteroidota > Flavobacteriia > Flavobacteriales > Flavobacteriaceae > Polaribacter > Polaribacter sejongensis. Next base: position 3,356,288 of record NZ_CP150667.1, on the reverse strand, counting down.
GTTACCTTGCTTAAAATGATTTTGCATTACATCTTTGGTGGTATCCCAAAAATCTTTTGGCACTACATTGTTAATTCCTTTATCACCATAAATAACAAATTTCTTGTCTTTTACAGCAACATAGATCAACACTGCATTATCATCTTTAGTGTTGTTCATTTTTAGCAAATGAAAAACTTCTAACGCTCGTTCATCATGATTCTTCTCTGTAGAAGCCTCTATGTGAACTCGTATTTCGCCAGAAGTTTTTTTCTCTGCAACTCTAATAGCAGAAATAATTTCTTGTTCTTCTTCTGGAGACAGAAAAGCTTCTACTTTAGACATATTATTAGTTTTTATTGTTGAAATTAAACTCTACATCTGGTGCATTTTCAGATCCCGCATCTGCTTTATAACGATCCATTTCATCAAAATTAAACATTCCTGCTAACACCGAATTTGGAAACACTTTTATGTGTTTGTTATAATTATTTACACCTTCATTAAAACGATCTCTAGCAACATTAATTCTGTTCTCTGTACCTTCTAACTGACTTTGTAATTCTAAAAAGTTTTGATTCGCTTTTAATTCTGGATAACGTTCTACAGAAACTAATAACTTAGATAATGCACCTGTTAGGCCAGATTGCGCTTGTTGAAATTGCGCCATGTTATCTGCTGTTAAATCTCCTGCATTTATATTTACAGAGGTTGCTTTCGCTCTCGCTTCAATTACTTCTGTTAAAGTAGTTCTTTCAAAATCTGCTGCTCCTTGTACTGTTTTAATCAGATTACCAATTAAATCATTTCTACGTTGGTAAGAGCTCTCTACATTAGACCAAGTTGTTTTTGCATCTTCTTGTAAAACAACAGCTTCATTATTAAAGTTTTTACCCCAATTGTATACTCCGAAAACAACAACAAGGATTACTATTACTGGTATTAACCATTTTTTCATAATTTCTAAATTTTAATTTTTTGATTGATTGATTTTTGTACTACAAAACTACTTAATATTCTTCAGGTTGTAAAAGAATATTAGCTTCTATCCTATTAAGTTAGACATACAAACTAAAGAAATGTTACAATTGATTTTTAATTTTAATCAATTCTGCTTTCACTCCTTCTAATCTGGTAATAATTTCAAGGTTGTGAACTATTCCTTCTGGATTTTTCTTAAGTTTCTGTTTAGCACCATCTAAGGTAAATCCTCGTTCTTTTACAAGGTTAAATATTAACTTAAAGTTTTTAATATCTTCTTGTGTAAACAAACGATTTCCTTTCGCATTTTTTTTGGGTTTAATAATATCAAATTCTTTTTCCCAAAAACGAACTAATGAAGTATTTACGTCAAATGCTTTGGCAACTTCACCTATTTTATAATATCTTTTCTCGGGTAAATCTACGTGCATTTTTTTTTGTGTAATTGTGTAATTGTGTAATTGTGTAATTGTGAGCATATCTAAACGATTCAACAATTAAACAGTTACACAACTTTGTTAATCATAAGACTGCCCTTCTTCTTCTGCAGCTTTTTGCATTGCAGCAAACTCTTCTGGAGTTAAATCTCCATAATAAAAATTAATAGGATTTACAGCTACATCATTTTTATGAACTTCATAATGTAAATGTGCCGATACTGACCTACCAGTATTACCTACATACCCAATTAAGTCTCCACGTTTTACCTTGTCACCTTTCTTGGCTTTTATTTTACTCATATGGGCATAAATAGTTTTATATCCATATCCATGATCTATATATACCACGTTTCCAAAAGTGGCACTTCTTTGTGCTCTAATTACATCTCCATTACCAGAAGCAAAAATTGGCGTTCCTACAGGAGCTGTAAAGTCCATTCCTTTATGGAATTTTCTAATTTTTAATATTGGATGATATCTCCATTTATAACCAGAAGCCATTCTTGTTAAATCTGCTAGTTTTACGGGTAAAATAGCAGGAATTGAAGCTAACATTTTCTCCTTTTCTTTTGCTAAATTTACAATTTCATCTAAAGATTTAGACTGCACAACCAATTGTTTAGAAAGTATATCTATGTCTTTAGTTACTTTTGCAATCATGGTAGAATTATCGAAACCATCTAAATACTTGTATCTATTTACACCTCCAAAACCAGCTTTTCTTTGCTCGTCTGATATAGGATTTGCTTCAAAATACGTTCTATAAATATTGTTATCTCTTTCTTGTAATTGCGCTAAAATAGACGAACTTTCTTGCATTTTTTTAGAAAGTAACTCGTAATGTAACTTTAAATTTTCTAGTTCTCTTTTTTGAGCTCGCTCTCTAGGAGACATTATAAACTGGCTAAACACAATAAAACCAATAAATGCAGATAATACTAAAGCTAAAACTCCAATAACAGTTTTCTTATAATATTCACCCTTTTTTACAGCAATTTTCCTGTAAGAAAGTGTGTCCGCATCGTAATAATATTTTACTTTTGCCATATTGCTAAATAGACTATTTTTGTGCTTTTATATTGAGTTTCATTTTTAATAACTCACAAATTTACAAAATGTTTTACAACTGCTTTTTATTCGCAGTTTTTTTTAAAAATAATTTAACATAATCCAACTTGTTGGAAACTTCTTTTTTTATGAAATCTCAAGATATTCGCGCTACTTTTTTAAACTTTTTCAAAGAAAAAGCTCACTTAATTGTTCCTTCTGCACCAATGGTAACTAAGGACGACCCAACATTAATGTTTGTAAATTCTGGAATGGCGCCTTTTAAAGAATATTTCTTAGGTAACGGAGTTCCAAAAAACAGCAGGATATCCGATTCTCAAAAATGTTTACGTGTTTCAGGTAAACATAACGATTTAGAAGAAGTAGGATACGATACCTATCATCACACATTATTCGAAATGTTAGGAAACTGGTCTTTTGGCGATTACTTTAAAAAAGAAGCAATTGCTTGGGCTTGGGAGTTATTAACAGAAGTTTATAAAATTGATAAAGACATTTTATACGTTACTGTTTTTGAAGGTTCTGATGATGCAGATAACCTAAAAATGGATACAGAAGCTTTTGATATTTGGAAACAATTTATTGCTGAAGATAGAATCTTAAAAGGAAACAAAAAAGATAATTTCTGGGAAATGGGTGAGCAAGGACCTTGCGGACCGTGTTCTGAAATTCATGTTGATATCCGCTCTGCGGAAGAAAAAGCAAAAGTAGATGGACGAACTTTAATTAATGAAGATCATCCACAAGTGGTAGAAATATGGAACTTAGTTTTTATGCAGTTCAACAGAAAAGCAAACGGAACTTTAGTTGATTTACCAAACAAACATATTGATACTGGTATGGGATTTGAACGTTTGTGCATGGTAATGCAAGACGTAAAATCTAATTACGATACGGATGTTTTTACACCAATTATTAGAGAAATTGAAATGATTACCGATGTAAAATATGGTAAAAATCTAGAGCAAGATATTGCTATTAGAGTTATTTCAGACCACGTAAGAGCCGTTGCTTTCTCTATTGCAGATGGGCAATTACCAAGTAACACAGGTGCTGGCTACGTTATTAGAAGAATTTTAAGACGTGCTGTTCGTTACGGTTTTACATTCTTAGACAAAAAAGAGCCTTTTATCTACAGATTAGTAGATGTTTTAAGCAATAAAATGGGAGAAGCTTTCCCAGAATTAAAAGCACAAAAACAATTAATAGAAAATGTGATTAAGGAAGAAGAAACTTCTTTTTTAAGAACATTAGATCAAGGTTTACTATTATTAGACAGAATTATAGAAAGTACTTCTGGTAAAGAAGTTTCTGGTGATAAAGCTTTTGAATTATACGACACTTACGGTTTTCCTATCGATTTAACTTCTTTAATTCTTTCTGAAAAAGGATTGACTTTAGATGAAAAAGGATTTGAAGAAGAACTACAAAAACAAAAAAGTAGATCTAGAGCTGCAAGCGAAATGTCTACAGAAGATTGGACTATTTTAGTTGATGATCCGATAGAAGAATTTATTGGTTATGATGCTTTAGAAGCAAACGTAAAAGTTACACGATACAGAAAAGTAACCTCTAAAAAAGATGGTGAAATGTTTCAATTAGTTTTCAACTTAACTCCTTTTTATCCAGAAGGTGGTGGACAAGTTGGTGATAAAGGTTATTTGGAAACCACACAAGGAGATGTTGTTTATATTTTAGACACTAAAAAAGAGAATAATGTTATTATTCACTTCACTAAGAATCTTCCAAAAAATATTACAGAAAATTTTAAAGCAGTTGTAGATCAAAAACAACGTTCTAAAACAGAATGTAACCATACAGCTACGCATTTATTGCACCAAGCGTTAAGAGAAGTTCTAGGAACACATGTAGAGCAAAAAGGTTCTGCGGTACATTCTAAATATTTACGTTTCGATTTTTCTCACTTTTCTAAATTAACGGTTGATGAATTACGTGAGGTAGAAAACTTTGTAAATAGAAGAATTGCAGGTAAACTTCCATTAGAGGAAAGCAGAAATATTACTATGGAGCAAGCAATTGCAGATGGCGCAATGGCTTTATTTGGTGAAAAATACGGTGATACTGTAAGAGCTATAAAATTCGGAAAATCTATAGAACTTTGTGGTGGAACACACGTAAAAAACACCAGTGATATTTGGCATTTCAAAATTAAATCTGAAGGTGCTGTTGCTTCTGGAATTAGAAGAATAGAAGCGATTACAAATGACGCTGTAAAAGATTTTTATTCTGATAACAATAAGGCTTTATTCGAAATTAAAGACTTGTTAAACAACACAAAAGAACCTGTAAAAGCGGTACAGAAGTTACAAGATGAAAATGCTTCTTTACAGAAACAAATAGAGCAATTATTAAAAGATAAAGCTCAGAATTTATCTGGTGAATTAAAAAACCAATTACAAGAAATTAATGGCGTTCAGTTTTTAGCTACCAAAGTAGATTTAGACCAAAACGGAATTAAAAACTTAGCTTTTTCTTTAGGTAAAGAACATCAGAATTTATTTTTATTATTTGCTTCATCAGCTGCAAAAGATAAAGCGATGCTAACTTGTTATATTTCTAAAGAATTGGCAAATGAACGTGGTTATGATGCAGGTAAGGTAGTAAGAGAATTAGGAAAACTAATTCACGGTGGTGGTGGTGGACAAAATTTCTTTGCAACTGCAGGTGGTAAAAATCCTGGAGGAATTCCGAAAGCACTGGATAGAGCTATAGATTATTTAGGATAGGACCTAAAGTTAATTTTGTTTTGAAATATAAGTTTATTAAATATGATACGTTTTTATAATATTTTCATACTGTTTACTTTATTGTTACTATCATGTAATAGTGATGAAGACAAAGATATAATATCTGATATTAACGATTTATCTGTAGAAATAATATCACCTATCAATAAACAAGCTTTTTCACCAAACAGTATAATAGAGTTTAAAGGACAGATATCATCACCTAATTTAAAAGATTTTTCAACTTTAAAAGCAATTTGGGTTAGTGATGTTTATGGAACTTTAAATGAAAGTACTATTGATGAAAATGGAGAAACAAAATTCTCTACATCTAACTTATCTAAAAACATACATTTTATTAGATTGAATATCTATAATGAAATAGACGAAAGTGTGTATGATGAAATAATCGTTTATAATTCTATTTGGCTTTATCCAATTACTGATAAAAAAAACACTTCTAGTATATCTTGGAGCAAAACAGAAGATCTTTCTTTTGATAGTTATGATGTTTATAGATCTCCTTATAAAAACAATATCAACAATAAAAAAGATGATTTAATTTATAGTACAACAAATATTAACGATACTACTTTTATTGATTCTAATGCTTATTTAGCAACAAAATATTATTATAAAGTTTTCTTGAAAAGAACTACCAAATCTCCCATTTATGTTGGCAGTAATATTGATTCTATTACTTTAGGAAATTTTAAAAAATTAGATTACCCAATTTCTAAAATAATAAAAGATCCAAATAGGAATTATGCTTATGGAATTGTAAACATAGATAATATTTATAGTACAAATTCTACTGGATATGGATTGTCTTTTATAAATATTGAAAACAAAGAGGTTAAAAGAATATTAACAAATTATAGATTTACGGATATAGACATAGATCCATCTGGAAATTATTTATACTTGTGTTCTAGGAGCAATGTAATTCAAAAAGTAAACTTAAACACAAGACAACTTGAGTCTAGTTTTTCTTTATTAAGACCTGCTCACAAAATAGAAATAGGAATCAATAATAAGCTTTATTATCACATTACACCTCCAACTAGTGGTTCTACAGAATTTAGAATTTATGATCTAACAAATAACACCGATATTTATTACAACACAACAATTCCTGCTGCCTATTCAAGTTTTTCTCATGGCGATTTTGAATTAGATAATAATCAGAATATATATCATGGTGAAAGCAATACCTCAAGTTCTTTTTTAACTAAAATAGGAACAACTAATGACACTTTTTCTATAGTTGAACAAATAAGTAGTAGTTCTTATCAAAGAGCTGGAGTAACGTTGAATAACAATAAAATTTATTGGAATAATTACTTATTTGATAGTAATTTAAAGAGAATTGGTGTTTTTAAAGATGAAGGTAATGATGTTGACATACAAACTGTTTCTCCAAATGGTAACTTAGCTTTGGGTTGGGCTCGTTTATATGATACAAATAATTTTAATATCATGAAAAAAATAGCTATCAACTATGATATTGCTACTTTTACAAAAGATAACCAAATTTTATTTGTGAAAAATGAAAATAAAATCTCTAACGTTAATACATCAACTTTATTTTTTTATGATTTTTAGAGCAATTTATAAATTTAATAATTACTTTAAATACTCAGAATTAAATTTATAAATAGCTCTATCATATTTCATATAAATTTCATCATTTAAATAAAAATATCCAGCACCGCTATACCTTTCTCCATTAGTAATGTAGTTTTTCCAAATATCATTATTTGAATCATATTCAAACATAGATTGATTATGAAAATACGTTTTATTTTCTATAAAAAGTGCATTATTTGAGTTTACAGAAAGATTTTTAAATGCATCAGGCAAATCTAACTTTTTTGTTATTTGGTTATTTTCGGTATCTAATTCCCAAAAATCTAATTGCTTATTAACTTGCCCAGAACCAATGTAAATTTTATTATTATCGACAAAAACTAAAGGGTTTAATTTAGATGTTTCGTAAGAAGAGGTAATTTCCGGAAAATTATCTATAATTTTTTCCCAAGAATTATTTATAATAGAATATTTCCAAATATCTCTCATAGGTTCTCTAAAATACCTTTCACCTAAACCTGTGTAGATGTAATCCCCAACAACAACCATAAAACCGTACTCTCTTAGTACTCCAGGGAAATCTGATAACTCTTTTTTATCATTTGTTAATATATTATAACTAGCAAATAAATCATCATTACTAGAAAGGTATTTTTTTGAATACATTTTATCTTTATAAAAAACATTTAACCTCCCAGAATTAGAGGAATACTCTTTATTAAAATTTTCATCAGTAACTTTTTCAAAATTAAAAGTATTTTTATTCAGTTTAAAAACATCTTTAAGAGTATCCCAATTCGTGTATGTAAATCCTAAAGCATAAATGTCTTCGTTGAATGTAAACATTTTAATTACACCGTGTCCCTCATAATCATTATTTACTTTTAACCAAGGTTCATCTATGCATATTTTATCTTTAGCTATGTTAACTTCATTTAAATAGTTTATTGAAATTTCATTGTCTTTAAAATCTTTAAATTTATAACCATTGTCTATTTTAAAAACTAAACTATCTCTAGTTGCTATATAAGGAGAAAGATAATTATCTTCTAACTTTATAATAAACCTATCATTATTTAAAGGGAAATTAGCTCCTTTTATTACTAAGTCATCTTCAAAAGAAAGGCAGTTTGTTGGTATAGAAGTAATTTCGGGCATTAATACCTCCATTTGTTTTGTCACATTTGTAAGCTGACTTCTAACAACTATAATAGGGTTCTTTTTTCTTATTATTGAAGGCTCAAGGATAATTATATTTTTACTAGATTTTATTATCTTATAATTATATTGTTGATTATCTGATATAGTAGTGACCATATTTGATCTTTTAGCATCGAAATAATCTCCATAAATTCTTAATGTATCAGAATCTGTAATTCGTTTCGGAACAATAGAATCAATTCTAGGAGTATTTAAAGAAAAATTACTGATTGTATTTTCTTGATTATCTTCATTAACAATTTTTATTTTAGAATAAGGTTTAGTTAATAAATAATTGTTTTTAGGAAAAGGAACTACCACTTTAATTAATGAATCTGAACTCACAAAAGGAACAGCTACTACATTAGAAAAATAAACTTTTGGGTTTTGGGAAAAATAAGAACCTTTAATTAAAAGGGTATCTAAAAGACTCAACTTACTTGATGATAACTCTTTAATAATTGGTATTGCACTACCATTAGAAACAAAAAGTTTTTCTTTTCCATAGAAATACTCTCCATTTAAAATTATAAAAACATTAAAATAATATTTTTTACCTTCTTTTAAGCCTGATCTATATTCGATGGAATATTCATTATCTAAAACATTTTTAATTATTTTAACTTCTCCTAATTGGTTATAGGTTCCTCCTTCTATGCCTGATAAAACAAACCCAAAATCTACATTTTCATTAACGTTCGTAAATCTACCTTTTAAAACAACTCCTCCTTCATTAATATTCTCATTTGAAATGGTCTCTATTAATATTTCATTACTTATTATATCTTCCTCATCATCAGAACATGAAATGATAATTATTAATGAAAAACATAAAAAAAAATTGCTAAAAGTACTACTAGAAAAACTCATAACTAAATAATTACATGTGAACAAAAATACAATCAATTTCTGATTAATCAACATTCAATTAATTACCGATAAATGTTATTTTCTGAAAGTGATATTATGTATTTAATTAAAGAAGAAAAGTTGTTTTTATTTTTTTTAAATAGATGAAGATTATTAGGTATATAAAATAAATTTAAAAACAAGCATCAAAGAGTCAAAATTTTTATTTTATCTTTATCCAATGCAACTTCAAACTAAAATCCCGTTAAAAAAAGAGCTTTTAAATCAAATAATTTATGATTCAAAAATTGTATTATTAGGCTCTTGTTTTTCAGAAAACATTGGAGATAAGCTCAATTATTTTAAGTTTCAATCTAACCAAAATCCATTCGGAATTTTATTTCACCCAAAAGCAATTGAAAATTTAATTACAAATGCCATAAATGAAAAAGAATACACGGAAACAGATTTAATTTTCCAAAATGAACGCTGGCATAGTTTTGATGCACATTCTAACTTAAGTTCCCCAGATAAAAGTAAACTCTTAGAAAATTTAAATTCTGCTATTTCATCAACTAACAAACAACTAAAAGAAGCAACACACATTATAATTACATTGGGAACTTCTTGGGTGTATCGTTATCTTGAAATAGATACAATTGTAGCCAATTGCCATAAAATTCCACAGAAAAAATTTTTAAAAGAATTACTTTCTGTTGATGAAATTTCAGAGAGTTTAGAAGCTATACTTGTACTTTTAAAATCTATAAATAAAGATATCCAAATACTTTTTACGGTTTCTCCTGTACGTCATTTAAAAGATGGTTTTGTAGAAAATACACAGAGTAAATCTCATTTAATTGCTGCGGTTCATAATGTTGTAAACCATAAAGAAAACACGCATTATTTTCCGAGTTATGAAATTATGATGGATGAATTACGAGATTATCGTTTTTATGCAGAAGATATGGTGCATCCCAATAAAACTGCCATTAATTATATTTGGGAAAAATTTGTTGCCACTTGGTTTTCTGAAGAGACCGCTTTAACTATGAAAGAAGTGGATGTAATTCAAAAGGGACTTTCTCACAGACCTTTTAACGAAAACTCAGCACAACATCAGCAATTTTTAAAAAATCTAGAAGTAAAAAAAGACAAGTTAAAAGTTCAGTTTCCTTTTATCAATTTTTAAAGCACAAAAAAATAAAATTAATTTACTTAAAAATTTTATGTAAATTCCCTTCTTATAACTTTAACCTCCAAAAATGAGTAAGAAAATATTAATTGGTATAATTTCAGGACTGTTACTAGGCATGTTTATAACATCCATTTTTGTTTCAGATGAAATTAATATATCAAAACTCATTTTAACAAAAATTACGGCAACCTCAATAATAACAGGATTTATTTGTGGTATTTACGCACATATATCAAAATCTAAAATAAAAGTTTTTATAGTTTCTATTTTTATAGGAATCATTGTTTTCTATATCAAATACCTTATTACTGGTCATAATTTTGATCCATTAACAATGGGAGCTTTTGTAGGTGCAATGCTAGGTGGAATCTTTGCTTTTATTAGAAAAGCGACACATTCTATAAAAAAATACAACAGATTACAAAGACACAAAAAAAAGGGTTTCAAGAAATAAACTTTTTAATATTAAACAAAAAAAATAGAATTCTAACACGAAGTTAAAATTCTATTTTTTTTTATCTTTTCAATAAAACCCTTCTTTAAAACAGGTTTTACAAACGTTTATTTTTAAGAAACGTGTTGATCTACGTTTTGCCAAGGACCTCCATTTATAACATCTACTCCATGTTTTTCTAAAAACTGAGTTGCTTGTCCGCTTCTTGCTCCACTTCTACAAACAGCAATTACAGGTTTGTTCCAAGCTTTAATTTTTTCAACTTCTAAAGGAATAACCGTTAAAACTACGTGTTCTGCTCCTTCTGTATGCCCTTCATCCCACTCTTCTTGTGTTCTTACATCTAGAATTACAGCTCCTTTTTCTAAGTATTCTTTAATTTCTGCACTCATATCTTTTCTTTTAAACATGTCAAATAGACCCATGTTGTTTTTATTTTAATATTAAACTTGACACAAAATTAACCCATTTTCAATTAGCTTTGTGTAGCTTTTGTTACATTTTAAAACTTCTAATCTTTCTAAAATGGTCTCCTTAATAGAAAAATTACTTTGCAAAGCTAATTCATATAATTCTAAAAGCAACAACCAATCTCCTTGAAATTTGCTATTTAACTGATTAAATATTTCTGTTATTTTTTTATTGGTCGAAGTCTCTTCTTCTCTTAGACACCTGACTTCATCATACAAGGCATACAATTCTTGTTCACTTTCTGAATATTTAATTTTATGTGTTTTGGTTTCAGATACTTTTCCTAGACCTAAAAACGAGTCTACATCAGCAGGACCTGCATAGGCAGAAACTACCTCTTTACCAACTGCCATATCATAAATTCCCCATTCTGGTTGAAACAAAACTTCCTCCTTATAAGTAACCGTGCAATCATCAAAAGAAATAATTAAAATTTTACCTCGCAAATCTCTAGTTCCGGTAATTGCTTTTCCTTTTACAATAACGCCACTCTCAAACTCTAAAGTCATAAATTCACCTTCGTAAATTCCGTACGCTTTTAAATCTCTCGGGCTCATATCTTCTATGGGCAAATTAATTCCTTTTAATTTACCAACCGGACTCCCAAAACCACTAGCATGACTAGTAATTCCATGTCCAATTAATTCTTTATCTCTATTAGACAATGCAGTTGCACCTGTAGTTTGAAAATAAGCTACTTTATTGTTTTTAAACTGAATAACCTTGGTAAAAACACCCGAAATTTGAATTCCCGTTGTCAATTCGATGGTTCCTAAATTATCAGAATTTATCAATTTATGAATACTTTTTAATCCGCCAGTTCTTATTACCATTGTATTGGCAAATTCATCTAACACCAAGCTTAAATAAGCAAAATCTGGCGTTACATATAATTGCGGTTGCGGTTTTGTAATATCAAAATTAACGGTAGCTGCATCAATAGAATACGCAACTTTTTTCACTTCATCTTGCATACACCAGGCACTCTCTCCAATAGAGGAAAGTAAACCTGCTCCGTATATTTTAGGATTCTCTAAAGTACCAATCAACCCGTATTCTACAGTCCACCAATGTAAATTTCTAATTTGTGCCATTTCAGACAATTTCCCCATATTATTTTGCAGATAGGCTACTTTTTGCTCCGCGTCATCTATTTCACTTTCTGTTGAATTTGGATTTTCTTTTAAGATGGATAAAAGCCTGATGGCTTCATACATTTCATAATCTTTAGCAGAGGAAATTGCTTTACTACCTATTTCTCCAAACCTTCGTAAATATTCTGCATATTCAGGATTTGAAATAATAGGCGCATGACCTGCTGCTTCGTGGATAATATCTGGTGCTGGTGTATATTCTATATGATTTATGGTTCGCATATCCGACGCAATTACCAAAACATTATATGCCTGAAATTCCATAAATGCATTTGGCGGAATAAAACCATCAACCGAAACCGTAGCCCAACCAATTTCTTTTAAAATCCTGTTCATTCCTGCCATATAAGGAATGTTTTCTACAGAAATACCCGTTTTTTCTAATCCGCTTATATAAGATTTATGAGCAACCTTGCTTAAGTAATCCACATTCATTCTCATTACATAACGCCAAACAGCTTGGTTTTGTGCTGTATATTCTTCATACGGCTGCTGTACCACAAACTTGTGTAAATGTTTGGGTAATTTTTTAGTGACTTCGTTTAATTCGAAATGGAGACTCATTAAAAAAGTATTGAATTATTCTTACAATAATACGCTTTAAAATAATGATTATTTATTTTAAACATGTTAAAATCACTTTTACACACATTTATCATAATCTATATTTTTTTTATTGTAACAATTAGTCCTTTTCAGCTACCTATAAGTAACAAAAAATAAATACTATGAGTTTTGGAGGTTCAGTTGCTGCAATGATTGCGAGTTTAAAAGCGAATAAAAGAAGTCGTGTTTCTACTTTTGATAAAATCAAAGGCCATAAAAAAAACGAAAAAAGTGAACTTCATTTTGATAAAAAAGCAACTCCATATGAGTTAGAGCAGCTTAAAAAAAAATTGATAGCAGAAAACAACACCATCTTTAAAAGAAAAGTATTGATACTTGTAGTAATGATTACTGCGATATTAATCGCTTTAAACTATATTGAGTAATTCTTTTATCAATAAAACAACCTAAAAATTAGAATACATCATACAGAAATTATACTGCTCTTTTGCAATGTTAATTTACGTTATCGGTTTCGTAAAAATTTAATAAAATCAACATAAACGGCAAAATATTTCTTAATTTTACTGTTCAATTTTAAGACAATGGACAAGAAAGTTATATTAATGATTTTAGATGGTTGGGGAATTACACAAGACCCTAAGGTATCTGCTATTTACAATGCAAAAACTCCTTTTATAAACGGTTTATACGACAAATATCCAAATGCTCAATTAAGGACAGACGGAGAACATGTTGGTTTGCCAGAAGGACAAATGGGAAATTCTGAAGTTGGACACATGAATTTAGGTGCTGGTAGAATTGTATATCAGAATCTAGCTCGTATTAATAAAGCTGTTAAAGAAAATACTTTAGGGCAAGAAAAAGTATTATTAGATACTTTTAAATACGCAAAAGAGAATAACAAAGATGTTCATTTATTAGGTTTGGTTTCTAATGGAGGAATTCATGCACACATTAATCACTTAAAAGGATTATTAGATGTTGCTAAAGAAAATAAAGTAGATAATGTGTATTTACACGCATTTACAGACGGTAGAGATTGTGATCCTAAATCTGCTCCTTATTTCTTAAATGAGGTACAAGAACATATGGATAAAAGTACCGGTAAAATAGCAACTGTAACAGGTCGTTATTACGCAATGGATAGAGATAACCGTTGGGAACGTGTAAAGGAAGCGTATGATGGTATTGTTAATGGAGTTGGTACAAAAACAACTGATATTATTAATACTATAAAAACGAATTACGAAGCTGGTATTACAGATGAGTTTCACAAACCAATCATTGTAACCAATGAAGATGGTTCGCCAAAAGCACAAATTAAAGAAGGTGATGTGGTACTTTTCTTTAACTACAGAACAGATAGAGGTAGAGAATTGACAAACGCGTTGTCTCAAAATGATTTCCCTGAATTTGGAATGAAAAAATTAGACCTTTATTTTACAACCATCACTTTATATGATGCAAGTTTTAAAGGAATTAATGTTATTTATAATACTGATAATATTAAAAATACTTTAGGAGAAGTTTTATCTAAAGCAGGTAAAAAACAGATTCGTATTGCAGAGACAGAGAAATATCCGCACGTTACATTTTTCTTTTCTGGAGGACAAGAAACACCGTTTGAAGGTGAATCTAGAATTTTAAGAAACTCACCAAAAGTTGCTACTTACGATTTAAAACCAGAAATGTCTGCTTACGAATTAAAAGATGCTTTGTGTGAAGATTTAAAGAAAGGTGAAGCTGATTTTGTTTGCTTAAACTTTGCAAATGGTGATATGGTTGGACATACAGGAATGATGGACGCTGCAATAAAAGCTTGTGAAGCTGTAGATATTTGTGCTAAAGAAGTTATAGAAACTGGTTTAGATAATGGATATTCTATTTTATTAATTGCAGATCATGGTAACTGTGAAACAATGATGAATCCTGATGGATCTCCTCATACAGCACACACTACAAACCCAGTTCCTTTTATTTTAATTGATAAAGAAATAAAATCTGTAAACAGTGGTGTTTTAGGTGATATTGCTCCTACAATTTTAGATTTGATGAATGTAGCACAACCAAAAGAAATGACACAACATTCTTTATTATAATTAAAACAACTCAACTTATGAAAAAAGTCTTTTTATTGGCTTGTATTATGGTATTTGCATCTTGCATTAGCCAACAAAAAGTAACTGAAACTCAAAAAGTACTTGCAGTTAAAAATCAAAGTGGGGATTTGATTGGAGTGGCTAACAAAGCCTCTTTTCAACAAATCCCTTATAGCACTTGGTTTAATCAGAAGTTAGAGCGTTATACTCCAGACCCAGCAACAATTACCGCTCTTAAAAGTGAGTTAAAAGGTATTACAATTAAAGGTTTTATGGGAACTTGGTGTGGAGATAGTAAAAGAGAAACACCTCATTTATATAAAATTCTAGAACAAACGGATTTTAACTTAAATAATTTTGAGCTTATTACTGTTGACGTAAGTAAAAAAACTCCTGATAATTTACAGGAAGGTTTCGACATAAAAAGAGTACCAACTTTTATCTTTTATAGAGATGGAAAAGAAATTGGTAGATATGTAGAATATGCCCGTGAATCTTTAGAGAAAGACATACTGAAAATTGTTTCTGGAGAACCTTATAAACATTCTTACGACAATTAATGATACCTAATAACCCACTAATTATTGCCGTAGATTTTGATGGTACCATTGTAGAAGATGCGTATCCAAAAATAGGTGAAGAAATAATTTTTGCTTTCGACACCTTAAAAAGGCTACAATCTCAAGGGCATCGATTAATTCTATGGACTTACAGACACGGAAAAAAATTAGATGAAGCAGTTGCTTTCTGTAAAGAAAACAACATTGAATTTTATGCAGTAAACAAAAATTTCCCTGAAGAGGAATACGATGAAAAACACAGTCGTAAAATACATGCAGATTTATTTATAGACGACAGAAATGTTGGAGGCTTTTTAGGTTGGACAGAAATACACAAAGCTATTTTTAATTACGAGCCACCTAAAAAAAAGAAAAAAGGGTTTTTCTCTTTTTTCAAATAGACAAACCTTACTTCATTCTACCTAAATTATAGTAACTTTGCCATTCAATTTTTTTAACATGATTAAGATAAAAACAAGAGAAGAGATAGAATTGATGAGAGAAAGCGCACTAATCGTTTCTAAAACGTTAGGTATGCTTGCTAAAGAAGTAAAACCCGGAGTTTCTACTTTGTACTTAGATAAACTTGCCGAAGACTTTATTAGATCTGAAGGTGCTGTACCTGGTTTCTTAGGATTATACGATTTTCCAAATTCACTTTGTATGAGTCCAAATAACCAAGTTGTACACGGTATTCCAAATAAAAACCCATTAGTAGAAGGCGATATTATTTCTATAGATTGTGGCGCATATAAGAATGGTTTTCACGGAGATCACGCCTACACTTTTGCTGTTGGAGAGATTGAACCAGCAACTAGAAAATTACTAGATGTAACTAGAGCTAGTTTATACGTTGGTATTAAAGAATTTAAGGCAGGAAATAGAGTTGGTGATGTTGGTTATGCTATTCAAAAGTTTTCTGAAGACCATGGTTATGGTGTAGTAAGAGAATTGGTAGGTCATGGATTAGGAAGAGAAATGCACGAAGATCCAGAAATGCCAAACTACGGAAAAAGAGGTCGTGGTAAAAAGTTTGTAGAAGGTATGGTAGTTGCCATAGAACCAATGACAAACTTAGGTACTCATAAAATTAAACAACATTCAGACGGTTGGACAATTACAACTTTAGACAACAAACCTTCTGCGCATTTTGAGCATGATGTTGCTATTGTAAACGGTAAACCAGAATTACTTTCTACGTTTAAATATGTACACGACGCATTGGGGATTGTTACCGATGAGGAGGATGCATTCAGACAATAGTTTTTACACCGAGATTCACAGAGGTTATTTGATTGTGCTGTAAAAGAGTTTCACGGAGAAATTGTTTATATTATAAAACCATTTTATATATAAACTATGGATACTAAAATAACAGAAAAAATTATAGGTGCAGCCATTGAAGTTCATAAAACTCTTGGTCCTGGTTTGTTAGAATCTGCATATCAAGAGTGTTTATTCTTTGAATTAAAAAATCTAGGTTTAAAAGTAAAAAAGGAAGTTTCATTACCTATTATTTATAAAGATATAAAATTAGATCACGGTTATAGAATTGATTTATTAGTTGAAGATAAAATAGTTTTAGAACTAAAAACTGTCGAAGCTTTTACAGATGTTCATTCCGCTCAAATTTTAACATATATGAAATTAGGTAATTATCCATTAGGATTATTAATTAATTTCCATACAAAACTATTAAAAAACGGATTAAAACGTTTTATAAACACAATTTAAAAACTCTGTGATTCTCTGTGATAATACTCTGCGAATCTCTGTGAAATAGCCATGAAATTTTTTAAATCCATTCTAAATACCATCCCAAGACCTTGGTTAATAAAAGCTAGTTATCTAGTACGACCAATTATTGCTTTTTCTTTAAAAGGCGATAGATTTACAGACCCAATAGATGGCAAGAGTTTTAGAAAGTTTTTACCTTACGGATATGGTAAACAAAGAGAAAACGCACTTTCTCCTTCTACTCTATCTTTAGAAAGACACCGTTTAATGTGGTTGTTTTTAAGAGATGAAACTCCTTTTTTTACATCAACAGAAAAACTAAAAACTTTACACATTGCTCCAGAACAATGTTTTTTAGACATTTTTAGAAAGCAGAAAAACTTAGAGTACATCACCTCTGATTTAGAATCTCCTATTGCAGATGTAAAAGCAGATATTTGCGACTTACCTTTTGATGACAACTCTTTTGATGTTGTTTTCTGTAATCATGTGTTAGAACATATTACAGATGACACTAAAGCCATGCAAGAGCTATTTAGAGTGCTTAAAAAAGGCGGATTTGGTATTTTTCAAATTCCGCAAGATTTATCTAGAGAAACAACTTTTGAAGACGACACCATCACAGACAGAAAAGAGCGTGCAGAAATTTTTGGACAGTATGATCATGTAAGAGTGTATGGTAGAGATTATTTTGACAAACTACGTTCTATCGGTTTTAAGGTGGATGAAGTAGATTACACAAAAAAAATTGCTCCAGAAAAATTAGCAAGATTTTGCTTAATGAAAAATGAAATTCTTCCGGTGTGCTATAAAAATTAGTTCTTTTTGTGTTTTCTTAAAAAATCACTTAATTTTTCTAATTCTTTATCACCCAATACAATTACCTCGTTTCTTATAATTTGATATGTACCCGACGCTAATTGCACCACTTTAGAGTCTCCTGAATATTTTTTATAGCCATCTTTAACATCACTTACTTTCACTCCTTCTGGGTTGATCCAAATAACTTTACCTTTTTTAATCGCCTGAAAGGTTTCTTTATAATAAGCTCCAATATATTCAAATCCAGCATCAGCACTTATTATTTCTTTATTGGTAGAAAACAAGAAAGAACGGACTTTATAACTGTCTTCAGAATATAGTGAATATACGCCTCCTCCTAAATGACCTCCAAACTGATACCAAACTTTATTTATTTTAACCTCACTGTCTTTATTAAATCTGTCAACTACATCTTCCTTTTTTAAGGATTTTAATAAGTCTTCTTCATTAGGAATTTTAATGATTTTTTGATCTTTCAAATCATACACCAACGGCTCAAAAGAGTTATCTGGATACGTAACCACCCAACCATTCCCTCTAGGCAACATTACTTGACCGTAATCTGTGGCAAGTGGATTAAACTCAGTGACATTTGGTAGAACAAACCCTTTTTTATTATTTGTATTGAAAGAATAAATTTGATCAGGATTCACTTTTTTATTCTTTAATAAAATAAAACCTTCGGAAGATATGGCGTCTTTATAATCGGTGGCTGCTACAATAATTCTACCTCTATCATCTATAACTCCAAAATTTCCATCCTTTTTAAAAAGAGCTACATTGTTCGTATTAAAATTATAAATCTTATCTACGTTTATAGAAAGGGATTCAGATTTTTGATTCCAAAGACTTTTAAGTGAATCTATTTTTTTAGACGCTTTCTCTCTTCTAAGACGTTGTTCCTCCTCTTTCTTTAACTTGGTTTCTAAAGATTCTATAGATTCCTGAATTAAAATAAGACTCTCTAAGTTTTTGGTATACCCTTCGGCAGTATTATCTTGTTCTAAAACAAAATACCGTCTACTATAAGTTTCCGAGTTTTTAAGAAATGCTATTTTTTCTTTATCAGTAGTTTGAAATTGATAATTTTCATAATAAATAGAGGAAGCTAAGGTTGCTAAGTTCTTGTCTGAAATTGAATCGACATACTTTAATGCTTTTTCAAATTGCACTAATGCTTCTTTGTAATTTACATTGGTTTCTACCGCTTCTTTTGCTCTCCTTAAATACACATTAGCAATGTCTGTGTTAGACTGCGCATTTGTGAATGTAAAAGAAATTATGCATAAAAGTGTTAGAAGTAATCTCATCATATTAATACCAATTATTCAGCGTTATGTATCTACAATGCAAGATAGCAAAAACACAGCGTAAACGGTGAACTACTGAAAGGCAATTGTTGTGTATTCTTCTAATTCTCCATTCTCGTTATTAAATAATAAGATAGCATCAATGTTTTTATGAATATCTAAAAATTCTTTCGCTTTCTCTAATCCCATGGCCATAAAAGCAGTGGCATACGCATCTGTATCTGCACAATCTATACCCGCTATTACAGAAGCACTCAATAAATTACTTTCTTCAGCATACCCAGTTTTAGGATTTACAGTATGCACGTATTTATGTCCGTCTTTGGTAACTCTAAACTTTCTATAATTACCCGAAGTAGCCATCGATTTATTAGACAAATTTATTTTTCGATATCCTTTTATACTGTCCTTTTTTATAGGATTTACTAATTTTATAACCCAAGGATGATTTTCTTTTTTTATCCCTTTTGCCCTAATCTCTCCACCAATTTCAACTAAATAGTTCGAGATATTTTTACTATCTAGAAAACGAGCTACCACATCAATTCCGAATCCTTTGGCAATAGAGTTAAAATCTAAATAAATGTTAGGATCTTGTTTTTTAATTTTACCATTAACAATAGTCACTTTATCTAAACCAACATACTGCATTTCTTGTTTTACTTGATCTTCGTTTAAATTGATCCTTTCATTCTTTGGACCAAAACCCCAAGCATTAACTAGGTTTCCAACAGTAGGATCAAAATAACCATTGGTTTCCGTATAAATTCTTTTCGATTTTTTAAAAACCTCTAAAAATAAATCATCAACAATAACTGTAGAATCTCCTTTGTTAATTCTAGAAATATCTGAACTAGGAATATAGGTTGATAAGGATTTATTCATTAAAAAAAACAGACTATCTAAAGAGGTTTGATAGTCCTTAGCACCATCTAAATAAACAATCTTATAAGTGGTACCAAAAACGTGGCCTGTTAAGGTATAGTCTTTTGTTTTTTCTTTAGAACAAGAAAGAAACGATAGTAAAACGATAGTAATTATAACTTTATTTTTTAGAATCATAAAATTTAAAATCTTTTACAAACATAGAACATAAAGTTTTCATAAAATATCATTTATACTGTTTTTTGTAGTAACAATTCGTTAAATTTGTTCACTTAATTAAATATTATTACCAATGAAAAAAATATCAATCTTATTATTGACTGCAGTTATAGTTAGTTCTTGTGTTTCTAAAAAGAAGTTTGTTACTTTACAAGACGAACATGATCAAACTACAACAGAATTAGTAGATGTAAAAGCAACTTTACAGAAGTGTTTAATTGAAAGCGAAAAAGATGTAGCTACACTAACAGAGCAAATTAACTCTTTAAAAGAGGATAAAAAAGGTGCTTTAAAACAAGTTGAAAACTTAACGGTTTTAACACAATCTTCTTCTGATAATATTAAAAACGTTATTACACAGTTAAGTGAAAAAGACAAATTTATAAACGGTATTAGAGCTGCAATGACTCAAAAAGATTCATTAAACCTTGCAATTAAATACCACTTAACTAAAAACTTAACAGACGGAATTCAGGATGAAGACATACAGGTTAATGTAGAAAAAACTGTAGTATTTATTTCTATTTCAGACAAGTTATTATTTAAAAGCGGTAGCTATAATGTAACAGACAAAGCATACACTGTTTTAGAAAAAATATCTAAAGTAATTAAAGACCAACCAGAAATGGAAGTTATGATTGAAGGTCATACAGATTCTACACCAATAAAAAGAACTGTTATTCAAGACAACTGGGATTTATCTGCTTTAAGAGCAACTTCTATAACAAGAATTTTACAATATAAATTCGGAGTTAAACCAAGTAGATTAATTGCAGCTGGTAGAAGTCAATATGTTCCTTTAGTAGACAATAATACTGCTGCTAATAAAGCAATAAACAGAAGAACAAAAATTATCATCATGCCTAAATTAGATCAATTCTTTGATTTGTTAGAGCAAGATTCTAATAAATAATCTTTATTGAATAAAAATTTAAAAACCATCTGAAATTCAGATGGTTTTTTGTTTAGAAAAATAGTCAGACTTTAAAAATTTAAAAATGGAAAATTTAAAAAACAAAAAAGCAATTATTACAGGTGGCGGAAGAGGTTTAGGAAAAGCAACCGCTATAGCCTTTGCTAAAGAAGGAATTGATATTGCCATAACTGGTAGAACTGAAGCCGTTTTAAAAGAAACAGTTGCAGAACTAGAAGCATTTGGCGTTAAAGCGATTTACGAAGTTTTTGATGTTGGTGTTTATGAAGAAGTTAAAACAGGAATCAAAAACATTGTAAACTCTTTAGGTACTGTAGATATTTTAGTAAACAATGCAGGAATTGCAGCTTTTGGTTCTTTAAACGACATGGAAGTTAGCAAATGGACCCAAATTATACAAACCAATGTTATGGGAATGTATCATGTAACAAAAGAAGTTTTACCTTATTTAATTGATAAAAATGAGGGTGATATTTTTAATGTTGCTTCTACTGCAGGATTAAACGGAAATGCAACTACATCAGCATATTCTGCTTCTAAATTTGCAGTAATTGGTATGTCGGAATCTTTAATGAAAGAAGTTCGTAAAAACAACATTAGAGTTTGTACGTTAACACCAAGTACTATTGCATCTGATATGTCTGTAGAATTAGGTATTGCAAACAAAGATTCTGAAGACTCTGTTTTACAACCAGAAGACTTTGCAGAGTTAATTGTAGCTGGATTAAAATTACCAAGAAGAGCCATGCTTAAAGGAGCTTCTTTATGGTCTACAAATCCATAAATAGACTTTTATTACCCTAAGGGTATACCTATATTAAATAGCGTAAAAACCACCTCTAATGAGGTGGTTTTTTATGTAAAAGCAAATTTGAATTTGTTAAATAAATACGGTAACTTCGTTTAACTTCTGATATAAAATATTAAAACCCCCGATATCAATAGCGTTGTACCTAACTACTGAACAAAACAATAAAATGGCTAACATTAAATTTCCTTTACTAATTGCTTTTTGCTTATTATTTTGCAACACATATTCTCAAGAAATAGTTGAAAAAAAAATAGCTACCAATGTTAATGAGGTTACTGTATTTCTAGAAGGAGCTCAAATAACAAGAAAAAAAACGGTTCAAGTAAAACAGGGTAAAACAATCTTAAAATTCTCTAATTTATCCCCTTTTATTGATGCTAAAAGTATTCAGGTAAAAGCAGAAGGAAATATTACCGTTTTTGCAGTAAATCATCAACAAAATTTTATAGAAAAATTAGACAAACAACAAGAGTTAATTGATCTAGAAACGAAACTTAAAGAAGTTGATGATAAAATAGTATTAGAACGCACCTATTTGCAAATCTTGAAAGAAGAATTAGCTTTTCTTAAAGAAAATAGAAATATTGGAGGTAAAAACCAAGAGGTAAGTGTTACTAATCTTAAAAATGCATCCATCTTTTTTGGTACTAAACTAAAAGAACTTAAAATTAAAGAGATTGAAAGAAACAATACCTTACAAAATCTGACCATAGCAAGTAGAGATTTAACAAATCAAATAAATACAATATCAGGAAAAAAGGAATTTCCTAATGGAGAGATTTTGGTAAAAGTAGAAGCTAAAACTAATGCTACTATAAATTTTGAATTATCGTATGTTGTAGAAAATGCGGGTTGGTTTCCAACTTATGACATAAGAGCAAAAAACGTAAACGAACCAGTTCAACTTATTTATAAGGCAAATATTAAACAAGATACTAAGATCAGTTGGGATAATGTAAAATTAAACTTATCGTCTGCAAACCCTAATGTATCTGGAGTTGCGCCAGAACTTAAAACCTACTTTCTAAATTACAACACACGTCCTCCTGTTTACAATAGAACCACTAATGAAGTATCAGGAGTTGTATTAGATCAAAACAACGATCCGCTACCAGGCGCTACGGTGTTAATAAAAGGAACCACAATAGGAACATCAACAGATTTTGATGGTAAATACTCAATAACAATTCCTAATAATGAGAGTTCTTTAGTGTTTTCTTATTTAGGATTTATCAGTCAGACCAAACCTATTCAAAGTGAAGTACTAAATATAATGTTAGAAGAAGATTCAGCAACATTAGATGAAGTCGTTGTAATAGGATACGGAACTTCTCGTAAAAGTAAATCTATAACGAAAGCTCTTCAAGGCACAGTTTCTGGGGTTAATATTCGAGGAGCAAGTAGTTTGCCTGTCCCAACTGTTCAAACAGAAAACCAGACCACCGTAAACTTTGAAATAAAAACTCCTTACACGATAAAATCTGATAATAAAAGTTATTCTGTTGATATTGACACTTATAATTTGTCTGCATTCTATCAGTATTACGCTGTACCTAAAATTGATAAAGATGCTTTCTTAATCGCGAACATATCTAATTGGGAGCAATACAATTTATTGGAGGGTGAAGCAAACATCTTTTTTGAAGGTACCTATATTGGTAAAACATTGTTAGATGTTAGATATGCTACCGATACTTTGCAAATATCTCTTGGAAGGGATAAAAATGTAAGTGTAAAAAGAGAGAAGGTAAAAGAATTTATCTCTAAGAATTTTATGGGTAGTAAAAAGGAAGAATCTAGAGGATGGAATATTGATGTAAAAAACAATAAATCACAACAAATTAACATGGTGATATACGACCAAGTTCCTGTTTCGACAAACGATGAAATAAAAATTGAAGTTTCAGAAATTTCAGGGGCGAAAAAAACTCCTGAATCTGGTGAAATAAAATGGGAATTTACAATTGCACCAAATGAAAGTAAAAACTTTATTTTAAGATACCTGGTTAAATACCCGAAAAATAAAACGATAGTGTTAGAGTAGAGTTAGACACATTTAAAGCAACTCTAAAAAGATGTTTTTTTTGCTTTAGAATCTCATTTTAGTTTGTCAAAAAAAATGTTAACTTCGTTTAACTTCTGATATAAAACATTAAAACGTTCGATATCAATTGAATTGTGTGCAATGCGAAAGAGCACTCTCATAAAAAAAAATAAAATCAAATGATATTTAATATTTACTATATCAACTTCCCCAAGGTTTACGAGATTAAAATGATGCTTGGTAATGTAATTGCATTAAGTAGAGAGGAACAAACAGACCAAAATAAAGGGAAAGAAATTGATTATCGAGGAAAATTAGGTGCTAATTTTTTAACGATTTTTAATACGGGAATAGAAGCAGGAAGGAAAAATATTAAATCGGACTCTCAGAAAGTACTTGAAACATTTGAAATAAAAACAACTAAATCAATCATTTTAAATGAGATTATAGAAAAAAGTCAAACGGTTACTGACTTTTCTCAATTAAAAGAAGGAAAATTGATTAAGATAGATAACGTTAATCTTTCTCTAGAAAATGAAGCCGAATTAAGAACAGTTAAATTATTTGCAAGTGGTACTTTTAAAGGAATGAACATCCCTGGTACAGATGGTTTTGATATAAACAACCTGTTCAATTCAATGTTTAAAGATTATGCATATAAAATAAGAGGAACAATTAATGATTCAGAAGAAGAATTATTAGTTAAAATTCCACATACTTTTGAAAGTGAATTTGAAAGCTCATATAGCGTTGACGATTTATTTATAGGTAAAGTTTCGATAGTCGGTCTATATAAAGGAAAAATCAAAGTTGATTCTTTAAAAAATTCTTTCGAATTCTTCCAAGAAGTTGGAAATATGCAAAACCTTAATAATAACCCAAAAAACGAAAAGCAAGAAAATCAAGAAATTCAAGATAGCCAATTCACGACAAAAACAGAAAATTCAAATCATTTGTTCTTCAGTTCGAATCAAGATAATAAAGAATTTCATTATATCGATTTATTAGCAATAGTCCAAAACGTAACACTTCCAGAGTAAAATGATTGACAAACTATTATTTTACAATAAAAATTATTTTGATTTTTATAGAGAACTAAAATCTAAAGAAGGAATAGATATAATTTCAATTACAGAAAGCCTACGCAATTTTGATAATGCATCAGAAGTTAATAAATATAGTCAAATAGTAGATATAAGTTCTTTAGCACACATCAATGGCATTCAATATAACTCTGAATCTTTATTTCCTCTATTTCCACAAGAAACAAAATTTATAGCAGATAATAATTTCAAAAAAAAATTCGAATATGAACTTAGGTTTTGCTTTGAGGAGTTTAAAGATCTTGATATTGTAGAGGAATTCGAAGTAATAGATGGAAAAGAAGTTGAAGGAAATCTTAAGAAATTAAAACACAGAAAAATAATAGATTTAAGTAACAATGAAATTTCCGATTTCACAAAATCATTTGCAGAAAGAATTTATGGACACGATAAGTTTAAAACGGATTTTGAAGAATTAATTAGAAATTTCCGGGTATTCAATAAGTTAGGAGAACATAAAATTCTTTCTATATTCTTAATGGGAGATTCAGGTGTTGGAAAAACAGAGGTTGCAAGAGCAATCCATAAATCATTAAAAGGAAAAGAAAAACTAGCTAAAGTAAATTTTGGTAATTATAGTAGTGATAATTCATTGAATTCATTAATTGGAAGTCCAAGAGGATATATTGGTAGTGATACTGGAGAATTATTTATTAGAGTAAAAGGTTCAGATACTGGATTAATATTAATTGATGAATTTGAAAAATCTAATACAACTTTATTTAATTATTTTCTAGACGTATTGGAAAATGGAAAAATGGGGAGTTCTCTCTCAGAAGATATTGACCTGAATGGGTTTATTATAATTTTCACTTCAAATATTAGTAAAGAAGATTTTCCTAAGATAATATCACCTGAATTAAGGTCTAGATTAGATTACAAAGGCTTCTTCACTTTATTGAGTGCTAAAAATAAAAAAAAGTTCGTTGAATTCCGAGTTACAGATATTATTAAAAAATTTAATAAAAGTTATTCTACAGAATTACCTAAAGAAATTTATAATACTATTTGTAATCAAATTAAAGTTGAGCAATTCGAAAATATGAGAGAATTAAACAAAATTATTAAAGATACATTTGTGAAATGCGTTATGGTTTATACAGCAGAGAAGGAATAAAGCACTGAACACAACATCAAATACAACAACCTCAAACAACTCTACTCCAATATCTTAATAAAATCATCAAAAGCCTCGTAGTAAGGCTGATCTTTAAAAACAGGACTTTCAACACTTTCTGCGTTGGCAATTCCTACGCCAGCAAACCAAACTTTGGCATTTTGTTTTTTAGCGTGACTTTTAAAAGTCTCCATCCAAATGGTATCGTATTCATTCGGATTTTGAATATTATTACTCGCTTTTACCAAGACAAAAATAGTAGGTTCTCCCTTTTTAAATAACACAAATTGGGGATGTCTTTTTAACTGACTGTTTATAGCCTGAAATTCATACCCCATTTTTGTAAGCTTCTTACCAACAATGTTCATTGCCAAATTATGCAATTCTTGTGCTGTTAAAATCTGCATTATTTTTTCTTTTTCTTGTTATGCTTGTTGTAGTTTTTATCTCCTCTTGTTTTAGGTTTCTTATATTTTGCAGCAATTTCTCGTCTGTAAGAACCTCCTAAATTTATTTGGCTATTTTTCTCACTCTTTTCATGAAACGCAGGTCCTGGAACATATTCTAAAGAAGTTCTGTTCTTAGAAATTCCTTGATCTTCTTTCGGACGTTCATCTTCTGTTAATAATTTAGAAATTTCTAAGTCTTCAGGTAAGTCTAAAACCGGAATTTCATAATTCATCAATTCCTCTATACCTTTCTTTGTTTCTTGCTCTTTAGGAGTGGAAAAAAGAATCGTTTTACCTGCTCTCTCTGCACGACCCGTTCTACCAATTCTATGCATATAATTTTCAGGAAATTCCGGAGTATCAAAATTGATAACATGAGAAACATTATCAAAATCTAAACCACGCGCCATTACGTCGGTAGCTAGTAAAATTCGGTTTTTACCTTCATCAAACTGTTTTATAGAACGAATTCTATAATTCTGCGTTTTATTAGAGTGAATCACACACATTTCATCATTAAACACTTCTTGTAAGTGCTTAAATAACAAATCTGCAGTTCTTTTAAAACCAACAAAAATCAATACTTTATTATAGGTTTCTTTATCTGCTAAAAGCTCATGTAACAAATTAACTTTGGTAAAAAAGTTAGGTAAATTATAAGAAACTTGCTCAATATTATCTAGCGGTGTTCCACTTACTGCAACAGATATTTTTTCTGGATTTTTAAAGAAATCGTAAATTAACAAATCTACATCTTCCGTCATTGTAGCAGAAAACAAAACGTTTTGTCTTCTTTCTGGAATCACGTCAAAGATATTCATCAACTGAAAACGGAATCCTAAATCTAACATTACATCTACCTCATCAATTACTAATTTCTGAATAGATTTTAGCTTTAAAGCATTGCTCAACGCCAAGTCATATAAACGACCAGGAGTTGCCACAATAATATCTTGCCCTTGTAAAATAGCTTGTTTTTGGGTATTGATGTTTGCACCACCATACACACCTAAAACACGCGTATTAATATATTTAGATAATTGTTCTATCTGTTCAACTACTTGTAAAACAAGCTCACGCGTTGGCACTAATACCAAAACTCGAGGGTGTTGTTGCTTAGAAAACTTTAATTCTTGCAAAATAGGCATCATATACGCAAAAGTTTTTCCGGTACCTGTTTGCGCAATTCCTACTACATCTTTCCCCGATCTTACAACAGAAAATGCTTGTTCTTGTATTGGCGTTGGCGTTACATAACCCAAATCGTCAATAGCATATTGTAATTGATTAGAGATTCCTAAATCTTGAAAAGTCATTCTTAATATTTTTCTGCAAAGGTACGTTTTATAAAACGCTAAACAATAGCCCTTTTCACTAAGAATAATTTGTAGTTTTGCAGCTGAAATTTTACACAACATGATTACAGATACGCACACCCATTTATATTCTAGTCAGTTTAAAGAAGATCAATCAGAAATGATGCAACGCGCTAAAAACGCTGGTGTTACTCGTTTTTTTATTCCTGCGATAGATTCTACGTACACAGATAAAATGTTACAATTAGAAAAAGACTATCCAAATGATGTTTTTTTAATGATGGGCTTACACCCTACTTCTGTAAAAGAAAACTACTTAGAAGAACTAGCGCATGTTAAAAAATGGATTGATGAAAAGAAATTTTATGCTATTGGCGAAATCGGAATGGATTTATATTGGGATAAAACATTTTTAACACAACAGCAAGATGCTTTTAGAACACAAATTCAGTGGGCAAAAGAAAGAAAAATGCCGATTAACATTCACTGTAGAAATGCTTTTGATGAAGTTTTTGAAGTATTAGAATCTGAAAAAAGTGATGATTTAAGAGGGATTTTTCACTGTTTTACAGGGACTTTAGAACAAGCAAAACAAGCTATTTCTTACAATATGAAATTAGGAATTGGTGGTGTTGCTACGTTTAAAAATGGTAAGATTGATAAATTTCTGAATGAAATTGACATCAAACACATTGTTTTAGAAACCGATGCGCCTTATTTAGCACCAACTCCATACAGAGGAAAAAGAAATGAAAGTGCTTATTTAACCAACGTTGTTGATAAATTGGTAGATATTTACGGACTTTCTTTTGATGAAATTGCATCCATTACTACTCAGAATTCTAAAGATGTTTTTGGTGTTTAAGCAGAGAAAAAAACAAAAAGTTTACATTTAACGAAACTTTTTGTTATCTTTGAATAAAGTTTATAGAAAATGATAAAACGCTTTGAGACTAGATTATTGGAAGAAG
The DNA here is from genome assembly GCF_038024065.1 of Polaribacter sejongensis. Classification (NCBI taxonomy): domain Bacteria; kingdom Pseudomonadati; phylum Bacteroidota; class Flavobacteriia; order Flavobacteriales; family Flavobacteriaceae; genus Polaribacter; species Polaribacter sejongensis. Next base: position 3,327,210 of record NZ_CP150667.1, on the reverse strand, counting down.
CGTTTGAATTTATTCAAAAACAAGATCTTAAAACTAGAAATAAAATTTTTCAAAATATAAGGAGAGCTGAACAACATTCAGATCCAAAATTTTTCAAGAAATTAAATAGTGAAATTTGGGAGTTTAGAACTTTATACTCTGGAAAACAAATTAGACTTTTAGCTTTTTGGGACAAAGAAAACAAAAACGAAACCTTAGTCTTTGCGACTCATGGTATTGTAAAGAAAACTAGTAAAGTAGATAAAAAAGAGCTCGAAAAAGCTGATAAAATAAGATTGAATTATCTAAAAAATAAAAAGAAATGAAAAGCTATACTTTAGATGAAGCAGAAGACCTTTTAATTGGAAAAAAAGGAACTAAAGAAAGAGAAGAATATGAATTTGAATTAAAACTTGAGTTAATTGGTGATATGATTAAAACTGCCAGAAAAAAAAGAAAATTAACTCAAGAACAACTAGGTGACCTCGTTGGTGTAAAAAAAGCACAAATATCTAGATTAGAAAATAGTACTGGAAATGTAACTTTTGAAACAGTTATGAAAATTTTTAATGCGTTAGGAGCAAAATTAAACCTGCGTCTTCAAATATAACAAGCATACACGATCTAATTGACAATAAAAACCACATACTACAAAACACCTTTAGGAACCGCAAAAATTGTCGGTGATGAAAACGGAATCCAATCTGTTTCTGTTATAGATGAAGACTTCTCGAGTGCACTCGAAGTTGTAGAAGTGACGAATTCTGAAATCCCTGAATGTTTACAAGAATGTGTCACTCAATTAGATCAATACTTTTCTGAAGAAAGAACTGATTTCGATTTAAAATTAAATCCACAAGGAACCGAATTTCAGAAAAAAGTATGGGACGAATTATTGAATATTCCTTTTAATAAAACAAGAACCTATTTAGAACAAAGTAAAGCTTTAGGTGACGTAAAAGCCATAAGAGCGGTTGCTTCTGCAAATGGTAAAAACCCAATTTGGATTATTATTCCGTGTCATAGAGTTATAGGATCTGATGGTTCTTTAACAGGTTATGCTGGCGGAATTTGGCGTAAAAAATGGTTATTGTCGCACGAAAACCCAGTAAAACAGCAATCGCTGTTCTAATTTTATTATTCAAACATTAAAAAACATATTTTTACGTTTAAAACGTATAGTTTTTTATGATTCAAAGAATTCTCTTCTTCTTTTTACTTTTTATTGGATTCACGGTCCAATCTCAAACTGTATCTAAAGATTTTAGAGTGCAAAAATATTTGATTGAAAAAGACACTATTCAATTAGATTCTGTGGCTTTAAATCCTGATAAACTCAAAGTCTTAGATGCTTTTTTAAAGGAAATTCCATTTTCTGAATATACCATCGATTTTAGCAATGCCGTTTTAATTATCAATTCAGCAAAACACACTGAAATTACAGTTGAATATTTTAGGCTTCCAGATTTTATCACCAAAGTTTACACACCTTTTGATGAGAAATTTATCCTTCCAAACGGCACAAATACGGGTAAATTATACAGTTTAACCACCAATAAAAAAGCATCGGACATCAAATTATTTGATGGCTTACAAACCAAAGGTTTTATAACGAGAGGAATTACGTCTGGTAATAACCAAAATGCAGTTACAAACTCTGCTTTAGATTTAGAAATATCGGGTAAACTCTCTAAAGACGTCACGTTAAGAGCCAATATTTTTGATACAAATATTCCCATACAAGAAAATGGGTATTCTCAAAACATTACCGATTTTGATCGTATTTTTATTGAAATGTTTACAGATAATTGGCGCGTAAAAGCGGGTGATATTTCATTACAAAATACCAAAAGTTACTTCTTACCATTTACCAAACAAGTTTCTGGTTTATTGGTAGAAGCACAAATTAACGACAATCTTAAAGTTGCTGCGTCTGGTGCTGTGGTTAGAGGACAATTTAGCTCGTATAACATTACGAGTATAGAAGGAAATCAAGGTCCGTATAAAATTTTAGGAGCCAATAATGAAACTGCTATTTTAATGATTGAAGGCAGCGAGAAGGTATTTATCAACGGAATTCAGATTAACCGAGGAGAAGAAAATGATTATACCATCGATTATAATCTAGGAGAAATAGAATTTAACACTACGTACCCAATTACCAATGATATGAGAATCCAGATTGATTTTCAGTATTCCGAAAGAAATTATACGCGTTTTATAACCTACGATGAAGCTTCTTATGAAGGCGATAAATTCAGCATTGCTGGATATTTTTATTCGGAGAATGATGCTAAAAATCAACCTATTCAACAAAATTTAACTGCAGAACAAAAACAAATCTTACAAAGTGCTGGTAACAATACAGATTTAATGATTGCAGAAAGTGCCTATGAAGATGCTTTTAATGAAAATAAAATTCTTTATAAAAAGGTTTTAAACGGTAGTAAAGAAATTTTTGAATACTCCAATAATGCTACAGATGAATTATACACGGTAACTTTTTCTAATGTTGGTAACAATTTAGGAGATTATGTTTTAGATGAAACCACAGCAATCGGAAATATCTTTTTGTTTGTGGGTACAAATCAAGGAAATTATAACCCTATCATTCGTTTAACTCCACCAACAAAATCTCAGTTATTTATTGTTCAATCTGCATACAATCCTTCGGACAAAACAATTATTAATACAGAAGTTGCACTGAGTAATAATGATGCCAATTTGTTTTCTACTATAGATGATGCCCAAAATAAAGCAATTGCAACAAAGGTAAATTGGCAACAAACTTTAATTGATAAAAAATGGAAATTACAAAGTAATGTAAGTCATGAATTTGTGCAAAATAATTTTAAAACAGCTCAACGTTGGGAATCTGTAGAATTTAATAGAGATTGGAATATTTTAACAAACGACGCAACGAAAAGCTACTTTCAGTCGGAATTTAGTTTACAAAATAAAAAGGAGGATTTTATTCTATATCGATACAACAACCTAAATTATAAAGATATTTTTTCTGGTAACAAACATGAACTCCAATCTAAAATGAAGTTAAAAAATACTTCTTTTTATGTAAATGGTAGTTTTTTAAAAAACACCTCAACTACAGAAGATAACTCCTTTTTTACAGCAAAAGCGAAAGCAGAACAAGATTTTAATAAAAAATGGTTGGGTGCGTTTATCAACTTTGAAACCAATAGCAGAAAAGATCTTACTACACAAGAATTTATAAATACCAGTCATAAATTTAAAGAATATGAAGCTTATTTTGGTATTGGAGACTCTACTAATGTATTTGCTAAAATGGGGTTTAATTACAGGAATAACGACAGTATCAAATCGAACAATTTTACAGAAATCAATAATAGAAAAACGTTTTATATCAACAGTAAAATCATTCAGAACAAACAAACCAATTTAAGTGTTTTTGCCAATTACAGACTTACAGAAAACAAGTTTACCGAAAATGAAAAATCGTTGAATTCTAAAGTTGTTTTTAATCAGGAATTATTTAATAGTTTCATCAATTTAGGAACCGTTTATGAAACCTCATCGGGTAACGTTGCCCAACAAGAATATATTTATGTAAAAACAGAACCTGGTTTGGGCTATTATACTTGGATAGATTATAACAGCGATGGCGTTAAGGATTTTGATGAATTTGAAGTTGCAGAATTTCAAGATCAAGCGGAATATTTGCGTTTACCAAAACCAAACTTGCAATTTATTGCCACGCAACGTGCAAAATTTACGCAGTCTATCACTTTAAATCCAAGAATTTGGACAGCTAAAAATGGGGTTAAAAAATTGCTTTCTAATTTTTACAATCAGAGTTTTTTAAGTGTAGAAAATGAACAGCAAAGAATAAGAAATTCTTTTAATTTTAATCCTTTTGATTTTGATGAAAGTAAACTGATTGGTTTAAATTTCAGTCTTAGAAATAGTCTATATTTCAACAGAAACCTTCAAAAATATAGCACAACGTATACCTATGGAAAAAACAGAAATAAGCTACAGTACTTTATCGGAAATCAAGAAAATAACATTGAGTTACATCAGCTAGATTTTGCACATAAATTCGCAACTTTTTGGTTGCTTGAGTTAATGGGTAAAACCGCTGAAAATGATTTAAAAACAGCCAATTTCAACAACAGAAACTACACCATTAGTGCACACGAGTTTCAACCAAAAATTAGTTTTTTATATAATGACAGTAATCGTCTAACTGCTTTTTATCACTTTAAAAATAAAGAAAACCAACTCGCAGATTTCGAACATTTGAAGCAACAAAAATTCGGAATTGAATATTTCTACATCAATAGTAAAAAGAATCAAATTTCGGCCAATGCAAACGTATTTTTAAATGATTTTACAGGAGATACCAACTCGCCCGTTGCCTACCAAATGTTAGAAGGTTTACAAGATGGAAAAAATTACACTTGGAATCTTTTATTCAATCAAAAATTGAATGCTTTTTTAAATCTGAATTTATCTTATTTAGGTAGAAAGAGTGAAAGCACAAAAACAATCCATACCGGAAGTGTGCAATTGAGAGCTATTTTTTAGAAACTTGAGTGCTTTTTTAATACGTTTGTTACATCAACCAAAAAAAACTATTATGAAAAAAATTACATTATGCCTTTTATTGTTTATTTCAGCAATTTCAATTGCTCAAGAAAAAGAAGAACAATACCCACAAGACATCAATAAAAAACACGAAGTAAAATTAAATGTCTTGGGTGCACTAGTTTTTGAATGGATAGATGTTTCTTATGAATACTTAATTAATGATGAATCTTCTTTTGGAGTTGGAGTTTTAGTGGGGTTTGACAATAATGAAGATCTAGATGAGTATCGAAAATTTTCTTTAACGCCTTTTTATAGAAGATACTTCTCTAACAAATTTGCTAGAGGTTTTTTTGTGGAGGGTTTTGGGATGTTACACTCTTATGAAAACAATAATTACGACGTTTATATTACAAACTCTGGAAATTATAATACACAGCGCAATGATGAAACTAAAACAGAATTTGCCGTTGGTATTTCTGTTGGAGGGAAATTTATTTCTAAAAAAGGGTTTACAACAGAAATATATTTAGGAATAGGACGCAATTTAGGTGGAGATAACGGCTCTTTAGAGGCTGTAGGTAGAGGTGGAATCTCTTTAGGATATAGATTCTAAAACCAATCTTATTTATTAGATTTGCACTCTATAAAAATCATTAAATACAAAAAAACAAAAAACATGAAAAAATTACTTTTAGCTTTCGGACTTTTAGCGAGTACTTTAAGCTACGCACAACAAGAAATTAAATTAGACATTGGAGATGCATTGGTTATAAAAAGTTTAGAGTTTTCTTATGAAAACTACATCTCTGAAAGTTCTTCTTTTGGTATTTCTGCTTTATTTAACTTAGCCAATCAAGATGACAGTTTTAGATACAATGAAAACACGATGATTACACCTTATTATCGTAATTATTTTTCTACAAACGAAGAATGGAACTTTTTTGGTGAAGCTTTTTTAGGAATTAATTCTGGAAAAGAAGAGTCTGATGAAGAAAACAACCCTGGAGTTTACGATAACAAATATACAGATGGTGCCTTAGGTGTTGCTGTTGGTACAAAGTATATTACAGGAAGTGGTTTAACTATTGATGTACACGCTGGTATTGGTAGAAACTTATTTGGATCTAACTCACCTACTTTAGTACCTAGATTAGGTGTTAATATTGGTTGGAGATTCTAATACATTTCTTACTTTATAAAACAAAAAACGCACTCTAGGGTGCGTTTTTTTTGTTTTGCTTTTGGTCGTTTATTAATATAAGAAAAATTGTTGTTTGTCAGAAATGAAACGATCTTTAGTTAATCAATAATTTATGGCTTTTGTATACACCCTTAGAAACCTTTAATACTTTGTTTTCTAGTATCAAACATAATTGATTTTCAGGGTCGATTGAAGCTTTAAATCTACTAATTTAAGTATTGTATATCGCTCTCATTGCATTCAAAACTAAAAGGCCTTAAACAGCAAATTACACCTATTAATTTAAGCTAAAAAAAGCAGACTTTTCAGCCTGCTTTCTTTATTTATAATATTATTAAATCTTATAAACCTTTTGTCCAACCATTAGTCCAATCCGGAGCGGCAGCTCCATTTCCTGCACCTGTAGCTGTACCATTAGTAATAAAACTTTGGTTAACACCTATATAATCCGTCATAACAAATCCAGTTACACTATCTGCAAACTCTACATTCGTCATTACTAAATTTCCAGACTCAATTCTAACAGCAGCTTCTGCATCTGTACTTTTTACTTTTACTCCTAAGTTAACACCAGAAACAAATAAGTTATCGACAGTAAAATTACCACCACCTTCTTTAAAGTATAAAGCACCTTCTGTTACGGGACCAACTACTGTAATGTTTTTTAATGTAGCATTTGTTACAGGACTTGCATTTCCATTATCTCCGTTATTAGATCCTTCTATTCCTGCTTTAGCACCACCAGATATATACCAGTATTCTCCAGTTCCTGCCCATCCGTCAGCAAAATCAATTGAATCATCTCCACTATTTGTAGAAACTAAATATTTACCATTAACAGTTCCTCCAAAAAATTCGATTCCGTCATCTCCTCCTTCAAAAGACTGAACATACTCTACAGTAGTACCAGAACCTACACCAAATAAAGATAAACCATTAAATTCTTTAGAACTATTAAAAGTAGCTCCTGAATATTCGATTCTTAAATACTTAATGCTTCCAGAATTATCATTAGAAACTGTTCCTCCGTAAGTAAGATCTGCAACTTCAGAAGTAGCTACATCACCAACATTTGTTGGAGCTTTACCACAAACCACTAAACCACCCCAATCTGAAGCAGATGGGTTCACTGCACCAGAAGTCATTACTACTGGATTAGTAGAAGTACCTTCGATATAAATTTTACCTCCCTGAGCAACTGCGATATACGAACTTGTTCCTCCGGTTGCTTTAATTATTGTTCCTGCAGGAATCGTTAAAGAACCACCATCTTTTACTACAAAAGAACTAGTTAATTCATATTCTACATTAGCATTTAAAGAAACATTTCCTGTTACCTCACCTGCTAAGTTTTCATTAGTAACACCACTATTACTTAGACCTCTTGTCCATCCAGCAGTCCAATCTGGAGCAGCTGCACCGTTTCCTGCACCTGTTGCAATACCTTGTTGTATGAATGACTGATTATCTCCTGTATAATCTGTTTGAACAAAACCAGTTGCGTTGTCTGCAAACTGTACATTTGTCATAATTAAATCACTTGCCTCAATTCTAGCTGCAGCTTCTGTATCTGTATCTTTTATTTTTACTCCTAAATCAGCACCAGCAATATAAAAGTTATCTACATAAAAGTCTCCTCCACCTTCTTTAAAGTATAGTGCTCCTTCTGTTACAGGACCAACTACTGTAATATTTTTTAAAGTAGCATTTGTTACAGGACTTGCATTTCCATTATCTCCGTTGTTAGAACCTTCTATTCCTGCTTTAGCTCCACCAGAAATGTACCAATACTCTCCAGTACCTGCCCATCCATCAGCAAAATCAATAGAATCATCTCCACTGTTAGTAGATACTAAATATTTACCTTTAACTGTTCCTCCAAAAAATTCAATTCCATCATCTCCACCTTCAAAAGACTGAACATACTCTACAGTAGTACCAGAACCAACACCAAATAAAGACAATCCGTTAAATTCTTTAGAACTATTAAAAGTAGCACCAGTATACTCTATTCTTAAATATCTAATACTACCAGAGTTGTCTGTTGAGTTTGTACCACCATAAGTTAAGTCGGCAACTTCAGAAGTTGCAGTAGCGCCTACATTTGTTGGTGCTTTACCACAAACTACTAAACCACCCCAATCTGAAGCAGATGGGTTCGCTGCACCAGAAGTCATAACAACTGGGTTACTTGAGTTACCTTCTATAAATATTTTTCCTCCTTGAGCCACTGCTATATAAGAGCTAGTACCTCCAGTAGCTTTAATTGTTGTTCCTGCAGGAATCGTTAAGGTTCCTCCATCTAGAACGACATACGAAGCCGTTAATTCATATTCTACGCTAGCATCTAAAAGAACATCTCCAGCAACTTCACCTTCTAATATATTACTTTGCTCATCCACACATTCGTTGCAAGAAGAACCTCCACAGTCAATCCCTGTTTCATCTCCATTTTGTATACCATCTGTACATGAAGCTGTAAAAACTGGATCATCACTTCCACAAGAAACTACAAATGCTGTAGAAGCCATTAGTAACATTAATTTTAAAATTTGTTTTTTCATTTTTAAATGCGTTTTATTGTTTTATTTTATTTCCACAAATAACTTACTTGTACTTAAACTTAATGTTGCTTGTAAATTAATGTTTAGTTATTCAAATGTTAATTAAAAGTTATATGAAAACGATAACTTAACATTCATTCCTGCTTTATAAGAAGATACAACTACATCTTGTGTTTCTTGCTTTCTTTCTATAGTAGGGTTTAATAGGTTTTTTGCAGTTAAACTAACCCCAAAGTTCTTACTTAATTTTCCTTTTAGAATAAGATCTAATGTACCAACACCAGCATCTATAAGATCTCCTTTACCTTCTGTACCAAGAGCAAAGATTCTATCTGAAAAATAATTATATGCTACAGTTGTTTGTAGGCTTTTATTATTTTTAAAATCTTTAAAATAACTTACGTCTGTATTTAATAATAAGTCTGAAGCTCCTGAAATTCTACTTTCATCATTTGTAAAATCTACACTCATAGGAAATCCTCTTTCTGTTGTTTCTTTAACTACTTTATCTCCATCTAAATCTTGATTTGATTTCATGTAAGATGCGTTAAAACCTAAAGTTAAGTTGTTTTTAAGCGTAGTGTAATCATCAGTTTCTACCTCTTTATCGAAAAGTGTTTTTCGTATTTCAAATTCTGCACCAAATGCAGTTGCTTTGTCACCAGAGTTTACCCAACTAATATCATTTGAAGCAGAGTTTATTGTTGCTTCATTAATTGGATTTTGAATATATTTCCCGAAAAGACCTAAAGAAATAATTTCACTTGATTTAGGAAAATAATCCCATTTTAAATCGACATTATAATCAGTAGAAGCATATAAAGCTGGATTTCCTATATACGCCTGAGTTACATCTTCGTATTGAAACAAAGCTCTTTCTTTATACTGAGGCAATGTATATGTTTTACTTGTTGCAAATTTTAAATTTTGATCGTCATTTAATATATATTTTAAAGAAATAGCTGGAAGTATTTCAAAAATATTTAAAGCACTAGAATCTCCAGAAGGATCTAAAGATGTAGTCCAAGAGATCGTTTGATTGATATCTTCTCCTCTTACACCAAAAACTCCTGAAAATTTATCAGAAAAAACATATTCTAAAGAAACATAACCAGCATGGATTGTTTGATCTCCGTCATACGTTTGTGGCAATAAAACATTTGTACTTGTTGTTCCCAACCCACCTCTAAATGTTTTTATTTCGAACAAACCTGCATTAAAATTATCTTGATTAAAATAAGCATCTAAATTATAAATATCACTTATAATAGGTTGATTACTTTTATCTAAAATTCTAAAATTAAATTGAGTTGCTCTAAATTTCACATTTTTAAATCTTCCATTATACCCCAAGGTAATTTTACCCTTATATTCTTCATCTTCATTTTTGTTGAATTTATATGAAGTAGCAAAATTAGCCGCAACTTCTTCTTCTTCTAAATTTTGATAAAACCTATGATTGTCAGATTCATTATTTGTTTGTTTAAAAGATTTTGGTCCCTCAGGAATATCCCAATTATCTGGTGTTAAGATAACTTGTCTTCTATTTGGCACTTTATTATCTACAAAATTATATGAACCTCCCCAATTAACTTGAAATTGATCACTTAATCTATGATCTCCTAATAATTGATGAACTATTAACTGTGTTCTTTCAAATGTTTGACGCTGAACAAATGCGCCTCCCTCAGGTGCATAATCAAAAATATCTACAGTACCTGCATATTCATCTTGTTTCTGACTAGAAGTATTTACTCCTAAACCATTATATTTAAAAGTGTGATCTTTATGTTTTAAAACCATATTTCCCATAAAGGTTGCATTCGTTTCATATGCATAACTTTTAAAAGTGTAATCTCTTCTTGCTACACCAGAAACATTTACACTACCTCTAGAAACTCCTTCTTTAAATTTAAACTCATTATCAAAAGAAGCAACTGCAAAAATATTTAATTTTGTATTTTCTCCTAAACTATATGAGTCTCCTCCCTTAATAGAAAAACTAGAATTAATAGGAGTTCCTGTTTTTTCTCTATCCCAACTTGTAGTAAAATTATAATTATTTAAAGGAAATGCAGGATAATTTTTCTTGTAGAAACCAGATGTGTTTGGACCATCAGTTAAGTAAAAATCACTTTGAGAAATTGCTTCTGAATTTACACCAGATCCAACACCTACTTCAAAGAAACCTTTTCCTGTATAATTTTTAGAAGCTATATCAACATTAGCTCCAGCAAAATCGCCATAATTACTAGCATTATACGTCTTATCTATTCCAATATATCCTACAATATCTGTAGAAAAAATATCTAAATCTATATTTTTTCTTGAAGCATTATTAGAAGGTAAAGGCAAACCATTTAAAGTAGTAACATTGTATCTATCTCCTAAACCACGAACAAAAACGCCTCCAGAACCTTGTTCTTTAGAAATCCCTGTTGTTTTTGTTAATGCTACAGCAACATCACTAACTCCTTTTTTTGATAATTCTTGAGCTCCAATTTTTGTTTGTATAGTAACAGCCTTCTTTTGCTCTAATAACAAAGCAGACACTGTTTCTTTACTTTTAAAAGACCTTACGACTACCTCTTCTAAAGAAACTCCTTCTTCTGCAGATAGTATTTGATTTATCGTTAAAGTTTCTCCTACAGCAATTGTAATTGATTTTTCAATTGTTTTGTATCCTAAAAAACTAAAAACAACAGTATGAGTTCCTGCTGGTACTTTTAATACATAATTTCCATCAAAATCGGTAGTTGTACCCATTGCGGTTCCTTTAATAAGAACGTTTGCAAAAGGCAACGGTTCATTATTTGTTTCTTTGTCAGATAGTATACCCTTTAATGTACCTTGACTTTGGGCTACTAATAATTGACTAAAAGCTAAAAAAGTAATAAATAAAAATTTTTTCATTTTTTTCGTATAATTTACTGCCGCAAAAGTCCACCGCATTTGTAAATTCTATGTTAGCTTTAAATTATGCTTGCATCACAAAAACATTAACTAAATGTTAAGCGGGTATAAATCGTTAACATTTTTTTAATTTTGAAAAAACATTCATTTTAATTTTTGGTGAGATATTTGAACTATTCTTTAGAAATAAAGATTACCATAAATTAAATTAGTTTTTGTCGACTACAATTTATGATCTACTGCCTCTCACCAAGGCAGTTTTTTTGTTTACTTAATACTGAATTAACATTAATTTAACATTGTTAACGGTTCTTTGCATCGACAAAAACTAATAATTATGCAATTTCCAACACTACGTAAAGTAGTAGTTCTCATTATTATGTGTGCTTTTTTAAGTATACAAGCACAAGAAACAAACGCACCTAAATTTGGAAATGGCCTCTTTAACTTAATTGGTAAAGACAGTACCTTTACAATGAAGGTTGGATTAAGATTTCAAACACTAGCAATTTCTAAATGGGATGTAAGTAACGGGTTATCTAACCCGGAATCTTCTATGTTAATTAGAAGATCTCGCTTAAAATTTGATGGTTTTGCTTTTTCTCCAAAACTAAAATATAAAGTAGAATTAGGTTTATCTAACAGAGATCAAGCTGGTGCTTCTGAGTTTACACACGATGCACCTAGATATATTTTAGACGCTGTTTTAAAATGGAATTTTTCTGGAAATTTTGTATTATGGTTTGGACAAACAAAGCTTCCAGGAAACAGAGAACGTTTAATTTCATCTGCCAATATGCAAATGGTAGACAGATCTATATTAAATAGTAATTTTAATATAGACAGAGATATGGGAATTCAATTAAAACACCATTTTAACCTTTCAGATCGCTTTCTTGTTAAAGAAACAGTTTCCATTGCGCAAGGAGAAGGTAGAAATATTACAACAGGTAATATAGGAGGACATCAATACACTACAAGAATAGAATTGTTTCCTTTTGGAGATTTTGCAAGTAAAGGAGATTATTTAGGAAGTGATTTAAAATTTGAAAAAGACCCAAAGCTATCGTTAGCTTTTGCTTACGACTTTAACAACAACGCTTCTAAAACAAGAAGTAACCAAGGTTCTTATATGTATAATGATACTGGTTTTTTCTCTACAAATATTTCTACACTTTATTTTGATGCGATGTATAAACATAATGGTTTTTCCTTTATGGCAGAATATGCAAATAGAAATGCAGACGATGCATTAGCTAAAAATTCTGATGGCAGTTTAACTGGAGATGCAGTTCAGGTTGGTAATGGTTTAAATTTACAAACAGGGTATTTAGTATCTAAAACAATAGAAGTATCTGCACGTTACACCAACGTTACTTTAGACAAAAAAATAACAGGTGAAGGAGCCGAAAATGAATATACTTTAGGAGTATCTAAATACATGGCAGGTCATAAATTAAAAGTACAAACAGACCTAAGCTATACTGATATTGGTTTTAGCACAAATAAATTACGTTTTAGGTTGCAAGTAGATATTCATTTTTAATATCGATTAAGATAACATAAACATAACATTAGCAATTTTATATGTTTGTAAATTTGCACAACAAAAAAATTAAATAAACAAAATGGGAGATCCATATATTTTAATGTTAGTAGCTCTAGCTGTTTTAGCTATAGTAGATTTAGTTATAGGAGTTAGTAATGACGCCGTTAACTTCTTAAATTCAGCCATAGGCTCAAAAGCAATATCTGTAAGAAATATTATGATAATTGCAAGTTTAGGTGTGTTTTTTGGAGCAGTTACCTCTAGTGGAATGATGGAAGTTGCACGTAAAGGAATTTTTAACCCTAACATGTTTATGTTCCAAGATATTATGTTCATTTTTATGGCAGTAATGATTACAGATATTTTATTACTAGATATCTTTAACACGCTCGGGATGCCTACATCTACAACCGTTTCTATTGTGTTTGAACTTTTAGGAGCTGCCGTTTGTATTTCTTTAATAAAAATATCTGCTAACGAAGCACAATCTATTTCAGATATTTGGAGTTATATTAACCATGAAAAAGCTTTTGAAATTATTAATGGAATACTATTATCCGTTGTCGTCGCATTCTCTGTAGGTGCACTTGTACAGTTTGTATCGAGACTTATTTATACTTTTAACTTTAATAAGAGAGCTACTTATATTAGTGCGCTATTTGGTGGATTTGCAATTACTGCAATTACCTACTTTATCATTATAAAAGGAATGAAAGGAACTCCTTGGTATTCTGATATAGCACATTTAATTGAAGGAAACACTTTAGCTATTATTTTAGGAAGCTTTGTTATCTGGGCTATAATTTCTCAAATTTTAATTCAGTTTTTTAAAGTTAATATTTTAAAATTGATTATTGGAGTTGGTACTTTTTCGTTAGCAATGGCTTTCTCTGGAAATGACTTGGTAAACTTTGTAGGGGTACCAATTGCAGCATGGAACTCTTACCAATCTTGGAGTATCTCTGGTATTGAAGCAGATGCATTTTCTATGGGTATTTTAGCAAAAAAAGTACCTTCTAACATTTGGTTATTATTAATTGCAGGCGCTATAATGGTAGTTACTTTATGGACTTCTAGTAAAGCACAAAATGTAATAAAAACAGGTATCGATTTATCTCGTCAGGGAGAAGGACATGAAAAATTTCAACCAAACCCTTTATCTAGAGTTGTGGTAAGATTTGCAATGGGTCTTAACTTCGGAATTGCTAAAATTTTCCCGAAAAAAGCATTGAATTATGTAGATTCTAAGTTTCAAAAACCGGTAATAGAATTACCGAAAGATAAAACATACGAGTTACCTGCTTTCGATTTAGTAAGAGCTTCTGTTAACTTAATTGTTGCTGGTATCTTAATATCTATTGCAACTTCTATGAAATTACCATTATCTACTACTTATGTAACATTTATGGTTGCTATGGGTACTTCTTTGGCAGATAGAGCTTGGGGACGTGAAAGTGCAGTTTACAGAGTTGCCGGAGTAATAAATGTTGTTGGTGGATGGTTTTTAACCGCAATTACAGCCTTTTTAGCTGCAGCTTTAGTAGCTTACTTAATTAGTTGGGATATGGTTATGATTCCTATTCTATTGGCCCTTGTTGCATTCTTAATTGGAAGAAACAGTCTAATTCACAGAAGAAGATCTAAAGAAGTAAAAAAACAAGTATATATAGAAAGAGCCGAATTGATTACTATTAATGGTGTAATTGAAGAAAGCGCAGATCATATTTCTGAAGTTATAACCCGTGTAAATAAATTATACACCAATGTGGTAAATGATTTAGCAAACCACGATTTAAATAAATTACGTAAAACAGACAAACACGTTGCCAAACTTAATGATGAAATAGATGGTTTGAAAGATGGCGTTTTCTATTTTATTAAATCTTTAGATGAAACTTCTGTAGAAGCAAGTAGATTTTATATTATGGTTTTAGGGTATTTACAAGACATAGCGCAATCTATTAGTTATATTTCTAGAGCAAGCTACAAACACGTAAATAACAATCATAAAAACTTAAAGAAAGGGCAAATAAAAGATTTAAAAACTATTGATGTAGCCTTATCTGCTTTATTAACTAAAGAAGCTAATATTTTTGAAAAGAGAGAATTAGACAATTTAAACAGCCTATTAATAGAAAAGAATGAGTTGTTACAAAGCGTAAGATCTTCTATTGAAAAGCAAGTTGCAAGAATTAGAACAGATGAAACTAGTCCTAAAAACACAACTTTATACTTTAGTGTATTATTAGAAACAAAAGATTTAATAAAAGCTTTAATGAGTTTATTAGAAACGTATGAAGAGTTTCATTTAAGCACAAAACAAGTAAAATTATAATACTTATTATATTTCAAAAAAAACCATGAAGCGCTCTTCATGGTTTTTTTTGTTAAATACTTTACAGCTTTCTAAATGCAGCTGTTCTTAAGTTTAGTAAATAGAAAGCAAACAGTAACACCGTGTAAGTTAAAGGTGTTTAAATGCATAACTACACACAAATAACAGCAAGCCTTATACTCTTATTCCATAATAAAATTCTTTATTATGAGGTTAGAACTTAGACACGTTTAATATTCTTGCCCATTTAGTTTAATATACAATAGAGTATGTACAAAAAAGAAATCTAGTATTACACTAATAATATCAACAGAAAATAAAAGTTAATTTTAGAAGAGTATTACTAATGTTTATAGGCTTATTACTAAAACCAAAAACCTAAATTAAACAACCAATATTGTTCTTTAGTATCTGGAGACCAGCTATATTTTATTTCTAAAGGACCTACAAAAGAATTATAACTGTAACCAAGAGCGTAACCAGATTTAACATCAGTAAAAAGGTCTATGTTTTTAAAAATATTTTCATCTAAACGTCCGTAATTGGCTATAAAGGTTGCATAATGTTTACTAGCAAAGGCATATCTTAAATTAAACTCGGTCTTAACATAAGTATTATCTGAAAGTTCCCCAAACTCATAGCCGTAGAAAGGCACAAAAGTATTAATATAGTTTTGGTTGTATCCTCCCAAGTAAAAATCAAAAACATCAGAATCCACATCGTTTAATGTAAAACCAGCTTCACTTGTTACCTGTAGAGTAAGTTTATCTAAAAAAGTAGTAGCAAAACCTAAAGTTCCTTTTGTTTGGGCAAATTGCGAGAAATCATCATTATGATCTGATGAAACCATGTACCACTTAAAGTTTAAGTCTGCAAAATATCCTTTTGTAGGAAAATATTTTTTATCATAAGTATCTAACTTTAAATAGCCAAAAGAATTAAAATAGTTACTATTATCAAAAACAGTAGCTTCATTAGTTTCAGAAGCAATTGTTTCTGTAGTTGCCTTTACATATTTATACTCTACACCTAAACCTAGAGCAAATCTTCTATTAAAAGTTGTTTGCAGAAAAAATTGATTGGTAATATCTGTATATTTTAAATTAATACTGCTAACAGAAGGAAACTGAGATATAATGGAATTAAACTTAGAGTTTGTTCTAAAATGATTGTACCTAGATCTAAAACCATAACTAACATAAAATCCATTATCTACAAAATAATCTAAGTTATACCTTAAATTATCTCCTAAAACAAGGTTCAAAGAAAGCATATCATTATTTAATAGAAAGTGTTTCTTATTATAATTTGCCAAAAGACCAGACTTATATAAATAATCATAATGGATACCTAATTTTAGATTAGCACTCCCACTTGATTCGTTTAAATTCAGTTTTAGGTTATACGTATCATCTTCCTTTTTTGTTAAATTATACGTTATTCGTTCGTAATTTTTTGTAGCAGATAAGAGGTGAATTCTTTTTGTAATTTCTTTTCTCGTTAAACTATCTCCAGATTTTATCTTTATTTTACCTAAAACAAAAGCTCTGGTATAGATGTTACATCCAGACAAATTAATATCTGTAATCGAAAATTTTTCTTTATCAAAATTTAACTTTTTACGTTCTCTTTTATGTACTTGCTTTTCTGCTAATTCTTTAAAAACATTGCTAAATTTCTTTCCTTCTTTAATTCCTATTTCTAAAATATTTTGTTTATCATCAAAACTAACCACATTATAATCATTAACAACAGGATGAATATAAACGTCTAATTTTTCTTTTTCCATGTCTGTAGTTTTATACATCTGATAACTAACTATCTGATTTAAAAGAGCCACAATAGAATTTAGATTCTCTTTTTCATATAAATTCCCTTCCACATCAACTCCTATCACCACATCAACCCCTTTAGATTTCATGACACTAATAGGGAAATTATTAGCTATCCCGCCATCTACCAATAATTTATCATCTACAACAACCGGATTTAATAACGTAGGGAAAGATCCACTAGCCCTTAAAGCCAAAGGCAAAGAACCCTTTTCCAATAAAACAGGACTCCCATTTTCTACATCTGTAGCAATACAAAAGAAAGGAATAGGAAATTTTTTAAAATCATTAATAAGTTCTACTGATGATGATAATTCTGTTAAAAAGTTTAAGACATTCTGACCTTTAGAAACGGCCACCGGAAAACCTATGGAGCCTTTGTCAACAGGCAAAGTAATTACTGTCTTTTCGCCAAATTCTTTTTCAAAAAAAGGTTCAGAATTTCGAGGCAACTTATCTTGTAAAAGTGCCATAAAATCAGTTTCTAAAACAATCTGCTCTATCTGATCACCAGAATACCCTATTGAATATAAACCTCCTATAATTGCGCCCATACTGGTACCGCCTACATAATCTATCTGTAAACCTGCTTTATCAATTTCTTTTAAAACCCCAATATGAGCAAAGCCTTTTGCGCCTCCTCCACTTAGAACCAAACCTATTTTTGGCTGCTTTTCTTGACTATTTACAGTTATAGAAAGCAACAATAAAAATGCTAATATTTGTTTTTTCATTTTTTATTCGGTTGAAAATATTCATATACTTTTATAGCTCTTGCATTTCCAATAACTTCTTTTAACTCTTCTAAAGAAGCTTCTTTAACACGTTTTGCCGACTTAAATTTACGCAATAAGGTTGTAATAGTTTGCGCACCAACATCTGGAATTTGTTCTAACTCAGATTTTATAGCACTTTTGCTTCGTTTATTTCTGTGAAATGTAATTCCGAATCTGTGTGCCTCGTTTCTTAGATACTGAGTAATCTTTAGCGTTTCAGATTTTTTATCTAAATATAAGGGAATTGGATCACCTGGATAATAAATTTCTTCTAATCGTTTTGCAATTCCTATAATGGCTATTTTACCTCTTAAACCTAAACTATCTAACGCTTTTAATCCAGATGATAATTGCCCCTTTCCACCATCTACAATAATTAATTGCGGCAAAGGCGCTTCTTCTTCTAGCAAACGCTTGTACCTCCTGTAAACAACCTCTTCCATAGATGCAAAATCATCTGGCCCGTCAACTGTTTTAATATTATAATGTCTATAATCTTTTTTGCTTGGTTTTCCGTCTTTAAAAACCACACATGCAGCCACCGGATTTGTACCTTGTATATTAGAATTATCGAAACATTCTATATGACGCGGTTCTACAGATAAACGCAAGTCTTTTTTCATTTGCGACATAATTCTTTTTACATGTCTGTCTGGATCTACAATTTGTACTTGCTTAAATTGTTCTTGTCGGTAATATTTTGCATTTCTTTCAGATAATTCTACAATACGTTTTTTATCGCCCAATTTTGGGACGGTAACTTTTAATGTTTCACCCAAATCTACTTTAAAAGGAACATAAATTTCTGGTGATTGAGAATCGAAACGTTGTCTAATTTCAACAATAAACAATTCTAATAATTCTTTATCTGTTTCATCTAACTTTTTCTTAATTTCCGTAGTATGAGACTGAATAATAGATCCATTAGAGATTTTTAAGAAATTGGCATACCCATGTGTTTCATCAGAAATAATAGAAAAAACATCTACATTGTTTATAGATGGATTTATAATGGTACTTTTAGATTGATAATTGCTTAATAAGTGTAGCTTTTCCTTAATTTTCTGAGCTTCTTCAAACTCCATGTTTTCAGCAAAACTTAACATCATTTCGTTAAACTTCTCTAAACTTTCTTTAAAATTACCTTTAATGATATTTCTAATTTCTACGATAGAATTACTGTAATGACTCTCGGTTTCTAAGCCTTCGCAAGCACCTTTACAATTTTTTAAATGATACTCTAAACAGACTTTATACTTTCCTTCATTTATACTTTGATGGCTTAAATCATATTTACAGGTTCTTAGCGGATACAACTCCTTAATTAAATCTAACAAAACCCGAACAGTTTTTATAGAAGTATAAGGTCCAAAATATTCCGAACCATCTTTTATAACTCTACGCGTCATAAAAACTCTTGGAAAACGTTCTTTTTTAATACAAAGCCAAGGATAGGATTTATCATCCTTTAGTAAAACATTGTAACGCGGTTTGTATTTTTTAATTAAATTGTTCTCTAACAGTAAGGCATCTGTTTCCGTATTTACAACAATATGCTTTATGCGAACAATCTTTTTTACTAAAACTCTGGTCTTACCGTTCTCATGATTCTTATTAAAATAAGAAGCCACTCTTTTCTTTAAATTTTTAGCTTTACCAACATAAATAATAACGTCTTCTTTATCAAAATACTGATAAACTCCGGGTTCATTTGGTAACGTTTTAATTTGTAGTTCTAAAGGTGTAGGCATAGAACGAAATTACACATTTTTAAACATCCGGAATATAAAAACAAGTGAAAAAAGAAGTTTAAAAAAAAGAGGAAAACTGTTTTTTATATTTAAAATTACGTATTAATAGGGCATCTTAGTTATTTTATATACTTTTAAAACCTAACCAAAATTTTTTATTAACTACCGATACAAACTAATCATGGCAAAAAAAAACACCATTTCATTAAAAACAGCTAAAAAATGGACCAAAAGATGGCGCAAAATGGAAGGCACCTATAATGCACACCGAGATTGCAGAGCTTTTAACATTCCTTTAGAAGATTTAAAAGAGGTAATTGCAGAGGGAGCTGTAACAGTAAGAGCCTATTTAGGGGTGCATAAACACAAAATTGAAGAAGAAACTGTTTTTGAAGAAAAATTAATTATTGTGGGTGTAGATGCTGAAGGAAAAGATATGATTTCTTCTAAAGATGGAAAAAATCTAGATTCAGAGAGTGATTTTATTTACGACCTAACAACTCCTTGCCCTGAAAAATGCGATGCAGAAAGCCCTTTAAATTAAACTGATTATTATGAGTTTAGATGATTTTATTGTAAATGCTGGATATTCATTTTTAGCAATGAATACTTTAGTCTTTATTGTAAGCTATAACAAAAAGCACAAAGCTTTAAAATACTTTATTATGTATTTATTGCTTTGTTTTTTTATTCAGTTTTTATCTACTATTTTAAGTTCATTAAACAATTATAATCTTTTTTTAAGTCATTATTTTTTTATTGGTCAGTTTATTTTTTTAAGCTTATTCTTTTCTTCTCTTATTGATTTTAAAAAGTACAAGCCCTTCATTTTCTTTTTAACGTTTATAACAGCAGCATCTTTTATTATATACCTTTATAATTTTCCTGAGAATATAAATAGATGGAGTGTTTTAGAAATTGCAATTACATCAATACCATTATTATTTTATAGTTTTTTCTTTTTCCTAAAAAAAATAGATGATAATAAAAATAGAAAATACATTTATTTTAACTCTGGTTTCTTTGTCTACACATTGTGTAGTACATTAATCTTCACATTAGGAAATATAGGTTCTAGGGAGTTAAAACTTTATGTTTGGCAGTTTAATTCTATCTTATACCTAATTTTTCAGATAATGATTTTTGTAGAATGGTATAAAAACTTTAGAAAACCAATTCGCAAAGAACACATCCAACTATTTGCATCAAAAAATACAGATTAAATTTTATAGATAGTTCTATTACCAAGTAATAAAATGGCAATCATAAAAGTAAAATTATTTTTATGTAACTTCGTTTTCTTTGATTTAAAACCCCCAAATGAAAAAACTCCTTATTCAAGAAAACCAAGTGATACTTATCGCTCTAATTGGGGTTTTATTACTTCTTTTTATGGGAGTTGCTCTCTTGCTCTTTTTCTTCTCATCAAGAAAAAAAATTGTTGACAAAGAATTAGATAAAAAGAAATTAGAAGTAACACATCAAAAAGAAATTATACAGTCTATCATAATAACGCAAGAAGAAGAACGCAAACGTATTGCACAAGATTTACATGATGATATTAGTTCTAAACTAAATGTAATTAATCTAAATGCAAACCTTTTAAAAGACGGAGACCTATCTCCAGAAGAATACCTTATTGTTAACAATGGTATTTTAGAAGCTACGGATAAAACCTTAGAAAGTGCACGTAAAATTGCACATAATTTACTACCTCCAATTTTAGAAGAGTTTGGTTTTAAAGATGCGGTAGAAGAGCTTTCAGACTCTTTTAATAATAGTAGAAAAATTAATATAACATACAACATAAATTACACCAAGAACCATTTAACCCCACAAAACGAATTACATCTTTTTAGAATTACTCAAGAATTAATTAATAACTCTGTAAGACACGGTAAAGCAAAAAAGAGCACTATAACAGTTTCTCATAAAGACAACAACCTTATTTTTAGCTATACAGATAACGGTATTGGTTTTGATTCTAATAAAGACGAGCATAAAAAAGGACTTGGTATGAAAAACATAGAAAGTAGAGTTTCTTTGTTGAATGGAAAATATAGTTTTGGAAGTGAAGTAGGTAAAGGATTTAATATCTTAATTGTAATATAACCCCCAAATGATGAATAAAATTAATATCATAATTGCTGATGATGAAGAACTTTTTAGAAAAGGTATCCGATTTTTACTAGAAAGAGAAAATAATTTTAATATTACTTATGAAGCTGAAAATGGTAAAGAATTAATTGATTTTCTATCTTATACAGAACATACTCCAGATATTATTTTAATGGATTTAAAAATGCCAGAAATAAACGGTGTAGAAGCTACTAAAAAAATTCATAAGACACACCCAAACATTAAGATAATTGCATTAACTAGTTTTGATGGGAAGTCCTTTATAACCAATATGATTGATGTTGGTGCATCTTCTTACCTTCTTAAAAACACAAGTCCTAAAATGGTAATTCACACCATTAATGAAGTATTTAATAAAGGTTTTTATTATGATGAGAAAGTTTTAAAAATTATTCAAGAAAATATTAATTCATCTAGTGGAAAGCGCATAAAAATCGATTTAGATAAAAAATTGCTTTCTAAAAGAGAAATTGATGTTTTAGAATTAATTTGCGATCAATGCACTACTGCAGAAATTGCAGACAAACTTTTTATTAGCCCCAGAACCGTAGAAGGTCATAGAAACAACTTATTACTTAAAACGCATTCTAAAAACGTTGCAGGTTTAGTTATTTATGGTATTCAGAAGAAGTTAATAGAAATTACACCAGATTTTAATCTTTAAATCCCGCTAATGTTATTCATATCGATTTATAAATTATAGTAAAAATCCCGGTCAAAATAAAATATAAAACTTGTAAAAAAATTACTTAGAAACAGTAATTACAATATAAAAGTTTTAAACTTCTTAATTCATCTTAATAAAACCAAGGGTTTATACCTGTTTTTAAAATAAATTCTATTTTACTAATTTTAAAACGTATATTTAACTGGTTTTAAACAAAGTACACTACTTTAAGGGTATCTGGTGTACCACAAGGAAACACTAATATTACTATTTATAACGTACTTGGTAAAAAGATTATAAATACTTCTTTTACTTACAATGGTGTTAAAGACATTTCTTTACCTACAATAGCCAAAGGCATTTACTTTGTAAAACTTGAAACTAGAAACTAGAAAAGAGAAAGTGAGTAAAAAAATAATTTTTGAAACACAACATCATAAAAAAAAATACAGAAGAAATTACTCGTAAGGAAGCAATAAAAAAAATAGGAAATTATGGTAAATATTCTGCATTAACAGCATTAGGAACCTATCTAATATTAAATCCACAAAAAGCACAAGCGAATTCACTTACGGAACCTGGAAATAATTTTTAATACATCTTAAAAAAAGCTCTAAATTTTATTTTTGAGAGCTTTTTGATTTTTAATTTATAAGTTTTTCTAGAAAACCAGAATTTGTATTATCTATAACTTTCCAATTATAAACAGCAGAAAGTAGATATATTTTAGACAACTCCTCAAACAATCTTGTTTTTGCTTTTTCTTTTAAGTCAGTAACCGTTATGGTTTCTTTAATTTTTTCGATACTTTTTTGGTTGATTTTATTCAACTCGTTCTTGGTAAAAGTATTGAATTGACTTTGTTGTAAGTCGAAATATTTTATATTTGGAGCAATTACAACCTCTTCTTTCGGTATTTTATTGATGTAAATTTTCTTACCTACAGAATCTATCTGAATTTCTAATTTAGATAAATCATAACCAACCTCTACAGTAGCATTTACAGTTACAATAGCTTTTTTATCAAAAGAAAGATAATCGTAAAAATATTTTTTAGAGTCTGTATAATTATAAACTTCAGAAAAAGTTCCTTTAGAAACTACTAGTTTACTCAAATTTTTAATTGAGGTTACTACGACTTGTATTTCTTCTTGTTTATGATTTCTCTTGCTTTTATCACACCAATATTTGGCGATAAAAAATCCCAGAAAAAAAATAATAAGGTATTTTAGAAAGCGTTTCATAAGCTTAAACTTTCTTTAAAGGTAAAAGGTTATTCTTTTAAAGCAACTTCCTCTTCTTTAGGGAAAGCTTGCTTGCTAAAAATAAACAACAATGCCACACCAATACTTATAAAAGCATCTGCCGGATTAAATATATATTGAAAAAAAGTAAACATTTCTCCACCCATAACAGGAATCCAGTCTGGTAAAACACCTTGCCATAAAGGAAAATAAAACATATCTACTACTCTACCATGAAACAATTCGCCATACGGTTTGTCTGCAAATAGCGTTGCTACTTTGTGGTTAGATCCGTCAAAAATAATTCCGTAAAAAACAGAATCTATAATATTACCAACTGCTCCAGAAAAAATTAAAGCAACCGCTATAATTACGGCATTGTGTACCTTCTTTTTAATGTTTTGTATTAACCAATAGATTATTCCAGATACTGCAATCAATCTAAATAAGGTTAAAAAGAGTTTCCCTCCTTTACCTCCAAACTCAAAACCCATTGCCATACCATTATTTTCTGTAAAATGGATTCTAAACCAATCGAAAACAACCACTTCTTCACCTAAAATAAAATGTGTTTTTACATAAATTTTAATTACTTGATCTAAAATAATTGCGATAAAAATTATTAGAATAGCAAGACTCTTTTTTGACATCTGTTTTTAATTTGTGCTCACAAAAATAACAATAATATTGCGTTTATTGGGCTGTTAAGAAAATATTAGCTTTTGCAGAATTTATACGAACTTCTTTCATAGATTTTGCTACTCTTTTTTGATAAGTTTCATCAACTAAAACATCGTTAATTACTATTTTACCGGCTTTAGAAACAATGTCAATACTGGTATTATTTGAAGTTGCATATAAGTTTCCGGCATACATTTTTACTACTAAATTATCAATAATTGTATGTAATTTTAAAATTCCTTTTTCAATAAAAATATTTAAATCTCCTTTATAGCTTTTAGATTCAATATTTATTTCATCGCCAAATACAGTAATGTTTTTATTGCTTGGAATTTTAAGAACTACACTTGCTCTTTGCAATCTTTCTGTTATAAATTTTCTAAACACTTTGTCTTCTGGCAAACTTTCTGGTATTTCAAATTGAATCTTTAAAGTATTAAATTCTTCTTTGTAAATAATATGCTGTTCCGCTATATTTTCTGCAGTTAAAAAAATCTCTATAAAATTAGCGTCTGTATTCTCTATTAAAACATCATCTAACCCAAGTGTAGAAATTTCTATTTCTTTAGATTGAGTTTCAAATTTTTTAATCACTTTCTTTTGCGATAAAACCGTTGCAGAGGTCAATAAAAAGAATAGAAACAGCCTTAAATGCAGATTAGTAAACATTATATTAATAGTATAAAACAAAAAAAGCTTCCTAAAGAAGCTTTTTAATTATGATAAGTAATTTATTATTGTTTACGCTTAGCTTCTATGCTTAAAGTAGCATGAGGTACTATTCTTAAACGTTCTTTCTGTATTAATTTACCTGTTACTCTACAAACACCATACGTCTTATTCTCTATACGTAATAAAGCGTTTTTTAAGTCTCTAATAAACTTTTCTTGTCTAATAGCTAACTGAACATTTGCTTCTTTGTTCATCACTTCAGAACCTTCATCAAAAGACTTAAATGAATGTGAAGTATCATTTGTACCGTTATCTGAATCATTTTTATAAGCAGCTTTTAACAACGCTAAATCTTCATTTGCTCTTGCTATCTTCTTGTCTATAATTGCTTTAAACTCTTGTAAGTCTTCCGCTGAATATTTTTGTTTTACGTCTGACATAAATCTTACATTTTTTCTATTAATATTCTACTTTTTATGGTATCAAATTCAATTTCTGTACCATCATTTAATTCATCAACAAAAACCAATTCCTTAGTTAATGTTTCACTCATTATGTAGTCTTTATTATCCGTGATAGATTTTTGTAAGTTCTCGAAATTTAAAACCGTTAATTTTATTCTATCTGTTACTTCTAAACCTGTGTCTTTACGTGCATTTTGGATTCTATTTACCAATTCTCTGGCAACTCCTTCTTTACGCAAATCTTCTGTTATGGTAACATCTAAAGCAACTGTTAACGCCCCTTCATTTGCAACTAACCACCCTTCTATGTCTTTAGATGATATCTCTACGTCTGAGAGTTCTAAAATAATGCTTTTTCCATTAATTTCTAAAGAAATGTTTCCAATTTTCTCTATTTTGTTAATATCTTCTTGATTAAACTTCTGTACCTCAGCAGCTATAAAACGCATATCTTTTCCAAACTTTGGACCTAAGGTTTTAAAATTAGGTTTTATTTGTTTGATTAAAATATCTGAAGCATCATCTAAAATCTGAATTTCTTTAATGTTTACTTCATTTTTAATAAGATTAGCAACCGCTAAAATTTCTTCTTTCTGTTGTTCATTATCAACAGGAATCATAATTTTTTGTAATGGCTGACGCACTTTAATCTTTTCTTTTGCTCTAAGTGATAAAACTAAAGAAGATATTACTTGTGCATTTTCCATTTTACGCTCTAGGCTCTTATCAACAAAACTTGCATCAAATACAGGAAAATCTGATAAGTGAATACTTTCTGATGTTTCTTTACCAGTTACAGAGTTTAAATCTTGATACAATCTGTCCATAAAAAATGGCGCAATTGGCGATGCTAATTTTGCAATCGTATTCATACAAGTGTACAACGTTTGATATGCAGAAATTTTATCTGTTTGATAATCTCCTTTCCAAAAACGTCTTCTACTTAAACGCACATACCAGTTACTTAAGTAATCTTGCGTAAAGTCTGATATTGCTCTTGCAGCTCTTGTAGGTTCATATTCTTCATAGAATTTATCAACCTTAGCAATTAAAGTATGTAATTCTGATAAAACCCAACGGTCTATTTCTGGTCTTTTTTCTAAAGGAATATCTGCTTCTTCATAAGAAAAACCATCCAAATTTGTATATAAAGTAAAGAAAGAATAGGTGTTATATAAAGTTCCGAAGAATTTACGTTTTACTTCTTCTATTCCTTCTAAATCGAATTTTAAATTGTCCCAAGGATTTGCATTTGCAATCATGTACCAACGTGTTGCATCTGCTCCATACGTAGATAATGTTGTAAAAGGATCTGTTGCATTCCCTAAACGTTTAGACATTTTATGTCCGTTTTTATCTAAAACTAAACCGTTAGAAACAACGTTTTTATACGCTACAGAATCGAAAACCATTGTTGCAATTGCGTGTAAAGTATAAAACCAACCTCTGGTTTGATCTACTCCTTCTGCAATAAAATCTGCAGGGAAAGATTCGTTTCCATCAATTTTTTGTTTGTTTTCAAACGGGTAATGCCATTGTGCATACGGCATAGAACCAGAATCGAACCACACATCAATTAAATCGTTTTCACGTTTCATTGGTTGTCCAGATGCTGAAACTAATACTATTTCATCCACAATGTTTTTATGTAAATCTATTTTTGCATAGTTTTCTTCTGAGTTGTTATCAACTTCAAAATCTTCAAAAATATCTTTCGCTAAAACGCCAGCTGTTACAGCCTTTGCCATTTCTTCTTTTAATTCTTTAACAGAACCAACACAAATTTCTTCTTTACCGTCTTCTGTTCTCCAGATTGGTAATGGAATTCCCCAATAACGAGAACGAGATAAATTCCAATCGTTTGCATTTGCCAACCAGTTTCCAAAACGTCCAGTTCCTGTAGATTCAGGTTTCCAGTTAATGGTTTTGTTTAAACCGTGCATTCTATCTTTAACATCAGTTACTTTAATAAACCAAGAATCTAATGGATAGTATAAAATTGGTTTATCTGTTCTCCAACAATTTGGATAACTGTGCTTGTATTTTTCTACTTTAAAAGCTTTATTTTCTGTCTTTAACTTAATCGCTAACTCAACATCAATAGATCTTTCTGGTGCTTCACCTTCAGGATAATATTCGTTCTTTACGTATTTACCTGCAAACTCGCCCATTTCTGGTCTAAACTTACCTTGTAAATTTACTAAAGGAACTAAATTATCATTTTCATCTTTCACCAACATTGGTGGAATTTCTGGTACTGCTTGTTTTGCAACCAAAGCATCATCCTGACCAAAAGTTGGTGCAGTGTGTACAATTCCTGTTCCGTCTTCTGTAGTAACAAAATCTCCTAAAATTACTCTAAAAGCATCTTGCGGATTATCATTTGGTCTACAGTAATCTAAAACTGGTTCGTATTTAATATCAACTAAATCTTTACCAATAAATTCTTTTATAACATGATAAGGTATTTTTTTATCACCAGAATTATAAGAACTTAATTCTTCCGAAGTTTCAACTTCTACATTATTTTTACCTGCAAATTGCTTTCCAACTAATTTCTTAGCTAAAATTACTTTGATAGGCTCAAATGTATATTGATTAAAAGTTTCTACTAAAACATATTCTATTTTAGGCCCAACTGTTAATGCTGTATTAGAAGGCAACGTCCAAGGAGTTGTTGTCCAAGCGATAAAATAAACCGTTCCTTCGTTTTGTAAAAAGTCTGGAAGCGTATTTTCTACAGCTTTAAATTGTGCAACAATAGTGGTATCAGTTACATCTTGGTACGTACCAGGTTGATTCAACTCATGAGAACT
This sequence comes from Polaribacter sejongensis, assembly GCF_038024065.1. NCBI lineage: Bacteria > Pseudomonadati > Bacteroidota > Flavobacteriia > Flavobacteriales > Flavobacteriaceae > Polaribacter > Polaribacter sejongensis. The sequence goes on along the minus strand of NZ_CP150667.1, from coordinate 3,299,058 downwards.
TAAACCCGTACCCGCTTTTGGCGAATATGGCTGAATTGTATACCCTTTGTAAATTAATTTTTTATTGTAAATCTCTTTTAGCAACCACCAAACAGATTCCATATATTTAGGTTCGTAGGTAATGTATGGATCTTCCATATCTACCCAATACCCCATTTTATTGGTTAAATCGTGCCAAACATCTGTATATTTCATAACGGCTTTTCTACAAGCTGCGTTATAATCTTCTACAGAAATGGTTTTTCCAATATCTTCTTTGGTAATTCCTAATTCTTTTTCTACACCCAATTCTATTGGTAAACCATGTGTATCCCAACCAGCTTTACGCTTTACTTGGTAACCTTTCATGGTTTTATAACGTGGAAAAATATCTTTAATAGCGCGAGCTAAAACATGGTGAACTCCTGGAAGTCCGTTTGCAGAAGGAGGTCCTTCAAAAAACACAAAAGGTTTTGCATTTTCTCTAGAAGATACACTCTTTTCGAAGATGTTATTTTCTTGCCAATAGCTTAAGATTTCTTCTGCTACTTTTGGTAAGTCAAGTCCTTTATACTCAGGAAATTTCGCTTTCATTTTCTGTCTTTTCTAATAAGATTGCGAATTTACTGAAATTCTTCTAATTTTTAAGTTTGTTTCTAAAGAAGTTACAAAGCATAAAAAAAGTTACAAAGTTGGGAAGAAGTTACAAAGTTGCAAAGACTAAAAGTTACAAAGTAACTGAGCTTGTACTTTGTTACTCTGCAACTATGTAGCTTTGAAACTTTATTTACAAGCCACGTTCATTTTTTATCTTTTCATAAGCAGCTTGTATGCTTTGGAATTTTTCATTCGCACCTTTTAAATGCTCCTCTCCTAAACCTTGTAATTTATCTGGATGGTATTTTTTCACCATTTTTCTATAACCACTCTTTACTTCTGCATCTGTAGCCGTCTTTTCTATATCTAAAATTTTATAGGCATTTTCTGAAGCATCATGGAACATTGCTTTTATAGACTCAAAATCGTTTTGGTTGATGTACAAATAACCAGCCATCTTTCTAATTTCTTCTATTTCTGACTCTGCTACAAAACCATCTGCTTTTGCAATACCGAATAAGAAATGTAATAATTGCAAACGAGATGCGTGAGACATATTTTGTCTAATCTGTATACAAACTTGACGCGCTGAAACTTCCTTTTTTATAATTCCACTAAAAAGCTTAAAGGCGTTGTTAGCTCTTTCTTTACCGTACATGCCAACAAATTGAGAGCGTACAAAGTCTAATTCTCGCTGATCTACTTTTCCGTCAGACTTTATTACTATTGATGCTAAAACCAATAAACTCATTTCAAAATCTCCAGATTGTGTATCTGCAGCACTACTTCTAGCACTAGATTGTCTGGTTCTTTCGTAATCTAGTTGTTCTTGTGTTAGGTCTTTTATTGAAAAACCATCTACAAAACTACCTACTGCAAAACCAATGGCTGCACCTATTGGACCTCCAAAAGTAAATCCTAATCCTGCTCCTAACCATTTTGTAAAACTTCCCATTATTTATTTTTTATTTGAAGCAGCAAAGTTACAAAGTTTCAAAGAAACAAAGACTTATAGTTTTTGAATTTGAGTTGTTTGATTTTTAAAAATCTAGACACTGCAACTTTATTACTTTTTTTACTTTGTAACTCTGCAACTAATAAACTTTGATGCTTATATGCATGAAGGATTGAAAAGTTTGTTTGAGCTCTCCCGCTTTTTAGCGGGAAGCGAGCTTTGAAAGCCTGACGATTTTTAAAAAAAGTGCAGTGTAAACGGAACTTTGTTTTAAAAATGGGCATGCCCAAAGAATAAAGAATAGCTTTTTAATAATTTATTTGATATCAATTTTATTGATATTTCTATTGAGACAACTATTTTTATAAAGTTGACTTTTCTTTAACTTATACCTATCTTTGCATTTTAAAATTAGAAAATATGTATCCAGAAGAATTAGTAAAACCAATGCGCGATGAGTTAATTAACGCAGGTTTTGAAGCATTATATACAAGTGAAGACGTTGAAAACGCAATGTCTAAAAAAGGAACTACTTTGGTAGTGGTAAACTCTGTTTGTGGTTGTGCTGCAGGTACGGCAAGACCAGGTGCTATTGCTTCTTTAGGAGCAGACAAAACACCTACAAACTTAACAACTGTTTTTGCTGGTGTAGAAAAAGAATCTACACAAAAAGCACGTGAGTTTATGATTCCTTTTCCAGCATCATCTCCAGCAATGGCTTTGTTTAAAGATGGTAAATTGGTACACATGTTAGAGCGCCACCATATTGAAGGAAGATCTGCACAAATGATTGCACAGAATTTAGCACAGGCTTACGAAGAGTTTTGCTAGGCTTCTAAAAATATATTATACAAAAAAAATCCACTTAATAATATAGGTGGATTTTTTTTTCAATAACATTACTTATTATGGCTTCAGAATTTTCTACATACACCAAAGAAGAACTTATAACAAAACTAAAAAAGCAAAAAAACTTTTTTATCATTAAAATAGTTGTCATTCTTTTAATGGTAGTATTTGCTATTTTTTCTACCATTGAAAACGGTACCTCTTTTCATACCTTTTTACCTTTGTTTTTTATACCGATGTCTATTTATATGTATGTTGATATCAAAAATATAAAGAAGGAACTTGCATTAAGGAAATAACTTCTACTACCTCAAACTTTATAGTATCATAATATTTACTTAACATTTACTGTTTTGTAATAGTATTCCTTTGAGTTAAATTATAACTAATTTAATTTACCTATGGAATTAACAGTAATGTATTTAGGGTTTTTCTTAGCAGCATATTCTGTTGTAGGAAATGACACCATACAAACATTAGGAACCTTTTTAAGTTCTAACGAACGTAAAAAATGGTGGGTTCTATGGCTTTTTGCTGGTGGTATACTTGCCGTAACATTAATCTACGGTTACGTTACTCATAACGGAGATGTTTCTTACGGAAGATTGGCAAAATATCCTTTACCACAACCATTTGCTTGGTACTACATTCTACCTCCAATTGTTTTAATGCTTTTAACACGTACTGGAATACCGGTAAGTACCTCTTTTTTAATTCTTACATTTTTTAATGCAAAGAACTTAGGAGATATGGTTACAAAATCTGTTTCTGGTTATTTACTTGCGCTAACAGCATCCATCGTCTTATACCTAATTATCTCTAAATCGGTTGAAAAGAAATTTATTGAAAACCCAATTACAGATAAACAAAGAAATATATGGACAGCCTTACAATGGTTATCTACAGGTTTTTTATGGTCGCAATGGCTAATTCAAGATTTTGCTAATATTTACGTGTACTTACCAAGACAATTAAGTGTTTGGGAGTTAATAGGTTCTTTAGTTGTTATTTTAGGACTTTTGGCTTACATTATTAAATCTAAAGGAGGTGCAATACAAAGCATTATTCGCTCTAAAACAAACACAGTAGATATTAGATCGGCTACATTAATAGACTTTACGTATGGTATTGTTTTATTCTACTTTAAAGAACTAAACAACGTACCAATGAGTACAACTTGGGTGTTTATAGGAATTTTAGCAGGTAGAGAAATTGCCTTAAACTTTGTATTGCGTAAAAACGAAGCTCGTAGAGATATGTTTAAAAGTTTAGGAGTAGATTTATTTAAGGTGTTAATAGGCCTCTTAGTAAGTATTGCACTTGTCTATGGTGTCAAATTTATAGCAACTTCAATTTAACAATCATTCTAAATTAAAACCAATGTATTTTAAATTTAAAACTTGCATTATATTAGTTTATCTACTTTCTTTTACTGATTTAACAATGGCACAAAGCCAAAAAAACGGAATAGATACCGATGAAAAAGGAATCACTATAGCAGATTTTCTTCAAATGTCTGGTAATTGGTTTATCGCTTATAGAGATGGAATTTCTCAAACACAAGCCGATGACGAAATAGGCATTACAAATGATCATCAGAGTGCTTTTGTATTAAAAAGGAGTTATTTTACCTTAAAAAAAGACCTAAACAAAACCTATTCTGTACGTTATACGATGGATTTAACCGTGGACAGAGAAGGACCCGATGCTGGAAATATAGAAACGCGTTTAAAATATTTATATGTAAAAGCAAAACCCAATTTTAATAGTGATGTTTTTACAGGTAACTGGGTAGAAGTTGGTATGGTACATACTCCTTGGTTAGATTTTGAACAAAAAATAAACACCTACAGAGTACAAGACAATATGTTTATTGAAAGAAATAGAATTTTTAATTCTGCTGATTTTGGTATCACCTACGGAGGAAATATTGGTCCTGCAATGGATAAAAAGTTTCTTAAAGAAGTAAACGGTGCTATGCCTGGTAAATACGTAAGTTATGTAGTCGGTTTGTTTAATGGTGGAGGATATTCTGGTGAAGAGAATAACAATAACAAAGTATTTTCTGGGCGTTTATCAGTTAGACCATTTGCTAATAAAGTACCTCAACTACACATAAGTGGATATTTTAATATTGGAAGAGGAAATAGTGAATACAACCCTAAATTTAATCAGGTATTAGGGTTTATTGCATATACAGGAAAACAATTAACTTTAACAGGACAAATGCATAGTGGTATAGGAGATTTTAGAGGAGAATATGTAGATGAAAACGATTTTAGTAAAGCAATTGAAAATGATGGCTATAGTTTTTTTGGAGAATATAAAATTAAAAAATCGCCTTTAGCACTTTGGGCAAGATATGACTCCTTTCATTTAGAAACTTTAGACGATGCGAATACAAAACGTTTTATTGGTGGCCTTTCTTATACCGTAAACAAATATCTAAGATTGGTATTAAATGCAGAACATAACAACAAAACATCCAACGAAAATAATATTTACGAATTAAACCTCGAAGTATCTTTCTAAAACTAAAAATTATGAAAAACATATTATTTCCAACAGACTTTTCAGAAATTTCTTTAAACGCGTTTGCGTATGCAATGGAATACGCACAAAAGCTAGATGCTACCTTAATTATATATCATGCCTATCATGAAGACATATCGGTAGATGAAAAAACAAAATCTATTTATGAAAAAATTGATATTGATAATTTTAGAAATAAAAAAGATAAATTTCCGCCTTTTCAAAAGCTGATAAAAGCAAGTAAAAAAGGAGACTTAAAAGTAAAATATATTGTTGATGAAGGTGTTTTTTCTGATTCACTATTTAAATATGTTGCCAAACGTGATGACAAAATTGACATCATTATAATGGGAACTAGCAAAGGAAAAAATAGCAGCCTTTTTAATATTTTTATGGAGACCAATACCATTAAAATTTTAGAAGAAATAGACAAACCTGTAATCGCAGTTCCGGAAAACGCAAAATTTGATGGTTCTTTAGACAATATTATGTTTTTGGTAGATTATAGAGATGAAGAAATTGAACCTTTAGAAAAAATAACCAAAGTTGCAAAAGAGTTTAGTGCTCAATTACACGTTGTACATTTCGATTTAGCACATGGCGAATCTATTTCTCCATTAATGGATAACTTTAGACAGAACTTAACTTTAAAACATAAAAAAACCAAATTTGTTTCTATAGATACTTTACATTTAAAAACATCTTTAACAGATTATTGTACCGAAAATAAAATAGACATGGTTTGCTTATTAAATCAAGAACGTAACTTATACCAACGTTTATTTACCTTTAGTTTAGCCGAAGATTTAATCAATCATATTGATATCCCAGTAATGGCTATTTATAAAAAGTAACAGATACAAATATCTAGTTTAAAAATTAAAATCTCAGGTTCATGTTAATCTGAGATTTTTTACTTTTGTAACATGGATAAAAACAACATCATACTAAACACTATAAAATTTGTAAAAGAAACCTTAAAAGATGCCGAAGGCGGACATGATTGGTTTCATATAGAACGTGTCTATAAAAATGCTGTTTTAATTTCTAAGGATGAACATGTAGATGCTTTTGTAGTTTCTTTAGGTGCTTTGTTGCATGATATTGCAGATCCTAAATTTTATGATGGAGACGAATCTGTTGGTCCTAAAATAGCTACAACCTTTTTAGAAGAACAAAACGTAGCTAAAGATATAGTAGAGCATGTTATAAATATTATAAAACATATTTCTTTTAAAAATTCTTTAGAGACTAATGTTATAAAATTTACTTCTAAAGAATTAGAAGTTGTGCAAGATGCAGACAGGTTAGACGCAATAGGCGCCATTGGTATTGCACGTTGTTTTAATTATGGTGGATTTAAAAACAGAGCTTTGTATGACCCAGAAATTCTGCCAAATCTAAATATGACAAAAGAAGAGTATAAAAATTCTTCCGCTCCAACAATCAATCATTTTTACGAAAAATTATTGCTCTTAAAAGATAAAATGAATACTCTTGCTGGACAGCAAATTGCTGCAGAAAGACATTCTTTTATGGAATTATTTCTAAAGCAATTTGATGATGAATGGAACGGAGTTAAGTAATATAAAATGCTTAATTCTGAATTAAACTCATCATTTCACTTCTATATTTTGAAGCTGATTTCCCTGTAAATTCTTTAAATAATTTATTAAAGTGAGAAAAGTTATTAAAACCACATTCAAAACAAATATCTGTAATACTCGTTTGGCTTTCAGATAACAATTTAGTTGCATGTACAACTCTATATTCATTTACCAACTTAGTAAACGTTCTTCCTGTTGTTTTCTTAAAAAATCTACAAAACGCAGGAACCGTCATACTTACAAGATCAGAAATTTCATCTAAACTAATATGTTGATTAAAGTTTTCGTTTATATGTTTAAAGATTACATCTATTTTACTACTGTCTTGTGGCTGCGTCTCAAAAGCATAACCATCTGCATTCAATAAAGTATAATCGTCTGATTTAGAAAGTGTGTGTAAAATTTCTAACAAAATCAAAACTTGTTTAAAACCCTCTTTTTCAGATAATTTTTCAATTTTTGGACCTAATTTTTGTTTTGTTTTTACACCAAAAAGAATTCCTTTTTTAGCTTTTTCAAATAAAATACTAATAGGTTTCATTTCTGGAACTTCAAAAAACTCATTTCCTAAAAAATCTGGTTTAAATTGTACCAAGGTTTCAGAACCATTTGTTGTTAGCCTATCTGTAAAACCATTATGTGGCAAATTAGAACCTATTAATAATAACTGACTATTATTAAAGTAAGACAAATGATTACCAATATGTCTTTTACCCTTTCCCTTATTCACATAAACTAATTCGATTTCTGGGTGAAAATGCCAGAATGCTTTTATTTGTTTCAAAAACTCTGTGTGTTTTTTTACAAGTATTGAGCTTCCAAAATCTGGACTAATTTTTTCTAAAGTAGGTTTAACGTTCATAAATAGTACTATTTAACGGCAAATTTACGACACTTAACACTAAAAAGCTGTATAAAATTAACAAAATTATAGACTAAATTATCTTTACTTTCTTTTAACATAAAAATAACAGTTAATCTACTACATAAACCTACCAATTTAGATGTTTTCTAAACAGAATTGCTACCATAAATTTGCAGTGTTATTAATCATATAAATGACAAATAAAATGAAGAAAATTATATTAGTTGCTTTAATGTTCGGAACATTAATTAGTTATGCAAACGAAAACATCAATACTGAAGACGCAAAGAAAACTGTAAAGGTTGAATTTAATAATGTAAAAAAAGGTCAGACTTTAACTATTAAAAATAGTAACGGTTTAACTGTTTATAATAATGAAATTCAAAATTCTGGAGACTATTCTAAAACATTTGATTTTTCTGCTTTAGAAAACGGGATCTACTCTGCTGAGTTAAATAAAGACTTCGAAATTGTTATTAAACAATTTTATGTAGAAAATGGATTGGTAACATTTTTAAACAATAAAGATGAAAAAATATTTAAACCAATCATTAGAACGGAAGGTGAATTATTATTAGTATCAAAAATTAATTTTAACAATGAACCTTTAAAAGTTACTCTTTATTATAATGATGAAGCTGTACTTTCTGAAACCTTATCTGGGGACAAAATTTTAAAAAGAGTTTACAAATTGTCTCAAAAAGAAACTGGTATTTATAAAGTAATTGTTAGTTCTGATGAAAGAACTTATTCAAAAGAATTTAATATATAAAAATTTAGTTAATTGTTTCGTCAAATTACTGCTATAGTTTGATGGTAAAAGCGAGTCCAAAAGGACTCGCTTTTTATGTTTATAAACATCTAGACAAAACCTTTATTGCATAAATTAACACAAACATATACTATATTAACATATTAAAATCCACCAAATAAACACGCTTGTTAATATAACACACAAAAACACCAATTACGATGTTTTCTAAACAAAATTGCTGTCATAAATTTGCAGTGTTATTAATCATATAAATGATATATAAAATGAAAATAAAGAAAATTATATTAGTTGCTTTAATGTTCGGAACATTAATAACTAACGCAAACGAAAAAGACAATACCAATTATAAAGACGCAAAGAAAACTGTTAAGGTTGAATTTAATAATGTAAAAAAAGGTCAGACTTTAACTATTAAAAATAGTAACGGTTTAACTGTTTACAATAATGAAATTCAAAATTCTGGAGACTATTCTAAAACATTTGATTTTTCTGCTTTAGAAAACGGGATCTACTCTGCTGAATTAAATAAAGACTTCGAAATTGTTATTAAACAATTTTATGTTGAAAATGGATTGGTTACATTTTTAAATAATAAAGATGAAAAAATATTTAAACCGATCATTAGAACTGAAGGTGATTTATTATTAGTATCAAAAATTAATTTTAACAACGAACCTTTAAAAGTTACTCTTTATTATAATGATGAAGTTGTACTTTCTGAAACCATATCTGGAGACAAACTTTTAAAAAGAGTTTACAAATTATCTGAAAAGGAAGTTGGTGCTTATAAAGTAGTTGTTAGTTCTGATGAAAGAACTTATTCAAAAGAATTTAATATATAAAAATTTAGTTAATTGTTTCGTCAAATTACTGCTATAGTTTGATGGTAAAAGCGAGTCCAAAAGGACTCGCTTTTTATATTTATAAACATCTAGACTAAAAATATTTATTGTATAAAATTAACACAAACATATACTATATTAACACACTAAAATTCAACAAATAAACATACTTGTTAATATAACACATAAAAACACCAATTACGATGTTTTCTAAACAAAATTGCTGTCATAAATTTGCAGTGTTATTAATCATATAAATGACATATAAAATGAAAATAAATAAAATTATATTAGTTGCTTTAATGTTCGGAACATTAATAACTAGCGCAAACGAAAAAGACAATACCAATTATAAAGAAGCAAAGAAAACTGTTAAGGTTGAATTTAATAATGTAAAAAAAGGTCAGACTTTAACTATTAAAAATAGTAACGGTTTAACTGTTTATAATAATGAAATTAAAAATTCTGGAGACTATTCTAGAACATTTGATTTTTCTGCTTTAGAAAATGGGATCTACTCTGCTGAATTAAATAAAGACTTCGAAATTGTTATTAAACAATTTTATGTTGAAAATGGATTGGTTACATTTTTAAATAATAAAGATGAAAAAATATTTAAACCGATCATTAGAACTGAAGGTGATTTATTATTAGTATCAAAAATTAATTTTAACAACGAACCTTTAAAAGTTACTCTTTATTATAATGATGAAGTTGTACTTTCTGAAACCATATCTGGAGACAGACTTTTAAAAAGAGTTTACAAATTATCTGAAAAGGAAGTTGGTGCTTATAAAGTAGTTGTTAGTTCTGATGAAAGAACTTATTCAAAGGAATTTAATATATAAAAATTTAGTTAATTGTTTCGTCAAATTACTGCTATAGTTTGATGGTAAAAGCGAGTCCAAAAGGACTCGATTTTTATTTGTAAATACTTTTTGATAAAAATAAGATTAACATAAATATACTCTATATTAACTTAACAATTAATTAACATTAATTAATACTGGTAAAATAACATATAATCATACCAATTATGATGTTTTTAGAACTTAACTACCAACGTACCTTTGTAGTGTTACTAACCATTAAATAAGAAAAAAATGAAAACAATAATCAAAACAATTTTAGTAGTAACATTAATGTTTGGAACATTAATTAGTTACGCAAACGACAACAAGGAATCTACTAATGCAGTAGCTGTAAAAAGAGTTAAAGTTGAGTATAAAGCCGTAAAAAAGGGGAATGCTTTAACGATTAAAAATGAATATGGAATAACAATATATAAACAAGTATTACAAAGTTCTGGAAACTATACTAAAACTTTCGATTTAACGAATTTAGAGGATGGTTTATACACAACTGAACTAGAAAAAGACTTCGAAATTATTGTTAAAAAACTAGAGGTTAAAGATGGTTTTGTTACTTTTTATAAGGACGAAAATGAAATAATTTTTAAACCAGTAATTAGAACCGAAGGAAATTTGGTTATGATTTCTAAAATTGAATTTGAAGAAAAACCTTTAAATGTAACTTTATACTACCAAAATAACATTATCCTTTCTGATGAAGTAAGTGGTGAAAAAGTATTAAATAGAGTTTACAAATTATCTGAATTTGAAAAAGGAACATACAAGGTTGTTGTAAACACCAATGACAGAACTTACGTAAAAAATTTTACAATATAAAAATTTAGTTAATTGTTTCGTTAAATTACTGCTATAATTTAATGATAAAAAGCGAGTCCAAATGGACTCGCTTTTTTTGTATAAAATGTTCTCTATAGTTATAATACCAATTATATAACATTATAGATAATTAGCATTAATGTATACTGTATTAACTACTTTAAAATACTTAAATATATTTAATGATAATTTAGAACATAAAGTTACCAATTATGATGTTTTTAGAACTTAACTACCACCATACCTTTGTAGTGTTACTAACCATTAAATAAGAAAAAATGAGAACAACAATCAAAACAATTTTAGTAGTAACATTAATGTTTGGAACATTAATTAGTTACGCAAACGACAACAAGGAATCTACTAATGCAGTAGCTGTAAAAAGAGTTAAAGTTGAATACAAAGCCGTAAAAAAAGGAAATGCTTTAACTATTATAAATGAATACGGAATAACAATATATAAACAAGTATTACAAAGTTCTGGAAACTATGCTAAAACTTTCGATCTAACAAATCTAGAAGACGGCTTGTACAGAACAGAACTAGAAAAAGACTTCGAAATTATTGTTAAGAAATTTGAGGTAAAAGATGGTTTTGTTACTTTTTTTGAAGAAAAAGATGAAATAATTTTTAAACCTGTAATTAGAACAGAAGGAGATTTAATCTTAATTTCTAAAATAGCGTTTAACAATAAGCCTTTAGAAGTAACTTTATATTTCAACGATGCTATTATTCTTTCTGAGAAAGTAGAAGGTAAAGAACTTATAAACAGGATTTACAAGTTATCCGAAGAAGAAAAAGGAACGTATAAGGTTGTCATATTTACAGATAACAGGTCTTATGAAGAAAACTTCAGAATTTAAAAAACAGTAAATTTCATCATCAATCTACTGCCATACTTTGATGCTTAAAGCGAGTCTAATTTAGACTCGCTTTTTTTTTATAACTATCTCTAAAAATTTGGTTTTCTTTTATTTAAAAATGCATCAGTACCTTCTATAAAATCATCTGTTCCAAAACACTCTCCAAATTCATCTACTTCAACATCAAAACCATTAACACCATCTTCAAAACCTGCATTAACAGCTCTAATGGCTGCGCTAATAGCTAACGATGAATTTCTTATAATCTTACTTGCAATCTTTTCGGCTAATGGCAATAACTCCTCTTGGGTAGTAACATGATTCACCAAACCATATTCTTTTGCCTCATCCGCAGAAATCATACCTGCAGTCATAATCATTTCCATTGCTTTTCCTTTCCCCACTAATTGTGGCAAACGCTGTGTACCTCCATAACCAGGTATAACCCCTAAAGATACTTCTGGCAAGCCCATTTTTGCATTATCAGATGCTATTCTAAAATGACAAGACATCGCCAACTCTAATCCACCACCTAAAGCAAAACCATTTACGGCTGCAATAACAGGTGTAGATAAATTTTCTACATAATCGAATAAAGTATCGTGCCCTAATTTAGATAATCGGGTTCCTTCATCTACAGAAAAATCTGCAAATTCAGAGATATCTGCTCCTGCAACAAAAGCTTTCTCTCCGCTACCCGTTAAAATAATTGCCCTAATATTAGTATCATCTTCTAATCCTTCAAAAGCTTCATTCAATTCTATAATTGTTGCCTTATTAAGAGCATTTAATTTTTTGGGTCTGTTGATTGTTATTTGAGCCAAACTATCTTTTTTCTCAACTAAAATATTCTCGAATTTCATTTTTTATAAATTTAGTTGCCTATTCTTCACATTCAAGGCAATGATTAAATTAACTTTTGGCTAAGATAACTGTAAAAACAGTTCCTAATCCTTCTTTAGAAGTAAAAGAAATGGTTCCTTTATAAGCTTCAATAATATTTCTTATCATACCGAGACCTAATCCCATTCCACTAGATTTTGTAGTAAATTTAGGTTCAAAAATTAAATCTTTTAGGTCGTCAGAAATTCCCTTTCCATTATCAGAAACTGTAATCTTTATATTTAGATCTTCAGAAAAAACTTTTACTTCAATTAAAGGGTTTTCCTCAACATTTACGGCCTGAATTGCATTTTTAACTAAGTTTGTAATCACTCTAATTAATTGCGTTTTATCTAAATTAGCGTGCAGTTCTTTTTCTTGCGGATAGTATTTTATATATCGCTCTGAAAAAATATCTAAAGCAAACTTTACAACGCTAATTACATCTAATTGTTCTTTCTTTTGAGTTGGCATTTTAGCAAAATCAGAAAAAGCAGATGCTATAGAACTCATAACATCTATCTGCTGAATTAAAGTCTGGCTAAATTCTTTTAACTTCTCTTTTGCTTTTTCGTCTGTAGGATCAAATCTTCGCTCAAAACTTTGCACTGTTAAGCGCATTGGAGTCAATGGATTTTTAATTTCATGCGCTACTTGTTTTGCCATTTCTCTCCAAGCTTGTTCTCGCTCACTTTTAGCTAATTTAGCAGCACTTTCTCCCAATTCATCAATCATATGATTGTATGCTTCCACCAAAATTTCTATTTCTGAACTAGCCTTGTCTAAAATAATCTTTTCATTCCGTTTGTTTAAACGGGTTTGTTGCATTTTATCTGAAATGGTTTTTATAGACCTAGTAATATAACTTGATAAGAAATATGCAATTGCAATTGCAATTAGAAACATTAATATATACACCACACCCAATCGCAACATAAACTCTCTCAGCTCATGCTCTATCTCCGAGTTATCTTGCGTAAACTGCAACTCAATAATACCGATTCTTTTAAATTTTGGATCATGTATAAACGAGAACGAAGATTGATAACCCGTTCCATTTTCTACACTTGTTTTTAATATTTTATGATTAGAATTTTGCGATAATTCTTTTAAAACATTTATCGGAAGCGGTTTTATATCTACTTTTTCAAAAGCATTTGCCGTAGAAGATTTTAGTAAATTCCCCTTTAAGTCGTAGAACGAGATATTTAATTTATTAATAGATGATATTTCAAAAATACGTTCTTGAAATATTTTAGCTAAATTTTCAGTATTTACTGGGTAGGTGGTTTTGTTTTTAAGCTCTAATTCTATAATTTCTTTGGTAGTGGCCTCTTTCCGCTCAAAACGTTGAATATTGTAGTCTTTTGTCTGTTCATCATACTGATAAATAGTAACCACCAAGATTAATACAGATGCCAATAACACCAATAAAATCATTGATAAAAAGATACGTATTCTTAAGGATATTTTTTTAAAACTCACCAAATCTAATCTAATTTAATTCTCTTTGTCTTCATGGTTAACAGGTCATCAAATTTTCCATCTTCATCCCAATCATACTTGCTTGTACCTATAAAACCTTCTGTAGTCCTTTCAATAAAGTAGCTTACTTTCTTATCTTTTCCTCCATAGTTAAAAGCTACTTTTAAAGAATCTTCCACTACATCCCACTCTCCAATAGCTTTAGATATTTGCTCTCCTTTTGTGTTTTTAAACCAAGCAGAAAAGGTACCATCATTATTATATTGAGATTGTGCTACTAATTCTGGATTATCATCAAATTTGTCTTCGTAAACTTGCAAAGAATCTGTATTATTAACCGTATACATTTCTATTTTTAGGTAAGTGGTTTCCCAATTATCTACCATAAATTCTTTTGTAGAAAGTTCTGGTGTACAACTAGCAAAAAGTATTCCGAAAAGAAGAATAAAAAAATAAGATTTTGTTTTCATAATAAAAGTGAGATTACATAAATTTAAACATTCTAATTTACAACTAATTTAGCTCTTTTTTAGCTTCATTAAACTCTTCCGGAGTATTTATATTTCTAATATAGTCATCATCAATTTCAACAATTTCTACATCAGAATTAATTAACATTTTACGCGGACAAGAATATCCTTGTGCTAAATATTGTAATAAAATAGCGTATGCTTTCGGCTCGTAAATAGTAATTAAAGGTTCCGGAAAATCTTTACCTTTCCCCTTAATTGCCGTTGCTGCCTTACTAGGATTTCTGTATTTTAAAACTAACTGAATAATTTCTTCATTTACAAAAGGAACATCTGTTGCCAACACAAACCAAGCTGAATTTGGATCTTTCTGAAAAGCAGAACAAATTCCGCCAAACGGACCTAAATTGATGAATTTATCTGAAATTTCATCTCCTTTTTCTGATGAATTCTGAACAGAATAAAAGGTTTCTAAAGCATTATTTTCTAACAATTCTTTTACAACTTCTTTCTGTGGTTTTCCAAAATAATCCAATTCAGATTTATCTTGACCCATTCTGGTACTTTTACCACCAACTAAAACCAAACCTTTTACAGGAGCTATTTTTTCTTGAATTAAATTATTGATGTGATTTGAAATCGCATCAATTTCATCAATAGTATAACAAGTAATATTTTTTATCTGTGGGTATTTCTCTTCTAAAAAGTTAAAATATTCAGTTTCTGATTTCAACTTAATTATAAATTGAATGCGATCTAACTGATCTAACCTTTTTAAAACAGAGACTTCTTTTGCCTCATCTAAAATTAGAATTTGTTTTGCTCCTTGATAATGATTTCCGTTGATAAAAACATAATCAAACTTGGCAAAATCTAATCGTTGTTGAAATTTATTGATATTTCCAGATGTGGTAATTTGTAGATTTCCTTCGTGATGAAACACATATTCTGACAAGTTATTCTTCACGACATCCTTAGCATGGGAAGCATCAAAATAAGCCAATTTATAATCTGATAAATTTTTAGAAACCTTGTGAACCAAATCTGAAATAACACCACAATTTGTACCCAAAATTGCAATTTCATTCGGAGCAAAATTATCGTTATCTCTTCTTTCAAGATTGGTATGTTTGCTGTGTTTTTTCATAATATTATTCTATTGTTTCTAAAGCAAGTGTCATTTAGAAATGAGCTTTTTAAGCGATTGAGAAATCTCATCATTTAGAACTCCAAAATTTTATAATTTTCATGTAATTCTCCATAAAGAAGAAATAACAGAACTTCTCAGAATTGGTTGCTCTATAAAATTAGATTCCTCAATCGACGAAAAGTCTCATTTCGGAATGACATTTAATTCTTAATATCAGATTTCCCTCCCGTTTTCTCTAACAATTTAACTTCTTTAATAACCATTTTCTGACTGATGCTTTTACACATATCATAAATAGTTAAACACGTTATGTTTGCTCCCGTTAAAGCCTCCATTTCAACACCAGTTTTACCCGTAATTGTAACTTCACAAAAGACTTCTATATTTTCTGAATCTATAATATTAATATCAATATCCACACCATTAATTAATAATGGATGGCACATTGGTATTAATTCTGAGGTCTTTTTTACACCTTGAATTCCAGCAATAATTGCCGTTTGAAAAACAGGTCCTTTTTTGGTAAATAACTCATCATTTGTAAAATGAGCAATTACTTCTTCTCCTAAAAACATGGTTGCCTTTGCAATTGCCGTTCTTTTGGTAATTTTCTTATCAGAAACATTTACCATTTTAGGATTGTTCTTTTCGTTTAAATGACTAAAATCGCTCATTATCTATATCTTATTATCGGAAAAACCTCTCCTTTTTTAAACTCTGTTTTATCATTTGGCAACTGAATAAAAGCATCTGTTTTTACCAAACTTGCTAAATCTCCAGAACCATTTCCAATAATTGGAGTCGCAATTAAATGCCCAAACCTCGAACTTAATTTTACTTGTAAAAAATACGTTAAATTAGGTTTAAAAGAAACATCAGCATTTAAAATTGCCGTTTCAGTTTCAGCCTTTATGTCTACAGATTTATAATACCAAGGATAAAAATAGGCTACACAATTTACAAAAGTAGAAATTGGATTCCCAGGAAATCCGAATACAATTGTGTTCTTTTTATATTTATCATTTGTCTGATTATCTGAATTTAAATTATTTTCATTAAGAAAAGATTTTCTTCCAAACCAGAATGGTTTTCCAGGTCTTTGTGCTACTTTATGAAACAGTTTTTCAACTCCTAATTCATCAAAAACTTCTGGCAAAAAGTCATATTTACCTTTACTTACAGCACCACTAAAAAGCAAAACATCATATTCTTGTAAGTAGTTTTCTATTTTTGATTTTAAAATTGGCTTATCATCTGTAATATGTGCGGTTTCTGATGGAATATTTAATCTTTCTAACAAAGACACTAATGTAAACACATTGCTTCTTCTTATTTGATGTTCTAGCGGAATTTCATCTACCCCAACCAATTCATCACCCGTAGAAACAATCATTACTTTTGATTGTTTTGCAACTTTTACTGTAGATTTCCCAACGGTAGCTAAAACACCAATTTCTGCTGCAGAAATTATTTTATTTTCTTCAATTAATACATCTCCTTTTTGTCCATCTTTTCCTTTCGAATGAACATTTTGGCCATCGTTAATTGCATCAATATTTATGGTTGCAACTCCGTTTTCTATTGTTACATCTTCGTATCGAATAACAGTATTTGCATTGTTTGGTAAAACAGCTCCAGTCATTACTTCAATACAATTTTCAGTGTTTTTAAGTGTAATTTGTTCACTTCCCGCAGCTTGAATTCCTTCTATTTTGAAACTTAACGGTCTCTTCGAGCGCAGTCGAGAAGTAAATGCAGAATAATCAATTGCAATTCCATCCATAGAAACTCTATTAAATGGAGGAAAATCTCTATCTGCAAAAATTTCTTCCTTTAAAATTCTACCAACAGATTTTATAAACGGAATTTCTTCAACTCCAAAATCTTGATATGAATTTAAAACGGTTTGCAAAGCTTCTTCTACTGAAATCATATTTTAAAAACGTGTAATTGTTTATTTGTTTAATCGTGTAATTGTAACGCTCTGTTTTAAACAATTAAACACTTACACGATTACACTCTTTTTACCCTCCAATAGTACTCATACTCTCTGAAGCACCACCATCTTTTCTATTTGCTTCTGCTATAAAACCATTTTCTGGTTTCTGTTTTACCAAACCTAAAAATAGTTCTTTTAAATCGTCATTAGAAGCACCTTTTCTAATAAAATCTCTTAAATTAAAAACGCCATCATCAAACAAACAGTTTTTAAAAGTTCCGGTAGATGTTATTCTTATTCTATTACAATCGTTACAAATAGTTCTTGTAAAAGCAGGAATTATTCCGAAAGTTCCAACATGATTGTCTACTTTATAATTTCTAGAAGTTGATGATTTTTCTGATTGAATTTCATTAACATCAAACTCAGTTTTCACCTCGTTTAAAATCTTCTTAAAAGTCCAATTTTCTTTCATATCTCGTTGTCCTTTTCCATTAAAAGGCATTTCTTCTATAAAACGGACAGCAACATTTTTATCTTTTGTTAATCGTACAAAATCTACAATTTCATTTGTGTTAAAACCAGATTGTACAACTACATTTAGTTTTAAATTTAAACTACTTTTCTCTAGTAATTCAAAGGTTTTATAAACCTCTGGATACACATCTCTTCTAGTAATTTTCGCAAACTTTTCTCTATTTAAACTATCAATACTTAAATTGATATTTTTCACTTTTTCTAACTCCTCTATTTTAGAAATATGCTTAGAAATCATTGCACCATTTGTAGTAATATTTATGGCGTCTAACAAATCGTTATAAGACAACATTTCTAAAAAACCAACAAAATCTTTACGCACAAAAGGTTCTCCACCAGTTAAACGGACTTTATTCACCCCCAATTCGGTTAACACACGAATTAAACGATACATTTCTTTAAAAGTAAGTAATTCTTGTCTCGGAACAATATCTATACCATGCGCAGGCATACAATATTGGCAACGCAAATTACAACGATCTGTAACTGCTAGTCGCACATATTCCATTTGCCTACCAAAACCATCTACTAATTTGCTCATTTAATTGGGTAGTTTTTTACTTAAAACGCCATACAATAACGTTCCTAAAAGCGATCCGAACAACAAAATTAAAGCAGGAATTAATTCGAAACCAAGTATAACAAAAATTGGAGCTGCACAAGCACCAGAAATCCCCCAACCTAAACCAAAAAAGGTTCCTCCTAAAAGAGTTCTCACAAATCCTTTTTCTTTCGGTTTTGGTATTATTTTATTCCCGTGAATGTCCTTTATTTTTCCACTTTTAAAAAGTTGCATAAAAATCATAGAAATTACAACTGCTCCTCCAATTATTCCAAACATATGAAAAGATTGAAACTTAAACATTTCGTAAAATCGATACCAACTAATTGCTTGTGTTTTGCTTAAAACGATTGCGAAAAAGATTCCTAATATTAAAAATTTAATGTTTT
Organism: Polaribacter sejongensis; assembly: GCF_038024065.1. Taxonomy (NCBI): domain Bacteria; kingdom Pseudomonadati; phylum Bacteroidota; class Flavobacteriia; order Flavobacteriales; family Flavobacteriaceae; genus Polaribacter; species Polaribacter sejongensis. The sequence goes on along the minus strand of NZ_CP150667.1, from coordinate 3,280,092 downwards.
TCATATCTAAAAAATTAAAGGAATTATAAACCAAGTAGCAATAATACCACCAATAAAAAACCCGATTACCGCCAATAAAGAAGGCAACTCTAAATTACTTAAACCTGTAATTGCGTGGCCAGAAGTACAACCGCCAGCATAACGAGTTCCAAAACCAATTAAAACTCCAGAAATAATTAAGATTAAAAATCCTTTTAAAGAGAAGACAACATCTTCACTAAAAATTTCATCAGGAAAATATTGATTTCCAACATTAGAAAAACCTAAATCTGTTAATTCTTGCACCGTTTTTGGGTTTAAATCTATTGCTTGATTTGGCGTTAAAAAATTTGCAGAAATAAAGCCACCAATAATTAAACCGACTACAAACATCAATGCAAAATCTCTGTCTTTCCAATCTTTCTTAAAATAATCCGATACTTTATCTGCACCAGCAATGGTGCATAAAGTTTCAAAATTTGTTGATGCCCCAAAATTTTTACCAAAGTAAAAATATAAGAGTAATGAAATTGCTATTAAAGGCCCACCAACATACCAAGCCCAAGGTTGTAATATAAAATCCATTATTAAATCTTCTCTTTTAAATAATTCATAATTAATTTTGTTGCTCCAAGGTTATCTTGAATATACCTCTTATTAATGACTCCTGTTAACTTTCTAAAGTTTTCATCATTTTTTAGACTGATAAAATTAGATGTAAATTCTTCTTGATTTGAAATTGAAATACAGCCACCTATTTTCACCAAATCTACCGCTTCTTTAAATTTGTCGTAATTATTACCAATCACAACAGGAATACCAAAAGTTGCAGGTTCTAATATATTATGTAAACCTGTTTTTAAACCTCCACCGACATAGGCTAAATCTGCTGCAGCATAAATCTTAGTTAAAATACCAATCGTATCAATAATAAAAACTTGGTATTCAGCGAGGTTTTTATCCGCTTTATCGGAAAATAAAACTGTTTTTTTGTTGATGGAATTCTGTAATTCTAAAATTGCATCGTGTTTAATATTATGTGGTGCAATAATAAACTTCTCATCTGCTGTTGCATTATTATTGATGTAATTTACCAACAACGCTTCATCTTCTTGCCAAGTACTTCCTGCAACAATTGTGTATTTACCATCTTTAAACTGATTGATAAAACCTAATACATTATCTTGTTCTAATATTTTAGAAACTCTATCAAAACGAGTATCACCAGCAATGGTAACGTTTTTAAAGTTGATAGATTCTAGTAATTCTTTAGATTTTTCGTCTTGCACAAAAAAATGATGAAAAGCTTTTAATGCGTCTCTCATAAAACCGCCATAACTCTTAAAGAACAATTGTTTTTCTCTTAAAATACCAGAAACTAAAATTGTAGGAATTTCTTTTGATTTTAATTCATTTAAAAGATTCGGCCAAAATTCATATTTTACAAAAACGGCAAATTTAGGATTTACAGTTTCTACAAATTTTCTTGCTTTTGCTTTAGAGTCTAAAGGTAAATAACAAATAACATCTGCTAAATTATAATCTTTTCTAATTTCATATCCCGAAGGAGAAAAAAAAGTGACTAAAATTTTATATGTTGGGTATTCTTTTTTAATTGATTCGATAATTGGCCTTGCTTGTTCAAACTCGCCTAAAGAAGCTGCATGAAACCAAATAACTTCTGAGTTCTTTAAGGCAGATATCTTAGAAAATGTTTCATTTCTACCAGATACAAAAAGTTTTATTTTTTTATTAAATAAAGCAATTATTGGCAGTAACAGAGCGGCAATAAAAACGACAAAGTTGTATAAAAATTTCATAGCCGTAAAAATACGAAATAGTAACAACTAAGCTTCTACATAATTAACTAGATAAAAAAAAAGCTACCCGAAGAGTAGCTTATTTTTATTTATGAAATTTAACTATTATTAATAACATTCATATTCCCCCGAAAAAAATGTTACAAGTAAATTAAATTTCATGGTTAAATATACAACAATAAAATGACTAGCAGTTGTAAACACCACAAAATACAGTTATAATAATCTAAAAAACACGTACTTACACCCATTCTCTATTACAACAACTTACTTTTATTCTTATTGTGAAATTTATTTAATAGGCTAGATATATACTGATTTATCACCTGAATTACCTTTCTTAAAATAGGAAATGATTCACTTTAGCAATCTAAAAAGTAATTAATTTACTAGTAATAATTTCTAAAAACAGAAACGCTCAAACATTTTCATGTTTGAGCGTTTCTAATAATTTTAAAACTTAAATAGACTAAGCTTCAAATGGAGTAATAGATACATAAGATCTGTTATCCTTTTTCTTACGGAATTCTACAACACCGTCAACTTTTGCATGTAAAGTATGATCTTTACCCATGTAAACGTTTTCTCCCGGATTGTGAGTTGTTCCTCTTTGACGAACAATAATGTTCCCTGCAATTGCAGCTTGTCCTCCAAATATTTTTACTCCTAGTCGTTTCGATTCTGATTCTCTACCATTCTTCGAACTACCTACACCTTTTTTATGTGCCATGTTATTGAGTTTTTATAGGTTAAAGTTAAATTTTTAGGAATTATTTTTCAATACCTCCGTCTAATCTATCTTGTAATTCTTTTAATTCATCCCACTTACCTTCTGCAGCTAAACCAGCTTGTTTAGGCCAAGTAGTTGTTACTAAATGAGATAATCTAGAACTAGCTTCAGTTAAGATTTCACTCAATTTTGCTGGATCTGCTTTTGCTACTTTTGCAAAAGTATCTAATCCTGCAGCTACTAAAGCTTCTGCAGCTTTAGGTCCTGCACCTTCAATTTTCTTTAAGTCATCTGCTTTAGCAGATTTCTTTGGAGCAGCTTTAGTTGCCTTAGGAGCAGCTTTTGTGCTACCAGAAGCAGCAATAGATTCGATAAGAATCTCGCTTAAAAATTGTCTGTGTCCGTTTTTCTTAATGTAACCTTTTCTTCTTTTCTTCTTGAAAACGATTACTTTATCACCTTTTAAGTGACTTAAAATTTGAGCTGTTACTGAAGCTCCTTCTATAGCTGGGGCGCCAATAGTTACATTACCTGCTTCATCAAGTAAAAGAACGTTATCAAAAGTAACTTTTGATCCTACTTCTCCTTGTAAACGGTGAACGTATACTTTTTGGTCTTTTGCAACTTTAAACTGCTGCCCTGCCATCTCTACGATTGCGTACATACTATTTGTTTTGCGTTTATTACTAATTATTTTGCATTATCCTAATGAAAATGCGGGTGCAAATATACATCTTTTTTACAACTAACCAATATTGTTTTTATAAATAATTTTATCAAAATCAGCACAATAAAAGAAATAACCTCCACTTTTTAAGTATATCTTTTTTTATTTTTGAAGTGTACACAAATTGTTTGACAAAAAGTGTAACAAATAAAACCTCCGAGCGTCAAACAGAATATCAATTAATAACTTATTAAATAAATTTTATGAAGAAAAGTATTTTATCTCTTACTTCTGCTTTTTTAGTCGCATTTTCTATAAATGCACAACAAGTAGAATTTGAAGAGTATGACTTAAGTAACGGAATGCACGTTATTTTACATCAAGACAAATCTGCACCCGTAGTTACTACGGCAGTAATGTACCATGTTGGTGCAAAAGACGAACAACCAGACAGAACTGGTATGGCTCACTTTTTTGAGCATTTGTTATTTGAAGGAACAGAAAATATTGATAAAGGAGAATGGTTTAAAATAGTTGCGGCAAATGGTGGAAAAAATAATGCCAATACAACTGATGATAGAACTTATTATTATGAAGTATTTCCTTCTAACAATCTAAAATTAGGTTTATGGATGGAGTCTGAACGTTTATTACATCCTATTATTGGTCAAGATGGTGTAGACACTCAAAACGAAGTTGTAAAAGAAGAGAAAAGATTAAGAGTAGATAACCAACCTTATTCTCGTTTTTTAGAATATGTAAAAAAAGAAATCTTTAAAAAACATCCATATAAAGGAACAACAATTGGAGAAATGCAACACTTAGATGATGCTACTTTAGAAGATTTTTTAGCATTTAACAAAAAATTCTATGTACCAAATAACGCTACTTTAGTGGTTGCAGGTGATATTGATGTTGCAAACGCAAAAAAATTGATTGAAGCTTATTTTGGTCCAATTCCTCGTGGAGCAGATTTAGAAAGAACAGTAATACAGGAAGAACCTATTACTTCTCCAATTGCAGCAAAAGGGTATGACCCTAATATTCAAATCCCAGCGATTATGACAGCGTACAGAACGCCATCTATGAAAACAAAAGATTCAAGAGTATTAGATATGATTTCTTCTTATTTAAGCACAGGAAAAAGTTCTGTACTATATAAAAAGTTAGTAGATACTAAAAAAATGGCATTACAAGCTGGTGCTATTAACTTAAGTCAAGAGGATTACGGAACGTATATTATTTTTGGCTTACCACAAGGTGAAACTAAATTAGCTGACATTGTTACAGAAATTGATGAAGAAATTGTAAAACTACAAACAGAATTAATTTCAGAAAAAACATACCAAAAACTTCAAAATCAATTCGAAAATCAATTTGTAAATTCTAACTCAAGTGTAGAAGGAATTGCAAACTCTTTAGCACGATACAATGTATTATACGGAGATACAAATTTAATTAATACAGAAATTGAGATTTATCGTTCTATTACTCGTGAAGATATTAGAGAAGTAGCTAAAAAATATCTAAACCCAAATCAAAGAGTAACTTTAGAGTATTTACCTAAAAAATAATTAACAAAAGACATACATATACAATGAAAAAACAGATAATATCACTTATCGCACTTATAGCAATGTCTTTTGCTACAACTGCGCAAATAGATAGAAGCCAACAACCTAAACCAGGACCAGCACCAAAGGTTCAATTAGGAAAATCAGAAAAATTTACTTTATCTAACGGACTACAAGTAATTATGGTAGAAAACCATAAATTACCAAGAGCGTCTGCTAATTTAACTATAGATAATAGACCTGTAGTAGAAGGAGATAAAGCTGGAGTTTCTACCATAATGGGAAGTTTATTAGGTAGAGGAACAGAAAACATTACCAAAGATGAATTTAACGAAAAAGTAGATTTCTTAGGAGCCGGAGTTAATTTTTATAGTTCTGGAGCTTCTGCAAGATCATTAACAAAATATTTTCCAGAAGTATTAGAATTGATGGCAGACGGAGTTAAAAACTCTCAATTTACTCAAGAAGAATTCGATAAAGAAATTAAAATAACTTTAGACGGATTAAAATCTGATGAAAAAAATGTTACTAGCACAGCCAGAAGAGTAGAAAGCGCTTTATTGTATGGTAAAAACCATCCCTACGGAGAGTTTATCGCTAAAGAAACTGTAAACAACATTACTTTAGAAGATGTTAAAAACAACTACAACACATATTACAAGCCTAATAACGCTTACTTAATAATTGTTGGAGACATCAACCCTAAAGAAACTAAGAAATTAGTAAAAAGTTTATTTAAAAAATGGAAAAAAAGTGATGTACCAGAAGTTGCTTTTACAAAACCAGAAAATGTTTCTAAAACAGAAATCAATTTTATCAATATGCCTAATGCAGTACAATCTGAAGTGGTAATTGCTAACAATATCGATTTAAAATTAGGTGACAAAGATTATTACGCAGCTTTATTAGCAAACAACATTCTTGGTGGTGGTGGAACCGCACGTTTATTTATGAATTTACGTGAAGACAAAGGTTATACTTACGGATCTTATTCTAGTGTTAGACAAAGTAAGGTAGCTGCAACTTTTAGAGCTTCTGCAAGTGTTCGTAACGTAGTCACAGACAGCTCTATAGTAGAAATTAAAAAGGAAATCGATAAAATTCGTGCTGAAAAAGTTACCGAAGAAGAATTAAAAAATGCAAAAGCACAATATGTTGGTAACTTTGTTATGGATGTACAAAAACCTGCAACTGCTGCTAGTTTTGCTTTAAATATTGCACGTTATAATTTACCAACAGATTTTTACGAAAACTATTTAACTAACATAAATGCAGTTACTGCAGAAGATGTTCAAAATGCAGCTTTAAAATACTTTAAAAGTGATGAAGCTCGTATAATTGTTACAGGTAAAGCGATTGATGTTTTAGATAATTTAGAAAAAACAGGATATACCATTAACTACTTTGATAAAAATGGAAATACTACTGAAAAGCCAGAAATGACTATAGCAATTCCAGAAGGAGTTACTGCAAGTTCTGTTATTGATTCTTACATTGATGCTATTGGAGGAGAAGATAAATTAATGGCAATTGAATCTGTTTCAATTACTTCTGCGGCAAAAGTACAAGGAATGGATATTTCTTTAGTAACAAAAACTGCTGCACCTAATAAAAGTGTTGTTATTGTTTCTGGGATGGGACAAGTTTTACAAAAAATGGTTTTTGATGGTGAAACTGGTTACCAAGAAGCACGAGGTAACAAAAAGGAAATGACAGCAGAAGAAATTACAAAATCAAAAGCTAAAAATACAATTATAGGAGAATTAGCATATAAAGAAGGAGAGCTTTTAAGAATTGAACCTTTAGAAGATAGCAAAGCTTACGTTATTAAATATGATGATAAAGAAATATTTTTTGATGTAAAATCTGGATTAAAATTACAAGAAGTTCAAGTTGTAAAAACTCCAGACGGAAAGGAAGTAAGAGTACCTTCTACTTTTTCTAATTACAAAGAAGTAAAGGGTGTTAAATTTCCATTTTCAATGGGACAAAAAATGGGTCCTATGGACATAAAATTTGAGGTAACAGAAATTAAAATTAACGAAGGTGTTACTGACGAAGATTTTAAATAAGCTACTTTAAAAAAGTATAAAAGGTTGAAAATTTCGGTTTTCAACCTTTTTTTATGTAAAATTAGTACAAAACTCTATAAATATTTAAATACCAACGCATTTATTGATAAATTTGTAAAATAATTTTATAACTTATAATAATGAAAATTCAAAAAATATTATTTTCTTTCGCACTTGCTTGTTTCCTTTTAATAGGATGTAAAAATGAAGTTAAAAAAGAAAAATTACCTGTACAGAAAGAGAACGTTTCTTTAGCTATTTCTGGTATGACTTGCGAAATTGGTTGTGCAAAAACGATTCAATCTAAATTATCTAAAAAGGAAGGTGTTATAGATGCAAAAGTTGTTTTTACAGACAGCATTGCAAACATTGCGTTTGATGCAAACACAACTTCTAAAGAAGATTTAGTTGCTTTTGTTAGCGGTATTGCTGGCGGAGAACTTTATAAAGCTTCTATTGCTCCTAAAAAAGTAGCACATACTTGTACAGAAGATTGTAAAGAAACTTGCCAGAATAAAACAACTGCTACAGAAACAGAGAAAGCTTGTTGCTCTGTTAATGAAGATGGAACAACATTTTGTAAAGAAGACTGTAAAATGGCTTGTTGTGCAGACAAAATAGCAGCATAACACTTATTTTAAAAGCAAAAAAAAAAAGCTGAATCTCAATTGAGATTCAGCTTTTTTTATCCTTAAACTTTAATTACATTTTCTGTAACCAAGTTTTAACTGCTACTTCTGCTTTAATAATTTCTTTTAAATCAGCTATTGCAACACGTTTTTGCTCCATAGTGTCTCTATGTCTTATAGTAACACATTTATCTTCTAAAGTGTCATGATCTACAGTAATACAAAATGGTGTTCCTGCTGCATCTTGTCTTCTATAACGTTTACCAACGGCATCTTTTTCATCGTAAAAAACGTTGAAATCCCATTTTAAATCGTCCATTATTTCACGCGCTACTTCTGGTAAACCATCCTTTTTAACTAAAGGAAAGATAGCTGCTTTAAAAGGCGCTAAAACTGCAGGTAATTTTAAAACAGTTCTTGTAGTTCCATTTTCTAACGCTTCCTCTTGTAAAGAGTTAGAGAAAACAGCTAAAAACATTCTATCTAAACCAATAGAAGTTTCTACAACATAAGGTGTGTAACTTTTATTTTCTTCGTGATCGAAATACTGTAATTTCTTACCAGAAAATTCTTCGTGTGCTTTTAAATCGAAATCTGTACGAGAGTGAATACCTTCTAATTCTTTAAATCCGAATGGGAAGTTAAACTCAATATCTGCTGCAGCATCTGCATAGTGAGCTAATTTATCGTGGTCATGAAAACGATAGTTCTCCGCTCCCATTCCTAAAGATAAATGCCATTTTAAACGCGTTTCTTTCCATTGATCGTACCATTCTTTTTGAGTTCCTGGTTTTACAAAAAATTGCATTTCCATTTGTTCAAACTCACGCATTCTAAAAATAAATTGTCTTGCAACAATTTCATTTCTAAAAGCCTTACCAGTTTGTGCAATTCCGAAAGGAATTTTCATTCTACCCGTTTTTTGCACGTTTAAGAAATTTACAAAAATTCCTTGTGCAGTTTCCGGACGCAAATATAAATCCATTGCAGTTTCTGCAGAAGCACCTAATTTGGTACCAAACATTAAATTAAACTGTTTTACATCAGTCCAATTTCTAGAACCTGTTAAAGGATCTGCAATTTCTAATTCTTCAATTAACAACTTTACATCGGCTAAGTCTTCTTTTTCTAGAGAAGACCCCATTCTAGCTAAAATTGTATTTATTTTTTCTTGATACCCAACAACTCTTCCGTTGGTAGCTAAAAATTCTTCTTTATTAAAAGCATCACCAAAACGTTTTTCTGCTTTAGCAACTTCTTTATTTATTTTACCTTCAATTTTAGCACAATATTCTTCAATTAAAACATCAGCTCTGTAACGTTTTTTAGAATCTTTGTTATCAATTAATGGATCGTTAAAAGCATCTACGTGTCCAGAAGCTTTCCAAGTTGTAGGATGCATTAATATAGAAGCATCTATACCTACAATGTTATCGTGCATTTGCACCATTGCTTTCCACCAATAATCTCTAATATTTTTCTTTAGCTCAACTCCGTTTTGAGCATAATCGTAAACCGCACTTAATCCGTCATAAATTTCAGAAGACTGAAAAACATAACCATATTCTTTAGCGTGCGATAATACTTTCTTAAATTGATCTTCTTGTTTTGCCATGCAGCAAAAATAAATTATTTATATCAATTTTTTATATATTAAAAATTACTTTTGTTAAAACTTTTATAACATGTTAAAAAGCCTTTTTACGGTTGTTTTCTCCTTCCTTTTTATCTCTTTAAATTTTGCTCAGATTAAAAAAACATCAACACCTAATTGGGTTGAAATACAAACGTATGCAAGCGAGCCAAATATTGATTTAGATGAAGTAACACAAGGAACTTTAATTCTCTTATACGATCAGCAAACACAGGTAGATAGCGAAGAGAATTACTTTAAAGTTGTCACTAAAATTACGGAAAATGTAGGTATACAAGAAGCATCGAGTATTAATATTTCTTTTGACCCAAGTTATCAAAACCTTAGTTTTCATGAAATTGATATTATCAGAAACGGCCAAACTATCAGTAAACTCAACAGTTCAGAGTTTCAAACTATAAGACAAGAGTTAGATGCAGAAAATTATATATATGACGGTAGTTTGTCTGCAGTAACCCATATAAGTGATGTAAGAGTTGGAGATATTATAGCCTATAGTTTTACACGAAAGGGCTACAACCCTATTCATAAAAATTATTTTGCAGAATATTATAATTTAGATAACTCCCATCCGATAGGTAAAATAAACATCAAAATTAACTCTAAAAACAAACTTGAAGTAAAGTCATTTAAAAACCAATTAAAATTTAAAGAAACTTTTAATAATAACAAATACACGTATTCTTTATTAGAAGAAAACATAAGCGCTACACATTTTGAAGACAACACACCTTCTTGGTTTCTAGACGCTAACTTTATAGAAATAGGTAATTACAAATCTTGGGAGAATTTAATTGATTGGGGTGTTCAGCTTTTTAAAGTTAAAGACAACCTATCTACTAGTCTATTAAAAAAAATTAAGGAAATTGATAAAGAAAACAATACTAAAGGTCAAAAAATAGAGGCGACATTAAGGTTTGTGCAAGATGAAGTAAGATATTTAGGGTTAGAAAACGGAATTAGCGCCTATAAGCCTTCGTCTCCCAACAAGGTTTATAACCAACGATTTGGTGACTGTAAAGACAAAAGTCTATTATTAGTAACCATGCTTAATCAAATGAACATTGAAGCGTATCCTGTTTTAGTGAGTACTTATCTAAAGAAAACGGTTACCAACTTATTGCCAAATCCTGCTCATTTTAATCATTGTGTAGTTAAAGTTATCGATGGTAATGAAGGTGAGCGTTGGTATGATCCAACAATCACAAATCAAGGTGGTACTTTTAATAAAGTTGTTTTTCCTGATTATAGATTTGGATTAGTTCTTAAAAAAGGAAATAAAGGTTTTGAAGAAATTTTTCCGTTTGCAGAAAATACCATCGATATAACAGATAATTATATTTTAGAGGAAGTTGGCAAAGGTGCAATCTTAAAAATAACTAGTGTTTACAGTGAAGCAGAAGCAGATAATATTCGTTTTTATTTTAAAAACAATAGTATTATCAACATCCAAAAGGAGTTTGAAAAATTTTACTCAGACTATCATGCGAATATAAAAAGTTTAGGTAAACCCGAATATACAGACAATCTTAAAACAAACACATTTACAATAAATGAAACTTATAAGATTGATAGTATTTGGCAACCATCATACATGGAAAACCAGATTGGTGTGGATTTTACACCTTACACAATAACAAATGTACTATCAATGCCTTCTAAAATTGAAAGAGAAACACCTTTTGAACTTAGCTATCCCATTACAAGAAGCCATACCATTAATGTAGAGTTACCAGAAGAATGGAATGTTGATGAAGATAATTTCAACTTGAGTTCTCCAAATATTTTTTACGATTTTGATGTATTATATAATAAGTCTAAAAACATATTAACTTTAAAACATTTACTTAAAATACAAAAAGACTTTGTAAGTGTAGCCGAATTCCCTGCATTTTATAATGACTTAAAAAAACTAGATAGTGAGTTAAACTATAACATTTCCTATAATATAGGAGGTAGTTCTACCTCAACTGGTTCAGCATTAAAATACTTAGGCATTTTTGTATTTATTTGTTTTTTAATCTTTTTTACTTGGTTAGCTTTTAAACTTTATCACTACGATGTAACACCAAAAATTGAATCTTATTATCAAGAAAATAAACCTATTGGTGGTTGGTTAATTTTAATTGGTATTGGACTTTGTATCTCACCAATAAGAGTTTTTATGGATTTATTAAATACAGAAGTATATTTAAATGGAGATTGGTTAGTCTATTTTGGTGGTGCAGACTTTAGTTTCTCTATAGGGCTATTATTGATTATTGAAACAATATTTAACGCAGCAGTTTTAGTCTTTTTACCACTAATTATTCTTTTATTTATAAAAAAGAGAAGTAGTTTCCCAAAAGTATATGCAATCTTTTTAATCGTTTATTTTGTATTTATAGTAGCAGACTCATTTATAGCAACAGCTTTAACAGGTGTTAATAGTTTAACAAGTGTAGAGGAAAATCAATTGATAAAAAGTTTTATTTCTACAGGAATTATTATTCCTTATTTATTATTATCAGAAAGAGTTAAAGAAACTTTTATAAAAAGATATCAATAAAAAATTAACCTACTTTTTTACAATGATAAACAAAAGCTGGAGGAAAATTTAAGGGCTCAAAACCTAAAGATATAGATTCATTAAACACATTTTTAAGTTTTTTAAAATATGTTAAACTATACTGAAACTGAATAAAGGTTCCATTATCTGCTAAAGCATGAAAAGATTTTTCTAAAATTTCATCTGTAACTTCCTCCGGAATGATCGTTAAAGGCAAACTAGAAATAATGTGACACGTTTTATTTAAGTTGAGTTTTTTCAGTTCTTCTTCAATTTTTTCTGCAGATGATTTTACAACAATTAGTTGCTTATTTTTTATTTCGGATAGTTCATTGTAAAAACAATCATTAATTTCAAAACAAATTAGAGTTGCATTAATGGGCAACTTCTCTAAAATAAGTTTGGTTATCGCTCCGTTTCCAGGACCAAATTCTACTAAAACTTCTACTTTAGAAAAATCTATTTTCTTTAACATTCTTTCTGCCAAAAATCGAGAACTCGGTGTAACGGTTCCTAAGGTCTTTAAGTTCTTAATTGACTCTTTTAAAAAATTTATTCTGTTGTTCAAATCTTGTTCTTAAATTATAATCTTATCTTTCTAAAAAAAAGGCTTTGTAAAAATGCGAATTTTAAAAGACTTATTCAATCTTTTTTACCCTAAATTATGTGCAAATTGCGATAATCAACTCATTAAGAATGAAAATGCAATATGTACATTTTGCAGGCACGACTTACCTTTAACTAATTTTACAAACTATTCTGAAAATAAAATAACTAAAACATTCTATGGAAGAATTACCATAGAAAAAGCATATTCTTTATTATTTTACAGAAAAATAGGGATTACCAAAAAATTAATTCACGAATTAAAATACAAAGGAAATGAAGAAGTTGGTGTCTTTTTCGGAAATTGGTTGGGAGAAATGTTAATAGAAAATAATGAATTTTCTGCTATTGACGTTATTGTTCCAGTTCCGTTACATCCTAAAAAACGAAGGGAAAGAGGTTATAATCAAGTTTCAAAATTTGGTAAGGCCTTGAGTAATCATCTAGAAAAACCCTTTGTAGAAGATATTTTATTAAGAACCTCTACTTCAAAAACTCAAACTTTTAAGGCTCGTTTTGAGCGTTTTAATAATAACGACACCAAATTTCAGTTATCTAATGTAGCAGCCTTAAAAAACAAACACATTTTACTAATTGATGATGTTATTACAACTGGCGCAACCCTAGAAGCATGTGCAAAAGAACTGCAAAAAACCGAAGGTGTAAAAATTAGTATTTTAACAATGGCATACACCGAATAAACTTTATGATTTTTAAGTCAAAAATATATTGTTAATTTGTATAAAATTTACTTTTTGTGAGACACTTTTTTAAATTTATTTTTTTTAGCATTTCAATTCTAATTTTAACCAACTGCGCAAGAACAGGAAACCCTGAAGGTGGCCCGAAAGATGAAGATGCACCTTTGTTTGTTACTTCTACACCTGCGTATGAAACTATTAATTTTGATGCAAAAGAAATAGAACTTAACTTTAATGAATACATAAAATTAAAGGATCTAAACACACAACTTATTGTTTCTCCTCCTTTAAAAACACCTTTATTGGTTACACCACAAAGTACAGCCAGTAAATTTTTAAATATAGAAATTCTAGATACTTTAACTAAAAACACTACTTATATTATAAACTTTGGTAACGCTATTGAAGACAATAATGAAGGAAATAAGTTAGAAAACTTTAAATATGTTTTTTCTACCGGAAAATATATAGATTCACTTTCTACTTCTGGAGCAATTAAAGATGCTTCCTCAGACGAAATTCAGAAAAACATTAATGTTCTTTTGTATAAAATTGATAGTTCTTTTACAGATTCTATTGTTTTTAAAAACAAACCGAATTATGTAGCAAACTCTTTAGATACTTCACTTTTTAATCTTACTAACTTAAAAGAAGGTAAGTATTTAATGATTGCATTAAAAGAATCTATTAATGATTACCTTTTTAATCCTAAAGAAGATAAAATAGGTTTTTTTACAGATACCATAACTTTACCTAGAGATAGTATTATAAAAAAACCAATAATATTGTTTAAAGAAACTCAACCTTATTCATTTAAACGTGGAAAAGAAATTACGAGAGGTAAGATTGAATTTGGTTATGAAGGTGAAATAAAAGATTTAAAAGTTCAAATTATTTCTGATACTCCGGATGATTTTAAAAGTGTTTCTAAACTTCAAATGGATAAAGACACACTAAATTACTGGTACAAACCTTTTGAAGCAGATTCTTTAAATTTTATAGTTACAAACGATAGGTTTATAGATACGGTTACGGTAAAACTTCGTAAGAAAAAAACAGACTCATTAATTTTAAGCTCTTCTGTAAGTGGAACATTACAACTTAGAGATACTTTTTTTATAAAAGGAAATAACCCGCTTGTAAAAATTGATACGAGCAAGATTACCTTGATAGATAAAGATACATTGTCAGTTCCTTTTGTTAGTATTATTTCTAACATAGAAAATAAAATAGCCTTTGTTTTTGATAAAGAACCACAACAGAAATATGCTTTTAAGATGATGCCAGACGCTATTTCTGATATCTTTGAACAAAAAAATGATACCTTAAATTATAAATTTACTACAAAAGAAATTGAAGATTACGGAAGAATTACCATGGATATTGTAAACGAAACTTCTAATCATTTAATTATTGAACTTTTAGAAGGAAAAAACAAAGACAAACTTATAGAAAGACGTTTTATTTCAGGTTCTGGTCAAATACGATACAATCTATTAGAACCAAAAACCTATTTTATTAGAGCCATTATTGATGAAAATAAAAACAATAAATGGGACACTGGTAATTACTTGCTAAAACAACAACCAGAAAGCATTATTTATTATCCTCAGGAATTAAAATTACGTGCAAACTACTACTTAGACGGAAATGTGTTTACTGTTAAGAATCCTGAATAAGTATAAAAACTTGAGATGCTAAACTTGTTTTAGCATCTCAAATTTCTAAAATTCAATCTTCATAAGAATCTGAAATAAATTCAGATTGACATAAAAAGGCTTTCTAAAAAGGATTCCATCTTGTCATACTGAACTTGTTTCAGTATCTCAACTTACTGAAATTCGAAAATTATAACAATCTGAAATAAATTCAGATTGACAAAAAAAAGAGCCAATTGGCTCTTTTTTTTATGCTTTTAATGCTTGTTCTAAATCAGCAAGTATATCTTCTATATCTTCTATACCAACACTTAAACGAATTAAAGAATTTGTAATTCCCACTCTTTGTTTTTGTTCTTCTGGCATAGAACCATGAGACATTGTTATTGGATGATTAGATAAACTCTCTACGCCACCTAAAGATTCTGCCAACGTAAATATTTTAGTATTTTCTAAAAATGCATACGCTGCTTCTTGTGTCTCCTCTTTTAATCGGAAAGATACCATTCCGCCAAAACCGTTCATTTGACTTTTTGCCAATTCATAATTTGGATGCTTTTCTAAACCAGGATAATAAACTTGACTAACTTTCGGATGCTTTTCTAGAAATTTAGCTACTGCAATTCCGTTTTCGCAATGACGTTGCATTCTTATATGTAAGGTTTTTATACCTCTTAATGCTAAAAAAGAATCCATCGGACCAGCAATTGCTCCTGCTGCAGATTGAATAAAATGAATGTCTTCTGCCAACTTTTTATCTTTTACAACCAAAGCTCCCATAATTAAATCACTATGACCACCTAAATATTTTGTAGCAGAATGCATTACAATATCTGTTCCTAAGTCTAAAGGTTGCTGTAAGTAAGGTGTTGCAAAGGTATTATCTACCCCTATTAAAATAGTTGAATCAACATCTTTTACAGCTGATGAAATTGCTTTTATATCGGCAATTTTCATCAACGGATTTGTAGGTGTTTCTATCCAAACTAGTTTTGTATTTTCTGTAATGGCATCTGTAATGTTTGTAACATCGTCCATGTTTACAAAAGAAAACTCTAACCCGTATTTTTGAAATAATTTGGTAAACATTCTATAACTTCCTCCATACAAATCGTCTCCTGCAATAATTTCATCACCCGGATTTAATAAACGCAAAACAGCATCTATTGCTGCCAAACCAGATGCAAATGCAAATCCGTGTGTTCCATTTTCTAAAGATGCTAAACTATTTTCTAAAGCAGCTCTTGTTGGGTTTCCTCCTCTTGAGTATTCGAATCCTTTATGTTCTGTAGGACTCGTTTTTGCAAAAGTAGATGTTAAAAAAACTGGAGGCATTACTGCTCCAGTAGTTTCTTCTGGTTTTTGACCTCCGTGAATAGTTTTTGTATTGAATTTCATCTTTAAAAATGTATTGGTAATTTTATATTGCTATAAGTTAGCAAACTAGTTTAGCCCAGATTGAAGTGGCATCCTTTTTATAACCTATAATGAGGAAAATCTATTTTAAGCTATGAGATTGCGAATCTCACAGAAAAAGTGTGATTCGCAATGACAGCTATAAAAAGATATAACGAAAAGCTGGAAATAGCTTCTAATAAACCTATAAAAATTTCTTGATAGATCTTATAATTCCATAGTGAATTCCTTCGTGAAAATTGTTAAAAGAAATAGCAGCTTCTATAGAATTTAGTACAAAACCAGTGCTTGTTGGGTATTCTGCAAAATTCTCAAAAATACCAGCTTCATAATCCTCTTGTAAAGTGTCTGGTAAACCTAAAAGCAACTCTTTAACTTCTTCGAACTCCTCTTCTGTAAAAGTCTTTGTTGGTACCGTTCCTTTTTTATAATCTTCAATTAACTCATCTGGACACAAACAGTTTAAATCTGCTAATTTGTAGTTTAAAAGTTGTTGTGTAACCACTAAATGTGCCACATTCCAAGCAATATTGTTTTTAAAACCTGCAGGAATTGTATGGATTTGCTCTAAAGTTAAGCCCTCTAATTCTTTTAAAACTAGTGTGCGAGATGTTCTTAAAAGATCGAATTGTATGTTCATTTTTTTGTGTAATTTTGGAGATGTAAATATAATCTATAAAAATGAAGAAAGTCTATTTTTTACAAACTTGTGATACTTGCCGAAGAATTTTAAAAGAGGTAAATACCGATGGTTTTGAACGACAAGAAATTAAAGCAAACAACGTTACTGCAGCTCAATTAGAAGAAATGTATGCCCTTTCCGGTAGTTATGAAGCACTTTTTAATAAACGTGCAAAGTTGTATAAATCTATGGATTTAAAAAACCAAATGTTGTCTGAGTCTGATTATAGACAGTTTCTTTTGGATGAATACACGTTTTTAAAGCGTCCGGTTTTTATTGTTGATAAAGAAATTTTTATTGGAAATAGTAAAAAAGTAATTGAAGCTTTAAAAGAGAAGATTAGTTAAACCTTCTCTTTTTATTCTTGTTTTTTAATTTGATGAAACCTTTAAATCTGATGAAGAAATCATTGCCGCTAATTCATCGTGTGTAATTTTAGTTTTTAAACCAAAAAGCACCATTTTATCTGAGTCGCTGTTTGCTCTTATAATTATTTCTCTAATATACTTGCCTTCTTCTATAAAAAACAATTCAGCTTTACTTCCGTTTTCTTTTACTCTAGCAAGTGTTTTTAGGTTATTTTTTCTCCCGAATTTTCTAAAATCCTTGGAAAGATTGCTATCTTCATTATTGAAAATCATCAATTTAAAATCACTCGATTTTCTAATGATGTTCATTAAATCGTCATCTTCTTCATTATCTAAAAATGAACCAGCCAAAGAAGCTGATAAATTGATAGAAAAAGTAGATTTTTCTTTATTTGAATTATAGAAATTTTGAAATGCTGCATCTTGTGCAGAAATTGCAGTTATAAAAAGTGAGAAAAAAATTATTGCTAAATGTTTCATGTTAGTCGGTTTTAAATTGAAGACGACCACCAACTACATTTGTTACAATTGTTTAAAAATTGGAGTTATTAAAAACTCATAGAAATCCCCATAGAAGCCCCTTTTACACTAAAATTAAAAGACGGATTAAGGTTAGAACTTACACTTGGAACATCTACATTATATAAATCTACAGCTTCTTTTGTTTTTCTATTAACGGCTTTTACAATAGGAATTGACGCTACAATGAAGGCTGCTCCTACTCCTACTAAAGCCCATTTTGGTTCTCCTCCGCCAATTGCAGTTCCTACAGGAAACCCAACTAAACCACCACCTGCAACACCTAAAATCATTCCCCAAGTCTGATTTGATTTTGCAGATTTCATTAATTCAAAAGCTTGTTTGTTGTCTTTCATTACTTCTTGCATTTGACTTAAAGTTAAGTTTGAGTCATTTTGAGAAAAGATATAACCTCCAAATACTTTTTTTGTTTCGATTTTTTGAGCATTCGCAAAGGATAATGCAAAAACTGATAAGACAATTGTAAAAATTAGTTTTTTCATTTTAAATGTAGTTTTGGTTAATTGGATTGATATACTTTTATTAAGTTTTCTGCTTCTTTTTCTGCACTCCAATTTTTTAGAATTTCTTCTCTTGCTTCTTTACCTAGAAGTGGAATTTCACTATTTAATGACTGAGATAAAAGTTTTTCTAATTCAGAGATATTTCCTGCTTCAACCAAATAACCATTCTTTTGATTGTCTATTAATGAAGAATGGACTCCCACATTTTTAGTTGCAATTACAGAACATCCACAAGACATAGCTTCTGCAGTTACTAAAGAAAATCCTTCTGAAAAACTAGGTACAACAGCAATTTTTGAAGCTTGATAATAAGAAACAATATCTGATGTTTCATCTACAAAATATACTTGATCTGCAATATGATGTTTTTTAGAAATCGTTTTTAATTCCTCTAAAAAAACGGGTTTATCTACTTTACCAACTATTACCAAAGCCCAGTTTTTATGGTCTTTTAAAACCTTAGCTGCTTCTAATAAAACTACTTGCCCTTTTGCTTTTCGAACTCTCCCTGCACATAAAATAATATTTTCTTGCTGAATGTTTTCTAAAGTAACATCCTTTTTAGGAGAAAACAAATCCACATTTACTCCATGACCAACAATGGTATTTTTTATACCTAAGTTTTTACTCATACTTTCTATGAGTGTTACCACTTTATCTGCTTTTTTTAATAATTTTAAAGTTAAACCAGACGGCGTAGTTTCTGCATGACGTGTTGCAATCAAGGTAAACTTTGCACCTAAAAAACGTAGAAATAACATTCTCATTATTTCATTATTTCTATGACAATGCACAACAACTTCTCGATCAGAAAAAAGAAGTTTCTTTAATTTTGAAGTTGTAATTTTTTTCCCTTCCACATTATAACCATAAATATAGGTTTCATATTCCTTTTCAAAAAAAGGAAGCACGTTTTCTATACTTCTAGTAACTCCGGTTCTTCGTTTATGAAAATGTGTATGTATTAAAATTGGTTTCAAGAGTTGTCCTGTTTTCTGGATTTAATTAATAAAATAGCGCAGCAAATAATACTGTTTTATAAAAATATTTGCGGCGCTACATTTAAAAAAAATTATGCAAATTTACGTTCTACAATTTCTATAAAACGAGCTTCTAATTCTTGTTGAGTAGACCAGTCGTAATCTGGTTTTACCATTTTATTGATAAATTTTAAAGCTTCCTTTTCGGTTCCGTACGTATTTAATTGAGAAACTACTCTATTAAAATCTTCTTGACTCCCATCAAACAAATTCTTTACAAAGGCAATTCTATCATTTAAACCTATTTGAATATTGGCAGAAAATTTATCATTTAATGATTTTGGTGCAGCAACAGGAATATCAAATAAAGTAGCCATTTGATCTACAGAGATAGTGTCTTGCAACTCTTCTTCTAAAGATAAAGTCTTACTTTCTTCAATTTTAACTTCTTCCTTTACTTCAACTGTCTCTGGTTCTGCAAATATAATATCTTCTATTTCATCAAAAGGTTGTTCTATAATTTCTTCAACTACAACCTTCACTTCTTCTTTCACCTCCTCTTCAATCTCTTCTTCTATCTGTTCTTCAATTTCCTCTTCGGCATCTTCTTCTGCTTCTTCTATCACTAACTCCTCTGCCAATTCTTCCTCAATTAATTCTTCTTCAATTAGCTCTTCCTCAATTTGGTCTTCAACAGGTAAAGTTACTTCCTCTTCTTCTATTTCATAAAGCGTTACTATTTCTTCTTCAATATCTTCTTTAACCGACTCAATATCAACCGAAACAACTTCTTGTTCTTCTTTTAATGCGATTCCTTTTTCTACATTTTCAATTAATTCATCTTTTGTTACTTCTAAATTGGGTGTTGTGTTTATATATTCCTCTACAAAAGCTAATAAAGATAATTTCTCATAAATTTCTTTCGATTTTTCTTTTAAAGCAAACACATCTTCTTTATTTTTTAATTGCAAAATGCTGTGTGCTAAACTCATTAAATCGGCTTCTAATTTTTTGTGCATAAGTTGTAAGTTGAAGTTATTTTTTCCTCGTAAATATTCCTAAATTTGTTGAAATTCAAAGTAACATCAAATTTAATATTCTAACGCCTAAAATTACAAAATGTTTCTCGAAAATACAGTAAATCATTCAGAACAATTTGGCTGGATTGAAGTAGTTTGCGGCTCTATGTTTTCTGGTAAAACAGAAGAATTGATTAGAAGACTAAAACGTGCTCAATTTGCAAAACAACGCGTAGAAATCTTTAAACCTGCGGTTGATACACGCTATGATGAAGAAGAAGTAGTTTCTCATAATGATAATAGAATTCGCTCCACACCTGTACCTGTTGCATCTAACATTCGCTTATTAGCCACTGATGTTGATGTTGTTGGTATTGATGAAGCTCAGTTTTTTGACGATGAAATTGTTGCCGTTTGTAACGACCTCGCCAACCGAGGTGTCCGAGTAATTGTTGCTGGATTAGATATGGATTTTAAAGGAAAACCATTTGGTCCAATGCCTGCTTTAATGGCAACTGCAGAATATGTTACCAAAGTGCATGCAGTATGCACACATACAGGAAACTTGGCAAATTACAGTTTTAGAAAAACCCAAAATGAGGATTTAGTGCTATTAGGAGAAACCCAAGAATATGAGCCTTTAAGTAGAGCTGCATATTACAAGGCACTCCAAAAACAAAAAATGTTAACACAAAAAGATGTTGATTCAACTGAGGAATAAATGAATAACCATGTTACAGTTTTAGAAATTGATGGAGATGCTCTATTGCATAACCTAAATTATTTTAAAGGCAAATTACAACCAGAAACAAAAATTTTAGCGGTTGTTAAAGCTTTTGCCTACGGTAGTGATGCCGCACAAATTGCTAAATTTTTAGAAGATAAGGTAGATTATTTTGCCGTAGCTTATGTTCATGAAGGAATTGCTTTGCGTGAAGCTGGTGTAGAAAGTCCTATTTTAGTCTTACACCCACATACACAAAACTTACAATCTGTTGTAGATTATAGATTAGAGCCTTGTTTATACAATTTTAAAATTTTTAATGCCTTTTTAAAACTGTCAGATGAAATTCCGTTAATGAATTACCCAGTTCACATAAAGTTTAATACAGGGTTAAATAGATTAGGGTTTTGGCATACAGATATTCCTAATATAATTGCTGATTTAAAGGAAACAACACACGTAAAAGTAGCTTCTTTATTTTCTCACTTGGCTGCAAGTGAAGATCTAGAGGAACAAGACTTTACCATTAATCAAATAAATAACTTTGCATACATTGCACAACAATTCTACAAACATTTAGGATACGAACCAATGTTACATATTCTAAATACTTCTGGCGTAATAAACTACCCAAAAGCACAATTTAATATGGTTAGAATTGGTATTGGCTTGTATGGTTTTGGTAATGATGAAAAAGAAACTGCTCAACTTAAAAATACACATAATCTAAAATCTATTATTTCTCAAATTCATATTATAGAACCAGGAGAAACAGTAGGCTACAACAGAGCTTATACCGCCAAAAGACAAAGCAAAACAGCAACAATACCAATTGGTCATGCAGATGGTTTGTCTAGAAGATTGGGAAATAAAAAGGGCTATGTGCTTATAAATAATCAAAAAGCACCCATTATTGGTAATGTTTGTATGGACATGATTATGGTAGATATTACTAAAATTGATTGTGCTGAAGGTGATGAAGTAATCATCTTTAATAATCAAGAAATGATACAACATATTGCTGATGTTTCTGAAACCATACCTTACGAAACCTTAACCGCAATTTCACAGCGTGTTAACAAAATGTTAAAGTGATGATTATTTTTATTACTTTTGTATTCTAACAAATAATAAAAATAATAAAAAATGGGAATGCTTAAAGAGTTTAAAGACTTTGCAATGAAGGGAAACCTTATTGACATTGCAGTAGGTTTTGTAATGGGTGCAGCTTTTAAACAAGTTGTAACTTCTTTTACAGGAGGAATTGTTTCTCCACTAATTGGATTAATATTTAATACTGATTTAAAAGATTTGAAATGGATCGCTAAAGAGGGTGTTGTAGATGACGCTGGAAAAGTTGTTGGTGAAGTAGCTGTTTTATACGGAGATTTCTTAACAAACGTTATCGATTTTATAATTGTTGCTTTTGTAATGTTTATGATTGTAAAAGGTATTAACTCAACTAAAAAGAAAGAAGAACCAGCTCCAGCAGCTCCTGCAGGACCAAGTCAAGAAGACTTATTAGCAGAAATTAGAGATTTATTAGCTAAAAAATAAGTTTCTACACTTCTATATAAAACAAAAACCCAAGCAAATGCTTGGGTTTTTTATATAAAATATTTTAACTATTAAGGTTCTAGAGTGTCTTCTTGTATATCTTCAATAAATTGCTCTACTGAAACTCCATTTACAACAGAAAAATCACCAATTTTAGTTCTTCTTAATGCTGATAAATGTGCGCCTGAGTTTAAAGCCAATCCAAAATCATACGCTAAAGAACGAATATACGTTCCTTTACTACAAACCACTCTAAATTCTACTTCTGGTAAATTTATTTTTGTTATTTCAAACTCTGTTATGCTTACAGTTCTTGCTTTAATCTCTGTAGTTTCACCCTTTCTAGCTAACTCATACAAGCGCTTACCATCTTTCTTAATTGCCGAAAAAATAGGTGGTTTTTGTTGAATATCACCAATAAATTGCTTGGTAGTTTCGTGCAGTAACTCTTCTGTTATATGATCTGTAGAGTAGGTTTTATCTATTTCTGTTTCTAAATCGTAACTCGGTGTCGTTGCTCCGATTGTAAATGTACCTGTATATTCTTTTTCTTGTCCTTGGTAAACATGTATTTCTTTTGTCTGCTTACCTGTACAAATAATTAATAAACCTGTAGCAAGCGGATCTAAAGTACCTGCATGACCAACTTTAATTTTCTTAATATTAAAGCGTTGTCTAATTTCCCAACGAAGTTTGTTTACTACCTGAAAAGAAGTCCAATTTAAAGGTTTGTCTATTAACAAGACTTGACCGTTTTTATACTCTTCTGCTGTTTTTATCATTTTGAAGAAAAACTTTTTATGATGAAATCTCTGCTTTCACAGAAATATCAGACTACAATTAATTTAAAAGAGCGTAACCAATAGCTACAAAACCAACAATAGCACAGTATAATGAGAAGTAAGATAACTTACTTTTTTTAACCAATGCAATCATCCATTTACAAGCTAATAAACCTGATAAAAAAGCGGCTACAAAACCAATTGAAATTGGCAACATTTCTGAAGATTGAAAACTTAAATCTCCACCTAGTAAATCTTTACCTATTTTACCAAAAATTAATGGAACAACCATTAAGAAAGAAAAACGTGCTGCTTTTGTTCTATCAATACCTAATAAAACAGAGGTAGAAATTGTTGCTCCAGATCTAGAAATACCTGGCAACATTGCAATTGCTTGAGAAATTCCAATTATTAATGAATTAGAAAATGTTACTTCTTTATTTGTATTTTTTGCTTTATCTGCTAATAATAAAAGTACAGCAGTTACTAACAACATACCCCCTACTAATAGAATTTTTCCTCCAAAAAAAGACTCTAATTCTTCTTCAAAAAGTAAACCAACAGCAACAGCTGGAATCATAGAAAGAATTATTTTTAAAGAAAACTTAGATTCATCATTCCATTTAAATTGAAACAATCCTTTAAAAATTTCTGCTACTTCTTTTCTAAAAATAACCAAAGTACTTAGTGCTGTAGCAAAGTGTAAAACCACTGTAAAGGTTAAACTTTCTTCCGGTACAGAAGTATCTCCTAAAATTACCTTAGCCAATTCTAAATGACCACTTGAGGAAACTGGTAAAAACTCTGTTAATCCTTGTATAACACCTAAGATTATTGCTTCTAATATATCCATTATTATTTTTTTGGATTTGCTAAAATAGCATAAATTTCAATTCCTAAACCTATAATTACTAATGTTGGCGCTAAACGAATGCGTTGCCAATTGTAGATTTCTTCATTAAAAAACTCTGGATCGTCACTTCCGCCACCTGCCATAAATATAAAACCCATTGCAATAACGATGAGTCCAATAATCATAAAAGTATAATTTCTTTTACCAAATAAAAAAACTGGTTGTTCTGTATTTTCGTTTGTCATTGTATTAATAATAAAGTTCGTCTGTTTGTAAGTTTAAAAAACGTTGTGTTGCGAAGTAAGTACTGATCCAAGTAATTAAAAAGGCTGATATTAAAACACCGCCAACTAAATATCCTAAGGTAACGTAGTCTTTAATTAGATGTAAACTAGGTGCAAATTGATCTACATAATAAATAATAACGCCCAATGCTACAAGCGCTAAAAGAGCCCCTAAAATACCCAATTTAATACTTTGCCAAATAAAAGGTCTTCTAATAAAACCCTTGGTAGCACCTACCATTTGCATGGTTTTAATATTAAATCTCTTAGAGTAAATAGACAATCTTATAGAACTATTTATTAAAATCATTGCTATTAAACCAAAGAAACCACAAACCACCAATAGCCAAAAGCTAATTCGTTTTATGTTTTTTGTTAATAAATTAATTAAAGGTTTATCATAAGAAACATCAGAAACAAAAGCATTTTTAAGAAATCTTTCTTCTAACTCTTGCATTTTTTCTGGTGTTACATAAGCTGCTTTTAAGTAGATGTCTATTCCGTTTTTTAACGGATTTTCACCTAAGAATTCTAAAAAGTCTTCACCAATTTCTTCACTATAAATTTTGGCTGCTTTTTCTTTACTGGTATAAATAATTGTTCTTGTAAACTCTTCTTCTAATAAAGAATCTTTAAAACTGTTTCTATTTTTAGTAGAAACATTATCTTTTAAGAACAAAGTTATCGCTACTTTTTCTTTTACTTTATTGGCAACAAAGGTAGATTTCAACAAAATTAACCCTAAAATACCGACCATAAAAAGCACTAAGGCTATACTTACTACTACTGATAAGTAAGAAGATAGCAGTCGTCGTTTTTGATAAGCATCAAATTTAGAAGACATATTATAGAATTTTTTTAAGCCTGCAAGATAATAATTAGAATGCAGTTACCGTAAATGTTAGCAGTATTTTAACTAATCTATTTCTTGACACAACTCAATAAGAACCCCGTTGGTAGATTTTGGATGCAAAAAAGCAACTAATTTATTATCTGCTCCTTTTTTTGGTTCCTTATTTAAAACAATAAAACCTTCATTTTCGAGTCTTTTTATCTCTGCTTTAATATCTGAAACCGCAAAAGCAATATGATGAATTCCTTCGCCTTTCTTTTCTATAAATTTAGCAATTGGACTTTCGGGGTTTGTAGCTTCTAATAATTCTATTTTATTAGGTCCTGATTGAAAAAAAGAAGTTTTTACTCCTTCGGATACTACTTCTTCTGTTTTATAATGTGGTTTTCCAAACAAAGAAGCATACAACGCATTCGATTTGTCTAAGTCCTTTACAGCAATACCAATGTGTTCTATTTTATCCATAGTGTAAAAATAAGAAAACTTCTTAATTTTTCTAAATCAAAAAAACGCATCATTCTTTTGCATTTATTATTACATTATCCAACTCATAAGTTCCATTAAAATTTACATTTCCATTACCTGTATATTTAAAAGCGATAAAAGCAATACCGGAAAAAGCAGATAAATCGATATAAGTAGAATGCACCCAATTTTTATAATTCTCTCCATCAGAAACAATTTTTGCAGGTAAGACTGTCCAAATTGCAGTATTTATATTGTTTTCCTTTCCATTAAAATCTGTAGAAATTAAAACTTGTAACTCACTTCCATTTCCAAAACTATTAGAAGTTTCAAAAGATAAAAACTCTTGAGATGTATTGTCTAAATTAATTCCGCTAGTAATTAACCAAGTAATGGTACTTTCATCTCCAGAATTGATCGAATTAACTCTAGCTGCTTTACTTTGCGCATAAGTATCCGTATAAGACCTCCATGATTTCGTCCCTTCTTCTCTGAAGTTAATCCAATTTAAAACATCAATATCTCCAGACTCATTATCAAAGTTTTCTTCCAACAAAATTGTCGAATATTCTTCCGCAGTTAACGGTATGCACCTTTCATCAATCATAGTAACATCATTGGTATCATTTAAAACAAGCACCATTAAATCTCCACCATAATCTTTAGAAACAACCGCGTTTATAGTACCTGCTTTTTCTGGCAAAGTTTCGTTTGAAAAACGAGAGAAAGAACTCGTTTCTACCAATAATTCATCATACCCCAACCCTAAACAAGTTTTAATTTTACGTTGTGTATCAAAATCTTCTTTTGGATCTACATAAGATTTCCCTAATAATTTGGCATCGAAAAAAACGTTTTCTAGCATAATAAAAGTCCCAATATTAGAGGCATTAATCCCTCCAAATGGAATTAATTTTGGAATAATGTCTTCTGTAATTTCTGTTCTATAAATATGATTTGGAATTTGATTGGTAGTTACATTTTCAATTTCAGTAAGATCTGTAGTACTTATTTTTCCACCAATGGTAATATTACCATCTCCAGAATTTGTTTCGCCAACATACAAACCCTTTAAACGGATGTAAACCTCTCTACCAATATTAAATTTATTATAACTATTACTTAAATTCAAGGCAACTCTTATACCTGCTGTTGGATTTTCTGGAGTATCTTGCATGTAAAATTCTTTATAGAAATTTCCTGACTTATCTGATGAAACAACATAGCCTTTAACAACTATATCGGAAACAATTTCTAAGGGATCATTACCAATTATATACAATTCCTTTAGTTGTTTTATGGTTTTTAATTGAAGAGTGCCAGAA
The DNA here is from genome assembly GCF_038024065.1 of Polaribacter sejongensis. Classification (NCBI taxonomy): domain Bacteria; kingdom Pseudomonadati; phylum Bacteroidota; class Flavobacteriia; order Flavobacteriales; family Flavobacteriaceae; genus Polaribacter; species Polaribacter sejongensis. The sequence continues at coordinate 3,253,103 of NZ_CP150667.1, read as the reverse complement.
GAAATACTATCTATTATCTTACTTACAGCTTCATTTTCTTCATTCCCTAAACTTTCTGGCACCTTAAAATCGGCATCTTCTATACAAGTTACAAAAGAAATACTTGTTATTAGCGCCAAAACTATTGTGATTATTCTTTTCTTTTTCATCTTTCTATTTTTCTTTTTGTTAAAATGACACACTTACATTCATAAAATAAGTTGCACCTCTACCATACCAGTATTTATTTCCAAAAACAGGTTTGTCTAGAGATTTATCTTCTAATAATTGTCTGTAATTTGCATTTCTTCCTTGTTCAAAACCGCCAGATTTATAAGTTTTATTCAATAAATTATTTACCGTTGCAAAAAAACTAATGTAATAACCATTAATAAGAAAAGATTTCCCTCCCACTAAGTTTACGACAGAATAACTATCGAATTTCTCTTGCTTTAAAAGTCCTTGAGCTATTTCAGTATCATATTCTAAAAAGGGCAATCCGTCATCATCTAAATAAAAATTTTGAGACCTATTTAAAGGCGAAATATCTATAAAGGTGTTGCTAAAAAAGTTAAGTGTTGCTCCGCCCCACCAGTACGAAGGATCTCGGTATTCAAAACCCACGGAATATGCATTTTGAGGTCCGGCAGCTAATTTGTAATTCTTAAGATTTGTGGTTCCAAAATCTTTAAATCCGTTTACAAAACCAGCGACTAAAGATTCATTATCTGCTTCAGTTGTTAAATATAAATTAGGGTTGTTACCATACGTAAACTGACCAATAGCAGCGGCTCCTTTTAAATTTAAGCTAGCTGTAACTTGAGCTTCCAAACCCAATTCTAACCCCATATGTTTTTTACTAATTCCGCTTAAAATTTCTTGTACAAAAGCCGTATTATCTCCTCCAACACCATCTGCAAAATAAAAAGAAATCTCTGTTGCATCTTTTACAGATGTATAGTAAGCCGTAACTTTAGAGGTAATAATCGGACTTCTATATACATAACTAACATCTGTAGAAAGCGTTTTTTCACTTTGTAAATCTAAAACCACATTATTATTTTCTCTAGAGTTAGAAAACGTATTTCTAGTGGTAGGCGCAGTGGTTATATATGCTGCATTTATATCGACTAAATGCCGACCTGTAATTTTATATGTTACTCCTGTTTTAAAACCATAATTCATGAATTTTTGTGCTTCAGACATTCCTAAAGAATTCTCAGAAAAACTACCATTTTTATACAAACCCTCTCGCTGATGTGCTGTGTTAGAAACTTTGATAGCAGCATAAAAGTCTAATTTATTGTATCTAAATTGAGCTTGTGTAAAAGCAGAAATAATAGTAGAATTTAAATTGAAGTTATACTTAAATTCATCTCCTTCCCCTACTATTCTATTCGGATTTAAAAGGTCGTTTTGTTTCTCTTCTTCAGTGGAGCCAAAAGGATCGATATCCAAATATGTATCACCGCCTAATAAATCGATAACGCTTGCAAAATTATGAGAATGTAATTTTTTGTACTCAACTTTTCCGTTGATAGAAATATGATCATTTACCTCTGTATTTAAAATGGTATTTATAGTAAATTGTTTGTCGTCATTTCTATCTTCATACAAAACATAGGCATTTTGTAATCCCACATTATTGTTCGTTCTATTTGCGTCAAAAACCCGATTCCAATTTATCTGTCCGTCATTTACAAAATTATTTTCTGCATCATAGGCTCCTTCAAAATCATCATATCTTAAAAAATAACTAGGTAAATTTTGATAATAAGCAGCACTCGGATTAGCACCTCCATTGTAATCAATTCTACTATTACCAATCTTCCCAAACTGATACGACACATTAGTATTTATGGCCGTCTTTTCAGAAATATTCCAATAATGGTTTAGCATTAAAATAGGCTCGCTAACTTCTTTAATTCTAGAATTTACCTTCTTTCCATTTAAAAAACCCCAATAATCATTGTATTTTATTCCTTTTAAATCGAATACTTCTTGTGTGTTTGGTGATGATTTCCCTCTTTTATTTGGTGTAAAAATCCCTGTAAAATTAATACTACTTTTATCATTTAGCTTTTTTTCGATGGATGTAAAAAAAGCATATGCATTGTAAGAAGTAGCGTCATTAAAACCTTCAGTTCCCGTCCTTCTACTTCCAGAAAATGTAAAAGCCCAATTATTTTTTAACATTCCGGTAGAATACGTCGCCATCATTCTATGCTGATAACTTCTGTTGGAAGAAGAATACGAAATTCGTATTCCAGGTCTTTGTTCTGATGCTCTCGTATTCATATTTGTAGCACCTAAAAGACCTCCAAAAGTAACATCTGAAGGAGTTAAACCGTTTCTAAACTCCTGATTTCTTAACACATCATTCAATCCGCCCCAATTTCCCCATTGTGCTCTACCATCATAGATTTTATTCATTTCTATGCCGTTAATAAGCACTTTACCATTTCCTGAATCCAATCCCTTTATCTTAAAAAAGGAAGAACTAAATTCATAAGCAGCAGTTCTAAGAAAGATATCTTTTGATGCTTGTAGTAATCCAGAAATATTATCTGCAGAGCTAGCATCATCATTTAACTCATCATCTGTTAGTGTAATCAAACTTAAATCTTGATTTTCTATAACTGTTTTAAATAAAAAGATACTTCCTAAATCTAAAGTTTTTCCCGAGAGTTCTATGGGAATATTTTGAGTTTCATACCCAACCAATGTTAATTCTAAAATAGCTTTTCCGTTTTGGAAATTTTTAAATATAAAATTACCATTTAGGTCCGTAGTTTGGTTTTGAGACGTGTTTCTAATTTTAACTAAAACACCTTTAAGCGGTTTCTTAGAATTGTTCCCTAAAATAATTCCCTTCATAACACTCTGTCCATTAACCTCTAAAAATGAAACTAACAGCAAGCATATTACCATAACATTTTTTTTCATAAACCATAAATTGAACTCTAAATTTTCTTTTTCCATTGCACTTAAAGTTAGCGAAAAAATAATAAAGCATTGAATTTCAATCTATCTTAACTAATAAAATAACTTTAGTTTCTTACTTTTACTACTTTATAAAAACACTAAAAATGAATAAGAAAATATTTTTTATTTTTATTTTTTCGCTAACAATTACGGTCTGTAATTCTCAGAAAAACGAAAAAAAACACAACATTAGAACCATTGCTTTTTACAATCTAGAAAACTTATTTGACACAATTAACGACGTAAATAAGAATGACGAAGCAAGCCCAATTATGGAGTTAAAATCGAATAAATCTAAGGTTTATTGGGATAAAATTGAAAAACTAAGCAGTACAATTGCTCAAATTGGAGAAGATAAAACAAAAACAAGTCCGGCTATTATTGGTGTTTCTGAAGTCGAGAATTTAAATGTACTAGAAGATTTAATACACTCTAAACATTTAGTGCAAAATGATTACGGGATTATACATTACGATTCTCCTGACAAAAGAGGAATAGACGTTGCCTTATTGTATCAGAAAAAATACTTTAACCCTATTCATCATGAAGTGTTTAACCCTAAAATATTTAAAGATAATTACCCTATTTATACTAGAGACCAATTATTAGTTTCTGGGTATTTAGATGATGAATTGATACATATTATTGTAAACCATTGGCCATCTAGAAGAGGTGGCGAAGCTGCAAGTAGGCCCAATAGAGAAAAAGCTGCCTACCAAAATACTAAGATTATAGAACAAGTTAGAAAACAAGACGCCAATGCTAAAATATTAATTATGGGAGATTTTAATGATGATCCTAATAATTCTAGCTTTAAAAATGTGCTAAAGACTAAAAGTAGAAAGAAAGAAGTGGCAGAAGGTGATTTATATAACCCTTATGAAGACATGTTTCGCAGAGGGTTTAACACATTAAAATATAGAGATAAAATAAATTTATTTGATATGATTTTCTTTACGTCTCCTCTATTAGATAAAGGTGAAAAAGATTTTTCTTCTTACAAAATGTACAAAGCAATGATTTTTAACAAGCGCTTTTTAACCACTAAAAAAGGAAAATATAAAGGATATCCTTTTAGAAGTTTTTCTAGCGGAAACTATACCGGTGGTTATTCTGATCATTACCCAGTCTATTTGTATTTGATTAAAGAGGCTGAATAGTTTTAAGAATAAAAACATTTTTCTTAATACTATTTATATAATAGCCCCTTCTGGTTTTTTAAACCAGAAGGGGCTACGTTATTTTTCAGTTTGTCATTTTGGATCTTTTTGCGGAGAAACCTCATAAATTTTGGTAATTGTTGTGCTATCACAGTTATAGGATTTCTCAATACTTCGAAATGACAAATTGCAGGGGTTTCTTTTGCATTCTGTATTAACATGCTGTGTGTCATTTCGAAATGAGCTTTTTTAAGCGATTGAGAAATCTCATAAAATTACTCAGTTTTGGGTTGGATTATTTATACGATTTCTCCTAGCGTCGAAAGGACTAACTGAGTATTTAACATTAAATACCTCAAAGGTTTTAAAAACCTTTGAGATCTGTGTTACTCTAAAATAACTTACTTTTCTAGTATTCTATACGCGTTAAGGATAGAGCCTTTCGACTACGCTCAGGACAGGCTCAATTTTTGAGCTCTTTTTTATTCTTTTTCTGAATAAAAAAAGCGAGTGCGAAAGCCTGACCCTTGTGGTAACCTGCCTACCGGCAGGCAGGCGCCCAAAAAGAATCTTTAAAATAATTACCAAAACCTTATAAAAACACAAAACCCCGAAACATAGACGTTTCGAGGTTTTTTGATAAAAAATTATTGCCTTTATTTTATAAATTAAATCTATTTAGATTTAAATTTATAATTTAAGTATGTGTAAGCGTCACGAGGTATAATTGTAATCCACTTTTTATGTTTTAAATACCATTTAAAACGTATAGAATTCACTCCTTTTGTTAGATAAGATGCAATAAAAGGGTGTACATTTAACTGTACTTTTCCTGCTTTAGAGGTTGACATAAATTTCTCTAAATCTGCTTCTATTTTGTCTAACAAAACAATAGGTGCTTCTACTTCTCCATTTATATTTGGGTTGGCTTCGGTAGTTTTTATACTTAACTCTGGTCTTACCCTTTGTCTTGTAATTTGTACCAATCCAAACTTACTTGGAGGTAATATTTTGTGCTTTGTTCTATCTAAAGCCATTTGATCTTTCAAGTGCTGAAACAGTTTATTTCTGTTTTCTGCTTTGTGCATATCAATAAAATCTACAACAATAATACCTCCCATATCACGCAGTTGTAACTGTCGTGCTATTTCGGTAGCTGAAATTAGATTTACTTCTAATGCAGTATCTTCTTGAGAGCCAGCTTTATTAGAACGGTTTCCGCTATTTACATCAATAACGTGTAATGCTTCTGTGTGCTCTATAACTAAATAGGCACCTTTACTCATAGAAACTGTTTTTCCAAATGATGTTTTAATTTGTCTTTCTATTCCGTATTTTTCAAAAATAGGAGTTTCAGATCTGTGTAATTTTACAATTTTCTCCTTTTCGGGATAAATTTCATGTAAATACTCTTTTATTTCTTCTTTCAAAGTTTCATCATTTGTTACAATACTAGTAAAAGAATCATTCATAACATCTCTTAAAATAGACGATGCTCTGTTTAACTCGCTTAAGATTTTTGTTGGCGTGTTTGTATTTGGTATACTTTTACACATTTTTACCCAACGTTCTAATGAGTTTTGCAAATCTTTGTCTAGTTCTGCAACTTTTTTGCCCTCGGCAACAGTTCTTAAAATAACACCAAACCCTTTAGGTTTAATGCTTTTTGCTAATCTTTTTAAACGTTCTTTTTCTTTTGGGTCTGCTATTTTTTGAGAAACAGAAACTCGGTTAGAAAAAGGAACTAAAACCAAATATCTACCTGCTATAGACAACTCTGAACTTAATCTTGGTCCTTTTGTAGAAATTGGTTCTTTTACTATTTGTACTAATAGGTTTTGCCCTGTTTTTAGTACTTGGTTAATACTACCGTCTTTGTTAATGTCTTCCTCTTTTTGGAAGTTCTTTAAAGTGAATTCTTTATACTTACCTGTGCTTACTTTCTTAATGAACGAATTTAATGAGTTTACTTGCGCACCTAAATCATGATAATGTAAAAACCCATCTTTTGGGTACCCTACATTTACAAAGGCTGCATTTAAACCAGTTAAAACTTTTCCTATTTTAGCTAAAAATATATCGCCAACCGAGAATTTGTTATCACTAGTTTCATTATTTAATTCAATAAGTTTTCCATCTCTTAATAAGGCAAAATCAATATCAGATGAATTTGAACGAATTATTAATTCTGTTTTCATGCTGAAATGGTTTTAACTCTACACATAATTGTGCAGATGGGATTAATATTGTCAGGTATTTTGTAATACCGTGTGAGATTGTATAATCTCTTATGTCAATGAACTTTTTTGTTTTTTCGCTTACAATAAACGAAAAAGTAAGCGGATGCTTACTTTTTCTTCTTGTGTCTATTTGCTCTTGCTCTTTTCTTTCTCTTGTGTGTAGAGATCTTAGCTCTTTTTCTTTTTTTACCGCTTGGCATAATGTTTAGAATTTTTAAATCCGTTAAGATTTAGATTAATATTGTGTGTTTGTTACTTAACTACTACTTTACTTTTCACTCCTTCTGTAAAAGTTTTTGCCGGTTTAAAGGCAGGAATATTGTGTGCTGGAATCTTAATTGTAGTATTCTTAGAAATATTTCTACCTGTCTTTTCTGCTCTTGTTTTGATAATAAAACTACCAAAACCTCTCAAATAAACGTTGTCGCCATTTTCTAATGCATCTTTCACTTCAGTCATGAATGCCTCTACAGTTGCTAATACATCTGTTTTTTCGATTCCTGATTTATCTGAAATTTTTGATACTATATCTGCTTTCGTCATGTCTCTATATTTACTATATTTTTATTAATTTACTTTCAAAAATGCGGATGCAAATATATGATAATTAATCAATTCGAAGAAAAAAAAGAATATTAAAGTAAAAATTAAATTATTCAAATAAAAAAGTCCTAGATTTTCTACAAAACCTAAGACTTTCTTATAGTGTTTTTCTTTATGCTAAAGATACGTTTATAATTTGATTACAAACCAAGCATTAGCATCAACTGTACTAGTTAATTTAACTTCTGTTGGATTTGTTGGTGTAGCTAACTCTGCAGTGTATGGAGCATTATCTACAATATAATCTACTAAAGGATTTAAATGAGTGTAATAAGACCAATTTAAACCCTCACCAGCTTTAGCAATTGCTATTTGATCTGAATTACCTAATACAGCTGAAAATGCTAAATTATACTCAGAAGTCCAGAAAGTAGATGGTCCTTCTAATGACTGAAATTGAATTCCACTTCCGTTTACAGTATTACCAAATGAAATAGATCTTTGTAAAGTTTCTCCATAAAGAGCACCATTAGCATCATATATCTCTATATATTTACTAAAAAAGTTTGCTGAAATATCGGGTAAAAATGTACTAATAGTCCAATCTTGATTTATATCAAAAGGAGCAATAATTAAATCTATAATCAGAGAACCATCAATAGATATCAATTGGTTTTTAGCCTTATCTAAAGTAAATTCTAATATTTCATTACCGTCAATAGTAATTGGTTCATATAATTTAATACCTGTAGTAGTAAAAATATATGCCACATCAACAGCTTCTTCTCCTGCGATTGAAAAAGCCAAATGACGGCCACCTAAAGCAACATTATTATCTTCTCCATTAACAGCAACACCAGATGCTAATGACAATACATAACTAATACCGTTTACGTCAGTTAAAAAGTCATCCGCAACTCCAGAAAACTTAACCATCCTCATAATATTACCAAATTTCTTGCCTTTCATAGTAATAACATCGTCAGTCATAGACAATAAGAAGAATTCGTAATCTCCTTCAAACCCATCAGCATTAGTTGGACTTGGAGTAGCAAAGAAGTGCGTAAGCCAATTATATGTATTAAAAGTTAAAACAGGTCCTCCTGAAGCAATAACATCATACATATTAGATTGAGAATCATCAAAAGCTAATTCCATTAACACATTTGATGTTAAATCTTCATTAAATTTCATAACAAAATTAAAACCTCCGTTAGATTGATCTATTCCTGCATAGTACTCAACAACCCAACCATTTTCTGATGAAGTTAACAGATCTTTGTACTCACTAATTGCGTTTTGAATTCTGTCTGAACTAGACTCTTCAAATACCATTTCTTCCGTATTATCAATACAAGAAGTTGCCATTACAATTAACAGCAAAAAAGCTAATGATTTTTTTATATATTTTTTCATGTGTCTTTTTAGTTTATATTATCTAAATCTTGCGAAGATAAATTAGCATACCTGTTTTGTATTTCAGCTCTCAACTCATCCATATCAATACTCCAGCTACTTGTTAAATAAGCTTTAATTATTGCTATTTTTTGATTAATTAACGGTCCACCTACATCACCTGCCTCTTCAATTGTAGTTGCCCAATCAGACTCTGTAGATAATATATAATGAGATATTAACTCTACAAAATCATCACTAACCTGATTACTAGAGTAATCACTAATAAAACCTGCCTGTAAAGACTCTCCTGCTCCCCATGCAGTACTCCATTCATCTCCAATATAACCCGCACCTACTATCTGAGTAAAATCTGTAGAGAAAGGAATGTTTTGATGTAACACATGTCCAAACTCATGATGTATAGTATTAAAGTAATAATTATTTAATTGCTCTGGGCTTGTTTCATCTAAATCGTTAACCCCATATAAAGAAACCTTTAAACCACCTTCGGCAGTTCCTAAAAGAATTGTTCCATTAGAATTATATCCAAAAGAACCCACAAATACTAACATCTTAGGAAATGTTTTCTCTAAAAAACCTGCTGGAGCAACAGCACTATAAGCATCTAAACATAAATATTTAATTAAGTTAGCTAACTTAATAGATTTCTCATATTCCGCTGGTACTAGCGTATAATTATAATTAGATTCTATATCTGGCAATTTATATAAAACCTCAATATTATACGGTTCTACAAATTCTCTCGCCAAAAACTTATCAAATTGGTTTTGGTATCCAAAATCTGTGCTAATAGCACTCTCGTCTGGGTTTGGTACATCATTCTCTTCACAACTACTAAACGTAATTACTAAAATGAATAATAAATATTTTATTTTTTTCATGATTATCATAATTATATAATTAATATTTTATCTAGGGTTTGGCGTTAAACCCGCTGAAATAACATCTAGAGGCAATTGAATTGCTTTTCTAGGATCATCTGCCGTAAGCACATCTACAACAATTGGTTCAGAATCTGTATACTGATATCTCGGTACAACCATACCATATCTTTTGTTATCAAACCATCTTAAACCATCATGCATCGTTAATATTCTTCTTAATTGAAGTGTATAATGCAACATATTTTCTTGTGTACCTGCTTCTACAGTAAACTTAGGACTTAACACCTTTTTTTGTGTTGCATCATCTTCAGTAGAATAAGCTACACCAGTATAAAAAGTATTAATTTGATCGATAGTTGTAATACCACCACCGTAATTATAGTAATTACCACCAAAAGTATTTAAATCTTCTAAAGCAGCATTATAATCCTTTAACATTACATTTGCCTCTGCTCTAACCATTAAAGTTTCATCATAAGTAAAAGGGCTTTTAATTGTTTTACTAAAACCGATACCTGCAACAGCATCTGTATACTCAAACAAATAAGGCATTTTCATAAATAATGTTTTATTTAAGTTAGCTGCATTATATACAAATGCTCTGTAATAAGGATATAAACCAGCATTACTTGCCCATGGCAAAGCAACACCAAGAGACTCTCTATCAGAAAGTTGACTTGTATGATTAAAACGAGAACCCGTATAATAAGCCCCAAAATGCACTCCTGAAGCAGAAGAGTAAGCTTGTGTTAGTAAGTTACTAGTATCTTCATAAAATGCAGTTGACGCAGGTAATTGACTTCTTACAACTAAACTTTGCGCTTCCCAATCTCTTAATAAACTAGAAGGGTTTGCTGTTAAAACTTTAGTTGCATACTCCTTTGCTTTTTCCCAATTTTCATAATATAAATTAAACCTTGCTGCAAATGCGTATGCTGCTTTTACATTAAAGTGATACTTAGGCACATCGTAAATATCATCTCTAATAAGCGGTAAAGCTGTTTCAATATCTTTATTTATCTTTTCATATACCTCAGAAACAGAACCTCTATCGTACTGAGGGTTAAGTGTTGTTTCTGCAGTCTCTAAATAAGGAACCCCTAAATCTGTATTACTACTTTGTGTATTATAATGTTTACTAAACATATTTACCAAAACAAAATGCGCATAAGCTCTTGCTATTAAAGCTTCTCCTTTTTCTGCTGATAAAGAATCATCATTAAGAGCCTCAATACCTTCTAATGCTTGATTTGCATTCGCAATTGCACTATAACATCCTTCCCAAACATACGTAGGACTATCGTTATCTGTTTCTGTAACATCCTCCCAGAACACAACTTGCTCTGTAAACCTATCCGAATAAGGGTTATCTGCTCCTATATCGTCTACATTATCAGAAGACAACTCTGCAACCATTCCGTATGTTGTTGAAGGATAGGCTGACACTAATATTTTTCTAACCTTCTCTGCTGTATCTACTTCTGTTCTGTTATCTGGGGTTTCATCTAAAAAATCTTCACAAGACACCACAAAAAGAGAAAAAAGAAATATTACAAATAATATTTTTTTATTATTTTTCATTTTTTATATATTTTATATTTTATAAACCTAATTTTAATGTAAATGTAAATTGCTTAGCTAAAGGACTTGCAACACCACCTGAGTTAAAAAATTCTGGATCTTGTCCATTTAATTTATCATCTGAATATAATAAAAGTAAATTAGTAGCTTGTAATTTTACAGAAAGGCTATTAAAATTTAATTTTTCTACAAGTTCTTTAGGAAATTGATATGCTAAAGACACTTGTTTAAGTCTAATAAAATCTCCTTTTGCAATTCTTTCGGTAGAATAATTATAAGCATTATAAGCAGTTCTTAGATCATATGCTCCATAAGTATCCTGCTGTCTCGTTGTTGCTATTACCGGCACATTTGTTGTATTTTCATCTCCTGGCAACACCCATCTATTTTCAAATTCTCTTGGTAAAGCCGTAAGGTCTGAATAAGAAGAACTAAAAACAGGGTCTAACCTTACTACATTTCCAAATGAAAATGTTGTAAACACATTAAATGTTAAATTTTTATACTTAAAAATATTACCAAAACTACCTACATCTGTAGGGTCTGCAGATCCAGAATACTCTAAAAAGTCTAATTTATCTCTTTCCTGAAAGTAAACATCACTAATAGAAACATTACCGTCTTGATCATAAAAAGTAGGCAACCCTTCTTCATTTAACCCTGCAAAAGGGATTGAAAAAATAGATTTTACTGAATACCCTTCTCTTGCAAAACCATAACCTGTAACTAAATCTATTACTCTTTGCTGAGTATCTAACCTCGTTACCTTGTTACTTGTTTTAGAATATATAAAGTCTGTTTGCCAAGAAAAATCTTCTGTTTTTATTGGGGTAGCAGAGATAGATAATTCTAATCCATCAGATTCCATTTCAGCAACGTTACCATATTTTGTAACTTCTCCACCAATACCTTGCGTATTAATTCTACCAATTAAATCAAAATTATTTCTAGTATACCAGTCTACACCTACATTAATACGGTTTTTAAGAAAACCAGCATCAACACCAATATTTAATTCGTGTTTTTTCTCATAAGTCAATTCACTATTTTCTAAAGAACTAACGTACAAAGCACTTTCTTTAACACCCGAAGAAGGTCTCCAAGGATTAATACTTCTAATATCTGCTAACGAATTAGACACATAATCTGGACCTCTATCTGCTGTTAAACTATAAGAAGCTCTAAAAGTAAGCCTATCTAAAGCACCTAAATGCTCAAAGAAATCTTCTTCATGCACATTCCACGCACCAGACACATTCCATGTTGGCAACCATCTAGACGCTGTAGATTTCCCTAATTTATTAGAACCTTCATAACGCAATGTACCATTAAGCGTATAACGTCTTTTCCAAGAATACGTTGCATTACCAAAAAAGGCTAAGTTTCTGTATCTAGTGTTACCCAAACCATAGTACAAGCTATTCTCTTCAACTCCTTTTTTAAATAATTCATATCCATAAAAAGGAACCTCTCCTAAAGAATATTGTAATCCCCATCCGGTAAAATTAGATGTATGTCTATCTGCTGAATTAAGCTCTGCTCCTGCATAAAAGTTTACAGTATGATCCTCTTTAATAATGTCTTTATAAGAAAAAGTAGATCTAAAATCATATCCTAACATACTAAAATCTGTACGTCTATAAATACCTCCTTCTGGCAAAACACTAATTGGCACAGCATATTGATCATCTGGATCTGTATATAAAAATGGATTTGCACCTCTAATAATCTCATTATCCATTGCTCTAAAAGCATTGGCTTGATTTGAAAATTCTGTAGAATTATGCTCTAAAGATGTAGATTGATATTTTAAGGCTCCTAAAAAACTAACGTTTGTTTTTTCACTAAGTTTATACTTTAGTTCTGCCTGAAACTTTAAATCCACAACATTAATATCAATATAGTTTTCTTCTAATTCTTCAATGATATTAAAGTCAGTATAATTTCTTGTATAATATTTTGATGGATCTAAAGCTCTAGAAGAATTAAGAGCAAATGAATACGGATTAATATCAAAATCTCTTTTTACAGTTCCAGTTACCACATCTACATCTTGAGACAATGTTCCTGGTGCTTTTTGTTTTCTAAAAGAAGCTGTACTTATAGTATTAAATGATAACCTATCATTAACTTTAAATAAAGACTTATAATTTGCTGTATAACGATTAACATTACTAGATTTAGTCCATCCCGGATCTATTAATGCACTAATAGAACCATAATAAGTTGCTCTATCGGTTCCAGAAGACATATTAACCGAATGACTTTGCATTGCGTTAACATTAAACAACTCGTTAAACCAGTTTGTATTTCTTAACTCTGCTTGTCTTAAAAAACCTGCTTTAGCTTCTGGCGTATTTGCAAGAACAAAATTACCATTACTATCTAACTGATTTAATGATTGATACATCTCTCCATAAACACCACTTTCACTAGCATTTGCAACAGTACTGTAATTTAACCATCCACCAGAACGCATTTCTTCATAAACAGACATTTGTTCTTGAGAATTCATTATATTAAAATCATTATAAGAAGGTCTCATTCTAAACGTAGTTTCAGTAGTATAATTAATACTACTCACACCAGCCTTACCTTTTTTTGTTGTAATTACAATTACACCAGCCATTGCTCTTGCTCCATAAATTGAGGTAGCAGAACCATCTTTTAAAACTTCAAAAGACGCAATGTCATCTGCATTTAATCCAGCAATAGAAGAACTAATTAATGTAGTTGCATCTCCAGACGCTAAATCTCCAGAAGAAATATCAATAGCATCTTCTAAAATAATACCATCTACTACCCATAATGGTTTAGAGTTACCATAAATAGAAGTAGCACCACGAACTCTAATTCTTGGAGCAGCACCAAAAGTACCCGAAACATTTTGCACAGTAACACCAGCAGCCCTACCTTCTAACGCTCTACTTATTTCTGGAACACCATCTAATTTAACATCAGAAGCTTTTAATGAAGTAGAAGCACCCGTAAAAATACGCTTATCAGTCTCTGTAATACCAGTAATAACAATTTCATCTAACACGTTATCATCTTCCTCCATAACAACATTAAGAGTAGTACCAACTCCAATAGTTCTTGATAAAGACCTCATTCCTAAATACCTAAAAACTACAACATCACCAGATTCTGCAAATATGGAATACTCTCCATCAAAATTAGTTTCTGTACCTTTCTTAGTATTCTTCACTACTACCGAAACCCCTGGTAGAACTCCCGTTTTATCGGAGACAGTTCCCGATATTTTTTTACCTTGCGCAAAAGTTACTTGCACCACAAACGCCAAAAACAGCGTTAGAATAAAGTTTGTTTTTAATTTCATTTATATCTTGTTTGAATTAATTCCCGTAAACATCACAATTTATTGTTAATAAAGCAAGGTAAATGTTAATTTTAACTATGATAATACCAATAATTGCCAAATTAGTTAAAACGCCATATGAATTTTAACATAAAACTATATTTTAACATAAAATCTATTAAAAATTGAAATTCCATAAAATACTAATATACTGGTACTTACAAAACAACCGAGATCTACCTTGGCGTAAAACTAAAAACCCATATTTTATTTGGTTGTCAGAAATTATGTTACAGCAAACAAGAGTTGCTCAAGGTTTGTCCTATTATCTAAAATTTACAACAGATTTTCCAACTGTTTTTAACCTCGCTAAAGCGGATGAAAGTACCGTTTTAAAAATGTGGCAAGGTCTAGGATATTATTCTAGAGCAAGGAACCTACATTTTTCTGCAAAACAAATTGCAAACGAACTTAATGGCGAATTTCCTACTACATATAAAGAGATTATAAAACTAAAAGGAATTGGAGATTATACCGCCTCTGCAATTGCCTCTATTTGCTTTAACGAACCAACTGCAGTTGTAGATGGCAACGTTTACAGAGTACTTTCTCGTTATTATGGTATAAATACACCTATTAACTCATCCGCAGGAATTAAAGAGTTTAAAACATTAGCGCAATCATTAATTGACGAAACGCAACCTGGAACATATAACCAAGCCATTATGGATTTTGGTGCATTACACTGCAAGCCTCAAAACCCGCTATGTGAAACCTGCCCTTTTTCTGATAGCTGTGTGGCATTAGAAAAAAAGCTAACCAAAGAACTTCCTGTAAAAGAGAAGAAAATAAAGGTAAGAAAAAGATACTTTAATTTTCTTGTGATAAAAACGGATGACGACACCACTATTTTATCAGAAAGAAAAGGAAAAGGAATCTGGCAAGGTTTATACCAATTTCCATTAATAGAAAGTGATAAAATCATTAATAAAGAAGAATTAGTTTCATCAGAAGAATTTATAAATTTATTTCCTTTAGAAACCACCATTTCACTTTTTAACCCAAAAGAGATTGTACATAAATTATCTCATCAACATTTATATACCCAATTCTGGATTGTAGAAACTGCAAATACTGCCGAAACAACGATAAAATGGAATGAAATTGAAAAATATCCTGTTCCTATTTTAATTGCAAATTTTTTAGAAGCTTTTCAAGCTAAAAAGTAATTGATATTTTTAGTACTTTTGAGGTACAGTTATTAAACAAATTAAGTTTGTCTACTCAAGTAGTACTAAAATTAAAATAATTAAATATTTTAATTGCATTTAGCAACGTAGTTTCTCGAAGGTTTAAAATCGATAGATATAAACTAAACAAGACTTAATACAAAAAAAAGAAAGCGATGGCAGCAGGAACAATAAACAAGGTGATTTTAATTGGTAATTTAGGTGACGATGTTAAAATGCACTATTTTGATGATCAAAATTGTGTAGGTAGATTTCCAATAGCAACCAGTGAAAGCTATACAAATAAACAAAACGGAGAAAAAGTTACTTCTACCGATTGGCACAATCTTGTTGTAAGAAACGGATTGGCAAAAGTGTGTGAAAAATATTTATCTAAAGGAGATAAAGTATATATAGAAGGGAAATTAAGAAACCGCCAATGGGAACAAGACGGAGTAAAACGTTACGCTACAGAAGTTCATATAAATGAAATGACCATGCTTTCTACCAAGAAAAACGCGGATAATTCAACCCCTGCTGCACCACAACAAGAATCTAAACCTTCTGCACCAGCACCAAAAGCTGAAACCCCAGAAGAAGACGATGATTTACCATTTTAATTAATCTAACTTATAACAATTGGACCCAGATCCCGAAATATTACTTTCATTATTTGCCTCAATAGATTTTGTAACTACGTTTAATTCAGTTTTTCTAATTGTTTTACTTGTTAGCTCTGCTTTAGTTTCTGGAGCAGAAGTTGCTTTTTTCTCACTTTCACAAACAGATTTAAACGAACTTTCTAACAACGGTAAAGATCAAAACATAGTCGTTAGTTTATTAGAAAAACCTCGAAAGTTATTAGCCACAATTTTAATAACCAACAATTTTATAAATATCTTAATTGTATTATTGTTTGCTTCATTGGCAGAAACCTTATTTGGTAGTTTCGACTTTAAACTAGAACTATTTTCACTTTTAATTCCTACTCGTTTTTTATTAGAAATTGTTCTTGTAACCTTTCTAATCCTATTATTTGGCGAGGTTTTACCAAAGGTTTACGCTTCTAGAAATGCACTTAGCTTTTCTAAAACAATGTCTAAGTTTATACACACCATAAACATTTTACTAACACCTTTTAGCTTACCTTTAATTACACTAACAAAGTGGATAGAAAAAAAATTAGGTAGTAAAAATTCTAATTTTTCAGTAGAAACGCTATCACAAGCACTAGAGCTAACTTCTGAAGGCGCAACCACAAAAGACGAACAAAAAATTCTTGAAGGAATTGTAAACTTCGGAAATACAGAAACCGTACAAATCATGGTTCCTCGTATAGATATTTTTGCACTTTCTGATACTGAATCCTACGAAGTAGTTTTAGAAAAAATCCTAAAAAACGGCTACTCTAGAAACCCTGTTTACAAAGATAACATAGACAATATTGTTGGGGTTTTATACGCTAAAGACTTATTAGCTCATTTAAATAAAACAACTTTTAAATGGCAAGAATTACTAAGAGAAACTTTTTTTGTACCAGAAAACAAAAAGTTAGATGATTTATTAGCCGATTTTAGAGAAAAGAAAAATCACTTAGCAATTGTTGTTGATGAATATGGAGGAACAAGCGGCTTACTGACTTTAGAAGACGTAATAGAAGAGATTGTTGGCGATATAAATGATGAATTTGATGATGAAGATTTACATTATTCTAAAATAGACGCTAACAATTATATTTTTGAAGGTAAAACAAGTATTAAAGATTTCTGCAAAGTTTTAGATGACGAGGATGAAGAAATATTTGAACAAGAAAAAGGAGAAAGTGAAACCTTAGCCGGCTTTATTTTAGAGATTTCCGGTAAATTCCCTAAGAAAGGAGAGAAAATAAACTTCAAGAACTATACGTTTACCATAGAAGCGTTAGATAAAAAACGCATTAAACAAGTTAAAGCTACACGAAATGCGTAATATTTTTCTATTAATTTTTGTAACCCTATTTCTATCTTGTAAAGAAGATGTTTTGCCCAAACCAAAAGGATATTTAAGTTTAACATACCCTACAAAAGCATATAAAAAATTAGACCTAGAAAGACCTTATACCTTTGATATCTTAGAAAACACAAAAACTTATGACGACCCTAAAAATTGGCTTACCATAAAATACCCTAATTTAAAAGCTTCTATAGACATTACCTACAGACCTGTAGAAAATAACATTAAAGAACTGCTAACAGAAGCAGAAAAATTGGTTTTTAAACACACTATAAAAGCAGAACAAATTATTCCAAAAGATTTTGTAAATCCTAAGAAAAGGGTTTTTGGTAGCATGTATGAAATAACAGGTAATGCAGCCTCTCAAATTCAATTCCACATAACAGATAGTACCAAAAACTTTATAAAAGGATCCTTGTATTTTTACGCAAAACCAAACTACGACTCCATTTTACCTGCAGTAGATTATGTTAAAAAAGACATTTTACGTTTAGTAGAAACACTAGAGTGGAAACAATAAATAAGGCTTAAAACCCCTACCAAATCCCATAGTTTCTTTAATGGAAAATACTCACGTAAAAAATTTATCCCTCTTAATTTTAGCAACATTATTTATAAGCACCTCTGGTGTTTTAGGTAAATATATTGCTTTACCAGCGGAAGTAATTATTTTATGTAGAGCTAGTTTTGCCGCCGTTTTAGTTTATATTTTTTGTAAAGTCCAGAAAATAGATTTAAAAATAAAATTTAAGAAAGATTATTATTCTTTTGCAATTAACGGTTTTTTCTTAGGAGCTCATTGGGTAACCTATTTTTATGCTTTAAAGCTATCTAACGTTGCTTTAGGAATGTTGTCTTTATACACATTCCCAGTAATGGCTGCGCTTTTAGAGCCCTTTTTCTCTAAACAAAAACTAAATAAAATTCATGTTTTATTAGGAATCTTTGTATTAATTGGCGTGTATATTTTAGTACCAGATTTTTCTATAGAAAACAACGAAGCCAAAGGAGTTTTATTAGGTATTTTATCTGCTCTTTGTTATGCTTTAAGAAATTTAACTACCAAAAAGCACGTTACCAACTATAACGGGAGCACAATTATGCTTTACCAATTAATTATTGTGACTCTATTATTAATACCTGTTTTATTCTTCAGTGATATTTCTAACTTTGAAAGTCAATTGCCTTTGTTATTATTAATTGCTTTATTAACAACAGCCATTGGCCACACCATGATGATTCACTCCTTAAAACACTTCACTGTCGCTACAGCAAGCATAATTAGCAGCGTGCAACCTGTTTTTGGTATTATTATCGCTTACATATTTGTAAATGAAATTCCGAGTATGAATACAATTATAGGAGGAAGCTTAATTTTATTTACAGTAATTGTCGAAAGCGTAAGAAGTAAAAAATAAAATTACAAATCACTATTCCCCTCTATCTTATTTAACTACTCACCTGTATTTATTCTTCTCAAAAACTAAAATAAAATCATTTATATAAGATAATAACGCTTATAAAACAGCAAAAAGAAAAACCCACTATATAGAATCATTAAAAATAGTATGTGTTTTTTTAATTATTATCATTATCAATACTTAAAAATTATCACATACCCCTTAAAAACCCCTTTAAAAAAATAATCTATCAAAACTGTTAAGTTTATTTAGACTCGTTATAAATAGTTTTATATTTGTCGAAAAATAAAACGAATGCCATCTTTTTTTAAAACATTTTTACTGTTACTTGTATCATATACCGCTTTTGGTCAAGAAGGAGATTTTTACGGAAAAGTAAAAGTTGACGATAATGAACCAGGTATAGATGTTTTTGTCGTTATAAAAGGAGATCATTTCTACAAAGAAACGGTTACCGACTTTAATGGAGAATTCTATATAAAATCAGTTCCTTACGGAACCCATAAAATTCAATTCCATTCATTAAACTCAAAGTCTAAAACAATTACCACTCAACTCAATTCAAATAAAAAGGAAGTAAATGTTTTATTAGAAAGTATAAAGAATCAGTTAGATGAAGTACGTATAACTACCAAAACAGAAGAAACTAAAAAAGAAACCCAAGGTTTTGCTGTAAATGTTATAAAAACTGAAGAAGCTGGTCTTAGAAACGTTCAAACAAACGATTTATTAAACACTACAGTTGGCGTAAAAATTCGTCAAAATGGTGGTTTAGGATCAGAAGTTAGTTATAGTTTAAATGGATTATCGGGTAATGCTGTACGAATTTTTATTGACGGAATCCCTAGCTCTATGTACGGATCTTCTTACAACCTAAACAGTATTCCGCCTTCCATGATTAAAAATATTGAAGTGTATAAAGGAGTGGTTCCTGGACATTTGACAGATGATGCTTTAGGAGGCGCCATTAACATCGTACTTCGTAATGATACCAAAACAAATTTAAACGCATCTGTTTCATACGGATCATTCAACACCCTGCAAGCTAACGTTAATGGCTTATATCGTTTTGAAGAAACTGGATTTACTGTAAAATCTTCTATATTTCATAATTATTCTGATAATGACTACGAAGTATCCGGAAGAAGTGTTGTAGACACAGGCTTAGGAGGTGTACAAACTCCAATTACTGCAAAAAGATTTAATGATGCCTATAGATCTACAGGCGGAATGTTTCAAGCTGGTTTTACAGATGTAAAATGGGCAGACCAGTTTTTAGTTGGTTTTAACGCTTCTAAAGACTACAAAGAGGTGCAACACGGGGCATTTATGACCATCACGCCTTATAAAGACCGTTTTTTAGAATCGGACGCTTTGTTGGCAAACATAATTTATCAGAAGAAAAATCTTTTCACCAAAGGGCTAGATGTAAAAATAAACGGGTTGTACGGAAAAAGAAACCGTGCTATTAACGATACCGTTGCTTGGGCTTATAGTTGGACTGGAGATAGAGCCATCGATTTTAGAGGTAACGAATACAAATATACTTGGGGATCTCAACAAGAAGGAGGACCAACATTGGCCAAAATTAAAAGAAAAGTAGCTTCTATTAGAACTGGTGTGTCTTATGATTTTAATGATCACCATAAAGTTTTAGTAAACCACGTATACAGCGGAGTTGACAGAGAAGACAGCGATGTTTTAGTTTCGGTATTAGAAAACACCTTTAAAGGCACAAGAAATATTGACAAAAACATCTATTCTTTAACCTATGAATTTAAAGCTTTTGATAATAGATTAAGAACAAGCATATTTGGAAAACATTATCAACAAAAAACAACAAGTATAGATCCTGAAATACAAACAGACACAAACGGAAACAAAAGTATCGTTGATGAAATTATAAGTAGTAATAACAAAAAAGATGGATACGGTTTTGCAGCTTCATATGCTATTTCTCCAAAAGTTACACTGTTAACTTCTGCGGAAAAAGCTGTTCGTTTACCTGATGAAACTGAAGTATTTGGTAATGATGGTGATAATGTAGTAGCAAACCCAACTATTAAACCAGAACAAAGTAACAACTATAACTTAGGTTTTAGATTTGGAACATTTAACATAAAAGACCATGATTTCTCTATCTCTACCAATGTATTTACAAGAAACATTAAAGACAGAATTGGCTTACCTATAGAAACATCTTTTAATGTTGATGACGAATTAATTGTATACGTAAACCAAGGAACCGCAACTTCTAAAGGGATAGACGCACAATTAAATTATACCTATGACAGAAATTTTGGAGTAAATTTTAACGTGTCTCGTTTCGATTTACAAATTATAAATAGCAATGTAGAAATAGATGTACCAAACACACCTTTTTTTACCATGAATGGTAGTTTACGCTACTCTTTTAAAGATTTAATACAGAAAAAATCTAGACTAAACCTATTTTACTCGATGTACTTTACAGATGAGTTTTCATACTTAGTTCCTCAAGGTTCTAATACAGTTGGTAATG
The DNA here is from genome assembly GCF_038024065.1 of Polaribacter sejongensis. NCBI lineage: Bacteria > Pseudomonadati > Bacteroidota > Flavobacteriia > Flavobacteriales > Flavobacteriaceae > Polaribacter > Polaribacter sejongensis. The sequence continues at coordinate 3,231,830 of NZ_CP150667.1, read as the reverse complement.
ATTTTTTTGAAGTACCGAAACAATTTTCTCAAGATTTTGGTCTTAGTTATTCTTTTCCAAACAAAAAACTTGTTGCTAGTTTCGATATTAAAAACATATTTGACAAACCTGTATTCGATAATTTATCTGTACAAAAACCAGGTAGAGCTTTTTACATAAAATTAAATTACACAATCAATAAATTTAACTAAATAAAATAAAAATGAAAAGATTTTTTTTAAACCACAAAGCATTAGCCCTTGTATTATCATTAGGCCTATTTACGGCATGTAGCGAAGATGTTAACGATGATCCAATTGATACCCCAGAACCAGATGCTACTAGATGGATAACAATTGCTGGAGCTAAAATGGGAGACAATCCTGGAGACGGAAATGGTGGAACACTAATTTATAGTGTATCTAGTGAAGACGCAAAAGACCCAACAGTGTCTATAGATCCTTTCGAAAATGGATTTATTGCACCTTCAAACAGAACCGCTAGATTACAAGCTTCGGAAGACGGAGGTACAATTTTTAATATTAGCTACGCAGGAGATACAGGTGGTAACTACACTAAATACACTGTAGAAGGTGGTCAAAATTTTACACCAACAGGTACAGAAGTAAGTATTGCTCCTTATGTAGGAACTGCTCCAAGATGGATAAAATTATTTGACGGTGACAAAACTGGATCTGCAGTATACGTATCTACAGAACACCAAGTGGATGATAACGGAACACCAGATGATGTAACAGACGATGTTTATACAAATACAGAAGCTACTATAGGTGTAGTAACTTTAGATTTAGAAAATTCAACAATAATTGAGTTTAAAGAACACGTTGTTCCTTTAAGTGCTGAAGAAGAAGCTGCTGGTTATTATTTTTCTAGAATTGACATGCCTACTTTAAATGCTGCAGGAAATAAATTATACATCGGTGGTCGTTTAAGCAAAGTAGATCCAAGTACCGTAGAAAGTGATAGCGATTATGAAATTTTAGGTTCTAAAACCATCGTTTTAGATTACCCATCATTAGACAACCCAACAGTAATCACTTCTGCTGTAGGACATGGAAACACAAACGGATACAGAAGTATTAATGCTTTTGAATATAACGGAAGTGTTTACCAAGCTAACCAAAGTGATCCAGAAGGTTCTTATATCTTAAAAATTGGAGCAGATAACCAATATGACAATTCTTACGACTTTAATTTAGACGATGCTTTAGGCGTAACAGGAGCCTATGTTCTTGCTTGGAGACCTGCAGCAAACGGAAAAGCAGTATTAGCGTATCGTCATGAAGGTTCTGCTGATGGTTTAGCAGGAGCTCAAGGATTTTTTGCTTTGGTTGATTTAAATGCTAAAACAGCTGTAAAAATTGAAGATATTCCTTATGATCCAGATTTTTACTTATTCCAATACCAAGGTTTTGCGGTTGATGGAAATGAAATCTATTTAACGCAAGCGCCTGTTGGGCAAAACGGAAACATTTATGTTGTAGATACTGAAAGTGGTGCTGTAACTAAAGGTGCTGAGTTAGTAAACGCAACAGGAAGTCATTTTATTGGGGCTTGGTAATATTAAAATAATGCCAACTAAAAAGGACGTAAATTAATTTTTACGTCCTTTTTTTTATTTTAAGATGATAATTGGACCTCTATTACAAAACGCCAGCAAACAAGTTTAGCCCTGATTGAACGGTTTGCCTGAGCTCTTTTTTATTGTCCTTTCGAGTGAATTTTGAAGAATGAAAAATTTGTATCGAGAAAGAGCAATAAAAAAAGCGAGTAGTGAAAGCAGGAAACAGCTTCTAAAACAAATCTTTATTACTAATATCTAAATAATTACGCTTTACAAAAGATAAAATAGTATCTAAAATTTCGCCCATATTATTACAGTCTTTAAACTTTACATCTCCCACATATTTCATTAATTGCTTCTTTAACAATGCTATGTTTTCCGGATATGAAATGGTATCATTTTTCATACAAGCTATAAGCCTTTCTGTTCTTCTTGGCGCAGTAATCATACGTTTTGCCATAAAGGAGCGTTCTTCTATTTTGTACTGTTCAATAGAGCTATTTTGTAATTTTTTACCCACCATTTCCACCATTTTAAAGTTCTCCTTCATAAATTGTAGGTTGTAAACTTTTAAATTTCCTTCAAACGACTGTTGATCGAAATCGATGGCTCTAATTTTATAAATAATGCTAAAAAAATCGTGCGTAGGTGTAACTACGTAATTGTAAGAACGCATATCTCCCAACAAACGAACTAGACAACGTTCTTTAAACTTTACAAACTCTTTGGCTATTTGAGATTTTTCTAATTCTGTACATTTAGGTAAAAAGTTTTTGATAAAATCATCTCCAGGGATACCAACAATATGCTCTTCTATTAGCGTGTCTTTATATACTAAGAAATTAATGTTATGAGGAGATAATATATGCTCTAATTCTAAACCGTAAACACGAGAAGCATCTGCTTTTTTTACATAAAAATAGGTGGAATTATCATTTAAAATATTTCTAACTTTTATTCTAAATGGTTTCGAATTACCAAACGTACAGTAATCTATTGCATCTACATTTAAAAACGGAATGGTCTCTTCACTTCCATCCGAAAGCAACATGGTGTATATTTTTTTTAAACTATTGTCTATTTCTATCCGATCCCATTCAGAGTAATACGTTCGTATCCATAGCGTATCTTCATCATTATTGTCATACACAGTTACAGAGCCTTGAAAACGCAATAAATCATCATAAAAAATTGGAATTTTCACATTCCTATTATACTTTTTTAAGTAATCGCTCAACATATCATTAATAGGAAATGTTGGTTTCTTTTTAGACATTAACTTTCTTTCTAACTTCATAGTTTCAAAAATAGGAATTATTAAGCAAGTTCAAACATCTTTCCTGGTAAAGGTTTGGTAACACCTTTTAATTCTAACTGCAATAATATAGATGATAATTGATAAATTGGAATATTACATTCTAACGATATAACATCTAATAACTGTTGCCCTTTATCATGCAATAAATCATGAATTTTTTGCTCGTTCTCATTCAATTCTATAAATAGTTGTTTTTGAATTGGTTTGGTTTTTTCTTGAACATCCCAATTCAACATTTTTACAATATCGGAAGCAGAACTCAATAAATGCGCCCTATTGTTTTTAATTAAATTATTACATCCTTTACTATAAATATCTGTGGTTCTTCCGGGAACTGCAAAAACATCTTTGTTATAAGAATTTGCTATATCAGCTGTTACCAAAGAACCTCCTTTTGAGGCAGATTCTATAATAATGGTTGCTTTAGAAATACCAGCAACAATTCTATTTCGTTTTAAAAAATTCTCTCTTAAAGGAGATTCTTCACTCCAAAATTCAGTTAAAAAACCTCCATTTTCATTTACTTGATTGATGTATTTCTTATGTACCTTCGGATAAATTTGCTCGAAACCATGTGCTAAAACCGCAATGGTTTGCAAATTATTTTCTATTGCAGCTTTATGCGCACAAATATCTACACCGTATGCAAAACCACTTACAATAATGGGATTATAAACTGCAATTTCTTTAATTAATTGATTGCAAAAATCGCGTCCGTAAGAACTAATATTTCTGGTACCAACAACAGAAATAATTCTTTGATTCGAAAAATCTAAATTCCCATCTTTAAACAATAATATAGGGCTATCAATACAATGTTGTAGATTTTTAGGATAATCATCTTCTAAGAAATAAGTATAAGAAATATTATTATCTTGAACATATTTTAACTCTTGCTGCGCTAATTCTATGTTTTTTGCATCAAACAAATGTTTTAAAGCATGACCTCCTATTCCGTTAATTTTTGAGAGTATTGCTGTCTTTTCTTTAAAAACCTGCTCTACATCTCCCACATTTACAATGAGTTTCTTGGCCAAAATATCACCAATGGCTTTGCATTTTTGTAATCTTAAGATCGCTAATAATTTTTCTTCTTTCAATTTGGTAACAATTTGAATACCAATATATAAAATATTTGTTGATAAAATTGTTAAGAAATTGTTTTTCAAAACGCCTTAATTTCTATATTTGTTCTAATGAAATTAGCAACTTACATAAACGATTTACTGTACAGATACGATTGCGTAATTGTACCTGACTTTGGAGGATTTGTAACCAATAAAATTGGTGCAAAAGCCAATAATTTTACACATACTTTTACACCACCTACTAAACAGGTTACTTTTAATAGTTTGTTAAAACACAATGATGGTTTATTAGCTAATTATATTGCTTCTGCAGAAAACATTTCTTTCGAAAAAGCTTCTACTGCTATTTCATTATCTGTTATTAAGTGGCAAAATGAATTACAGTCTAACACTGTACAAATTGATAGTTTAGGTGTTTTGTCTTTAAATGAAGAAAAACAAATTATTTTTGAACCTAATGCTGCTGTTAATTACTTAACAGAATCTTTTGGTTTAGATACCGTAACATCTTCTGCTATTTCTAGATTTAAAGAACAAGTAAAGCCTTTGAATCCTCTTCCTTTAAAAGAAGAGCGCAAAAGAGAAATACCTGCACTTATAAAATACGCTGCAACAGCTGCTATTTTACTAACTTTAGGTTATGCTGGCTATAATGGTTATGAAAATAATTTACAAAAAGAAAACTTAGCGAATCAAGAAAAAGCTATTCAGAAAAAGATACAAGCGGCTACTTTTGTTATTTCTAATCCTTTACCAACTATTAACTTAAATGTTGTTAAAGAAGTAGCAAAACCTTTTCATATTGTTGCTGGAGCTTTTCAATTTGCAGAAAATGCAGAAAAAAGAGTAGAAGAATTAAAAGCAAAAGGATTTGATGCTAAGATAATTGGCGTTAACAAATGGGGACTTACTCAAGTTACTTTTAACAGTTACGCTAGCCGAAATGAAGCTACTAACAACCTTTATAGAATTCAGAAAACAGTATCTAAAGATGCTTGGTTACTTGTTGAAAAGTTAGATTAATTCTACTTTTCTTTAACAATTTTAAACCTCTTTTTTTAATAAGCGATTGCTATCTTTGCAAAAAAAACATTTTTTGATGGAAGTAAAAACGCCGAAAGAATCTTTAACAATACTTACCGACTTAGTTTTACCCGGTGAAACCAATTATTTAGACAACCTTTTTGGTGGCGAATTACTTGCCAGAATGGACAGAGCTTGTAGTATTGCTGCAGGTAGACACTCTAGAAGAATTGTAGTTACAGCCTCTGTAAACCATGTTGCTTTTAGCAAAGCAGTACCTGTTGGAAGCGTACTTACTATAGAAGCTAAAGTTTCTAGAGCGTTTAACTCTTCTATGGAAACGTATGTAGATGTTTGGACAGAAGACAGACAGTCTGGATGTAGAACTAAAGTAAACGAAGGTATTTATACGTTTGTTGCTGTAGACGAAACAGGAAGACCTGTTGCTATTCCTCAAATTAGACCAGAAACAGATTTAGAACAAACACGCTACGAAGGTGCTTTACAACGTAAAGAATTAAGTTTAGTTTTAGCAGGAAAGTTAAAGCCTGGCGATGCAACTGCCTTAAAAGCAGTATTTAGTTAAATACTATAATTATGGAATTTTACAATTATAAAATCATATCATCAATAGCAATTATAGTTGTTGCTTTTTTAATTCGCTTTGTAATTACCAATTCTTTAAGGAAAATTCAAGTAAAATTTGGGTTTCAAAAAGCCAGAATTATTTTAACAAATAAAATAATTTCAGTGCTTATATACATTACTATAATTGTATTTGTATCTTTTGTTTGGGGAGTAGACGAGAAACAATTACTTGTTTACGTTTCTTCTTTTTTAACCATTCTAGGTATTGCTTTTTTTGCGCAATGGTCTATTCTTTCTAACATTACTGCTGGCTTAATTTTATTTATAAATTATCCTGTAAAAATTGGAGACACCATTACTATTTTAGAAAAAGACAATAATATTACAGGTGAAATTAGAGATATTGGTGCATTTTTCATCACATTAAGAACCTTAGAAAAAGAATTAATAACCATTCCTAATGCCGTTATTCTTCAGAAAAACATTAAGTACTCTCCTCAACCAGAGTAGTCTTCATTTACCCTTTCTAATAAAGGTTCTTGTTAAGATTAAATAGCTAAAGGTTATCACAAAAAAGAAGCGCAAATCTAAATTTGCGCTTCTTTTTTATTTACGACTAATAATCGTCTTATTTAAAAGATAAATTAAGCCATTTGACCTTTGTGTTTACCTTCATAAACCTCTTCCACTAACTTAGCGTTAAATGCAGGTAAATCACTCGGGTTTCTACTGGTAACTAAACCCTTATCTACAACTACCTCTTCATCAACCCAATTTGCTCCGGCGTTTATAAGATCTGTTTTAATTGAACTATATGAAGTTATATTTCTCCCTTTTAAGACGTTTGCTTCCGCCAATAACCAAGGTCCGTGGCAAATAGCTCCAACAGGTTTATGATGCTCAAAAAAGGATTTTACAAAATGAACTGCATCTTCATTATTACGTAATAAGTCTGGGTTTATAACTCCACCAGGCAACATCAATGCATTATAGTTTTCTTGAGATACTTCTTTTAAAGTTTTATCTACTTTATACGTTTCTCCCCAATTACCTTCATTCCAAGATTTTATTTCTCCAGATTCTAAAGACACAATGTGCACCTCTGCACCTGCTTCTTCTAAAGCTTTCTTTGGTTCTCTTAATTCACTTTCTTCAAATCCATTAGTTGCTAATATTGCAACGGTCTTTCTTTCTAAGTTCTCCATTTTAATAAAATTTTAATTAATAAAAAATTTGTAAATTCTTGTACAAACTTAATTATATACCAGCGTTCTTATGTGTGGTATCAAATTCTATTTTAACGCAAATACTATCTTAAGTAATTATCTTCTTAGAATCCAAGAAGAAGGATTTAAACGTGTTGTATTTTTAAACAATACAAAGACTAATTTTGTTTTTTTAGAAACTTTATCTGTAAAAACCTGACCAATTGCTTGTCCCGTTATTACAACCTCTCCTTTTTTAACAGTAACTTTTTCTAAGTTGTTGTATGATGAAATATAATTACCATGTTGAATTAGAACATTTTTTCTTCCTTCTGCACTCACCAAAATATTTAAAACTCTACCATTAAAAATAGATTGCGCTTTTATACCTTGTTTAGTTACAATATGTAAACCGGTACCATTAACAGTAATTCCAGGAAATGAGGGATGCGGCTGTGTACCAAACCTTCTAACCACAATACCTTCACTTACAGGCCAAGGTAATTTACCTTTATTTAATTCAAATTTTGCCGCTAAAGCCTTTGCTTCGGGACTTAAAATAAACTCATTTTTCTTAACAACAGTTGGTTTACTATTACTAGGTTTATCCTTTAGTTTCGCTCTTGCAATTCTATTTGCTCGTTCTATTTCTTCACGGATTTTTCTATCAATTTGTACAGTAACTCTTTTCTCTTCTTTAACCTTACTTTGAAGTTCTTTTTTGTAACTACTTTCTTTCTTCTTAATAGCAGCTAATAATTTCTCTTGATTCCTTTTATCTTCTTCAATTTCCTTTTTTTGTTCATTCTCAGAGGCTATTAACTTGTCTTTTAAGGATTTTTGAACCAATAAAGAGTCATTTACAGCTAATACTTCATTTGCATGAATAACAATTTCTTCTCCTTGCTTTTTTCTATAAGCAGTATACTGTTTCATATACTCAAACCTTTTATAAGCTTGATGAAAGTTTTGCGAAGAAAGTAAAAACATCATTCTACTTTGTTGAGATTTACTTTTGTACGATTTTAAAATAATATCTGCGTAATCTGCTTTTAAATCTGCTAACTTCTTTTTTAATTTTTTTAACTCAGTTTCATTAGCACGAATCTCTTTTGATAAAATTCTTGCTTCTGCGTTAATTATAGCAATCAATTTAGCCCTAACACTTATTTTTCTATTTAAATCATTTAGGTCTTCTAACGCATTATCTACTTTTTTCTTTTCTTTAAAAAGCAACGAGTTTACTTGCTTAATTTCATAATTAAGCTTCTTTCGCTGCTCTTCTAGCTGTTTTCTTGTTTGTCCAAAAACAGAAAAAACACTTAGAAAAAAAATTAAAACGGGTATGTAAAATTTTCTACTTTTCACTATAATTTAATTTGCTTATAACTTCTAGGAATTGAAAAAGAAGTATCTATATCTGTATTAAACTCTATAGATCTTACTGTAAAATCTATATCTGTAAATTTACCAGGTTGTTTTGCTTTAATGTTAATTTCTGATGGAAAAATTGCATCATCAACCACGTTATAAGACGGATAAAAGACATCTAAACGTTGATTTTTTGCTGAATTAACAATAGATTGTTTGTCTAATTTAAAATGAGAAGGATTTACAGAAAAGAAAACATCGAATAAACTCTCTTGAATTTCGGGTGATAAAACATACGAATTATCTATAATGCTTACATTTTGCTTTTGATCTTTAACATTGGTTAAAGACTGCCCTAAAAACAAATTTTGAAGTTGATTAAAATTAATATCTGTACCCAACAACTTTTTTAGCATTGTAAAATCTCCTTCAAAATACTCTCTTTTTAAAGACGAATAATAACTGACAGAAGTTGGAGTAATCTTTGCTTTAAAAAGCGTAATAAACTTAGTACCTTTCAACCAAATCACCTGATCTTTTTCCATTTTTAAACTAACGGAAATACTTTGATTAATCTTACCGTTATTAAAATTTGCTTTTAGTTTTGCATCTACCGTTTGTTTATCAAAATTAGCAGCAATATGTTTTCTTGCAACCTTTTTTGCAGACATTTTCTCGGCAATACTATTTGCATTTATCAAATCCTTTTTTGTCTTACAAGAAGTAAAAACCACTGCAAAAACCACAAAATATTTTAAAAACTTCATTCTTATTCTTTTATTTTTTTTGATTTCTCAATAAACTTTTTTTCTTCTATAAAATTACCTAAACCTTTATAAGAAACTGCCATTTCTCTGTAAAAATCCGCTTCCATAGCATCCTCAATTACAAAATCGATACCATTCTGTAAACTTATTAACGCATTTTTAAACTTTTTCTGATAATTTAATGCCTTTCCTTTCATTAAATATACAAAAGGCTGCGCAGGAAACAGTAAAATACCTTCATCAGAATATTTTAAAAGCACTTCAGGATTCTCTTTAGCCGCTACTAAAATTTGCTGTAAAACAGCATATGATTTATTCGCCTTAAATTGCTTTTCAAGAGAACCACCGTCAGTTATTTTTTCTTCAATGATTGAATTATTATTACTTTTAGCTAAGCCTTCTTTCAACCTTTTAAAAGAGGCAGGAAGTCCGTTGTTTTGCTCCATTGTATTCATTAAAGAAATTGCTTTGTCTTCTTCTTTATTATTTAAATACAACTTTACCAGTAACTCTTGCTCGTTTAAATTGAGAGTTACCAGTTTTTCCTGAACCTCAATTGCTTCAGAAAAGTTTTTATCTTTTATATGGATTTTAACAAGATGCTGTAACATCCAAATATTATTAGGCTCATTACTAAGTGCTCTTTTAATGTATTCTTTTGCCAATAATGTTTTATTAAGCAATAAATAATTTTTAGAAAACTCAAAATAAACAGCCATATTATCTGCTAAAATCTGGTTACTATTTTCTAAATTCTCAATCGCTTTTTGATAATTACCAATTGACTTCTCTGACAAAGCCTTAAAAAAAAATTGCTGAAAATCTAACTCTTTTTCTTCCGTTAAATCTTTAGCAATTGGTATACTATCTTGTGAAAAAGAGTTGAAAGAAAAGAGAACAAAGAAGAAAGGAAAAAGAACATTGATATAAAAACCAGTAATGTTCTTTTCCCTAAACTCTTTTATCTTTCCTTTATTTTTCATTTATGTTAATTCTGTATAATCACCGATGCTTACAGAAGTATATTTACCATTATATTTTGCATGGTTACCAATCATTGCATTGTCTAAATCTGCATTAGAAATTGCTACATTAGATTGAATTAGCGAGTTTACAATCGTAGAGTTTTCTACTACACTATTTGCACCAATAGAAACATAAGGTCCAATTTTAGTATTTTTAAGCACCACATTCTCACCAATAAAACAAGGTTGAATAATTTCTGAGTTTTCTAAAACTACATCTTCAGAAACTAAATTATTACCCGCTTTATATTCAAAATCTAACGTTTGTTTATTAGTATCTACCGTTGGGTCTTTTTTACCACAATCCATCCAAGCACTAACGGTACCTGGTACAAACTTAGCTCCTTGTTGTTTTAAAGATTCTAAAACATTGGTAAGTTGATATTCTCCGTTTTCTTTTAAATCGTTGTCGATTAAATATTGAATTTCTTCTAATAATTTATCGCCACTTTTAAAATAATAAATTCCGATAATTGCTAAATCAGAAACAAAATCTTTTGGCTTTTCAATAAAGTCTGTAATAACACCGTCTTGTAATTTAACAACACCAAAAGCACTTGGATTTGCTACTTTACTTACCCAAATTGCACCATCAGCATTTACATCTAACGTAAAATCTGCCTTAAATAAAGTATCTGCATACGCAACAACACAAGGTCCGCTTAAAGATTCTTTGGCACAATAAATTGCATGTGCAGTCCCCAACGCTTCTTCTTGCACATAAACAGATCCTTTAGCCCCTAACTCGGCAGCAATTTTTAATAATTGCGCTTCTGTATCTGTAGGAAACCCTTTGGCTGTTGTACCGATAACAAAGGCAATTTCATCAATTTTTTCATCAATAACAGAAGCAATATCTTCTACTAAACGTTGTACAATTGGTTTTCCTGCAATTACAGTTAAAGGTTTAGGAACCGTTAATGTATGAGGTCTTAAACGAGACCCAATTCCGGCCATTGGTACTATAATTTTCATATTTCAATTTTATTAATAAATATGACCGCAATATAGCACTAATTAAGAAATCCTAAAAATTAGATTTCAATGAAATAGCTTTGTATTAAGTAGTTTAAAACCAGCTTAAATCATTAAAAAAAAGGTTTATTTTACATAAAATTGTTAAAGAAATCTATCTAAATAATTAAATGCCATTAAAAACCCAAGTTAACGCTTTGGTTTTTTGTTTCTTTGCAAAAAATAAATTTATTTCTGTGAATTATTTATCTGTTGAAAATATCTCTAAGTCTTACGGAGAACGCGTTTTATTTGAAGACATCTCTTTTGGAATTAGTAAAGACCAAAAAGTTGCTTTTGTTGCAAAAAATGGAAGTGGAAAAACATCCATCCTAAATATTATAGCTGGCTTAGATGTTCCAGATTCTGGCCAAGTGGTTAGTAGAAAAGGTATTTCTATTGCTTATTTGGCTCAAAAAGATGATATTAATCCAGATTTAACCATAGAAGAAACCATCTTTGCTACGGATAATAAAATTCTTTCTATTGTTAATCAATACGAAAAAGCATTATTAAACCTAGACGATACCGATGCATACCAAACTGCTTTTGAGCAAATGGAGCAATACAATGCTTGGGATTTTGAAACGCAATACAGACAAATTTTATCAAAATTAAAGTTAGACGATTTATCTTTAAAAGTTGGTGCACTTTCTGGTGGACAAAGAAAAAGGCTTTCTTTAGCAATCGTTTTAATTAATAAACCAGATTTATTAATTTTAGATGAGCCTACAAATCATTTAGATTTAGAAATGATAGAATGGTTAGAAGCTTTCTTTGCAAAAGAAAAAATTACCTTATTTATGGTTACGCACGACCGTTATTTCTTAGAACGTGTTTGTAACGAAATCTTAGAATTAGACGAAGGTAAAATATATAAATACAAAGGGAATTACTCTTATTATTTACAGAATAAAGAAGAACGTTTAGCTTTAGAAGCAACCAATTTAGGAAAAGCTAAAAGTTTATTTAAAAAGGAATTAGAATGGATGCGCAAGCAACCAAAAGCAAGAACTACAAAATCGAAATCTAGAACAGATGACTTTTATCAAATTAAAGAAAAAGCACATCAACGTAGACAAGATCATCAAGTTCAATTAGAAATAAACATGGAACGTTTAGGAAGTAAAATTCTTGAACTTCATAAAGTGTCTAAGTCTTTTGGTGAAAAGAAGATTTTAGAAAACTTCGATTACGTTTTTAAACGTGGAGAACGTATTGGTATTATTGGTAAAAACGGAACAGGTAAATCTTCTTTCTTAAATATTATTACAGAAACGGCTCCTTTAGATGCTGGTAAAGTTATTTTAGGTGAAACTGTAAAATATGGGTATTACACACAAACGGGAATTAATATTAAAGAAGGTCAGAAAGTAATTGATGTTGTTAAAGAATTTGGAGAATTTATTCCTTTAACAAAAGGAAGAAAAATTTCTGCATCACAATTATTAGAACGATTTTTATTCGATAAAAAGAAACAATACGATTTTGTAGAAAGATTATCTGGAGGAGAACAAAAACGTTTGTACTTATGTGCCGTTTTAATTCAGAATCCTAACTTTTTAATCCTAGATGAGCCAACAAACGATTTAGATGTGGTAACATTAAATGTACTAGAAAGTTTCTTATTAGATTTTCCTGGTAATTTAATTGTTGTTTCTCACGACCGTTATTTTATGGATAAAATTGTAGATGCATTATTTGTTTTTAGAGGCGAAGGTGTTGTAGAGAATTTCCCTGGAAATTACTCAGATTTTAGAGCATACGATGATGGTTCTGCATTAACGGAAGTTGTTGCAAAACCTATAGGAAACAAGGAAGAGAAAAAAGAGGTTAAAAAATCAAATAAAAACACCTTAACTTTTGATGAAAAAAGAGAGTTTGGTGCTTTAGAAGGAGATATTGAAAGACTTCAAAGAAGAAAAGCAACGATAGAGGCAGAATTTTTAAATGTAGAAATTGCGCCTGATGATATTGCTAAAAAATCTGAAGAACTACAAGAAACAATCGCTAATTTAGAGCAAAAAGAAGAGCGCTGGTTAGAGCTTTCTATGAAATTAGAAGACTAAAAATTGTTGCACAGAGATTCACTAAAAAAAACTTAAAGATTCCCAGAGAAAAATAAACAAATTTTCTTTGGGAATTTTATTTTTGACCCTCTGATTTTCACTATGAATCTATATGTAAAACAGCTAGACACTCACAATATCTTCTGCGCTTAACAATGCTTGGTTGTTAAAGCGCAATAAAACTTGAGCAACTGCAATCGTATCCTTTTCACAATAGGTTACAATTCTTTGTATGTCTTTTTCTTGATAATACACTTTTGCCACTTCGCTCCCATCAATATCATCTTTTGGTGAAGGAATTCCTAAAATAGACGTTAATAATTTTAAAGAAGTATAATGTTTATAGTCTCCAAACTTCCACAATTCTAAAGTGTCTAAATGCGGAACTTCCCATGGCTTTTTACCAAACAAATTTAATTTATTTGGCAATTCTATTTGATGTACAATCATCCTTCTGGCTATAAACGGAAAATCAAATTCTTTACCATTATGCGCACATAATACATTGGTTTTCTTATTAAAATGTAAGTTTAGCAACTTCTTAAACTCCGTTAAAAGTTGATGTTCATCATCACCAAAAAAAGAAGTTAAACGCAATTGTTTTTTGTTTTCTACATCCGCCAAGTAACCTACAGAAATACAAACAATCTTGCCAAATTCAGCCCAAATACCAGCTCTTTCATAAAACTCTTCGACTGTAACATCTTCTTTACGCTGATATTCCGTTTTCTTATTATACAACGCTTGTGTTTCTTTAGCAAGTTGCCCCCAATCTTCATATTCAGGAACAGTTTCAATATCTAAAAAAAGGACATCATTTAAGTTGATAGGTAAATTCATAACAATACGTTTTTCTTTTTCATTACTAAAGATAGTGAAAATAAAAAAACTCCGAATAAAATTCGGAGCTTTATAAAAATAAACGTAGTTAGTAATTACCTAATCACTAATTTCTTAGTAGTCGTTTTACCAGATTCTGTAACTTTTAAAATATACACTCCAGAATTAATTTCTGAAACATCTAAATCTTTCTTTTCACCAGAGAAGTTTGTTTTAAAAACTTGTTTTCCTAATAAATTAAAGATGGTTACACTTTTAGATGAATTAGAAGAAGTAGCAACCGTAAACTTGTTATTAGTAATAGGGTTTGGATATGTTGTAAAACCTTCTATAGCATTGTTTTTTACTGATGCTGTAGCGTTTTTTACAAATGATAAATCATCCCAATAAGTTACAGAGTTTTTATAAGATCTCACTTCGTAATAAAAACCATCTACATCTGCAGGAGCTGTAACCGTAACTTCATGTTTAGACCAAACACCACCATTATTATCTAAATAACCATTTTCTGGCCCTCTTAATACATCTGTTGAAGCATTACTACTAGTCCCTGTATGATAAACCGTTGTAGCACCATTTTTCCAAGTACACCAAATTCTTGCATCAGAATCATCACCAGCAGTAACTTTATACCAAAAACTTACTGTATAGCTTTCACCAGGAACAATCCCTGTAATTGTTTGACCTAAATCTTTCGTTTTGCTTTGCAAATCTCTTTTAGCAGAAAAAGAACCTCCATGCATCTCCGTAGCTTCTTTTGTTAAATTCTCAGCTTTTGTCCAACTTGTTGGAGACGAATCATCATCCCAATCTTCTAAACCTCCGTTTAACAACATTTCTTGTCCAAAAGAATAACCAGTTAAACAAAGTGTAATTAATAAAGTAAAAATGTAATTTTTTTTCATATTGTAAATGTTTTATATTATATAAGTAAAAATACACATAACTGAATTAATAACACATTATTACTAATTAAATTACTGTTAAGCTAACAAAAACTAAAAAACACTAAATTTTAATCAAAATATTATCTTAATGTTAGATTAACGTTATATAGACTTCATTCAGATTAAATGATTGTTAAGGAATCCTTTTAATAATATATTTATTCCTATTTTTGATGTTGCATAGTTTTAAATCTATTTATGAACAAAAGTGATATTAAGATTTTATTGGTTGACGATGAGCCAGATATTATAGAAATTGTAGGTTATAATTTAAAAAATGAAGGCTATCAGATATTTACTGCAACAAATGGAGTAGAAGCTGTTAAAGCTGCTAAAAAGAATATTCCTCATCTAATATTATTAGATATAATGATGCCAGAAATGGACGGAATAGAAGCTTGCGAAAAAATTAGAAAAGTAAAATCACTAGAAAACGTTGTTATTGCATTTTTAACAGCAAGAGGTGAAGACTACTCTCAATTAGCTGGTTTTGAGGCTGGTGCAGATGATTATATTACAAAACCTATTAAACCTAAAGTTTTAATAAGTAAAGTAAAATCTCTTTTACGAAGACTAAAAACCAAAAAAGATAGCGAAGAAACTTTTAAAATTGGTGATATTGTTATTGATAGAGATGAATATGTAGTTTATAAAGCTGGTAAAAGAATATCGCTGCCTAGAAAAGAATTCGAATTATTTTCTTTATTAACTTCTAAACCTGGTAAAGTTTTTAAAAGAGAAGTTATTTTAGACACTGTTTGGGGAAACGAAGTTGTTGTAGGTGGTAGAACTATTGACGTACACATTAGAAAACTACGTGAAAAAATTGGTGATGACCACTTTAAAACCGTAAAAGGAGTTGGCTATAAGTTTGTTTTAGAAGGCGCAGAGCATTAAAATTGCCCTAATGAAAATTAAAAAAACATACTCTTACGCACTTTGGTCTGCCTTATATTTAACACTGCTTACAGTTGTAATCGCAGCATTATCCTATTGTTTTTTTTCTAAGCATATTGGTATTGGTTCTGTCCTTTTTTCTATTGCAATTCTTTTTGTAATTTCCTTTTTTATCATTCAGTATAGAACAGAACACTTTATATACAGACGTCTTAAAAAAATATATGAAGATGTTTCTATCTTAGACGTAAACGATTTACGAAGAGACTCTGTAACTACAGATATTGATAAACTTTCTAAAAGAATGCAAAGATTCGTAGAAGGTAAAAGACTAGAAATAAAAAGCTTAACTGAAAGAGATTCTTTTAGAAGAGATTTTTTAGGAAATGTTGCACACGAACTTAAAACTCCTTTATTTACAGTACAAGGCTATATCTTAACCTTAATTGAAGGAGCTGTAAACGACAAAGAAATTAGAACAAAATACTTAGAAAGAGCTAATAAAGGAGTAGAAAGATTGGTTGCCGTTATTAAAGATTTAGACATGATTGCTAAATTAGAGAATGATGGCATGAAACTAAATAAGGATGTCTTTAACATTTTAGAATTGGTGCAAAATGTTTTTGACATGTTTGAAATGAGAGCCAAGAAAAGAAACATTACCTTAAAATTTGATAGAATTCATGAATTTCCTGTATTTGTAAAAGGAGATGCAGAAAAAATTGAACAAGTTTTAATCAACCTAATTGTAAACTCTATTAAATACGGTAAACCAAACGGGACTACTATTGTTGCTATAGAAAGTTATAATGAAGCTAAGTTTATTGTTAAAACTATAGATAATGGAGAAGGAATTAAACCACAACATCTTTCTAGACTTTTTGAAAGATTCTACCGAGTAGACCAAAGTAGATCTAGAGAACAAGGCGGTTCTGGTTTAGGTTTATCTATTGTAAAACACATTATAGAGGCACACAACGAAACCATTTTATTAAAGAGTACTTACGGAGAAGGATCAGAGTTTTCTTTTACGCTCGAAAAGCCTAAATAAATCGGAATCTAATTTTGTTTCAGTAGTTTTTAAACCTTTATAATTTTCTATTTTAGAAATATCTTCTTTTACAAAATCTTTCATTTTAGAAAATGGAGCTAATTTTTTAGTTTCTAAAAACGAAGCTAAATATTCTTGTTCATCTTGATGTTCGGTAGGAATAAAAAACACTTTTTTATCTAAAACAGCTAAATCCATTATAGAGGAATAACCAGATCTGCAAATAATAATCTTACTAGAATTGATTAAATTTTGAAGTTCTTCTGATAATACATAATTATAGTAAGTAATATTTTCCTTTTTCCAACTTTTTTGGGCGGGCTCTATTTTACCTAAAACAAAAACAATGTTTCTAGTGTCGTTTTTAAAGGCTGAGATCAATTTATTCTCTAAAAACACCCTGTTAGACTCAATACCAGAAAGAATGATTAAAACGTCTGTATTTTGAGTTAATTCTTGTTTTTTAAAACGACTTAAAACTCCAATAAATTTTGTGTTCAGATTTTTTTTGGTTGATGATAGTTTTCCTGAAAACTCAGAATTTTCATTATCAGGAATCCAACATTCATCAAACTTTTTTATTATTTGTTGATGAAAATAAGAGGTGAAAAAAGTGGTACTGCCAGACAAAACATTTACTTGATGGGTAATGTAAACCGAAGGAACCAACGAGCTTCTTACTCCGAATCTATTGTCCGAAATTATACCAACAACGTCTGTATTTTTAAGTATAAAATCATTGATAATTTTACGCTCTTCTCTAACTGCTTTTAAAACTTTAGGAATTTGCAAAAGTAATCCCAACTTTAAATTTCTATGGTAAGAAATGTTATAAGCTGGGATTTCTAAATATTCTAAGTTAGGAAACTCTTTTCTTAAAAAGATTAAAGCATTTCCGTCTGATGCAATAATGGGTGTAAAATTGTTTTCTAATAATGCCTTAATAATGGGCACACAACGAGAAGCATGACCTAACCCCCAATTTAATGGTGCAATTATTATTTTATTTTGGGTAGCTTTCATTTGTTAATCATCACTAAAAAACTCGAATAAAACAGTTGATTTTAAACAAGTGCGTTAAGGATTGAAACGGCATCCTTTTTTTCTTTTTCTGAAAAAAGATATAACCTTTCGACTTCGCTCAAGATAAATTTCAAGCCTGTTAAAACCTGCCTGCGGCAGGCAGGCGCCCAAATAAAACAGTGCTACACTAAATCGAAACCAATGTCTTTTCTGTAATTCATTTTATCGAAATGAATCTTATCTATACTTTTATAACTCTTTTCTAAAGCCTCTTCAATGGTGTCGCCAAAAGAGGTTACCGCGATAACTCTACCTCCGCTTGTAACAACTTTGCCATCTTTAATGATAGTTCCGGCATGAAAAACGAAAGAATCTTCTACGGTATCGAAACCTGTAATTTCTTTATTTTTCTCATACGCTTCTGGATATCCGCCAGAAACTAACATTACCGTTGTTGCCGTTTTATCGGTTACAGAAAACGATTTTTCGCTTAAATTTTGGTTTGCAACTCCTTCGAACAACTCAAATAAATCTGACTCGATTCTTGGTAAAACAACTTCCGTTTCTGGGTCTCCCATTCTTACGTTATACTCAACCACAGAAGGGTTGCCGTTGTCGTTCATTAAACCGATAAAGATAAAACCTCTGTAATCAATTCCGTCCTTTTGTAAACCTGCAATTGTTGGTTTTACAACCAATTCTTCTACTTTATCTAAAAAAGCTTTATCTGCAAATGGTACGGGAGAAATTGCTCCCATTCCGCCAGTATTTAAACCTGTGTCACCTTCGCCAATTCTCTTATAATCTTTTGCTGATGGTAAAATTTTATAACTTTTTCCGTCTGTTAAAACAAAGACAGATAATTCTATTCCTTTTAAAAATTCTTCGATAACTACAGTTGTAGATGCTGCTCCGAATTTTTGATTAGAAACCATTTCTTCTAATTCGGTTTTTGCTTCTTCTAAAGAGTCTAAAATTAACACTCCTTTTCCTGCTGCTAAACCGTCTGCTTTTAATACAAAAGGTGGTGCTAAGGTTTCTAAGAAAGCAAAACCTTCTTGTAAATTATCCTTAGTAAAAGATTGATATCTTGCTGTTGGAACGCCATGTTTTTGCATGAATTGTTTAGAGAAATCTTTAGATCCTTCTAATAATGCTCCGTCTTTTTTAGGTCCGATTACTGGAATATTTTTCAATTCTTCGTCTGCTAAAAAGAAATCGTGAACCCCAGCTACCAAAGGTACTTCCGGGCCAACAACAACCATTTTAATGTCGTTTTCTAATGTAATCTTTTTAACAGCTTCGAAATCTGTAGCATCGATATTAATATTAGTGGCTATTTTATCTGTTCCGGCATTTCCTGGAGCTACAAAAAGTTTATTAATTTTTTTACTTTCTAATAATTTAATTGCAAAAGCGTGTTCTCTACCTCCAGAACCTAAAATAAGTACATTCATTGTTTGTTGTGTTGTTGTTATTGCAAATATATTTTAAAAATATTGGATTCCCCTTTGATTATAAAGACAATTTAATGGAAAACGAAATTCTATTTAAGAACTTTACATACTTAAAATCCCCATTTATGAAAATATTTAAAAGCAGATGAAGTATGGCGTAAAAATAATTCCAGACTTTTAGAAGAGCCTTGTTTTAAAACATGTATGATTTCTTCTTGAGGAAAATATAATTTCTTTTTCTCTAATAAATCTATTTTTTTACAAATATCAACATCTTCCATATACAAGAAATACCGTTCATCAAAACCATTTAATGCTATAAAATCTTCTGTTCTGTATAATTGGAAACAGCCTGTAATATATTCTGCAAAAAAAGGAATTTCTAAATCTCTTTCTCTGTATTCTCCTTTAAAAATAACAGCTCTAAACATTGGTTTTAAAAGCGTAAATCTTCTAGCAATTAATTCTGAAACAGATGGATATCTTCTACAAGAATATTGATGTTTTCCCTTTGGAAACAATACTTTAGGAGCAATCATTGCAACATCTTTATTGTTTTCTAATTCTTTAATTAAGTTAGAAATAACACCTAAGTTAAAAGAAACATCAGGATTTAAAATTAAATGAAATTTAGAGGTTTGTTTTATTTTATCAATTATAAAATTATGACCAGCACCAAAACCTATATTTTGTTCTACGGCAATATATTCTATCTGTTGATTGACAAAAACATACTCGAAAAACCTTAACGGAGTGTTGTCTATTAGGTAAAGCTTCTTTTTTAAAGGAATAGCTAAAAAGCACTCTATGGCTTTATGTAAATCTGTTAAGTTTTCTTTAAAAAGAACAATTGAACCTGTTATTATTATATCTTCTTTCATCTAGTATGCTTTTTCCTCTTTAATGAAAAAATTAAAACAAGTTTGTGCTATTATTTTTATATCTAAAAAAAACGACCAGTTTTCTATGTAAAAAATATCTAATCGTACTCTATTATCAATGTCAGATTTTTTAATTACCTCACCTCTATACCCACTAACTTGTGCTAAACCTGTAATACCTGGTTTTATAGAGTTTCTAATTAAATAATTTTCTACTTCGTTTGTATACTTTTCAGTTTGAACATTAATATGAGGTCTAGGTCCAACAATACTCATATCTCCTAAAAGTACATTGAAAAACTGTGGCAATTCATCTAAACTTGTTTTTCTCAAAAAGGCTCCCACTCTAGTAATTCTTTTATCATTCTTACAAGCCGACACTTTGTCTGCATTGCTATTTACTCTCATAGACCTTAATTTATAACAATAAAATTGTTTTCCATCTAAACCGTCTCTTTTCTGCTTAAAAAAGAAAGTACCTTTAGAATCTAATTTTATAACAACCCATAAGATTGGTAACATCCAAGATAACATGAAAAAACAGACGACGAATGAAAATAGTATATCAAAAACTCTTTTAATAACATGGGTTTCTATTTTCTCAAAAGGTAATGATTTAGGCTTTAAAATAGGAATTGTACCAAAGTATTCTAAAATAAAATCTTTACTATAAATGGCTTTATTTTCTGGTAAAATTCTTAATTCTAATTCGTTTTTTTCTACAAACTTTGTTATTTCTATCAATCGACCAGAATTCACTTTTGACGGATCACAATAGACTTCGTCTATTTTATTGTTAATAATATAACTAAAACCTTTATCTAAAGCCCCTAAATAATTTTTTGACTTATAAACTTTATCAGAAAAAAAACCGAAGAAACGATAGCCTAAATCATTTTTATGGTGAAATAAATTTTCTAATTTTCTGGCAGAACCTAGTTCTCCAAAAAGAACGATATTTCTATAATTTCTACCTTTAGATCTGTATTTTTTTAATACATAAAAGATTAAAAATTTAGTTGATGAAACTGTACAGAAAATGAGCGCAAAAACTAAAAATTGTTTATTAACAATTTCACCCTCTTTAAAAACACTAAAATAACTTAGGTATGCTAAAGAAAATATAAAAAATTGCGATAACAAGAGCGTAACCAACCTCCCCACATGGGTATACCTATACACATTGTAATATTTAGTGTAGTAAGATATAAATAACCAAAAAGCAGTGATATAAGATATAAAAGAAAGATTAAAATATTCTTTATCTGATACAAAATAGATAATAGAAATAATTAAAATTAAATCTATAACTACTATTAATGGTTTTATTAGTATGGATCTTTTTTTCTTCAATTAATATATTGTTCTCTTTTAGTTAACAACAATGAAACGGTTATAAAAAACACCATTCCTCTTTGTCTCCACAAAAATGATTCTGTAAAACTAACTACTAATATTAGAATTATAAAGGATAATAAAAAATAATCTTTATAAATAATTGCCTCTTTAAAAATGAAGAGTATAATTAGTAAAAGTAAACACAGACCAACAACTCCCAATTCTGCAAAAATTTGCATGTATTGATTGTGATAATTGTAATTTAAAAATCCTGGATAAAAATTATACTCTTTGTACTTTTCGTTTAAATTGTCTTGAGAATTATTTAAACCAGAACCCAAAACTATATTTTTTTTCTCTTTTAAAATCTCTATAAATGCTTTGGTTTGAAAAACACGCAGTCCAAAACCTGTCCAAAGATATACAGGGCCAAAATCCTTTTTATGTAAAACTTCTTCCATTTTAGTTTCCTCAAATTCTACTTTTATACGGCTATATAGATTACTTGCTGCAGGTATAATAATTAATAGAACTGCAATAAATAGAACAACCGATTTTAAATTTATTTTTTTAAATTTTCTTTTTTTAAGGAAATAAAAAATAGAAGTCATAAGAGTTATTGCAATTACCATTTTAGATGATAACAAAACAAGAAATAGACTCAAGAAAATTAAACTAAAAAACTCAAGTTTCGATTTATTTGGTTTCGTTAAAAAGAAACTAATTGCTAAACTTATAAATGCAGATAGGTAAATTGCATTTAAATTACCCAAACCACCACTTAATTTATGATAAAATAAAAAACTTATATCAGAATATTTACTTGTATTTACAACCCCAACAATAAGGCAAAGCAACGCATAGATTACCAATGAAAAAGAAAAAATACTGATCACTTTTTCTTTATTAAACTGTTTATCAGAATTAAATATAAATGCAATTGGTAAAACTAAATAAGATAGAAATTGTTCTAAACCAGATTTAGTATTCCCTAAATTATTAGTCCACAATAAGGAACATAAAAATAATATATATAAACTAATTAGTAATAAAGAAATCTTGTTAAAGTAAAACTGTTTCTTATTTGTTATAAACTTATAGCAAGCTGATAAAAAAAACAGTATGATAGCAATACTATTGGTAGCATGACCAACAATAGGTATTGTAACTAATACCGTAATAAGTAAAATTTCGGTAAGATTAGTTTTTTTAATTTTTTGAAAGACACTCTTGAAAATAGGAAAAATAGCTGCCATTTATTTTATTAATATCATACTCATTATTAATTTTTCTTATATTATTTTCAATTCTTAAGCTTTCATCCTGTTTATTTTTTTCTTTTAAATAAAAACTCACATCTTCTGCATTAAAAAAGTAATAAGCGTCTTCTTTTAGAACTGCTTTATTAAAGATATTATTGTGTGCAATAATTAAATTACTAGACCCCATAGCCTCTAATAAAGAGGGATTTGTACCACCCACAGAATGACCATGAAAATAAAGGTTACAAAAAAATCTAAGTGCATTTAATTCGCTATTATTATAGATGCTTCCTAAAAAAATAATTTCTTTACAATCCTCAAATTTTTGTTTTAACTTTTTACCAAAACTATTATTATCATAAGCGCCAATAACCAAAAAAGGAGTTTTTGATTCGCTTAGAACAACACCATCTAGAATCGTTTCAACATTATTCTCTGGCTCCATTCTTGCAATTAACATGTTGTATTTTAATTTCTCTACTTTAAATTTCTTTAAAATACTTTCATCAACATCAGAAACTACTTCACTCCCGTAAGCAATAAATTTAGAGTCTTTTTTATACTTATTGTCTATGTATTCTTTTATCCCTTCAGAATCTGAAACAAGATAATCACTATATTTTACACCTAACCTTTCTGCATACATTAAAAACTTTCTTACAAAAAAACTATACTTACTTCTTTTCCATTCTAAACCATCCATATTTGTTATGATTAAAGTTTTTTTTGGAAAAAGTAAAGACCAAATAGAACTACTTGTATAGCCTAATTGTAATATAATATCTAGATTTTTTTTTCTGGTATCTAAAATGCAATTTAAATCGTATACAAACTGACCAATGGTACCCATTTTACTTTCTGGATCATTGCAATGAATAATATGTACACCTTTAAATAAAGGTTCTTGATATGGATGATTAGAAGAATTATAAACATAAACTTCACAACCTTTTTCTACTAAATAAGTGGCCAAGTGTTCTGCAAACTGCTCGAAACCACCATAATGGTTTGGAATACCTCTTGTACCAATAATTCCTATTTTCATTAATTTTTTCTATTTGAGTTGGATTTTAGGTATAAAAAGATACCTAATATTATTGCAGTTTCTTCTTGAAGGTTATAAAGACCCGTAATTATTAACGATGAAAATATAAGATATAATGATGTTGCTGACAACAAATTTCCAAAATTTTTAGTATCTAAACGATCTGTTTTTCTATAGGCTTGAAAATACAAACTAAATAAAAAATACAGATAAATAAGCAATCCAATAACACCTGTTTTATAGAGTATAAAAATATATCCGTTATGTAATATGGGAATGTATCGTATAGTTCCTTCACTACTTATGGGTGCAGCAAACTTTAAATCTACCAAAGCACCGAAACCCTTACCACCAACGTAACTTACTGGAGACTCATTAAGGCCTTGCAACCCTCTAAGAGCCTCATAAGCCCTCCAATGATCCCATAAACTAGCATGGTTATTTAAATCTATTTTAGGTGAAAAAATTTCACTTGGAGCTATCTTAAGTTTATATAAGAAATTTTCGATCCCATCTCCCTTTCTATCTATTTTCACTGTAAATAGGTATGTATATAATATGGTTATAGCCAGCAATAATAGCCCTAAATACTTTAATCCTTTCTTATTTAATTTTAAATAATTTAAAACACCCAGTACAAGCAAAACTAAACCTACAAACATAGTTCTAGAAAAATACAGTGTAAAAGAAGTAAACAATAAAAATAAACAAATGTATTTTGTGCTTTTCTTTGAAAATATACTATATTCTTTGTACTTATTACCTAAAACAATTAAAGCAATCGAAAATACTTCAATTATATTCGAAAGACCATTTACACCTCGTATATGTGAGATAATATGAGGATGATTAAAATTGGTAAAAATTACAAAATGTAAAATATGATAAACTGCATACCCTACACCTAAATAAATTAATGCTTTAAAAACTACTTTCCAATCATTAATAAGTCTTGTAAGAAAATAACCTAATAGAATCAACAATACTGGTTTGGTAAAGTAAAGTAAATCTCTAATAAAATTATAAGCGCTAGGTTTATTAAAAATTGCTGTAAAACTACCGATACAGATTATTAATAATAAAAGGGAGAGTACGTCAAAATCTCGTTTTATCATTTTACCTTTATTAAGTAAAACAACAAAACTAGTAAGTACTAAAAGTAGTATTGTATTTACCTCTATAGAAGTAACTTCTCTATGTAAAACAAAAGACACTACTAATAATACTGGCCATATTTTTTTAATGGTTAATGTCAAAACGAATTATATAGAGCTTTAAAATTATTTACATATTTTTCTAAAGAAAAGTCAAACTTAGCTCTTTTTTCTCCTTCTTTTCCATACAATTCAATCAAGTTTTGATTTATAATTAAGGATTCTATTGATTTTTTTAAATCAGAGGCATTGTTTGGTTCAAATAGTAAACCTGTTTTATTATGTATAACTATTTCTTTCAGTCCTCCATGATTAGAAGCAATCACTGGTTTTTTAGACAACATCCCCTCTATAGCGACCAAACCAAAAGATTCTATGTCTGTAGTTGGCACCAAAACGATATCTATACAATCATAAAATTTCCAAATTTCTTTCTGAAAATCGACAATAGTTACAAAGTTTTCTAAATTCTTATTTTTAATCTCATCTTTTAACTCTTCTAGCAAAAACAGTTGAGATTTAATTGTAGAACCTACAAACAACAAGTAAATGTTGTTTTCTGGGTTCTTTTTGAGCTCATTAAAAACACTTAGTAATAATTGCTGCCCTTTATGTCTATTAATTCTCCCCACCAAACCAATTACTATGGATGATTTATCTATGGATTTAAAAAGTGAGTTTCTCAACAACATTTGCTCTTCCTTAGATGAAATGGGTACATTTCTATCTAATCCATTATAAATTATTGTAGATTTTTCTTTAAGTTTAGGCTTATTTTTATATAAATGTTCTGCAGAAGCTACCGAGTTAAAAACAACACAATCTGAAAACCAATCTACAAGAAACGGATAGGCTTTAGCCACCATTTTTGGGTGCTGAATTATTTCATGAACGTGCCAAATATGCTTAATATTATATATTTTACTGTAAAAAGCACCTAGAAACACTGCAATGGTGTTAGAATGTATAAGATCTATCTTTCTATTCCCTAATTTTTTTTTAAAAATACTTACGGCTTTATATATTTGAAATGGCAACTTAAAAACATTAAAATTTGTAAATAACTGCCTAGAAACCTTAATTACGGGTATAATAAAAACTTCTATGTTTAACTTTTTAAATTCCTCCGTCAAAGGGCCTTCTTCAGGCACAACTACTATTACATTTGCTACATCTTTAATAGACTCTAAAAGATATAATAGAGTCTTGTCTGACCCGTATAGGTCTGCTGATTGGTGAATAAAAAGAATGTTTTTCATTAAATTATAAATGCTTAATTATTTTGTCAGATAGCTACTCTTTTTTTATTATTAAAAAAAAACATGAGTTTTTATAATTAGAAGAACCTTTTTACAAAAGTAGAAAGATAATATTTTATTAGGGATAGATAAAAATCCATAAACGCTATTTGTTTAGAAATTTCTGCAGTGTCTATTTTAGCTTTTTTAGCCTCTTTAAAAGCCATTAATACATTTTTATTACTAATTCCACCATCTTTCATTTCTGCAGTAAACTGATTTATAAAAATAGTTTTTAAATTACTTTTAGCTCTTAAAAGCAGCTCATAATCTCCAGTAATTTTATAGTCTTCATTGTATACACCATAGGTATCAAAATAATTTTTATTATGAAAAGAACCAACATGAGCAATTTTCATTTCTCTTTTAAACTCATTCCATTTCCAAAGATCAGAGAATACGTGTTTTACTTTTCCTTTATTTACTAATTTAACTTTAGAATAAATAAAGTCTACGTTATTGTTTTGCGCTATGTTAAAAGCATATTTTTCTAAAGCATTTTCTAGATAAATATCATCAGACCCTAAAAAAGCAATCCAACCTCCTGTAGCTAATTTCAACCCTTTATTCCAGGCACTATAAATACCCGTATCTGGCTCGCTTACCCAAGTATATGTTATATTTTTTTCTTTAAATTGAGTTTCATATTTTTTGATAATACTAATTGTATTATCTTCAGATTTCCCATCAATAATTATGTATTCGAAATTAGTATAATCTTGATTTAAAACAGACTTAATTGTTTCATCTAAAGTTTTATCACTATTAAATGTTGCTGTTATGATGCTTAATAAAGGATTCATAAAATTAAATAGCCCTTTTTAGTTTTGGTTTAAAAATTGTTTTATCGTGTTCCATCTATTAGTCCAAGTATGATTTTCTAATACTTTTTGGTAATTTTTTTCAATAAGAGGAAAATAATCTGAATAATTATTCAAAATTGAAATTATTTGACCTTCAGGATCTTTTGTGTCAATCTCTATTACCGGGTTGTAACCAAAAAGTGTAATCATTTCTTTTGGAGCATGCCCTAAAATAAGACATTTAGAAACCATAGATTGTAAATACCGAATTGTCATCGTTTCTATATTTCCAGAACGCTCTGGATGCGTAATACTAGACGGCACACAAATAGATATTTTAGACTTTGCCATTCCTTTTACAAACCCTTCTCGTGTTGGGAAAATAATCTTTCCTGGTTGTTTCTCATATAAATACTCCTTTTTATTAAATTCTAAACACGAAACTATTTGTGCATGGTAAGATTCATACTTTCTACCCAATGCAAGTACATCAATTGTTTTGTCTTTAAAACTGTAATGTTTGTAACCACCTGGATTTATACCTTCTGAAACCCAAAAACAATTCGTATTTGGTGTTTTAGATCGAATAGCTTCAACGGCTTGAGAAGAAGTCAAAAACAAATTATCAACTTTAAAACCATTTACAAACTTAATAATTTCATCATGCTTTTCAGGCCATGCATCAAAAATGTAAATACTTTTATTAGACTTAGAAAAGAATCTTGGTAAACATTTACTAAAATTGGTTCCCATTAAAACTGCTAATAAATGTATTTTAAATTTTTTAGCTAAGTCCCTATTATTTTTACTTGTTACTTTGTTTCTTGTAACTACATTCCATAAATGGAATAATATCTTAGAAAACGTTTTATTAGTTTCATTAATAGAAGTTACAGAAGCGTCTGATAGTATAATTTTCTCAAATTCTTCTACGGTATCTAAAGAAACGTGATAATTATATTTCTGACGTATTAACTTCATCTTGTGTATAGCTTTCTAATTAATAAACTCCTTTTAGTTTTTTAAAATTTCATTCTTTTTCAAAATATTATAGGTCTGAAAAGGTAGTAAAAAGACCATCGCAATAATACTAACCGATGTTCCTAAAATAACACCAGAAATACCTAAATCTAGATATTTTACAAATAACACTGAAACAGGTATATTAATAACTGCTCCCATAATAAATAAATACATTTGTAATTTTATTTCTCCTATTGCATTTAAAAAATACATATATACCAAAGGAAAAATTCTTATCAGCACAAATAAACCCATAAAATAAGTTAAGGTTTCATCTACCACAAACTCTTTACCAATCCAAATTGATATAATTGTTTTGGTTAAAAGAATTAAAACTATTGTACCAATGCAAACAAGTATAAAAAGTTTATTCATTCTTTTTAATGTTGCCCTAATCCAAATAAAATCTTTCTTTTGGTAAGCGTCTGTAAAAAGAGACCAAAAGGGATCTAAAAGTATGGTTGACAACATTATAATAACTTGAAATAATTTAAAAACAATATCATAATTTGTAACGGCATCCGGACCTAATAAATTACTGATAATAATATTATCAGTAATAAAAATAACAATCATACACATCTGAATTATAAAAAAACGGATGCTCAAACTCATTAAATCATTAATTCTTTCTTTCTTAAAGCTTTTAATAGATGGAAGGATCTCTTTCCTTTTATTAAAAAAAACAAAACTAAAAATGATACTTACAATAAGATTAGACAACCCGTAAATGTAAGCAACATTTAAAATAGATGATTCTAAGTTATTTAAAGCATAATATATAAAGCCGAAAACGACAAATCGATAAAGAAAAAGCGAAAATTCTACCACAGAAGCTTTCTGAATTGCGTAAAAGAAAACTTTATAAAGACTTAAAACAAAGTTGGACACAATAAATATCAGTATCACAAAAAAAACCGATTGAAGGTTTTTATTAGAAACTAAGTCCCCAACATTTAACAAACTATTTAAGTTTACTAAGTATATTGTAGCACCACCAACAAGAAAAAAGCCGATAGAAATAAAAAAAATAAGAACAGATGCTGTGGATATATATTCTTTTGCAAGCCTAACATTCTTATTACTAATTGCCTCTGTTAATTTTGTTTTTAAACCGTTTGCAATACCAGCATCTACAAAAAACAAGATATTAACAATAGAGAAAATTGTAACCCAAACACCGTAATTAGAAGTGCCTAAATACTTTAATAAAAAAGGAATTGTAAGATATACAATTCCCATATTTAATATTTTAAACACAAAACCTAGGGATACGTTCTTTAAAATAATCTTTCTTCTATCCATCAACCTCTTCGGTTATTTTTGTTCTTATTAGCAATAAAACTAATTTTTATAAATAAATAGAATTACTTATTAAAACTAGCAAACGTTTTTAATACAGTATCCTTTTCTGAAAGTGTAATTTTATCCGAAGGTATTTTCCAATCAATATTTAAATCTTTATCATCAAATAAAACACCATCTTCCGCTTCTGGTTGATAATAATTATCACATTTATACGATACAATTGTATCATCTTCTAAAACAGAAAAACCATGTAAAAATCCTCTTGGAACAAATAATTGCTTATTATTTTCTGCCGATAATTCTACAGAAAAGACTTTACCAAAAGTTTCAGAACCTTTTCTAGCATCAACGGCAACGTCTAAAATCTTCCCTTTTACAACTCTTACTAATTTTGCTTGGGCAAACTCTCCCCTTTGCAAATGCAAACCTCTTACAACTCCGTATTGAGAAGTAGACTGATTTCCTAAAACAAAATCTCCTTTAAATCCCGTTTTCTCTTCAAACTCCTTTTTATTATATTCTAATAAAAAACACCCTCTATTATCTTTAAAAAAAAGAGGTTCTATAACATAACATCCTTTTAAATTTGTTTCCGTAACTTTCATTATATTTTTAATAAATTATTAGAATAACCGCTTTTTAACAAAGGCTTTGTTATTTCTATCATTTGTTCTTTTGATATAAAATCGGCTCTATAAGCAGCTTCTTCTATAGAACCAACTTTTAAACCTTGTCTTTCTTCAATTACTTGTACAAACTGACCTGCTTGCATTAAAGAGTCGAAAGTACCTGTATCTAACCAAGCAGTTCCTCTATCTAAAATTTCTACAGATAGTTTTCCTTTTTTTAAATACACGTTGTTTATTTCTGTTATTTCTAACTCTCCTCTTTTACTTGGCTTTATATTTTTAGCAATTTCTACAACTTCATTATCATAAAAATAAATACCAGGAACCGCATAATTAGACTTTGGTTTTTCTGGCTTTTCTTCTATTGAAATTGCTCTTTGATTATCATCAAATTCTACCACACCATATCTTTCTGGATCATTTACATGGTAAGCATACACAATACCTCCATTGGGATTGTTATTCGCTTTTAACAAATTAGATAACCCAGAACCATAAAAGATATTATCTCCTAAAATTAAAGCAACCTTATCTTTACCTATAAATTTTTCACCTATAATAAAAGCTTCTGCCAAACCATTTGGTTCTGCTTGCACTTCATATTCAAAACTGCAACCAATTTGATTTCCGTTTCCTAATAACTTTTTAAACAAGGGTAAATCTTGCGGTGTAGAAATAATTAGTATCTCTCTTATTCCGGCAGAAATTAAAGTGGAAATAGGATAGTAAATCATCGGTTTATCATACACTGGCATTAACTGTTTACTTACTGCCAATGTAAGTGGGTGTAATCTTGTACCAGAACCTCCTGCTAAAACTATTCCTTTCATATCTAACTATATTTTTCTAAATACCACTGAATGGTTTTTCTAATACCAGTCTCAAAATTCTCTTTAGCTTTCCAGTTTAATTTATTTTCTATTTTCGATGCATCAATTGCATATCTAAAATCATGACCAGCTCTATCTTCTACAAAACTAATTTGTTTTTTATACGGTTTCTTTTTTGGTTTTTCTTCGTCTAAAATTTCACAAATAGCATTTGCTATATATAAATTATTTCGTTCGTTTTTACCACCAATATTGTAGGTTTCTCCTAATTTACCTTCTTTAAAAGCAAGTGCTATTCCTGTACAATGGTCTAATACAAATAACCAATCTCTAATATTTTTTCCATCACCATAAATGGGAATATTTTCCCCAGAAATTGCTTTTCTTATAATTGTAGGAATCAGTTTTTCGTCATGTTGTTTTGGTCCATAATTGTTAGAACAATTGGTGGTTACAACATTCATCCCAAATGTATGAAAATAGCTTCTCACCATAAAATCTGATGATGCTTTAGAAGCACTATAGGGGCTGTTTGGTGCATAAGGTGTTTCTTCAGTAAACAAACCTGTTTCTCCTAAAGTACCATACACCTCGTCTGTAGAAACATGTAAAAATCTTGAATTTTCAAAACCTTCTATAAATACATTAGGACTTTCCATCCAATATTTTTTTGCTACATCTAGTAAATTAAAAGTTCCAAAAACGTTGGTTCTAACAAATGCATCAGGATTTTTAATAGAATTATCTACATGAGATTCTGCTGCAAAATGAATAACGCCTGTAAACTTATGTTCATTAAAAAGATTTTCTACCAAATCTCTATCACAAATATCTCCTTTTACAAAAGTATATCTTTCATTATTTTCTATTTCAGATAAGTTAGAAAGATCTCCTGCATACGTAAGCACATCTAAATTTACTACTTTGTAGTTTTTATGTTCGTTTAAAAAATAAGGGATAAAATTAGAGCCTATAAACCCTGCTCCACCTGTTATAAGAATTGTTTGCATTGTTTATTTTTTGTAGTTATTTAGAAATGTATTTAATTGTTTTATCATTAAAAATAAAACCATAAGACCTGCTCCTAAAACAGCTAATAAAAAGGCATAATTTTGCGCAACACCACTTACTTTATATCCTACGGACTGAAAATTAGAAATTACATTAATCACTTCATATTTCTCAGACCTATCATTAACAACGTCTCTTAACTCTGCATTAATTCTTCTATTCGTATCAAAAAGCTCTAACTCTTTGGTTGTGCTCTTAACACCTCCTAAATCTATATTTGTTCCGTTACTTTGTTTTTTTGCCTCTTCAACCATTACCTGCATGTAAACCCTTCTTAAAGAATCTACCTGACCTAAATTTTGACGCAATAAAGAATCTGTTCTATTTAAGTTCTCATTACTTAATTCCTTTAATCTGTTAAAGTATTTATTCTTTACTACCGAAGAAATAATAACATCTCCTAAATTATTAAAAACGTCGTTTTTCTCTGAAACTACGTGAATTTCATGAATTTTATAATCATAATCTGAGAAGGCATTTTTAAACTGTTCATATTTGTAACTCTTTACCGTAGTTGTATCTACTGCTAAAATAAATTTATTATAAGAATCAATAATATCATTTTCAGTTTCTACGGAAGTGATTGTAAACTTCTTAAAACTTGCAGCTGTTGGTTCGTCTAAATTAAATATTTCAGCTAAGTCTGCCGTCTTTTTCTGTCTTACAAGGTCATTATAATAATTTATATTATTATATAATTGCCTTGTACTTTCAAAATTCGGTTTTACAAGTAAATCAGATCCATAAAGATCTTTCTTTTTTACCTCCAAAAAGACACCTGCAACAACTCCTACTAATGCTGCAATTGCAATCTTAATAAAGTGTTGTTTAAAGAAGATTAAAATTATGATTAGAAAATTAAAAATTCCTTTAAAAATACTTCCAATAAAATTAAAAAACTTAGAAAAACCTTTACCTATAAGCACAAATAATGAACCTAAATCTATTTCTTCTTCGTTATTTTTTTGATTTGTTGACATTCTTTTTTGATATAATATTTTAGTCTTAGACTCTTAAAAAATTTGTTCTAATATTTTTTGTGTAATCGCGTATGTTGGTGTAACACCTGTCATACCTAAAC
Organism: Polaribacter sejongensis; assembly: GCF_038024065.1. Taxonomy (NCBI): domain Bacteria; kingdom Pseudomonadati; phylum Bacteroidota; class Flavobacteriia; order Flavobacteriales; family Flavobacteriaceae; genus Polaribacter; species Polaribacter sejongensis. Next base: position 3,198,860 of record NZ_CP150667.1, on the reverse strand, counting down.
CTCCAGAAGCCAATGTTGCTCCTGTTTCTAGCGGATTATCTGATGCATAATAGGCATACCTTACTTTTACATTTTTAGAAATATTCCCTCTAATTTTAGAGGCAGATTGTATTGCTTTTTGATAATGAGCACCTTCCATTTCTAAACCAATAACATTCCATGTAGAATCATGGAAAAACTGTAACAAATCTTTATTCTGTAATGAAGTTCCTAAAACAGAAATCATAGAACCATCAAAAACTTCTACTCCAAAACCTTCTAAATCTTCTTTAGACAACTCGTTTTTAAACGGATAATTATCTGCAGTACCTTCAAAAATATGTGCAGTAGGAATCATAATATCTCCTTTACCACCTTCTAAAATACCTGCTTTTCCCATTATAGAAACAGATTTTACATCTAGGTGATTTTTCTTCTTTGTGTTTTTATATGGTTTTAAAAGCTCATCCATAGTTTCGTAAGCTTGCTCACCAAAAGCATAATCCATTACAATGATAACAGGCTTTTTATTTACAGAATTTACTTTATCAAACGGAGAATCTTCAAAATTAATTTTTTCTGTATCTATTACTTGAACATTAATATTGGTACCCGAAGTATCTTTAATATAGATTAATCCATTTTCAGAGGCATATTCCTTAACTGCTTTTTGTAAAGGCTTACTATCAGAATTACTTAATAATTGAAACAGCCCAAAACCTTCATGCTCTTCAGCCTCTTTTGGCAACGCACCTTTGGCATAAATAGAATTTAAGACACTGTGCATGTTGGCACTAATAATATGAATTGGTCTTTTTAGTAGACTATTTTCTTTTAGTACTTTTTTAATATTATTAGCCCAAATATCTCCATAAATATGGTGTCCTATTTCTTCGATTAAAACAGAACTAAAAGCTACTTTTCGCTTCTTATTATCTAAAACCTCATTAATAGCTAATTTACCCAACCAATAAATTAAATGAAAAAATCGATCCTTTTTTTCTGATGTTGCAAATGCTTTATGAATATCTATTACCTCCTCAAAAGTTCTTCCTAAAATATTACTTAAATGCGCAGTAGCAACCTCTCTTTCTTGGTCTGTAATTTCTTTATTATAGATTACAATATCTTCTAAATATTTCCATTCTCTAATAAAATCTGTCCCTTCATTTATAGTTACTCTTTTTTGAATTTTATGAGATTCTATAAACAAGAACGTTAAATGCGTAAGAATGTCATAAATTTCAGAACGACCACGTGTAATTTCTATATTCATTTGGTCTTTGTCTATTCTGTAACAATTTCTTCTTCTTTTTGGAGGAATTATTGTTTCAAAATGAGAATCACTATAACCTTCATCTGCAGTTAAGTTTATAAATTGGCATTCTTCAATTCCTCTTGGAAGCCTTTCAATTACATAAATTAAACCATTCAACTCAATTCTTTCTTCTGCAATTGAACCATAAATTTCTGGTCTTAATAAAAGTAAAGATTTACGTAAAGTTTCTCCAGAAATACCCATTGGCTTGTAAAAACCTCTACTAAATAAATGACGCATAGAAATATATAATTTTTCTATTGCATTTGTAGACTCGTGAGCTCTAGTTCTATCTGTTTTATTTATTTTTGTCATTTTCAATTTTAATTTTCAAATATAAAATTATTTAGCGGATAAAATTTGCTTATATTTTTCTTGGTTTTTTAATACGTTAACCGCTTCTCTTATAACCAAATCATTCTTTAATTTATGGTTATATACACCCTCATCAAAATAGTATTTATTTAGAATTTCTTCTTCAAGAACTATTTTAAGAATATCTTTATTCTTAGTGATTTCATCTACTTTATTTTTAAATAATTTTTCTTGAATTTTCTCATATTCACTAGAAATATTATTTACTGTTATAGCTTTATACGCTTCTTTAAACAAAGCTTCTTGCTTGGTAACAAATGTGGTATCTAACTCTAAATAATTGGTGAATTTATTAAAATCAGCCTCTTTAAATTCAAAATTAAGAGCACTTTCTATTGATGGATGCTGATAATAATAATTTACAGCAAAATTAAAAATAGCTTTAGAGTTTAAGATCATCTCAGTTGCTTCTGTTTTTTCTGATGTTTTAATAACTACATCTGGCAAAACACCGCCACCATCATATACTTTTCTTCCGTTTGCCGTTTTAAACTCATTTATTCCTGCATCAGAAAATTTAGGAACTTTTCCGTTTTTATCTCTATTAGCATAATCTAACTCCTGAATACATCGACCACTTGGCGTATAATACTTAGAAATTGTTAATTTTAATTGGGTACCGTATGTCAATTTTCTATAACGCTGCACCAATCCTTTTCCAAAAGAACGCTGCCCCATAATTACAGCTCTATCATAATCTTGCAAAGAACCACTTACAATTTCTGATGCCGAAGCAGAACGTCCATTTACTAAAACTACAATCGGCACTTCTAAGTCTAAAGGATCATTTGTACTTTTATACGTATTACTCCATTTTTTAACTTTTGCTTTTGTAGAAACAATCACCTCTCCTTTTGGTAAAAAGAAATTAGAAATATTTATAGATTCTAGCAAAGAACCTCCTGGATTTCCTCTTAAATCGAAAACCAGTTGCTTCATACCCGCTTTCTTTAATTTTCTAAATGCTTTTTTTACCTCGGATGACGCTTTTTCATTAAAGCGTGTTAATACAATATATCCCGTTTCTTCATCGATCATTTCAGAAAAAGGGACTGGATTTATCACCACTTTATCCCTCGTTATTTCTTTCTGAATACTTTTTCCTTGTCTTTCTATTTCTGCAGAAAAGGTGCTATTTGGCGTTCCTTTTATCAACATAGAAAGTTGCTCACTTTCCATATCTTTTACAGATTGCCCGTCTATAGAAGTAATAATATCTCCAGATTTTAAACCTGCTTTATCTGCCGAATATCCCTTAAAAATTTCTTTAATCTGAATTCCTTGTTTTATATAATAAACAGAAACACCAATACCGCCATACTCTCCTTCTCGTAATATTTTTGCATCTTCTACATCTTGCTCATTGTAAAAGTTGGTATAAGGATCTAAATCTTTAAGCGTATTTTTAATAGCGCTATTTGTTAATTCTGCAGGATTAATTTCATCTACATAATACATATTTAACTCTTTAAATAATGTATTGTAAATTTCAATTTGCTTGGCAACCTCAAAGAATTTCGATTTAAATGCAAACGATAAAAAGATTGTTCCTACTAAAAGAACAATAATTGTATTTTTTGAAAACTTAAACCTCTTCATTTTTTTTATTTTTTACTTCACTAACAAACCGAGTTAGTAATTTTTCCATTTTTAAGAATATCTCGTCATAAGTACATTTATCTTTCCCAATATACGAAATCATAAAAACATAAGGCTCCTCTAAATTATTGTAGACAATTTCTTTTTGCAAACGATAGGATTCTCGCATTAACCGCTTAATCCTGTTTCTATCTACAGCCAGTTTAAAATTACGTTTAGGAACAGAAACCCCTACTTGAGCTGGGAATTCTGAGGTATGATCTGTTTGTAAAAAAATCATTCTAAGAGGATACGCTTTCACAGAATTTCTCTCTTCGTAAAGTTTTTCTATGAGCTTTTTACTTTTTAAACGCTCTTCTTTTCCTAAGGTATGCTTCATGCATACAAACTTAATAGAAATCATCTACTTTTTATAGATTTTGTATCTTTAACTTTCATATTTATTCCTTTATTAAAGTTTAATTTCTGACAAACAAAAACATAAATATTAAACAACAATCAATATATTTGTTTAAAAACACACATATTGTTCAAAAAATAAGATTAAATTCGAATCCACTTTTAGATATAAACTTATGAAACAAGATCTTTTTCAAGCTCCAGATTATTATAATCTAGATGATTTATTATCCGAAGAACACAAACTAGTAAGAACTGCAGCTCGAGAATGGGTAAAACGAGACGTTTCTCCTATTATTGAAGAATATGCTCAAAAAGCAGAGTTTCCAACTCAAATTATTAGTGGTTTGGCAGAAATTGGTGCTTTTGGCCCTTACATTCCAGAAGAATATGGTGGCGCAGGATTAGATCAAATTTCTTACGGATTAATTATGCAAGAAATAGAACGTGGAGATTCTGGAGTTCGCTCTACTGCTTCTGTGCAATCTTCTTTGGTAATGTATCCTATTTTTAAATATGGAAATGAAGCACAACGTAAAAAGTATTTACCAAAATTAGCTTCTGGCGAATGGATGGGCTGTTTTGGATTAACAGAACCAAATCATGGTTCTAATCCGTCTGGTATGGAAACCAAATTTAAAGATATGGGAGATCACTATCTTTTAAATGGTGCAAAAATGTGGATTTCTAACGCTCCTTTTGCTCAAGTTGCTGTGGTTTGGGCAAAAAATGAAGAAGGTAGAATTCATGGTTTATTGGTAGAACGCGGAATGGAAGGTTTTACAACGCCTACCACACATAATAAATGGTCTTTGCGTGCATCTGCAACCGGAGAACTTATTTTTGATAATGTAAAAGTGCCTAAAGAAAATTTATTACCAAATAAATCTGGACTCGGAGCACCTTTAGGTTGTTTAGATTCTGCAAGATTCGGAATTGCTTGGGGCGCAATTGGTGCGGCTATGGATTGTTATGATACCGCTTTACGTTATTGTAAAGAACGTGAACAGTTTGGCAAACCGATTGGCCAATTTCAATTACAACAGAAAAAATTAGCAGAAATGATTACTGAAATCACCAAAGCACAATTATTAGCCTGGAGATTAGGTACTTTAAAGAATGAAGGAAAAGCAACTTCTGCTCAGATTTCTATGGCAAAAAGAAATAATGTCGACATGGCTATTCATATTGCAAGAGAAGCGAGACAAATGTTAGGTGGAATGGGCATTACTGGTGAGTATTCTATAATGCGTCACATGATGAATCTGGAAAGTGTAATTACCTATGAAGGAACGCATGACATTCACCTATTAATTACAGGTTTAGATGTAACTGGTTTAAGTGCTTTTAAGTAGTGTTTTTTATGGTTTGGTTAAACGTTTAACAAATGTTGAAATTAAGACAAAAATCAATAAAACGATTTATTTTCAACAAGAGTTAAATACATAGTGTTTCAATAACTTAGCAATGAAAATTTTATGGTATTTTTATAAGAGTTTAAAAATATCATTATGCAAGAAACTAGAAATGACATTATTCAGTTTATCAACCTACAATTAGCTTCATTAGGACAACCTACTTTTAAGGACAAACCAGAAAATTCTATTCAATTTTTAGATCCGAAATTTGAGGAATTAACTTGCAGTCTTATTAAAAGTATCAAGCAAAGATCTAGATTATTATCGGACCATCTTTCTCCTGCAGATTCAAGAATACAAGCATTTATTAATGATTATTTAAAAAAAGTGTCTATTAATAAATCTCTTGTAATACCAAACAACACGTTGGTATTAACTAAAAAAGGACAAGCAAGAGAACTTAGTTTACCTCCAGATGGTGATTCTTTTAAAAGTAATTTAGTTACTACTAGCAGAATAAAACAAGGTATTTTAAACAATCCATTAAACGATAAAAGAACAACAAAAGGAACTTTTCATATTGTAAAAGGCAGCTTACCTGTACCATTAGACAAAAAAGAAGTTCCGCAAGAAACTTTTGCGCATTTATTGCATTCAGCTTTTAATCCTTCGGATGATTTAAAAACACTTCCGTTTACCTCTAGTCAAGATAAACAAGCCAAAGTAATGGTTTCTTCACTTTTAAGACCTGTGGTTTGTCCGGAAGTTAAAGGAGTAATCTCAGAAAAATCATTAGAGGTTCGCTTTTTTGTACCAGGAAACTTAGTAAGTAATTTAGATTTTGTAGAGTCAATTTTCGGCAATGCCGGAGACCATAACTTAGCACAAAATGATGCTGCTTTAGATACAGAACACTGGACTGGACATACTGGCTGTATTGTTTTAGCTCCACAATTAAAAGAATTAAAAAAGAAAGATGTTGGCTTACCTCATTTTGATGATGCTACAGAACGTCAGAAAAAAGACGGAATGTGTTGGGAAAATGAAGAGGAACTTTATAATGAAGGTGGTGCTTTTAAAATTACCTGTAGAGATGACAGAGGTGTTGTAGTAACCCTAATTGCAGATAATTATTACGGATATTCCAAAAAAGAAATAAAAACTCAAATTAGTTATTCTGCCAACCTATTTGGTTTGGTAGAGGAGGAACATGCAGGTGGTGCAATTGCATTTGCTAGAAGAGTTATGGGCGATACCGTAGATGGTAAAGTACAATCTGAGTTTTACAACTTTAAACATACTTTTGAAGGTGTAAAACAACTTTTAGGAGATACCATAGAGGTAAAACCAGAAAACTATGCGGTAGATAAAAAATACCCAAACATTGTTTACATCCCGGAGTTTGCATACATAAACACCAATACTAACAGCATTACATGGATGCATAAAAGTAAAGAGCAGAAATTAACATTGTCTCCTTACAAAACTTACATACACCCTACGGGAAGTAAATTAAAATTAGAAAAACATAAATCTATCGATTTATGGAGAATTATAGAAACTTTTGCAGAAGGTGTTTTTTGCCACAAACCATGTACAGTTTCTGGTGGTGGTAAATCTGAGATTTCTAAACCAATGCAAAATGCTATTACGTATAGTACTTTTAACATTCATAATATAGAAGAAGACTTTAAAAAGGCCGACGAAATTATAGAGTATGTATATTCTAATCGATGGAAAGTAAAAGACCCAAACAGACCAATTTCTAGATCTTTTTTAAGTGAAAAAAGAACGTTAAGTTCTGCTGTTAAATTATTAATTCCGTCGAAACACAATTCTGATGAGTTCAATCAATTTTTAGAAGAAATACCTGTGCATATTCGTTCTTTAGTCCTTTTTGTAAAAAGGTTATACAGACAAGCACACGGAACTTTAAATTGGAAAGAGTACATGTCTGTTGAAATTATCAACGGAAAAAAAGGAACGAGTTTATTATACAACAACACACCCGTTGTTGGTAGTTATGTTCGTATTGGTTTTAATGAACAAGGAAATTGGATGTTAAACAAATTACGTTCAGATTTCTCTCCTTCAGAAAAAATACAAACAGAAGATGATATTACAGCTTCTATTACCATACCTAGAAATCAATTAAAAAACTTAAACCCAGAATTCACCAATAAAAGTTTAAAATTATTAACTAATTGCGAGGCACATCTTTTTCAGAGACCAGATGAAGCGGTAGTAAGAGGTTATGATAAAGCTGCCGAATTAGATTTGGTAACAAACGGCCGTTTTTTAACCAACTACGAGTTACTCAAAAAAGAAGACGCTATTGCTTTATACGAAGACACTATCAACTTTGACAAATACACAAAACCAGTTAAAGATTTTATTGAAAGTATTGTTAAAAGTGATAAAAAAGAACAGTTTTTTGCTCTGCCTTCTCATACGAGAATTGTAAATGGTGAACCTACCAAAAACCCTCGTTATTTAGAGCCTTGTAAAAATGTTGTAGAAACTGAAGATACTTATTTAGCGGATATTGGTGTTCGTTTAGTTAGAAAAATTAACTTAAACGAACCTGTATATCATGTTGTAAATGCTGTTTTACCTGGTAGAAGAAATAATCCTGTTGATAAAGCTGCAGGAATAAGACCTTTGGCAGTTTATAACCCAATTCACTACCAAGAAGCGCCAGAATTATTTATGGACTTTATCTGTAGTTTAACAGGGAAATCTCCATCTACTACTGGAGCTGGTACAGAAGGAGCTTTAACAAAAGCACCATTTAACATGCTTACTCCAACAACAGACTTAAATAACGCATTGTTGTCTCATATCTTAACAGAATCTAATGGATTTAGCACTGCTGCAGGTTATGTAGGTGCAGAAAATAAAATAGACCACGATGTTAGTTTATTAATCCCTGAAATTTGGGCAAGACTAGAACCTAAAGACAGGGATCCTAAAGAGTTAATTAAAAATGGTTCTTTAGAAAAAATTAATGATTTTGAATACGAAGGAGAAACTATTTTAGCAAGTAGATTAGGATACAGAATTACAAAAACATTTTCTTACAGATGTCTAAATAGAATTTTTGATGAACCTACAGCTGTTTTTAGCGAAAGAATGTTAAAACCAGAATTACAAGGTTTAGAAGATTTTGTAGATGGAATTAAAAATATTACTGAAGCACAACAAAAGGTGGCTTTAAACTATTTTGAAGATGGAAGCATAACTGCTGCTATTCCGCCATTAAAAGTGCTGTTACATATTATGGCATATGGTAATTATGAAGGAAAAGACATTAGTGATCCAGAATTACGTAAATTATTTGAAAGAGAGTATGTAATTAACAGCGATTGGTACAAAGAGAGATTACAATTAAAACAGCAAAAAGACATTGCTTTTTATGATAATCAAATAAAATATTCTGAAGATTTTATTGCAAATCCTTATAACAATTCTATTGCTTCAGAAATGGATATCAATACACGATTAGAAAACTTAAAACGACAATATAAACATGTAATTTCTAATGAATATTTAGAGAGTTTATTGGGTACAATTGGTACAGATCCTTTATATAGAAAGGGATAATAATTAAATTAAGCTAAGAAGCTTTTAGCAAAATATGAGGGCATCGCTTACAGTTGATGCCCTTTTTTTTATACTTATTACAACAGCTACTCTTTGGTTTTATGCAATTAGACGAACAAACACTATCACAAACGGATGTATTTAACATAGAAACTACGGGCTTACTTTCAGTATAAAAAACAATCATCTTAAATAATTATGCGACAAATATAGTCTTTATTTAGAATAAATAAATATAACAAAACGATAAAATTACTAATTTATCATACTTACCAACTTTTTATCACATCACCTTCAACGTTTTACCCTAATAAAATAGGCTTACCATTTTTAAAAAAGAGAAAAAGAAGACACCATCTAAAACCTAAAGTTTTGTTAAAAACCCTTATTTATCAATTCTTTAATTAAACCTTTGTTTCTTTATTTAGTTACACTTGTTCACACCTCATTTAATCAACCAATAATAATGAAGAAAGTTCTTTTACTCATCTGCTTAATTTTTACTTGTATCACCTATTCTCAAACTAAGGAATTTAAAATTACTGGTACAATAACATCTCTAGAAGATAATGAATTACTAGAATCTGCAACCGTACATGCAGAACGTTTAAAAGACAGCAGTATTATTTCTTATACAATAACCGACGCTAAAGGTTATTTTAATGTTGAAGGTAAAACAGCAGATAGCCAAATAAAATTAGTCGTTTCATATATTGGTTATAAGCCGTACACAAAAATAATTAATACAAAAAACCAGCATGTTGGTAATTTAAACTTAGAACTAGCTAATGCATTAGATGCTGTTGTTATTAGATCTAGTGCTCCTATCACCATAAAAAAAGATACCGTAGAATTTAATGTAAAATCTTTTAAAACAAAGAAGGATGCCAATGTAGAAGATTTATTAAAAAAACTACCAGGAGTAGAAGTAGATGATGAAGGAGCAATTACGGTAAACGGAAAATCTGTAAATAAAATACTTGTTAACGGAAAGCCTTTCTTTGGAAACGACCCAACTATTACAACAAGAAACCTTACCAAAGATATTATTGAAAAAATACAAATTTCAGATACAAAAACCAATGCTCAAGCCTTTGCTGGTGAAGATTCTGATGGAGAAAACAAAACCATAAACCTTACCATAAAAAAAGAAAACAATAAAGGCTATTTTGGTAAAACTGCTGCAGGAATCGGTACAGACGGCAGATATGAATATGCAGGTATGGCAACCCGTTTTAAAGGAAGCGAACGAATAGGACTTTTAGCCGGTGGTAATAATATAAACTCTCCTGGTTTTAGTTTTGGAAATCAAAGAATGCAATTTGGTGGAAATAATAGAAGCTTTGGAGGCGGACAAGGTATTGTTACTTCTAACAATTATGGTTTAAATTACATAAATGCTTTTGGCAAAATGTTTGAACTTTCTAGTGATTACTTCTATAAAAATAGTGAATCGGACAATAAAACAACGAGCAACAGAGAAACATTCTTAGCCGACGGAACAAGCTTTTTTACAAATTCTTACAACACTTCTTTTAATGAAAGCGACAGTCATGATGCAAGTGTCGATTTTGAAATTGAAATTGACAGTACTTTTAGAATTGACATAGAATCTGATTTTAATGCTGATATTAACAAAAACACTTATACAAGTAATTCAGAAAGTTTTAATAACAGTAATACACTTACAAACGACTCTAACTCTAACTCAATTGCAGATTCTAATAGCAAAAAGTTTAATAATGAAGTAAATTTAACCAAGATGTTTGGCAGTAGAGGTGCTTTTTTAAGAGTAGAATTGACAGCAAATATTGATAAATCTGAAACAGAAGATTTGGTGAAATCTGAAACCAATATTTATGGTGATAATCCAAATCAAATACTTAGAGATCAATATTCAGATGGAAATACAGACAAAACGGAAATTGGTAGTGAGGTTACCTATCGTTTTCCAATAATATCAAGACTATTATATTTTGATGTTGGTTATGAATATTCAAACACAAAAACAACAAAAATAAGAAGTACGTATAACTTGGATCAAAACACCAACGATTACACAGATTTCAGCAACCTATTAAGTACCGATTTCGAATACCAAGACAACGTTAAAAAACCACGTGCAAAATTATCTTTCCGAAATGAAAAATGGTCTACATCTGCAGATATTGCTTACGTAAACAGAACTTTAAAAAATACAGATTTTTTAAGACCGGAAACCAATTTAGAAAGAGAATTTAACAACTTAGAGTACGGATTAGGGTTTCGTTTTAGAAAAAACAGAACCAGCAGCTATCGACTTAAATATAACTTTAGAAACGGAACACCTTCTTTATATCAATTACAACCATTTAGAGATGAATCTAATCCTTTAAATATTGTAACCGGTAACCCAGAATTAGATCCTACTAAAACACATAGTATTCGTTTTGGAGTCTCTAATTTTAATTGGCAAGACAGAACTGGTTTTTGGGCTTTTGGTAATGCTTCTTTTACAAACGATAGAGTAATTGCAAATACTATAATAGATCAAAATACACTTATTAGAGAAACTTCTTATGCCAACGTAGATGGTTTTTATAGCATACAAGGTGGTGGAAGTTATAGTGTAACAAAAAAATGGGAAGATTTTGGTAGTTTAAAATCAGAATTTACGGTTTTTGGAAATCTCAATAAAAACATTAACTTTAACAATGGAGTACAATATTCTAGTAAAGCAACGTCAATTTCTCCAAGAATTGGTTTTGATTTTATGTGGGATGATGTATTTGAAATTAGACCTTCTTACGCTGTTTCTTTCAACAGAAACACCTACGACATTGATAGTTTTAGTGATAAAAACTTTACAAGTCATGATGTTTTAATAAGCACCTCTACATTTCTACCTAAAAAGTTAGAATGGAGAAATGATGTAAAGTTTAATTACAATCCAAATATTGCTGATGGATTTCAAAAAAGTGCTTGGTTTTGGAATGCGACCTTGCGTTATTCAATCTTAAAAGACCAAGGAGCAGTTGGTATAAAAGTATATGATATTTTAAATCAAAATACAAATGCAAGAAGAGTAGCTACAGAAGATTATATTCAAGATTCTTCTAGTACCGTTTTACAACAATACGCAATGTTAACCTTTACTTGGAAGTTTAATAGCCTAGGAGGTGAAGGAAAAAAGTTTGAACCATCAAGAAAAAGAAGATATAGAGGATAAAATATAAATTTTAATACTTTTATTTTACTAAGAATTTTAAAAGTAACAAAACACACATCTTAAAAAAAGAAATTATAGATCTATAATTATTCTGTAATTTTGCTATGTATGACAGATAAAAAAGAAAATACAGAAAGAAAAAAATTTAAACTAACACATTTACCTGAATTATTGTTAACAAGTGCAAAAGCTTGGTTTAAAGATGACCCTTTTAATAAAGCTGCAATTATTGCTTATTATGCAATACTGTCTTTACCTGCACTACTAATAATTATATTTAACCTTGTTGGTTCTATTTGGGGAAAAGAAATAGTAGAAGGACAAATTTTAAACGAAATATCTAACGCTATTGGTGCCGAAACGGCAGAAACAATAAAAGGAATGATGGTTAATGATGGAAGTAAAAAAACGTCATTATTTACAACCATCATTGGTATTGCAACTTTACTATATGGTTCTACAGGTGTGTTTTTTCAAATACAAAATATTTTAGACACCATTTGGGATGCAAAACCTAGATTTAAAAATGGTGTTTTAGAAACTGTTTTTGTAAGATTAAAAAGTTTTGGTTTTATCTTAATTATTGTTTTCTTACTACTAATAAGTCTCGTTTTAACCTCACTACTTAGTACTTTTGGAGAAAATTTAAAAAATATTATTTCTAGTGAATTAGTAAATTCTATTTTTACGTTGGATATTTTTATTTCCTTAGCTTCTATTTATTTTGTTTTTGCAGCAATGTTTAAAATTTTACCGAATGCAAATGTACCATGGAGAGCAGTTAGAATTGGTGCTTTGTTAACCTCAATTCTTTTTGTTGTTGGTAAATATTTACTTGCAATTTACTTTAGCGAAGTAGAACCAGGTTCTACCTATGGTGCCGCTGGCTCTATAATATTAGTAATGCTATGGGTTTCTTACACTAGTTTAATTCTCTTCTATGGCGCACATTTTACAAGAGCTTATTCAATAAAATATCTTTTAAAACAACCAGAAAAAATTATCGAATAAGTCTCAGTTTTAAGATCGGCTCTTATTTTTTAACGCCTAATTTCACTAAAATGGTTTCTAATAAACACCATTTTGTAAATGCAGACTGAATTAAATTTAGTCCAATAAAAACTCCGAACCACAACCAATTTACGCTCACATAATAGGTTAGTACAACCATTAACAAAACCATTACTCCTACTATAACTCTAAAATATTTATTTAACATTTCTTACTCTAATTTTTAATTATATATATCTTTCTATTGGCAGAACAATTGCTTTTAAAGGATTATTTGTTTTAATGTTTTTATTAAAATCTTCTATTAATACAAACAAACCGTCTATTTTTTCTGCTTTCGTAAAAGAGAAAAACATGATAGATTCATTACCATTCTTCTCTGCAGAAAACCAATTAGAAGCCTTTAATAATTGAGGTACATTTTTATGTCCATCAATATCAGAACTACTAAAGTTTTCAATATTTGCTTTCTTGAAGATTTTTAAAACCTCCTTTTGAAATTCTTCGACTGCTGTAACTATTACTAATTTCATGAGTTTTTCCTTTTTTGCTTCCCGCAGATCTCACGGATAATCGCAGATTTTTATTTAACTCTTCTGCATAAATCCGCGTAATCTGCGGGAAAAAGTTCTTTATTTATAATTTTTCTTCTCTATCATATAATATACTAACGGCACAACTAACAACGTTAATACCGTAGAAACAATGGTTCCTCCCATTAATGATATTGCTAGTCCTTGAAAAATAGGATCAAACAAAATAACAAATGCTCCAATTACAACAGTTCCTGCAGTTAATAAAATAGGAGTAGTTCTTACAGCTCCTGCTTCAATACAAGCTTGTTTTAAAGGAATTCCTTCATCTGTTCTTAAGTTGATAAAATCTATTAGTAAAACTGAGTTCCGAACCATAATTCCCGCCAGGGCAATCATTCCAATAAAAGACGTTGCTGTAAAAAACGCTCCCATTATCCAGTGTCCTAAAATAATTCCTATTAATGATAACGGAATGGCAACCATCATAACAATTGGTGCTTTAAAGTTTTGAAACCAACCTACAATTAAAATATAAATTAGAATAATTGCACCTAAAAATGCGATTCCTAAATCTCTAAATACTTCTAAGGTTATTTGCCATTCTCCATCCCATTTCACGGTGTAATTGTCTTCAAAATCTGGCTGACCTAAATACATTTCGTCTAATTTATAGCCTTCTGGAAGTTTTATTTCTTTCAATTTTTCTTCCATTCCTAAAATTGCATACGCCGGACTTTCTAATTCTCCTGCCATATCAGCCGTTACATAAACTACACGTTTTTGGTTTTTTCTATAAATACTTTTTGCAGCAATCGTTTCTTTAATTTCAACCAAATCAGCAATTGGCACCATATTTCCTTGTTTAGATTTTACTTTTAATTGAGAAATATCAGAAATAGTAGACTTTTCTTTTTCATCTAAAGTCAATACCAACCCAACCTGATTCACCGCATTTTCATCATACAAATTAGTAACAGGCCTGTTAGACAACGCCATATTCATGGTGTACGCAATTTGCTGCGGAGCAACGCCATACAACATTGCCTTTTCTTTATTAATTTCAAATTGATATTCTTTTTGGTCTGCTTCCACCATCCAATCTACATCTACAACATCAGCAGTGTTTTTTAGGATATTCTGAACATCATTGGCAATTCGCATTTGCTCGTTATAATCAGGGCCATACACCTCAGCAACAATGGTAGATAAAACTGGAGGTCCTGGTGGAACTTCCACCAACTTTACATTTGCATTATATTTTGCAGCAATTCGTTGTATTTCCGGTCTTAATAATTTTGCAATTCCATGACTTTGAATTATTCGTTCTCCCTTATCAACCAAATTCACTTGAATATCTGCCATATTAGATCCGCCACGTAAATCGTAATGACGTACCAAACCGTTAAAAGTAATCGGCGCAGAAGTACCAATATAATTCTGATAATTCACCACTTCTGGTCTTGTCGCTAAATACTGAGAAATTTCTTGCGCAACTACGCCTGTTCTTTCTAAAGTGGTTCCTTCTGGCATATCAATCACCACTTGAAACTCATTTTTGTTATCAAAAGGTAACATTTTTACAGCTACAGAATTGGTAAAAAATAATACCATTGTTGCCATTAAAACCACAAATGTTCCTCCTAAAAACAACCAACGCTTCATTCCGTTTTCTAACAAAGGTCTTTCAAACTTGTTATAAATTCTATAAATAAAAGTTTCTTCTAAAGGTTTTTCAACTTTCTCTACACCACCTTTTTTATCTTTTTCAATTAAGAAAATATATCCTAAATAAGGCGTAATTGTCAATGCTACAAATAACGACAAAATCATGGCAATTGATGCTCCAATTGGCATTGGCGCCATATAAGGCCCCATTAAACCAGATACAAAAGCCATTGGTAAAACAGAAGCAATCACTGTAAATGTTGCTAAAATTGTTGGGTTACCAACTTCATTAATTGCATACAAAGCCGCTTGTTTAAAAGGCAGTCGTTTCATCTTAAAATGTCGGTGCATATTTTCAGCAATAATAATAGAATCATCTACCACAATACCAGTTACAAAAACCAACGCAAACAAGGTAATTCTGTTTAGTGTATAATCCATCATATAGTAACTCAACAACGTTAAAGCAAACGTAATTGGCACCGATAAAAACACCACTAAACCACCACGCCAGCCCATTGCCAACATAACCACTAAGGTTACTGCAAAGATAGAACCAATAAGGTGCCACAATAATTCAGATACTTTATGAGAAGCTGTTTCTCCGTAATTTCTTGTAATTTCTACATGTACATCATCCGGAATTAAAGTGGTACGTAAGTGATCTACTTTATTTAAAATTACCTCTGCAATTTTCATTGCATCCGCTCCTTTTCTTTTGGCTACAGAAATAGTAACCGCAGGATATTCAGATTTGTAAGTTTCAGATTTATCACTCGCTTTTCCAAAACCTAAAGACACATAATTTTGTGGAATTTCAGGCCCATCTACAATATTGGCAATTTGCTTTAAATAAATAGGTCTGTTCTGCTGTACCCCAACCACTAAATTCTCTACATCTGTTACAGACGCTAAAAAGGTACCAGTATTTACTAAAAATTCAGTATCATTTTTATCAAAACTACCAGAAATTAATTGGGTATTATTGGCTTTTATCATTTCAGAAACCGATAAAAAATCCAATCCACTTGCGGCCAATTTATCTTTATCTAAAACCACACGTAACTGACGATTTCTTCCACCAATTTTATGCGTAATAGAAACATCATTTACCTTCTTAATTTCCGATTCTAACTCTTGCGCCATTTGGCTTAATTGATAATCGCTGTAGTTTTCACTCCACAACGTTAAACCCAACATTGGCACATCATCAATAGCACGAGTTTTAACCAACGGAAACGTAACACCCGCAGGCATTTGATCCATGTGTTTGTTAATTTCGTTGTATAATTTCACAAAAGAACGCTCAATATCTTCGCCCACATAAAATTGCACAATTACCATTGCTTTTTCGTTCATAGAAGTAGAATGCACATACTCAACACCCTTAATATTCGAAATTAATTTCTCTAAAGGTTTTACAACTCTACTTTCTACTTCTGTAGGACTCGCACCCGGATACCCCACAAAAATATCTGCCATTGGCACATCAATTTGCGGCTCTTCTTCCCTCGGAATCAAAAACGAAGCATACACACCAACCACCATAAAAACGATCATTAGCAACACGGTCAATTTCGATCCAATAAAGACTTTTGCAATTTTTCCAGCTAAACCTTCTTTCATATTTTCTTATATTTTGGGCGTTTTAACAGGCTATCCGTTACAATCTTTTTTTGCCATATATGGCAGCAAAAAAAGGATTTCCACTGCTATCCTTAACGCGACAATTCTTATTCTTAACTAAATTTGTTATTTTATTTATACCTACAAAGTTTTTAAAACCATGAAGGAGTACTCGTTACTGTATACTACAACTACCTACTGATGACTGAATACTGAGACTGTAAACTGAATACCGCCTACTGAACACTAACTTTAGCCCCATTAAATAACTTCCCTTCCGCAGAAACAATATAAGATTCATCAGCATTTAAACCCGATAAAACCTCAACATTATTTCCATACGTTCTACCTAAACGCAACCAACGCAACATTGCTGTATTACTTTCACTTACTGTATACACACCAGATAATTGACCGTTAGTTACAATTGCTTCATTAGGAATTAAAACCAATTCCGATTTTACTTTTCTTTCTACCGGAAACTGAACTGTAGTAAACATCCCAGATAAAATAGACACCTCTGTTTTATCTAAATTGATTTTTACTAAATATTGTCCGCCAGTATTTTTAGCAGAAGTACTTACTTCCGTAACTTTTCCTGTTAATGTTTTGTTCATAGATTTCACTAAAACATTTACAGTTGTTCCTTTTTTAATTTGCGAAATTTCTGTCTCAGGAACCATGGCAATTACTTCAAACTCTTTAGGAGTTTCTATGCTAATTAAAGGCATTCCTGGGTTTGCCATATCGCCACTTTCAATATTTTTACTTGTAACTACACCGCTAAAAGGCGCTGTTATATTAGAATACGCAAACTGCGCATTAATTTCATTTTTCATCTGATTAGCAGATTCTAAACCTGCTTTTGCCATTTCGTAATTTGCAGTCATGTCATCCATTTCTTTTTGAGTAACACTTTTACTTTCAAATAAATTTTTAAAACGATTGTAATTCTTTTCTGCATTATTAAAAGAAGTTTGCGCTTGTGCAATTCCTGCGTTTACTTGTCCTTTTTTAGCTTGTAAATCGGTATTATTAATAGACACCAACAACTGCCCTTTTCTAACTTTATCGCCAACATTTACGTGAACTTTTTTCACATAACCCATCATTCTTGTGCTTAAATCTGCACTGTTAGATGCTTGTATCTTTCCACTTACAGACAAAAACGGCGTGTTACTATTTACTGCAACTTTGCTAACTAAAATTTTAATTGCAGGTGTATTGTCTACTGCGGCTTTTTTTTCTTCACTTCCACAACTCGTCATTATTAATGAAGCTGTAAATAATGCTATAATGTGTATGTATTTTTTCATTGAATTTGGTTTTATTTTTTACTGTAAACTGCGACTGCTTCCTGTCAACTTTCTTTATTTCTTGGTTAGGAAGTTTAAATAGGTTTGTGTAAAATTGAATTGATAAATTGTTTGATAATATTCTAATTGTTTTTGTGCAAATTGCGTTTCTGCCATTAATAAGTCAGACGTTTTTTCTAAACCTTCTTTAAATCTATTTTTTCTAATTCTTAAAGACTCTTCAGATTGTTGCACTGCTAAATCAGTTAATTCTAAACTGTTTTTAGCATCTACTAATTGACGTTTTACTTTATTCAACTCTAAATTACTTTTAGAAACATATTGCGTATATTCTAACTTCGATTTTTCTAATTCGGCTTTACTTTTTTGAGCTTTCCCAAAACGCTTAGAACCCTGAAAAATATCCCAACTTAATTGTGCACCAATTAAATATCCGTTTGCATCACCCTGGAATACTTTGTTATCATACATTTCATAACTACCAAAGGCATTTAAACGCGGTAGAAAAGCCATTTTATCTGCTTTATTCATTGCTTCGTATGCTTTAGAAGCCAAGTGCATCGCTTTTATATCTGCTCTATTTTCAGAAATCGTTTTATCATCAACATTAAAACTAGAAACAGTTAAACTTTCTGTTGGTTTGTATACAACATAGCTTTCATCATTCATTAAAAATGATAGATAATTAGAGGCATTTTGCACATTGCTTTTAGTTGTTTGCAATTGATTTTTAACCTCTGTAACTCTTATTTCTACATTTAAAACATCGGCTTGCTGTAAAAAACCTTGTTTAAAACTATTGTCTGCCATTTGTTTATTCGCATTTGCAGCTTCTAATGCTTTTTCTAAAACAGCTACTGCTTTGTACGCTAATTGTAATTGCATGTATGCTTTTTCTACTTCAAAGGCTAAATAATCTTGCGTTCTTTCCGTTTTTAAAGACATCGCTTCCATTTTAGTTTTGGCAGCTTTTCTTTGATAAAAGCCATCTAAATTAATTAATGGTTGCTGAATCTCAATCTTCGTTGCAAAACTTCTTGTAGTTGTTGGATCATTTAAAATTGCTGGGTTAAAATCTGCAGCTGTTAATATTTCTTGATTCAATTTAGACCCAAAAGACATTAAAGGGTTTGTTGTAGAAATACCTGTATGACTTGCTGTAATGTTTGGTAAAAACACTGCATTTGTTTGTCTATAATCTGCTTTAGAAGCATTAAACTCTTCTTTAGAGATTTGAATAGTTGTATTATTTTCTGCAACTTTAGCTAAAACTTCTTCTTTAGAAATTAGTTTTACCTCTTGTGCTTGTAAGCTCAAAGTAACTGTAAATAAGCATAATATGGTTATGTATATTGTGTTTTTCATGTATTCTTTAATTATCTTAGGCAAAAGTACATTAGACAATTTCTCTAGTCAGTAACATTAGTTACCGAGCAAAGAATGATAGTTCGCTATAATTGCATACTTATTTTTACGAAACACACGGATTCACTACCGCAAATAGAATTAAAAGTAGTTCTAGGATAAACTATTATAAAAATTTTCACAAATAAAAGAACGATTATGGGAGTTATAGAAATGTTTAAAATAAAGGAATGCACTTTTTTTCTGAAGGCTTAGGAATAATATCTCTTTTTTTAAATACCTTCACAATTTTAAAACCAAATTGGCATGAATATTACAGCATCTTACACAGACCTTTATCAACTTACTATGGCCGAAGTTTATTTTAAGACGAAACCAGATGGACTCGCTGTCTTTGATTATTATTACCGTCACAACCCTTTTAATGGTGGTTATTCTATTTTTGCAGGGTTAGAAGATGTATTAGATATTTTAGAAACTTTTAAATTTTCAGCTTCCGATATTGTATATTTAGAACAACATGGTTTTCAGAATGATTTTTTAGAATACTTGAAGAATTTTAGTTTTAAAGGAACTATTTTTTCAAGTAAGGAAGGTGATGTCGTTTTTCCAAATCGCCCTATTTTACAAGTAGAAGCTAATATTATTGAAGCACAGATTATAGAAACCTTTTTACTAAATATTCTTAATTTTCAGACCTTAATAGCAACCAAAGCAAGCAGAATTAAATATAGCACAGAAAAAGAGATTTTGCTAGATATGGGCTTACGTCGTGCTCATGCTACTGGAGGATATTATGCCTCGAGAGCCGCTATAATTGGAGGTTTTGATAGCACAAGTAATGTTGCTGCAGCCAAAGATTATAACATTCCGTCTACGGGTACAATGGCACACTCATTCATTCAGAGCTATAAAGAAGAAATAGAAGCATTTAGAGATTTTGCAAGCATACGACCAAAAGGCTGTGTACTTTTAATAGATACCTACAACACATTAAAAAGTGGATTACCAAAAGCAATTACGGTAGCCAAAGAAATGGAAGCTAGAGGAGAAAAATTACTTGGAGTCCGTTTAGATAGTGGTGATTTGGCATATTTATCTAAAAAAACGAGAGCAATTTTAGACGAAGCCAATTTAGATTATGTAAAAATTGTAGCTTCTAATCAGTTGGATGAATATGTTATAAAAAGCCTTAAAGAGCAAGGAGCTCCTATTGATATTTTTGGTGTTGGAACTAATTTAGTTACAGGGAACCCAGATGCTGCTTTAGATGGTGTTTATAAATTATCAGAATATAATGGAGAACCAAGAATTAAGCTTTCTGAAAATATTATAAAAGTATCGCTACCCTATAAAAAGCAAGTCTATAGAATGTTAGATGATAAAAACATGTTTTATGGCGCAGATGCGGTAGCACTATATGAAGAAGGAGAAGTATCAAAAATAGAACATCCTTTTGATGCTACAAAAGGATTAAATTTGGAAGCTTTTAAGCAGGAAGCCTTACTTGAGAAAGTTATGGAAAATGGAAAAAAAATAGTCTCTTCTAGATCTGTTTCTGAAATTGCTGCATATTCTAAATCGCGTTTAGCACAACTTCCAAATGAATACAAACGTTTTCAAAATCCGCATATTTACAAAATAGGATTGAGTTTAAAATTAAAACAAGACCGTGATCAATTGATACAAGAACATAAATTTTAAACTGAATATTCAGGAGACTATTGTGTCTTGCATGATTATATATTAATTTTAAATAAAAACGATTTATGAAAACACTCCTTATAATCGATGTACAAAACGACTTTATGCCAACTGGATCGCTTCCTGTTCCTAATGGAGATAAAATAGTTTCAATTATCAATGAGATACAACCTAAATTTGATTTAGTGATTGCTACCCAAGATTGGCATCCTGAGGATCATATTAGTTTTGCTTCCAATCATAATGGAGCATCTCCTTTTGATGAAATTGAAATAAAAGGACAACCACAAACCTTATGGCCAAATCATTGTGTACAAGGATCTAAAGAAGCAAAATTACATCCTAAACTAAACACATTAAAATGTGAAAGCATTTTTAGAAAAGGAACTGATAAGGAGATTGATAGCTATAGTGCCTTTTATGATAATGGACACCTAAAATCTACAGGGTTAGCTGGGTATTTAAAAGAAAAAGGGACTACCCAACTTTTTTTGTGCGGGTTAGCTGCAGATATTTGTGTTTATTATTCCATTCGTGATGCAGTTAAAGAAGGTTTTGACTGTTTTTTTATTGAAGACGCTTCCGAAGCTTTAGATAACGAAGGTTTTAAGAAAATTAAAAAAGAAATGGTTGATATGGGAGTTAAAATAATTTCTTCGAAATTTATATAACGCCTTTTCTTAAGAAAATCACACTCATTAAACCTACATTAACACTCATCTTACAGGTGATTAAAATCCATAAAAAAGGATATTACACATTCTTTTTTCTTATTTTTTTAAACCAAATAATAAAACCTGTTATTGGTAACGAGCATCCAACTAAACTAATTAGAAAATAAATAATGATAGTTGGTAGCCCCATAATTTCTCCAGTATGCAATGGTTTTGCAATTAACTTAAACTGTTCATGTAATGCTAACTTTTTAAATAGTTCTTGTTTTCTAACACTACCATCAATTGAAAATTCTATTTTATCTGGCACATAAAAATGCAACAAATTGTCAGTATTCATTTTAGTGATATTGATGCTTTTAGTGTTTTCTTTTGCTAACAGAATTACTTTTGTTCCCTCATTTTTTAAAATACTATCTGTTTTTAAAAGAATTGATTGCAAACTACTTTCCTTTTTTAAAACAGTATTTTCTTTTGCTGATAAATCATCAAACAAGACATCAAAAGAACTTGATAAGGATTCTTTTAATGCAATATTAGTGTCAGATATTACAATAGAATCTCCTCCTAAGCCAATAATAACAGCATTTTTTACCCAATGAAAAGAAACATACAAACCGGTCACTGAAATAAAAAACAGCAACAAAATGGAATAAAACCCTAAAACTCTATGCAAATCATAATTTACACGATGAAACTTGGCGTCTAGCTTTATTTTTAGACTTTTTTTAAGTTGATTTATCTTTTTAGGCAACCAAATTATAAAACCAGAAAACAGTAGAAAAATAAACATTAAAACGGCTACTCCGTTTATAAACTTACCAACATCACCTGCCAACAAAAATCGGTGGACTTCTAAAATAAAATCAAAAAAGGCAATTGAAGTCGTATTTTTAACACCTAATAATTCCCCAGAAATAGGATTGTAATATGCAGAAACGCCAGTATTATCCTTACTAAATGATGAAACTAAAACACTTTTATTATTTTCTTTAAAAACAGTAATATTAGTTGCACCACCAAACTGATTTTCAAAATTATTTAAAATAGTATCAATCGCTATTTTAGAACTATTATTATCTGATTTTACATAAACAACATCACGATCTATAAGATTTTCTATTTGTGTTTTAAACGCATAAATACACCCAGAAAGACAAACAATAAAAATTATTATAGATGATAAAAGTCCGAGCCACAGGTGCAGCACGGACATGATATACTTAAATAAGGATTCCTTTTTTCTTCTTTTACGAAGCAACTGTTTTTTCATTTATTACCTTCAAAAAAATTGTAAAAACGCTTATTCTTCGATTTTACCAACCTTATATTTATCAATCAATTTTAGATACGTATCAAACTGTTCTTCTGTCATCATTTTTTTAAAAGCTGCTCTTCTACTTACATCAATTTCTTTATGATATTGCACATAAACATCTAGTTTCCCATGATAATTATCGTGATTTTCTCTTAAAACAGTAAAGAAGGTTTCGTTTGCTAAATCGTATTTTACAGATTGTAAACTATCTAAATCTAACTCGTTTTTAATTAATGCCATATTGTGTTTTTCTCTTCCAAATCTTTCAATATTTACTTCTTTAAAGTACGTTACATATTGCTTTTCATCTAAAATTTCCTTTATTTTTGCATCTTGTTCTGCAAAAATTATTTTCTGAGCAGCTAAAGCAGCATCTCTATCTCCTTTTGCATCAATCCAAGCTTGTTTTGCTTGTGCTGTATATGCGGTTGCAATTTTATCAAACTTTGTAGTTTGTTCTTTTGTCAATGCAATTTTAGATTTTATCATTGGGAAATTAAACCTGCCTTTACTTTCTTTTTCACTACAACCAACAACAATTGTTAAGATTGCTATTATTAAAATTTTACTTATTAATTTCATGTTTATATTTTTTAATTGAACTTAACTTTTTTTCTTTATTCATCTAGAACGTTAATCTAATTTCTCTTTTAAATAAACATTATCTGGATCTTGTTTTTGATGGATCGTATTTAAAATTATCGCATTCTCTTTTTCTTTTAATTTTATTGCTAAATCTACGACTCTGTCTATATAAGCTCCTTGAGGTTTTAGATTAAAACCAATATTTTTTGACAACAAATTATATTGTGTTTCTAATATTGAAGGATTTTTTACTAGCTCTTTTACATTAATTCTAAAACCATTAAATATCGTTCTTAATCCATCAATTAATGATGGTAACACAACACTTCCGTGATCTTCGTCATTAAAAAACTTAACATGATAATTTAAATTTTTAGGTGCTGTAACTTCCATTAATTGAAGTGCTTTCCTTTTAGCTTCAAAATGAGCAAAATGCTGTTTGCTAGGATCCTTTTGATTTCCTTTAGAGTTTGCATTTGCAAAAAACAAAGTGCTTCCTTTAAAATCTATTGTTTCTAAATTACTTTCTAACTTTTTTACAAGTACATTATCATCCCACCATAAACTTGGGTCTATAATTAAATAAGCATTAAATTCTGAAGGATTTTTTAACAAGGTATTAAACGCAAACAAGCCTCCAAATGAATGTCCTATAAGAATTTTATAATCTAATGTTCTATAAGTCTGATTAACTTTAGTAATTAATTCTTCTGTAATAAAAGACTCAAATTTTTTAGAACCTCCATTTTCATAAGATAAACTCGTAACTTTTGTAGGCGTTAAATCTCTAGATCTATTGGTGTTTTTTATTGCCACAATAATACATTCTGGCATTAATGGATAATATCCGTCGGATAATTTTTGAACAATACCTGTGGTAACATTAAAAAATTTTTCTCCGTCTAAAAGATAAATAACAGGGTATTTTTGATTGGCAAAATTCTTATTTGAATAATTTTCTGGTAATGACACCAAGTATTCTCTTTCTTCATCTAATATTTTTGATTGTATGGTTTTTACCTCTCCGATCTCAATTTTTTGAGCTTGAGATAAAAAAGACATCAAACAAAAAGCAAAAACAATTATATTTCTCATATCTATGATATTTTAAAACAGAAAAGAGAACGCACAAACAACAACGCTCTCTTTTCAACATTTAATAATAATTAAAACAAACTATACGTAAGACCTAGTCTAAAGTTAAAAGGTTTTTGAGGTATTCCGTAACCATTGTAATATTCTTTATCAAAAATATTATCTGCCTTAAAACTTACTTTGTAATTATCTTTTTTGTAAAATACAGTAGCATCTACCGTTGTATACGCTTCTGAACCAAAGTTATTTGTTGTACTGTTATAAATTTCGCTCATATGATTAGCTCCTACTCCAAAGCCCAAACCTTTTGCACTTCCTTTTAAAGCTTGGTAACTTAACCAAAAGTCCCAAACTGTTTCTGGTGTGTAACTTAAGCTGTTTCCTAAAACAGCTTCACTACCAAAACTCACTTTTTCTAAAGTAGCATTGTTTTTAGTATATCCTGCAACAATATTTAAACCTGGTAATGGATTTGCAATTAAATCAATTTCGAAACCTTTACTTAAGGTTTCTCCTGTTTGAGAGCTAATTCCGTTTTCATCTACAATAATATCATTATCGATATTAATGTTGTAGTAACTAATTGTACTTAATAATTTACCGTTAAAGAAATCTAGTTTTGTACCAATTTCAAATTGTTTTGCTCTTTCTGGATCCCAAGAAATAATTTCTCCATTTCCGTTATCTGAAGGCGCATTATTGTTTAATCCATCCATATAATTTACAAATAAAGAGGCTTTATCTTCAAACGGATTATAAGCGACACCCAATTTTGTACTTAATGCATTTTGATTATAACCGTTATCTCTATCTACACCATTTGCTATGGTATTACTTGCCATAAAACGATCGAAACGTAAACCTCCTGTAAGCGTTAATTGTTTGTTTATAGTTATGGCATCAAAAGCATAAAAACCTAAAGTTTGAAATTTAGTAATTGTTTTATTTTTTGTTCCATCAGCTAAATTTGCTTCAAATTGATCGTTTGTTAAACCTGTAATAACAGGGTTTGTAGTATCTACGGCATCAATAGCATTCCAAACTCCGGTACGTTGTGTATCATCTAAATTATTTAAATAACTAATACCTGCAACAAATTTATTATCAACTTTATTACCTTCTACAACATTTAAAAAGTCTTGTTGAATATGTGTATTTTGAGTTTCTCTTGGATCTAATTGTAAGTAAAATCTATTAACGGTTGTTACATCTCCCATTACAACTCTTAAATAATTTGCATCTGTATACGAACTTGCTTTTGTGAAGTTAGTTTTTGATGTCCAAGTATCAGACAATTTATAATTCATGTTTATTTGAGACACTAAAGAAGAAAAATAACCAGCCATTTCATTTGTACCATAATTGGTATTAAAGTCCCAGTTTAAATCATCCCAAGAATTTACACTATCAGAAATTAAGGCTCCAGACACACCTCTTGCAAAGTTTAAATTACGTTTACTTTGGTTGTATTCTAGATTTGCTTTAATTGTTAACTTGTCTGACAACTCAAAAGTTAAAGAAGGCGCCAACATAAACTCTTTTATAATTCCTTGGTCTTGAAAACTAGCTTCATTATTATAAGCTCCATTAAACCTAAAGAAAACATTTTCTTCTTTGTTTAAAACAGTGTTATAATCTATGGTTGCTCTATTTAAATCGTAACTTCCTGCGATGTAACCTAAATCTAATTTCTCACCATTATAAGCTTGTTTTGTTACTTTATTTACAACACCACCAAAGTTGGCAATGTTATTAACATTAGCTCCATAAAATAAAGAAGCAGGACCTTTTATCAATTCTATTCTTTCTATATTTTGAGGATCAATTGGAGCTTTTACCCAAGCAATTCCGCCATTTCTTAAATGCACGTCAGATCTAAAACCTCTTAAAAACACACTCACATTACCGTCATTAGATTGTACATAACCTCCACCAGTAATACTTTTAAAAGCAGAAGCTAAATCTGTATTTACTTGTTCTTTTAATAATGCATTTGTTACAACTGAATAAGATTGTGGATTGTTACTATTCTTTAACGGAACCTTTGCAACATATTCAGATTCCTTATGTGCAAATTGATTTAAACGTTCTGCAATAATTACAACTTCATTTAATTGCTCTTGATTTTCATCTAACTGAACATCATTTATTTTAGTTTGTAGAGAATTTACTTGAATTTGAATGCTTTTACTGTGCATTCCTATTAATGAAAACTCTAAAGTATAATCTCCGTAAGGAATATTTTTTAAAGAATATTTTCCATCAAAATTTGTAGTAGTACCAAATTTAGTCGACTTAATAATTACATTTATAAAAGATGCTGGGTTACCATCTGATGTTATTACTTTACCTGAAACACTACCTGTACTTTGTTGAGCATAGGTTGAGCTTATTAAAAACAACGCAATAATTGTTTTTAGAATTCTTGATATTTGCATAATATTAATTGATTTTTATTTTTTAAGATTTAAAAATGAAAGTGTAATTTTTAATATAAAATTAGATACCTTAATCTTTTACTGTTCTTATTTAGACTAATTATTAATAATGTTTTATTTTTGTGCAAATCTAGATAAGTAAAAATCTATTATTATAACGCAAAAGGTTTTTTAATCAACGAGAAAAGAAGAAATGAAAACAACACTAAAAAGTGCTATTTTTGATAAAAACATATTAGTAAAATCATTTCAAAAAAATTTTAAAACGTCTAATTACACAGAGGAAACAACTGAAATAAATAACAATAGTATAAAAGGAACACAAACAGAAATCTGTATTAATGGTTTAAGAATTATAATAAGAGATCTTAAAACAAAAGATTATAATATAGACGTACAGCATGATTTTCCGTTATATAAATTACAATTTGAAATAGAAGGTTATAGCCACTATGTACCTTCAGATGCATCACAAACAGAAATTTTTATTCCAAATGCGCATTATAACTTATTTTACTTACCAGAGGTTAATGGAAATCTAAATTATAAAACAAAAAGTAGAAAGACGTTAGAAATACTTTTTACAGAACAATATCTGAAGGATATTATTGGCACAAATTTTAAACAAATACTACATAAATTAGGTACAGCCATCTCTAATAAAACTCCTTTTTTAATGTGGAAAAAAAGTAAGCCAATATCCATAGAATTAAAAAACCACATTAATCAAATTATTAACTGCAAGTATCCTGATGATTTAAAAAAAGCATATCTAGAAGCAAAAATCAACGAATTGCTGATACAGTTATTAGCTAAAACTAATGAAGATAATTATGAAAAAGAAAATAGTCTTTTGCCTATAGAAGATTATAAGAATATTCTAAAAATAAGTGAATACATACATATAAATCTAGAAAAATCTTTAACAATTACTGAATTAGCTGCAACAATAGGAGTAAATACATCTAAACTTAAACATGATTTTAAAGTAATATATGCTACCACAATTTTTAAGTATATAACTAAAATTAGAATGGAAAAGGCAAAAGAATTAATATTAGAAAAAAATTACAATGTAACAGAAGCAGCATATAAAGTAGGCTACAAACATTCACAACATTTTACGGTTGCATTTAAAAAGATTTATGGTTACTTGCCTAGCAAACTAACAGATTTTAATACTTTTAAATAAGGTAAATATCTAAACTTAAATTACTAAAAAAACAAGTAAAACATACACCTAAACCAACTATTCACCCTTTACAAAATCTAAATCTAGCACATTAAAATTATTGGCTGCTTTAACTAATAAAGTAGAGCCAATCGTCTCGAACAAGTCGTTTGTTTTAAGAATAAATTGAGCTTGTTTTTCAATTTTATAATTAGGAATTCCAACAATTGTTAAATCTGTAGATTTAGAATATTTTTTTATCAAACTGTAAAAAGGAATTTGATCAACAACGTTTTCTACAATTACAATTTCTACTAGCACTCTAAGATCTTCTACTAATTCAGATATTTTTGCATGAATAACATCCGGATTCACATTATTATTATCAACAAATAAAACACGAATAGAAGTTTGATTCCATTTTGGGGCAGCAATGATAAAACGGGCAATATTTAGCATCATTTCAGCATTCTTACTATCGGTTTCTCGCCACCATAAATCGATTGTTTTATACCTACCAAATTTCGACTTTCTATCAAAATCTAAATACAATAAGTTATAATCCAAATAAAGCAAGGTTTCCGTCATTTCTGCATATTCCGAAGAACCTTCTAACCCTTTTGGCCAACCCATCATAATCGTATTCGGTTCCACTCCGGAAAAACCAAAAGTAGTAGCAATATTGGTAATTCCTTTATATAAATTATCAACCTTAACTTGTCTAGCAAAAATACCTAATTCATTATAGATGTCTTCTCTAACAACCTGATCTCTCTTCTTTAAAGGAATTTTATTCTCTTTATCAATAATCAACTTAAAGTTAGTAACCACACCCGTTTTACCAGAAACGGCTTTACTTAATTCTAATAAATACCCCTGATGCTCACTACTTCCGCTAAAAAGAATAATATTTGGGTTCCAATTAGTGTCAATATCATGTTTTGTATCAATCTTCATCAAGCCTTTATTCACCACATTTTCCCAAACGCTTTTCCAGATATCTGTAGAATTTATTTTCACTTCCTTTCGTTGCAACATAAAATACAATCCTCCAATTACAGCCAAAGCCCCAATCATTGCAATCATGTCTAATTTAAACATCACTCCAAAACAAGCTACAAAACCCACCAAACCAATCCATCTTTTAATTTTAAAAGTGGGTTGAAAATCTGGGTTTGCCCAACTTTCTAAAAAATAAGACAGATTGATAAAGCCGTAAGCGGTTAAATAAAACATAGAAACCACACGCGCAATAACATCTAATTCACCTATTAAAATTCCGGCTTCTGCAATTAAAAACACCAATAATAATGCATTTACTGGCTCATTATTTTCTCCACTTCCTTTTGCAAAAAAACGAGGTGTAACTTTATCTACAGACATGGCCTGTAAAATTCTTGGGCCACCTAAAATTCCGCCTAAAGCGGATGATAATGTTGCTCCCCAAACTCCAGCAATTACGGCAGGAGCAAAAAAGGCTATTTTCATTAGAATATTATAATCCGATTTTAAAACTTCAGAATCTATGGTGTAGGCTATAAAAACAGCCAAAACTAAATACACAATTAAACCAACCCCAATGGCAAGTAAAGTACCTTTAGGAATAGAGTTTTTAGGGTCTTTTAAATCTCCGCTCATTGCTATTCCAGCAGTAAAACCAGTAACTGCGGGGAAAAATATGGCAAAAACAACCTCTAAAGGAACCGATCCTTCCGTAGAAAACATAGATACCGTTTGTGGTGTAAAATCATGCGACCCAAAGAAGATAGAAACTATTGATAAAACAATGGCTCCTAAAATAAAATATTGAGATTTTAAGGCAACGGATGTGCTTATTAAAGCCAAAGCAGTAAGTAAAACTAAGGCAATAGTTCCCGTAATTCTAAAGTCATTTATTTCCATTCCGAAGCCCAAATAACTATTAAAACTTTCTGCAAAACCTATTAAATATAATGCAATAGAAAAAGCAGTACCTACATACAAAGCAATACCAATAGAACCACCAATTGGAACACCCATACTTCTAGAAAGGACATAATAAATTCCGCCAGCACCAATTTTTTTATCGGTGGCAACAGAAGACACACTAAGACCTGTTGAGATAGAAATAACATGTGCAATTATAATAATTAGAATAGCACCTAATAAGCCTGCGTTTCCAACTACCCAACCAAGACGCATATACATAATTACACCTAAAATGGTAAGTATTGATGGTGTAAAAACACCTGCAAATGTGCCGAATTTTTCAGTTTTTGACATTCCTTAAACCCTGTTTATTAAAATAAAGTAATCTGAATATGAATTTTTAAATTCATCAATTTTCTCTTACTGCAAGATATTAATAATTACTCAACCTAAAAACTAAGTTAATGTTGCATTTTCTAATAATATACGATAGTAATTATGATGTTTTCTTATAACTCCAAACTGCCAAACCATTCATAACAATGGCAAAAAGTAATGTTTTTATTAATTGCGGAAGAATATCTGTAAAACCAGAACCTTTAAGCATTACCATACGCATAACCTCAACAAAATATTTTATTGGATTGAATTCTGTAACTATTTGTGCCCACTCTGGCATACTTTCGATAGGTGTAAACAAGCCGCTCATTAAAATAAAAATAACGGTAAAAAACCAAGCAATAAACATGGCTTGCTGCTGTGTATCTGTAAAGTTAGAAATGAATAACCCGATGCCTAAAATCACCAAAATATAAATAGATGTGTATAAATATAGAAGTGCCAAACTACCAATCATAGGAACGTTAAATATCAGTTTTGCTAAAGTTAATCCTACTGTTAATAGCCCCATTCCTATCACCCAAAACGGAAAAAGTTTACCAATTATAAACTGACTCTTTTTAATAGGTGTCACGTTTATTTGCTCTAAAGTTCCTATTTCTTTTTCTCGAACAATATTCATCCCCGAAAGGAATAAAGTAATCATGGTAACCAGCAAAACAAGAATTCCAGGAACCATAAACGTTTTGTAATTCAATGTTTTATTATACCAGAATAAAGGAATGGTTGCAATACTAATTGGCTGTACGCCTTTGTCTGAAATTTGTAATAAATCTGTTTTTATCTGTTGATTAAAACTCTGTAAAATCTGTGTTACATATACGTTTTCTACACCTGCTGCTGCTCCATCAATGGCGTTAATAGTTACTCCTAATTTATTGTATTTTTCTTTTTGTAAATCACGTTCAAAGTAGTGGGGAATTTCTATAACTACATCTACCTTACCTTTTAGCATTTCTGAACTTGCTAATTTTTCTGAAGGAAAATCGGTTAATACATCAAAATAGGTAGAAGCATTAAATTTTTCTATTAACGCTCTAGAGGTTGATGTATGATCATGATCTATATAGCCAAATTTGATGTTTTTCACTTCAAAAGTAGCCGCATTAGATAAAATAACGAGTTGTAATAACGGTAAAACAAAAATGATTGGAAGCATTCCTTTATTTCTAAAGATTTGCTTAAATTCTTTCTGTATGATGTATAATATTGTTTTCATATTTATAAAAGAATAAAGAGAATAGAATAAAGAAAAAAGACATTTTAGTTTAGCCTATATTTTCTCTTAACTTTATTTACTCTTATCTAAATTTCACTTTTTTGTTTAACTGAATACTGCTACTCTTTACTGTGACTGCAAACTATTTCACTCTAATCTAATTTTATATTTTTTAATACTTAAGGCTATAAAAAACACGGTCATTCCTAATAAAATTAAGGTTTCTTTCCATACATATTGTAATCCAACTCCTTTTAACATAATGCCCTTTATAATGATGATAAACCATTTAGCAGGAATAATATTACTGATCACTTGCAATGGAAATGGCATACTTGTTATAGGGAATATAAAACCAGATAATAAAATTACAGGCAGCATTAACCCCATTAAAGAAATCATCATGGCAGTTTGTTGCGTTGCAGAAATAGTGGATATTAAAATACCCAAAGCCAATGCAGAAATAATAAATAAAACACTTTCTAAACCTAACAATAATAAGCTTCCTTGAACTGGCATTTTAAAGATAAAAATACTCAGCAAAACAATAACGACAGCGTTAATTATGGATAGAAAAATATAAGGAAACACCTTACCAATAATTACCTGAAATGGTTTTAATGGCGATACTAAAAGTATTTCCATAGTACCTAATTCTTTTTCTTTGGTAATAGAAATAGAGGTCATCATTGCAGAAACCAACATTAAAATAATAGTCATAACTCCAGGTACAAACATGTACACACTTTTTAGTTCTGGGTTATACACCATGCGTGTTTCCGGAATAATTTGATATGCAATTGTAATTTCTTTATTTAATTCTTGTTGATATTTTTGAAGAATCGCATTTACAAAATTACTAATGGTATTCGCCGTATTTGGGTCTGTAGCGTCCGTAATAATCTGAACCGTTGCTTTGTTTTCTTTAATCAAGTTTTTACTAAAATCTTTTTCAAAATTTAAAACAGCTTTTACATGTCCTTTTTTAAAAATAGTTTCAATATCAGCTTCTTTTTCAATAATTTGCTTGATACTGAAATATTTTGAGGCCGCTATTTTATTAATAATTTCTTCTGTAGTGGCATCTTTAGAATGATCTAAAATAGCAATATCTACATTGTTGATTTCGTTGGTAATAGCAAAACCAAATAGCATAATTTGAGCAATCGGCATTCCAAAGAGGATAAACAACGAGCGTCTATCTCTAAATATATGGTAGAATTCTTTCTTTATAAAGCCTATAAATCTTTTCATTTCCTTTAAATTATTACACTGAGATTCACAGAGAACTCACAGAGATTCGCTGAGTTTTTTCTACTGAATACTGTGACTGTGACTGAAAACTATTTTTCAACCCCTTGCAAGTTTTAAAAACACATCATTCATATTATCTACTTTAAACTGTTCTTTTAATTTTTTTGGCGTGTCTAAAGCTTCAATTTTTCCATTTACCATAATTGAAACTCTATCGCAATATTCTGCTTCATCCATATAGTGTGTGGTTACAAAAACCGTAGTTCCTTGGTGCGCAGCTTTGTAAATCAATTCCCAAAACTGACGCCTGGTAATTGGATCTACGCCTCCTGTGGGTTCATCTAAAAAAACAATTTTTGGATCGTGAAGCAAAGACACCGAAAAGGATAACTTTTGTTTCCACCCCAATGGTAATGACCCAACCAACTTCTTTGCAACACTTTCTAAGCCTAATTCTGCTATTAAAATTTCTGATTTTTCTTTGATTCGTTTTCTTGATAAACCATAAATTCCGCCAAAAAATATAATATTTTCTTTCACTGTTAAATCGTCATACAAAGCAAATTTCTGACTCATATAACCAATGTTTTTTTTGATATCTTCTGCATGTGTAAACACATCAAAACCTGCAACTTTTGCTTTACCAGAAGTGGGAGTAGAAATACCAATCAGCATTTTCATGGCCGTTGTTTTTCCAGCACCATTTGCGCCTAAAAAACCAAATATTTCGCCTTTTTCAACCTCAAAAGTAATTTTGTTGACGGCTGAAAAATCTCCAAACATTTTGGTTAATTCTTCTACTTGTATAACTTTGTTATTGTTCATTTTGTTTTATTAGAGACCTCACAGGTTTTAAAAACTTATGAAGTCTAATACGTTGTTTATTTTGCTAATTCCATAAAAGTATCCTCTATAGTTGCTGATGTTCTTTCTATTAAAACATTAGATAAATTTTTCGATTCCAAGTATGTTTTTAAATCATTCGGATTAAAATTTTCTCTTGTATCTGTATAATGCACAAACTCTCCAAAAGGATATACACTATGGTTAAATTCATACTCTTTTAAATTATTAATAAGCTGATACATGTTGTTTGCGCCTACATTATAAATTTGATACGGATAATGTTTTACAATGGCTTCTGGCGTATCAATTTCTAAAATTTTTCCATCCTGAATTAAGGCTATTCTATCACACAAAGCAGCTTCATCCATATACGGTGTAGAAACCAAAATGGTGATATCTTTTTGCTGCAAACGTTTTAACATTTCCCAGAATTCTTTTCTAGAAACGGGGTCAACTCCTGTAGTTGGTTCATCTAAAAACAACACTTTCGGTTTGTGGATTAACGCACAACACAAAGCTAATTTTTGCTTCATTCCTCCAGATAATTTTCCTGCTCTTCTATCTTTAAAGGGTGCTATCTGCACATAAATATCTTTTATTAAATCGTAATTTTCTTCAATGGTTGTCCCGAAAATAGTAGCAAAAAAATCTAAATTTTCTTCCACTGTTAAATCTTGATACAATGAAAATTTCCCAGGCATATAGCCAACATTTTTCCGAATACTTTTATAGTCTGTAATTACATCAAAACCAGCAACGGTGGCAACACCTTCATTAGCAATTAAAAGCGTGGTTAACACTCTAAACAAAGTGGTTTTACCTGCTCCATCCGGACCAATCAAGCCAAAAAGTTCTCCAGGCTTTACTTCCAAAGAAATGTCTTCTAAAGCTTTTACCTTTTTATAAGATTTGCTAATATTTTTTATAATTATAGACATTTTCTTTTTTTTCTATGTGTTACTCCGTGATATCGCTTTATGAGTTATTACACAGAGTAAAATGAGTTTCACAGAGGTGTTTTGGTAACAACTAAACTATTATATCAAATTCCTAATTTTTTAACTGCCAACTGCTACTGAGAACTGCTAACTGAATTAATCCACATTTCTGCAGGCATTCCAATTTTTAAGCTTCCGTCATTAGCCACATTCACCTTTGCAGCATATACCAAAGCAACGCGTTCTTCTTTAGTTTGAATAATTTTAGGCGTAAATTCTGCTTCAGAAGCAATCCAACTAATAGTACCTTCAAAAGATTTCATATCTTCAGTAGCATCAATTTTAACCGTAACTTTTTGTCCGATTTTAATGTTTGCCAATTGTGTTTCACTAATATAAACACGTAGTTCCATAGTACTTAAATCTGCAATTTTATACAAAGGCTTTCCAAAAGCAGTAATTTCATTTGGTTCTGCAAACTTGGTTAAAACGGTTCCGTTTACAGGGTTTATTATTTTACTTTTTTTAATTTGATCGTCAATTTGTTTTAATTGAACATCTATACTTTTTAGTTCGTTTACAACAGGTGCATTCTGAATTTCTACACTTCTAATCTGACTTTTAATAACATCTATTTCACCAGAAACATCATCTAATTGTTTTTGCGTACCGGCATTGTCTTTAATTAAATTTTCTACTCTAGTTTTATTAATTCTGGCAGTTTTTAATTTTGAATTTAACACAGAAATCTGTGATAAAACTCCTTTAGACTTGGAGTTAATTACAGACTTTGAAACGATTAATTGTTCTCGTTTTAAAGCGAGTTGTACCGTATCTATAAAACCTACAAATTGGTCTTTTTCTAATTGATCGCCTTCTTCTATAGAAAACTGAATTAATTTCCCGTTATTTTCTGCTGAAATAGTTATTTCTGTAGCTTCAAAATTCCCATAACCATCAGCTTTATCGTTGTTGTTTCCACAGGAAAATAGAGTTGTAGCAATTATGCTTAATGTTAATATGTAATTATAGTTTTTCATTTTGTATGTTTTTTCTCCCGCAGATTACAAGGATTTTCGCAGATTTTTATATTATCACTTTTCTCTGCGCATATCTGCGTTATCTGCAGAAAATATTTACTTTCCTTTTATCGTATTATAATTCGCTTTTGCTAATTGTACTTGTATTTTGTGTCTTAATAAAGTGTTTTCTGCTTCAAATAGATTGGTGAATTCTGTTACATAAACTGATGATGTTATCACCCCATTTTTAAGTTGAGAATCTAATGTTTTCAATACTTTCTTACGAAGATTGATGATTTCTTCATCCGAATTTATAAAAGCTGAAATCTTTTCAATTTCTTGTTGTTGTTTGTTAAGTTCTATATTGGTGTTTAGTTTAAATATTTCAGTTTCATTTTCTATGATATCTTTGCTAATTGCCACTGTTTCTTGTTGTTTTTTATTGGTATTCCAATCAAACACATTCCAATGTAATTTAACCCCCACTATATAATAGGATTGAAAAGAATTATCAAGCATATTCAACCCAGGATTTCCATAACCGCCAGTTGCAAAGCCATTTAATTTTACCGAATTTTGTTTAGAAATAAGTGCTTCCTGACTGTTTATTTCTTCCTTTTTCAATTGAAATAAATCTAGTTCGGGTCTTGATATTTCTGTTTGTAATTCCGTTTTAACTAAAGGTTTTTCAAACTTTGTAGCGGTACTTACAGATTGCCCAATTAAACTCGATAAAGTATTAATTAAAGTTGTTTTCTGACTTTCAATTGCTATAAATTGTTGCTTAATTTTTAATAATTCTGCCTCTAAAACACTATCCGAAGAAGGCAATAAAATGCCGTGTTTTACACCCGATTGTACTTCCTTTAGTTTAGCTTCTAATTGCTTTTTTTTAGCTTCTAATAAGTTGAACGTTTCTTGGGTTAATAGAACAGAAAAATACAGTTGATTAATTTGTGCTTTCAACTGATAGATATTCGTATCCACTTGTTTTTGTTTTGTTTTAAATTGCGCTTTTTTAACCTTTAAATTAGCAGCTGTTAAACCACCATTATAAATCAATTGATTTACAGATAAAGTTGCTTTGTATTGATCCTTATTCAAGGGATTTATATTCGCATTCGGAATCGGAATTTCAATAACATCAGATTGATACGTTGCTTGTGCATCTAAGTTAATTTGTGGCAATTTCGAATTCGAAATAATTTCTGTATCTAATTGATGTTGCGTCTTTAACAACTGATGTTGCTTAATTAAAGGATAGTTTGTTTCTACTAAATTATAACAATCATTAAGCGTTAAACGCTCTTGCGCAAATGCCGAGATACTTAGTATTGCTATTAAAATGAATACTACTTTTTTCATCTTATTTTTTTATTGAATTAATGATAAAATCGGCAACTTCAGTTTTACGATCTTCTATGAGTTTCTGAAATCCGTCTTCTTCAACTGCAATTAAACCTTGAATTAAAGGCTTGGCTATAAAAGGAAATACATTTAAGGCTAGAATATTGATAAATAATTGTGCTGCATTAACATTTTTGATAGTACCATTTTTAACTTCAAGAGCTACCTGTTTTTTAAATTTTTCTAGATTTGGAAATCCATTATTTTCCTTCATTTTTAACATAAAATCAGGATTTCTATTCAATTCTTGAATAATGAAATTAGGTAAATAAGGATGCTTCTCAATAAAGGAAATATAGTTTGATGAAAAATTTCGTACCTTTTCTTCTATGGATGAATCGTCATTTAAAACTGCATTTAATTGAGGCGCCAATAATGAAAATGCATTTTTAAATACAGCTTCAAAAAGTAATTGTTTACTTCTATAATAATAGTGAAGCATCGCTTTGTTTATGCCAGCTTCATTGGCAATTTCTTGCATGCGAGCACCATCCATTCCTTTAGATTGAAATACATTTTTTGCTGCATTTAAAATTTGTTCTTCTGTATTTTCGTTTTTAGTCCCGCTCATTAACTATTTAGTTTAACCAATTGGTTAACAAATGTATAATGAATTGAAACTAGATAAGATGACTTATATCATGTAAGCTATATAAACAGTTATTTATTAAGCTTATTATAGATTTTTTTAATGATAATCAACCCTAAAACACCTCCTAAAACGGAGACGATGCAGTTAATTATAAATAATGAAGTATTAAATGTACCATGTTGCATTATCGATTGCGGATTAAAGCCTAATCGTCCAAATGATTTAATGAAAAAGACACTTCCAAAAACACCCGCTATTGTATTGCCTACAATACCAAATGAATATTTTTTAAACAGCATACCAAAACCAATCGCTCCAATTATTCCTAACAAAATACTCAGTAAAGAAATTAATGTTTCTGTCATAATATTAGATTTAGACTAATGACCGTAATCCATTTTATCAACTTTACCACCCTTTAATATTTTTTGGATAATTGCGTAAATCACAACTAAGATAATACCAATAATCCCCCAAATAAATGCAATAGACAAACCGTATTCTGGTGCCGCAGTATTGTATATAGTAAGTGGCTCGTGAACATCGTTAACAGAAGGTAAAATAACTGGAAATAAAGAAGCCAAAGAAGAAGTAATTCCTCCTAATATTAATAACGTTGATAACCAAAAAGCATGCACATCTTTTTTAATTTTTTTGATAAAAAACAAACCAACTAATCCTGTAAAATACAGCATTGGGAATACTAATAAATAAGGTTTATCAACAAAATTATTTAAAGAGTCTGGATTTACAATTTGCCAAACTGCTACCGAAAAAATAGTAAGAATTGTTAAAACAATATTCAACTTAAAAATAACACCTTTTAATTTTAAATTGATAGACGAATTAGTTTTTAAAATTATCCAATTAGCACCGTGTATTGCTAAAGTTACTACAGAAATTAAACCTATAATAATCGTAAACCAATCGATAACTCCTGGATGTTCTGTTAAAGGGCTAAAACTACTATCCCAAAGTGGTAAGAAAAAATAATGTCCTTCGTAAACAGAGGTTCCGTTTTCTACGCCACCTAAATTTACACCTCTCACAATATTCCCTAGCGCAATTCCAAAAAATAAGGCTAATAATAAACTAGAAACTCCAAAAGAAACATCCCAAATATCTTTCCACATTTGAAACTTAAATTGACTTCTAAATTCAAGTCCAATTGCTCTAAAAATAATCAACCATAAAACGATGATTAAGGGCAAGTAGAACCCGCTAAATACAGAAGCATAAAAAGTAGGGAAAGCCATAAAGAGCATTCCACCTGCAGCCACTAACCAAACCTCATTAGAGTCCCAAAATAAACCTGCAGATTTTGTAATTACTTCTTTATCTTTTTCTTTTTTCGCAAAAAATAAATGAATAATTCCTGTTCCGAAATCATATCCGTCTAAAACAAAAAAGATCCCTAAAACAGTTGCTATTATAATGTACCAAAATATTTCCATCGTTTAATGTTTTTGAAGTTTAGGACCTTCGTTTATCGTTTTGCCAACTAAAACTAAAAATAATAGTCCTAATAGCATGTATAAAGCAACAAAACCCAATAAGGTAAATAAAGTATTTCCCGAAGACACCGTTGGTGAAACACCATCGCTTGTTTTTAGCAATCCGTATACTAAATAAGGTTGTCTCCCCAATTCTGCCGTGTACCAACCTGTAAGGTTAGCAATGTATGGAAACGGAACCAAAAACAGAATAAACCAGAGCAATGGCTTAAAAGTGTACAATTTTTTTCGCCATAAAAAGAAAAGTGCTAATGCCATAATACCAATAAAAATAGTACCTAAACCAACCATTATATGATATGAATAATAAAGTGCTGGAATATTATCTGGCAATTCTTCTTCTTTAAATTGATCCATTCCAGGAATTTGCTTATTCCAATCTTGATGCGTTAAAAAACTTAAAATATTAGGAACTGCAATTTTATTATCTAACTTTTTTTCAACCATATTTGGCTGACCAATCAAAACAATTTCTGCTCCAGCTTCTTCTGTTTCAAAAATTCCTTCCATGGCTGCAAAAGCAGCTGGTTGGTATTTGGCAACATTCTTAGCGTTCCAATCTCCCGTGGGAAAAGCCACCAAAACACTCGAAACCAACCCAAATATTACACCTGTTTTTAGAAATAGTTTTCCGTATTCTATTTGTTTCTTTCTTAAAATATAAAAAGCACCAATACTGGCTACCACAAAAGAAGACGTTACTACAGATGCAAATTGATTGTGTAAAAAAGCAGGTAATAACCAAGGGTTTGAAAACAATGAAGAGAAATTTTCTAATACAAATTTTCCATTATCTAAAATTTCATACCCTACAGGATGTTGCATCCAAGCATTGGTCGCTAAAATAAACCAACCACTTGCCCAAGAACCTAAAAAGACTAAAAAACCTGTTAAAAGATGGAGTTTTTGCCCCATTAATTTTTCACCAAAAATAAAGAGTGCTAAGAAAGAGGATTCTAAGAAGAAAGAAAACAGACCTTCCATTGCTAAGGTTTGCCCAATAATACTACCCGTTAACTCAGAAAATTTTGCCCAATTGGTACCAAATTGAAATTCCATAGGAATTCCTGTAATAACTCCCATTGTAAAATTAATGGCAAAAATTTTCATAAAAAACTTTGCAGCATCATTATATTTTTCATCATTATTTCTTAAATACTTCCATTTAAAATAAACAATCATTAAAGAAAGTCCCATTGTCAATTGCGGAAATATGTAGTGAAAGGTGATAGTAAATGCAAACTGCAGTCTATCATAAA
Organism: Polaribacter sejongensis; assembly: GCF_038024065.1. Lineage (NCBI taxonomy): Bacteria > Pseudomonadati > Bacteroidota > Flavobacteriia > Flavobacteriales > Flavobacteriaceae > Polaribacter > Polaribacter sejongensis. The sequence goes on along the minus strand of NZ_CP150667.1, from coordinate 3,158,159 downwards.
AAATCATGTCTTCCATATTAAAAATACTTGTTATACTTATTAATATCTGCAAAAATATACATTGTCTTACACTCCCTATGTAACATAAGTAGCTAAACCATATTTTACATTGGTAAATTTAATAAAACAAGAACACATAGAGGTGCTATTATTTAATATTACTTTAACAAGTTTGGTAACTAGTGTTACCTACGTAAAGTCTTATTTTATTTATGTTTGTACTTTATAAAAATGTAAAATAAATTAGAAATTATGTTGCTTTTTAATTTTCTTAAAAATTAAGGATATTGATGGGACAAACTTTATAATTACCAATTATAAAACATCCTACATAAATTGACATTAGAAATAGAAAAGTTAAAAAAAGATATAATTTCTTAAAAAATAATAAAATGAAGAAAGATAAAAACACCAAGAAAACGTGGATTCAGAACGGAGTTTTTGTCTTCATAATAATTACACTTTATGTTACAGGTTTGCATACAGAAGTTATTGGTTTCGTACAACGAGGCGTATTGGCTACTGGGTTAATGAACCCTAATGTAAAGGAAATAACAAATAAAAATGCTTCTGAAACCATTTCTGAATACACAAAAGCTGATTTAAATGTAAAGTTGATAGATGGCGATGGTAAAATGACATCTTTAGCAGATTTAAAAGACAAAGTAATATTTCTAAATTATTGGGCAACGTGGTGTCCTCCTTGTATTGCAGAAATGCCAAGTATTAGTAAATTACATAAAGAAATGGGTAATGATGTCGCTTTTATACTGCTGTCTTTTGATAAAGATTTTGAAACAGCAAAGGCTTTTAATAAGAAAAAAGGATATAATTTACCAATATATACACTTGCCAGTAACTTGCCTGCAATGTTACAATCGTCTGCATTACCAACAACTTACATCATTGATGCTGATAAAAATATTGTATTAACACATGAGGGAATGGCTAATTATAATACGGATGAATTTAAAGTATTTCTAGAAAACATCAAATAGATTAAGACTCACATAAAACACACCTTTTAGACTCTCGTATATTACTTCTTCAAAAACTTCACAAACAACTCCATTTCTTGTCTGTTTGGGTAAGAATTATAACATGCTGTAAAAACATCCATTGTAAAATGAGAATCGAAATAAGTGATGTATTCTGTTTTACTTCCACCAAAAGGTGGATGATCATCATTTAGTTTTGCATCAAAAAGCAAGCCTACTAATTTCCCGTTTTCGCCTAACAGACGATTCATTTTCAATGCATACTTTTCTCTTAAATCCGGATGAATTGCACAGAAAAAAGTTTGTTCAATAATCAAATCAAAAGTTTGATCTACATCAAAAAAATCTCCTAAAATTAATTGTGATTCTGGAAAACCTGAAACTCTATTTTTAATATTTTCTAAGGCACTTTTAGCTAAATCTACCACATAAACATTGGTAAATCCATTATTAAAAAGATATTCTGCTTCGTAAGAATTTCCTCCACCAGGTATTAAGATCTTTAATTCTTTGTTTGTTAATTGATCGAAATATGTTTTTAATGGAGGTGAAACCGCTCCTAAATCCCAACCAACTTTGTTTGTTTGGTACTTGTTTTCCCAAAATTTTTCAGATAAGTTCATTTTTTAGCTTATTATAATCATAATTTAACAGAATGATGGCAATCATTTTCCTACCAACAAAATAGAGTTTATATTTGCAACGTAGTTAATAATAAACACTTTTTATGAAAACTTTAGTTAGTGCAAAAAAAAACCTCAACAAAAAAGGATTTTTAGATATTGAAACTCCTAATATTGATTATGTTGAGGAGATTTTGAAACTAAAAAAAGAGAAGAATGCAGTTATCTTAGCGCATTATTATCAAATAGATGAGATTCAAGAAATTGCAGATTTTGTAGGTGATAGTTTAGCCTTAGCACAACAAGCAGCAAAAACAGATGCAGACATTATTGTTTTTGCAGGAGTTCATTTTATGGCAGAAACCGCAAAAATATTAAACCCTACTAAAAAAGTTTTATTACCAGACTTACTAGCAGGTTGCTCTTTGGCAGATTCTTGTCCGCCAGAACAATTCTCAGAATTTAAAAAGAAACATCCAGATCATTTAGTTGTTACTTACATTAATTGCTCTGCAGAAATAAAAGCATTAAGCGATTACGTTTGTACCTCTTCTAACGCTAGAAAAATTATTGATTCTATACCACAAGATCAACCCATTATTTTTGCTCCAGATAGAAATTTAGGAGCTTACTTAAATAAAGAAACAGGAAGAGATATGTTACTTTGGGATGGCGCTTGTATGGTTCATGAAGCTTTTTCTATGGAAAAGTTAATTGACTTATATCAAGAACATCCAGATGCAGAATTAATTGCGCATCCAGAATCTGAAGCGCATATGCTTAAAGTAGCCAAATATATTGGCTCTACTTCTGGTCTTTTAAACCATGTAAAAAACAGCGATAAAAAGAAATTTATTGTTGCTACAGAAGCTGGTATATTGTTTCAAATGTTACAAGAAAATCCTGATAAGGAAATAATTCCTGCTCCTGCAAAAGAAGATAATACTTGTGCTTGTAGCGAATGTGCTTATATGAAAATGAATACAATGCAAAAATTGTATTTATGTTTAAAACACGAATTACCAAATATAGAAGTGGAAGCAGAATTATGTGAAAAAGCAATAATTCCTATCAACAGAATGCTAGAACTTTCTAAATAACGCCTTAAAATGTTACCTGATAAAAACATAATCTCTACCGATTTTTTAATAATCGGTTCTGGAGTTTCTGGATTAACTTTTGCTTTAAAAGTTGCTCTTGAACACAAAGACGCTAAAGTTGTTATTGTTACTAAAGACAAACAAAGCGAATCTAACACAAAATATGCCCAAGGTGGTATTGCTACCGTTTATAATAAAACAGTTGACACTTTTAAACAACATATAGAAGACACTTTAATTGCAGGTGATGGTTTATGTGACGAAGAGGTTGTTAAAATGGTGGTTAGAGATGCTCCAGAAAGATTACAAGAATTAATAGATTGGGGAACAAAGTTTGATAAAAACGAAAAAGGAAATTATGATTTAGGTAGAGAAGGCGGACACTCTCAAAACAGAATTTTACATCATACAGATATTACAGGTGCAGAAATAGAACGTGCTTTATTAGCGCAAGTAAATGCACAACAAAATATAGAATTTCTTACCTATCATTACGCGATAGATTTAATTACAGAACATCAAACTAAAAAGACTAAAACAAAGCGAAATGGCAAAATTTCTTGTTATGGTGCTTATGTTTTAGATATTAATGAAGATAAAGTAAAAACCTTTGTAAGTAAGTTTACACTTTTAGCTTCAGGAGGAAATGGGCAAGTTTACGAAACTACTACAAACCCAACTGTGGCAACTGGAGACGGAATAGGAATTGCATACCGTGCAAAGGCAGAAATTTCTGACATGGAATTTATACAGTTTCATCCAACAGCGTTGTACAACCCAGGCGAATATCCTGCCTTTTTAATATCCGAAGCTGTGCGAGGATTTGGTGCAAAACTAAGAAATTACAATGGTGATTTTTTTATGCATAAATATGATGAAAGAGAAGAATTAGCCTCTAGAGATATTGTTGCAAGAGCCATTGATAATGAATTAAAAAAGAGTGGAAAACCGCATGTATATTTAGACTGTACCAATTTAGACATGGTAAAATTTAAAGAACATTTTCCTAATATTACAGAAAAATGTGCTTCTTTAAATATTGATGTAAACAAAGACTATATTCCTGTAGTACCAGCATCTCATTACATTTGTGGTGGTGTAAATGTGAATAAAAAAGCAAAAACATCTATCAAAAAATTATACGCTTGTGGCGAAGTTACAAGAACTGGTTTACATGGCGGAAATAGATTGGCTTCTAATTCTTTATTAGAAGGTTTGGTTTATGCTCACAACGCCTTTTTAAGTATTTCTAAAAAATACAATAAAGCCAAAAGACCAAAAGATATTCCGGTTTGGAATGATAGTGGTGTTATTAAAAACATGGAAAAAGTATTGCTTACGCATGATAGAAATGAAGTAAAAACTATTATGACGAATTATGTAGGTATTGTGCGTTCTAACGAGCGTTTGTTACGAGCAGAAAAGCGTTTAAAAGTACTTTATGAAGACAACAAACGCCTTTATGACCATTCTGAACTTTCTATAGATTTATGCGAATTAAGAAACTTAATTACAACGGCATATTTAATTACTCAATTTTCTAAAAAGAGAACCGAAAATTGTGGTGGTTTTTATAGTTTAGATTGTATTTCTAAATAAAAGAGGCTGTCTAAAAAAAGGTTTAAAAGACTTAACTTTTTCAAAACATCAACTTAATCAAGTTCTACCTTCATAAGAATCTGAAATAAATTTAGATTGACAAAAATGTCCTTTTTAGAAAACTATTTCTAATCAACCTAGTATTAAATTACTTACCACTGTTATTTATAATAGTGATTAACTGGTTTTTAGGTACTGCACCAGATTGTCTCCAAACTTGTTTGCCAGACTTGTATAAAATTAAGGTTGGTACACCTCTAACTTCATATTTTGCAGCTAACGATTGATTTTTATCAACATCTATTTTAACAATAGAAACTGCATCACCTAATGCATCTTTTACTTCTTTTAAAATTGGACTCATGGTTTTACATGGTCCGCACCATTCTGCGAAAAAATCTACTAAAACAGGTTTATCTTGATTTATAATTTCTGAAAAATTACTCATGCCTAAGAACTTTATATGATTATTTATTAAAGGTAATACTCCAAATTCCTCTTACTTGATTTTCACTATATCCAAATGCTAAATCCTTTGGATATAACTTGTCTATTTGTGCCAATGTAGTGCTTTTAATATCTGAGGTTGGTTTTCCATGGCATTGCAAACACATACTATTTGTTTTGATAGGATAATATACTTTTACCTCCTCGGAAGATACTACTACAATTGGTTCTGACTCTTTATTTTTTTTAGCCTCTTCTTTAAAAATATTAATATAACCTTTTTCTAAAGTGTTTGCAACATTTTTAATATTTCTTGGTTTATCAGAGACTCTTTTTATGGTTGCTTTATGTACAACAGACATACTATCTGTTAAAGGAAAAGCTTGCACATTACAAAAATTTAATGATGCTAGAGTTCCTTCTTTTTGAATTTTACTCATTAAGTTTTTGCCTAAAACAGCCTTGGTGGATAGCGCATATTTTAAACCTCTTTCGCTATAAGATAAGTTTTTAAAATTATTTCCTTGCTGCTGTCTTTGTTTTCCGTTTCCAGTGCTATTTCCCATTCCTTTACCGCCTCCGTTTCCATTACCATGTTGTTGATTATAATGTTCCTCAAACCATTCTGGTTTTTCAATTTCAAACTCAAACATATAATCTGAAATTTCTTTGATAGTTTCTTCAGGAAAAGCTTGTTTTGGCATTACTCCAAAACGTTTTACAGCCCCATACATTTTAGCATTTTCTGCTGTTGGGTTTTTAATAAAATCTTGTATCGACTTTATAAATGCTTCTTTAGAGTTATTCCCCATTAAATAACGCTTTTTTATAGCAATCATTGGTGGTGCAATTCTATTATCTTCTATCGTTGTTGGGTTGTGGCAAACGTAACAGTTTGTTTCTAATAACTTTTTACCGGCATGTTCTTGAGTTTCTAAGACATCGTTTCCTTTAGAATATGTGGGTTTTTTAGAATCTTTGCAACCAAAAACTAAGACAATTACGACGATTAATGTAAGAGATTTCATCTTTTTTATTACAAAAATAAGACACCACTTTAAATTACACAGTAACTAATGTTACAGTTCTAAAACCTTAATACTATTTCTAAATAATTGAATTTTACTTTCGTTTTCTAACTTTTTAAGCAATCTAGAAATGACAACTCTAGACGTATGTAAATCTTCAGAAATTTGTTTGTGGGTAACATTTAAAACATCATTGTGGGTAACCATTGCCTTATCTTTAAGATATTTAAAAAGGCGTTCGTCCATTTTTAGAAAAGCGATGGTATCTAAGGCTTCTAAAAGCTCATCCATTCTATTATGATACGTTTGTAAAATATAAGATTGCCAAGATTTATATTTTCCTAACCACTCTGCCATTTTTTCTTTTGGCAACATAATTAATTCAACATTTGTTTCTGCAACCGCTCTAATCTTACTTTTTGTTTGTCCCATACAGCAAGAAAGTGTCATGGCACAAGTATCTCCTTTTTCTAAATAGTATAAAACAATTTCATCTCCTTTTTCATCTTCTCTAAGAATTTTAATAGCTCCAGAAATTAATAAAGGCATCGATTTAATATAATCTCCAACTTCTATAATGGTTGTATCTTCTTTAAAAGTTTTAGAAACACCCAATTTTTCTATTTCTAAAATTAAATCTTCCTCAAAAAGGTAACCAAAATTAATTTCTAACTTACTTGTCATTATACTTTATTTTTTACCTATAAAAATAGTGAAACCTAGTGTAAAAATAAAGTATATTCTAGTTTATTGCAATAACAAAAGCCCAAGATAAACTCAGGCTTTTATTAATATTAGGGGGAAAATAAAATTATTTTGCTTTTTTATCTGTGCTCATTAATAAGTAAACGGCTACAACTAGGCCAACAACAACCAATGCAAAAATGCCTATCATAATGGTACCGTTTACCCAAGAGACTTGTGGTATATTTAAAAAGCTCATATTCATATAATTTTGAATTCAAAAATAAAACATAAGATTATTTTAAAATATGACCAAAATCAGTTTTTAAAAATTGACATTTAAAATATCTCCACTTAATTGTAAAAGTTGTAATTCTATCAGTTTTGCATCAAATTTAGCATTGTTAAAAGATGTTTTAGAGTTTAGTAAATTAATTTGTGCTTGCCTAAATTCTATAGATGTTATTTGTCCCAATTTATAACGCTCTGTACTTCTATCGAAATTATTCTGTGTTGTTGACACATTTTTTTCTTGTGCTTTTATAATAAATAATTGGTTCTGATAATTCTCCCAAGTATTTTTTAAATTATTATTGATGGTCACTTTTTGTTGCTCTAATAGTATTTGCTGATTTTCTAAATCAATTTTTGCATTGGCAACCTTCGTTTTTGTGCTTCCACCATCAAACAAATTCCAAGACAAACTTAAACCAGCATTTAACCCGTTAGATGATGTAGATTTTGGCTGAAAGGCATTGGCAAGGTTTTCATTATCATTCTGGTTCCAACCATAAGATGTATTTAAAGCTAAAGAAGGTAAATAATTAGCCTTATTTACTTTAATATTAAACTCACTAATTGCAATGTTTTTTTCATTTTGTTTAAGGGTAGAATTATTAGCAATTGTTTTTTGCTGAAGTTCCTCTAAATTCATCATTTTATTAAAAACAACCTCCGTTTCAACATTATAAGTTACTACTTTTTCAATTCCTAAAATAATGTTTAAACCACGTTTTGCATTGCTTAACTGCTGTTTAGCACTTATTAATGTTATGCTATCATTATTTACATCTACCTCTGCATTTAACAACTCTAACTTGGTAGATTGCCCGTATTCGTATTGATATTTTGCACGCAGTAAACGTTGTTTAGAAATAGACAATGCTTCGTCTAAATTTGTTTTATTTTCTGATAACCTTGCAATTTGAAAATACGCCGTAAACAATTGTAAATACGTATTTTCTATCGTTTCTCTAGCTTGTAATTCGGTTAAATTATAGGTTTCTTTTAATTGCTGATAATTGTATTTTCTTCCCAATCCATCAAAAAGAGTATAATTTAAACCAATACTTGCGTTATAAGACTTAGTTACAGCACCTGTAGTAGATGTTGCCGCTCCCGTTTGTGGTGTGTTGGTTTGATTATTATTACTATAATTTGCACCCGAAGTAACGGTTGCGGTTGGCAAAAAACCAGTATTGTAAATACTTTTATTGTTGTTTGCAACTTCTAAGTTATTGTTTGCTATTTTAATTCCGAAATTATTTTCTAAGGTAATTTCTAGTGCCTCTTTCTTCGTTAAAATTTCTTGTGAAATTCCTTGTAAAGTCGATAAAAACCCTACTAATAATATGGTTTTTCTAATGATCTTCATGTTCGTCGAATTTAGATTCTATAATTGCTCTTTCTACTTCCTCTTTATTTACTTTATCTCCTGTTTTCAACCATTTAAGTCCAACTTTTATAGAATTAGAAACAGACAATAATAATGGTAACATTACCAAGGTTAAAATAGTAGCAATTGCAATTCCGTAAGAAATAGAAATTGCCATCGGAATTAAAAATTGTGCTTGTCTACTTTTTTCTAACATTAAAGGGGCTAAACCAGCTACTGTAGTTAAAGAAGTTAAGAAAATTGCTCTAAAACGAGATTGACCAGCCAAGACTAAAGCGTCATCAAATAACATTCCTTCTTTTAAATAAGCGTTAAATTTACCTATTAAAACCAACCCATCATTTACCATAATACCTACCAGTGCAATAATACCTAGCCAAGATAAAATGTTGATTGGAAAATCGTGAATATAATGCCCTAAAACGACCCCAATCATACTAAAAGGAATCATTATAAGTAATAACAACGGCTGACTATAAGAACGAAATGTAAACGCTATTACAATATAAATTAAGCCTAAAATAATCCACTTTAACCATTCTAAAGAATCTATGGTTTTTTGGGCCTCTCTATTCTGACCTTCGTAAAGTGGAGATACAGAATGATATTTAGAAATTATTAACGGCATTACTCGTGTTTTAATATCATCTAAAATTTCAGTTGCACTTTCTTTTGGATCTTTTAAATCTGCAGAAACTTGAATTTCTCTTTTTCCGTTTAAGTGATTTATAGCAATATCTCCTCTTTTAATTTGATACGTTCCAATTTCTGAAAACGAAATTCTTGATCCGTTTGGAGCTACAATTTGCATATCATCTAAGTTTTTAATAGAAGATCTATCTTCTCTATTATATCGTACCCAGACTTTAATTTCGTCTTGTCCTCTTTGAAAACGTTGTGCTTGAAATCCGAAGAAACCATTACGAATTTGCGCCATTACAGATTGTAAATTCAAGCCCAATAAATAGGCATTGTCTTTTAAAGTAATGCTTACCTCTTTAATTCCTGCCGGATCATTATCAGAAATATCTTTTAATAAAGGATTATTTTCTAACTCTAGCTTTAATTCTGCTTTTGCAGCTTTTAACTCTTCAATATTATTTCCCAATAAAGAAACTGCAACTGGACTTCCTCCAAAATTACCTCCAGAACCAAAAATTAAACTTTCTACACCGTACACTTTTCCTACTTTTTCTCTAATAGAATTTGTTATTTCTGGTGATGAAAACTCTCTACTTTCTCCTGCCAATAAATTGATATTTAAAGTAGCATTCGCACTTCCTGGACCAACTCTTTTTATGATATTTTGTACAACCTGCTCGTTTCCGGATTGTTTTGCTGTGTATTCTTTATTTATCAACCAAACTTTTTCTTCAATTTTAGAAATTATAGAATCCGTAATTTGCTCGTTTGTACCTTGTGGCATTTTTAAGGTTACTTGTATTTTATCACTTGCAATAGAAGGAAAAAACGATGTTCTTACAATTCCTCCACCAATAGATGTTATACTAAAGATTAACAACGCAATAGGCATTGAAAAAGCAAATATTTTATTTTTTAAAGAAAACTTTAAAAAAGGTACGTATAGTTTTTCATTTACTTTTGTTAACCATCCGTCTGCAAATCTGTTTATTTTATTAAAAAAAGCATCAATTACATTCTTCTTTTTCACTTCACCATTTTCTTTCCTTTTTCTATCTAAAGCTTTAGAGTGTGCAATATGTGCTGGTAAAATAATTAAGGCTTCAATTAAAGAAACTGTTAATGTTAAAAGTACAACTGTAGAAACTTCACTAAAGAAATTACCAATTCTACCATCTACAAAAAATAAGGTCGAAAAAGCAATAATAGTCGTTAGTATTGCCGAAACAATTGGCGGAATTACTTCCATTGTACCATCTATGGCTGCTTGAATTTTAGATTTACCTAAATCATAATAATGATGATAAATGTTTTCTCCAATTACAATTCCATCATCCACCAAAATACCAATAACGATAATCATACCAAACAGCGATAAGATATTTATAGTAACATCAAATTGTGCTGCTAAAATAAACATTCCAAAAAATGAAATAGGCAAACCAAAGGCCACCCAAATTGCCAAACGCAGATTTAAAAACAATGCTAAAAAGAAAAGTACAAGTAAAATACCTACAACTCCATTTTCTATTAAAAGTTTGGTTCTACCCTGTAAAGTAACACTTCTATCATCTGTAATATCTAAATGAATATTTTGGTTTTGCTGATTAAATTTGTGGATGTATTCTTTAATTTTATCCGCAGAAGAAAGTAAATCTTCATTGTTTGTATTACTTATAGAAATATCAATGGCCAAATTACCATTGTAGTATAATCTATCTGGAGTTTCAGACCAAGTATCTTTAACCTCTGCAATATCTTTTAGGCGAATTATATGTCCGTTTGTTTCCGTTCTAACGATAAGGTTTTGTAATTCTACACCATAATAAGAACGATTACTTGCTCTAATTAAATAATCTTCTTGAGCAGTTTTAATATTACCTCCAGTTATTAAAAGATTAGAGTTTTGAATAGCCGTTGCTACATCTGTAAAAGACAAATTATACGCACGTAAATCGTTTTCTTTTACAGCAATTTCTATTTCTTCGTCTGGAAATCCAGAAAGAGACACTTGAGAAATTCCTTCAATCCCTCTAATATCATTTTCTATATTTCTAGCATACTGTTTTAAAGAACCTAATGAAATATCGTCTCCACTAATCGTAAAACTAATGGTTGGTCTAATATTTTCTACTTTTGCAATTACAGCAGGCTCCATACCAGAAGGAAAAGACGGAACTCTATCTACCGCATTTTTAACATCTGTTAAAACAACATCTATATCTTTCCCTTTTTCTACCTCTATATTTACCGTTGCAGAGTTCTCACTAGAAACAGAGGTTACACGGTCTACACCAACAATTCCTTTTAAATTATCTTCAATTTTAAGAACAACACCTTCTTCCATTTCTGCAGGAGAAGCACCTGGATATGCTAAAGATATGTTTATCAATTCTGAGTCTGTCAACGGAAAAAAAGACGATTTCATTGTAAGAGCGCCCACTAAACCAAAAGCTACAAATGCAATAATAAAGACATTTACCGCAACAGGATATTTAATAAAATATGTAATTATTTTTTTCATCTAATTACTGTTTATTAATTTTTACAATCATACCGTCAAAAGCACCTGGCAATACTTGTGTTAATATTTTTTGATTATTATCTAAACCTTTAATCACCACTTTTTCGCTACCAAAATAAACTGGTTGAATATTTGTTAACGTTAAAATACTGTCGTTTTTAATTGTATAAACAGATTGGTTATCTACTAATAATTTTCTAGAAATTTCGATAGCATCAGTTTCCGATTTTGCAACTAAGTCTGCTTCTAAAAACATACCTTCTTTTAAATCGGCATGTATTACATCTACATATGCTTTTATAGTTTGTGTTACTTGGTCAACTTTTCCGTTAACACGAACCACTTTTCCTGTGTATTTTTTTGTTTTTTCTAAATTAGATAAGTCAACAGAATTACCAACTTTTAATAAGTCTGCATATTCTGAATTTACAGAAACTTCCATTTCATATATTTTAGGATCTATAAATTCACCTAATTTCTGACCAACTCTAACCAAAGTTCCAGGGCTAACTAAAGCTTCAGTTAAAACACCCGAAAAAGGAGCTCTAATTTGATGTTTAGACAAACGTACTTCTAGGTTTTTAACATTATAATATGCTGTTAAAATTCCTCGTCCAGAAATAAAGTACTTTTCTTTATCTGATGAGAATTTAGGTAATTTTGGTGTTGATTTATTCATATCAAAACCTTGTAAATAATTTTCCCAATTCTTAAATTCAACCGGATAATCTAAACGTAAATCTGGTAAAATAGCTGTAATTAAATTATACAAGTTACTTTTCTGAGACTGTAAGCTCGCGTAAAATTCATCGCTATTTATACCTAATAAAGTTTCACCACGGTTATATTTTGTACCTGCCTTAAATAATTTATTAGAAACTTTTAAAACTCCAGAAACTTCAGAGTAGATTTCTATTTTATTTTTTGCAATTAAGCTTCCGCTTGCAGTTAAAATAATAGGAATATTTTTATTAATTACATTTTCTACAAAAACAGTTTTTATTTGTCTTTCAAATGTTGGTTTTGGTTTTTGGTTTTTATCAATAAGGTAATTGCCTAATAAGATAGCACCTACAATTGTTAAAACACCTAGGATCGCTAGAATAATCTTTCTCATAATTGGTTAGTTGTACTTTTAATTTATACTTATAAAGTATTGGATTTTTGCAAATATACTTTTAAGACGTTCAGCACGTTAAATAGTTTACAAGTAAGAATGTTAAAGAAACGTTATAATTTTTAATTGTTGAGTTAAAAGTTAAAGATTATAAACCAATTAGTAAGCAGTTACCCTTGTATTACGACTTATTACTTACCAGTAAAAAAACATAAATTAGAATGTCATTTTTAGGTACCATCGTTTTAGGAATTAAAAATCTTAAAATAGGCTGTTTTTTAATGCTGAAAACAATCAGATAACAGTTGTTTAAATTGTTAATACCTAAATTTACCTTAGAAAAAGTAATATTATTACTAAAGAAAACGGAACTTTGCACCTAAAGAAAGTCCTTTTAGAAAACTAAAACTATATAATTAATTTGATTTGTTGCACCCATACAAATACTGCCAAATTTTTCTCTTCTATTGATGAAATTCCTTCCCAAATATGGGATGCTTTAAATTGTAGAAAAAACAGTTATTTTCATCCAGATTTCTTAAAGTATTTAGAACAAAATCACCCAGAAATAACGTTTTCATATATTGTTTTGGTTGATCAAAAAAATAAGCCAACAGCTTTTGCTTGTTTAACAATAATTAATTTTGAACTAAATTCTATAAAAAACGACTTCGAAGTTTTAAAAGATATTGGAAAGAAACTGCATGTATTTCCTGATAAAAAACCGTTACAACTGCTTATCTGCGGAAATCCTTTTGTGAGTGGAGAACATGGTATTTTTATAGCGGAAAATCAAGATAAAAAAGCCATTCTAAAAGAATTAGCAGAAAGCATTAATCACTTTGTAAATTCTGATAAAAAACTAAAAAAACAAATTGATGCACTCCTTGTAAAAGATTTTACAAAGGAATCGTTAGACATAACAGATACCTTAAAAAAATTTAGTTATCATCCGTTTTCTGTAGAGCCAAATATGAAGCTTCAATTACATGAAAATTGGCAAAATTTTGATGATTATTTAGCTGCTATGAAAACCAAATTTAGGGTAAAAGCTAAAAAAGCTTTTAAACAGAGCGCTGCAATTATAATAAAAGATGTCACTTTAGAAAACATTGATAAGATATTGCCAGAAATGACTACACTGTATGAAAAAGTAGCCTCTAATGCAGATTTTAATTTAGGTGTTTTTAATCTAGAAACTTACAGAGATTTTAAAAAACTGTTCGGAGAAAATTATATTTTAAAATCTTATTGTTTGGATGATAAAATTGTAGGATTTGTATCTGGAATTATCAACCAAGAATCTTTAGACGCACATTTTGTAGGCATCGATTATCAATTAAATAGAGAGCATGCTATTTACCAAAGAATGTTGTACGATTATATAGAAATTGCCATCGATAAAAATTTAAAAACCATTAATTTTGGAAGAACTGCCAGCGAAATAAAAAGTTCTGTTGGCGCAGTTCCTCAAGATTTAACCATGTATCTTCGTCATCAGAAAACTATTAAAAACAAAATTTTAAAGTTATTTTTGCAAAGAGTTCAACCAACTCCATTTCAACAAAAATTTCCATTTAAAACTTTAGAAACTAAGTATGAAAAACACTAAAGAATTAATTTCACTTTTAAATTTAGAAGATTTAGGCAATCATAATTTTAGCGGAAATAGCGTAACCATTGGTAGTCCAAATGTTTTTGGCGGACAAGTTATAGCACAAGCAGTTAATGCCGCTTATAAAACCATACCAGAAAATCGTTTTTTACATTCTTTACATTCTTATTTTTTAGAGGCTGGAGATTTAACAATTCCTATTAATTATCATGTACAAGAAGTAAGAAATGGAGGTAGTTTTTCTACAAGAAGAGTTACTGCAAGCCAAAATGAAAAAACTATTTTTATTCTAGCGGCTTCATTTCATAAAGAAGAAGATGGTTTTGAACATCAAGCTACATTTGATGCTAGCATAAAACAACCAGAAAAATTATTGAGTTGGGATGATATGTTGGAAAAATTTGGTGATTTTTTACCAAAATCTATGAAATACTTTTTAAGTATAGAAAGACCTATAGAGTTTAAACCGGTAAGAATACCAAACCCGTTACAACCAGAAAACTTACCTCCCAATGAGCAAGTTTGGTTTCGCTTAAAAGGTAAAAAGCAAGAAATGGATTTTAGAACAAAACAAGAAATTCTTGCCTATATTTCTGATTATAACATACTAAACGCCGCTTTTAATCCGAATGCAAGTAATTACAATTTTGGAAATACTCAAACTGCAAGTTTAGATCATTCTATGTGGTTTTTTAGAGATTTCGATTTTGATGATTGGATGTTGTATTCTGTAGAATCTCCAAATGCTTTTGGAGCTAGAGGTTTATCTAAAGGAAATATTTTTACAAGAGACGGTAAATTAATTGCCTCTGTAGCGCAAGAAGGATTGTTAAGACCTCTGAAAAAGTAGGTAGTAGCAAAATTAAAAAATTAGAATTATGAGTGAAACTTTAATATATATACTTACCACAAACGGTTTATTATTTTTAATCAGTATTCTTTTTTGGAAATTCCCTCCAAAAAAAGTGAATGGAATTTATGGTTACAAAACACCAAAAGCAATGCTAAACCAAGAAATATGGGATTTTGCAAATGCTAATTTCAATAAAAGTTTTTTAATCTACTCTGGTATTTCGTTTTTAGGTGCTTTAGCTCTTGTAAACTTTGCTACTATAGAATTAACTTGGCAACCAATGGTTTTAGCGCTATTGTCTATTTTAGTTAGTGTTATAAAAACAGAAAGAGCAATAAACGATAATTTTACTGAAGAAGGTAAAAAGAAGAAAAATTAAAAGTTTTTTCAAACTAAAAAATAGTTGATTGAAAAAATCTTATTTCTTGTATCTTTTAGCGAAGTGGTCTTGAGTCTTTTTAGCTGAACACTTTGGTGTATCAACTAAAAACAGTTTCTAAAATTTGAAGTGATTTTGGCTTTCGAAATCCATCTAAGTGTAGTTCGAAATACTGAATTATAATTTTTAAAACGATCTGTCTTTCTTGTTTACCAAAAGATACATTTTCTATTTCATCAAAAGTAATTCCTAACAGTTTTTTGAATTGGTAATAATAATTACCAGAAATGAGGTTTTTTTGAGAGGTTAAATCAGAGAAAACCCCTTCGCTTAAATCAAATCCCAATTTATCAGCATCAGACAAATCTGGATAAAAACCAAGAAAACGGGTTAAATTCAGTAAAAATAACAAATGAAAATTTGCAATTTTATTATGTAAATCCAACCAAATAAGTCCCGATTCTAAATACTCATAAAGCCCTTCATTCTTTTCCTCTTCTTTTATTGCATAAGACAATACTTCAGATAAAAATAACACCACAGATTGCTTCACAATATCTCTATAGATAGTTTGATAAGGGTATGAAACCTGAACCTCTTTAATAGAATTTAAAGTCCCTTTATTATTGTGGCTTGCAACAATTGTTAACTGCGTTAATGGCTGAAAATAAGCTGCTTTCAACCCTCCTTTTTTAGCTTTTAAAATACCTCTAATTAAATAAGACTTTACCCCTTCTTCTTCCGTAAAACATTTTACAATTAAGCTTGAGTCTCCAAATTTTAAAGCACTTAAAACAATCGCTTTTGTAGTTACAACAGCCATTTTAATTTACAATTGCAATTTTAGTAACCCCTGTTTCCGTTGCATCCTCATTAGATAACAACACAATATAAATTCCGGAAGCGACATTAGTACCTGCAAGGTTTTTTTTATCCCAAACTACTTTTCCTCCTTGCAACTCCTGTCCTTCTACCACATTGGTTTCATATACTAAGTTACCGGCAACATCAATTATTTTTACGTTGGTTCCTTTTGGTAAATGTGTACCGTTTCTACCATCAATAGTAACCGTTTCATGATTTTTTAAAGCAGGATTTGGGTAGGCGTAAATATCTGGAATAACATCGCCAAAAGGCGCCACCTTACTATTATAAACTACAATACCTTTGTTGGTTGCAAAATAAACTTTACCGGTACTTTCATCAACCGCTATTTTTACAATTTTATTAGATGGTAATGGCGAATTGTCCATACTAAAATTGGCAAGAGTTGTTTGTCCGTTTGGATTGGTATAAATTACACCACCATTATCTGTACCAAACCATTTATTATCTGCACCATCTACCACAATGCTATTAACCCGTTGATCTCCTAAAAGTCTTTCTCCAAAACCTTCCGCGTTTCCGTTAATAACTACTGCATTTGCATTTGGTGTAGCATCATCAAAAACACCTGATGCATTACTATACATTACCAAACCAGACCTAGTACCAATCCAAACTCTATTACTACCATCCACAGCCACTGCTTCCACATTTGCATCCGGAAGGTTTCCTAAATTTGGTGTAGCAACTAATGCTTTTTTTCTATTTCCGTTCTCATTAAAAACATAGACTCCGTTTCCTCTTGAGCCATACCAAAGACTATTATTGCTATCTATATCAATTTCACTTAAACCAGCCTTAGTAGCATCTGTTTCTACAGATCTCATATCAAAATTAGACCAATTACCACTTGCAGAAAATTTGACTAACTCGTTATCTACACCTATATTGGTAATCCATAAATTTCCTTGAGAATCGAAAACGGTACCACTAACTCTTATGTATGCATTATCAGGGTTGTTCCTTTCTATAGCACTATTACTGTTATTGTGATTATAAAATGTTTTAATCTCATCATTTTCTACCACTAATAAACCTCCTGTAGAAACGCTATTAATGTCATCTGTTTGTCCAAAAGAACTAATATATACTCTATTTTCTGCATTTGGATCTATAGAAATATGGTTTAAATCTATAACAGGATAATTTACATCAAACTTAGTGTTTAACCAATTTTCTCCATTAAAGTGACTAAACCCCTTACGATTCTGAATTACCGCATAAACATCTGTATAACCACCATAAACAACCCAAACATTATTATTGCTCGCTGCTATTGAAAACACATCATTTTCTAAAGGTCCTTCTGGGTGAATTTCTAAATAATCGACGCTAGTACTATTACTTTGCAAAACACCAAATTCTGTGGTTGCTAAAAAAATGGTATCATCTTCAAAAAAAGAATTGTTAAGCGTAAAGTTGAAATCTGGTGTGGTGTTAAATTGAAAAGCGGTATTTAAAGCAGTATCAAAAATTACAGAATTTTGACCTAAAGTAACCGTTAAAAAAGAGGCTGAACTTTTAATAGAAATAATGGGTTGAGAAAAATCTCTTCTTTCATTTAAAACACTTCCATTTATTTCATATAATTTCGATCCGGAAATTGTAAATACCTTATTATTAAACGTTACTAATTCCTTAAAATAATTGCCGTTAAATTGCTGATTCCAATTATTAAAATCTATCAACGATGTATTGTTTATATCGGCTGTATAAATTCCGTCTTCGGTAGCTGCATAAATAACATCATTTAAAACAGTCGTTGCATTAATCCTTATAGCACTAGAACCCGAACCAATAAAATAGGTGTCTCCAAACTCTAATCTATCAATATCATATACTACAATAGCAAATGGCGTAGACAAATACAGTTTGCCATTATACTCTGTAATATCGTTGATACTTTTCTCTCCAGATTGATTAAAACTAACAATATCCGAAGAAATAGTTATGATACCATCCTCATCTACAACCTCTACCAATCCGTTTTCATAACCAATTACAAGCCTTCTAAAAGCACTATTATAATGAATAGAGCTTGTAGTTTCTCCAGACAAACCTTGTACGGAAGACAGTTTTTCAATCTCTTTTGTAACCACATCATACGTAAAAACAGCATTGTCTGATAAGGCATAAATTACATCATCTACCTTCACAAAATCTTTTACATTGTTGTAAGAATAAAAGTCTTCCCAAGAAGCACTATAATCTGTCTGAGCAGAAAACGATACTGAGAAAAATAAGATAGAAAGTATAAAGAGTTTTTTCATCGATTAAGTTTAATATCTCAAAGATATTTCTTTTTTATCATTAAACGTAAACATGCTAGTATTAGTACACTTTTAAACCCTATTTCTAAGATATATTCTAATTTGTTATAAATAATCTAACTAAAAAGAATACTTATAGAGGATGACAGTTTATTTTAAAAAAGTATTTTTGTACCAATTGTAAAATAGAATATGAAACTGATTACTTTAGATGACTTTATAGACACGTATTTTAAAGCAATACAACGAGGTAGCAAGTTTTTCTTTTCTAAGTTTACGTTTAACAAAGAAGGTAGAACAAAAAGTGCTTTTAACAATACTGCCTCTATTTCTTCTAACTTTTGGTCTATTCCTAAGGTTGTAGAACGATGGAATCTTTTAATTTCTGGTGATAAAAATATAGGTTATATTCAATTTCTTACGGATGATTTTTTGAAAGACAAAACCAACCTAAGGCTTCTTTCTTTAGGTTCTGGTATTTGCAATCCAGAAATTGAATTGGCTAAAAACAATACCATTTTTAAAGAAGTTGTTTGTTTAGATATTGCTGACAACTTACTACAAAAAGCAGCGAAAAAAGCAGCAAAAAATGGTCTAACAAACATTAAATTTATTGCTAAAAACATTGATGATTTTGAGTTTAAAGAAAATGATTTTGATGTTATATTCTTTAAAGCTTCTTTACATCATTTTGATAAAATAGACTCTTTATTATCCGGTAGCATACAAAAAGTATTAAAGCCAGATGGATTGCTTATAATTAATGAATTTGTAGGCGCAACAAGGCATCAGTTTTCTAAAACACAAATTACAGCCATCAATGAAGCGTTAAAATCTATTCCTAAGAAATTTAGAACACGGTTTAAAAGTAAGCAACATAAAAATAAATACCGAGGCGTTGGTGTACTTCGAATGATTATAGCAGACCCTTCTGAATGCGTAGATTCTGAGAGTATTATTCCGGCAATTCACAAACATTATAACACCCTTATAGAAAGACCTTATGGAAATAATTTATTGATGAGCACACTTAGAGATATTTCTCATCACTTTTACGAATTAGACACCGAAAAAGAACAAGTTTTAAACAACCTTTTTGCCCTAGAAGACAAGTATCTAAAAGAAAACCAATCTGATTTTGTGTTTGGCATTTATCAGAATAAAAAATAACACTATTTATTACAATACTTAAATTACAGCAAAAAACATCCATTTTATGAGTTTAGAAATAGAAAGAAAATTTTTAGTGAAAAATGACGATTTTAAAAGTGAAAGTTATGCTCAAAAAAGTATTAAACAAGGGTATTTAAATTCTGATAAAAACAGAACTGTAAGAGTTAGAATATCCGATGAAAAAGCTTTTATGACTATTAAAGGAAAATCTAACGCTACAGGAACAACCCGTTTTGAGTGGGAAAAGGAAATTGAAAAATCGGAAGCCGAAAGTTTACTTTTATTGTGCGAACCAAGTATTATTGATAAAACAAGATATTTGGTTAAAGTTGGTGATCACACTTATGAGGTGGATGAATTTTATGGCGACAACCAAGGTTTAACGGTTGCAGAAGTAGAATTAAACTCAGAAACTGAAACTTTTATAAAACCAAATTGGTTAGACCAAGAAGTTACTGGGGATGTAAAATACTATAATTCTAGCATTAGTAAACATCCTTTTAAAGACTGGATTTAAAAACTACAAGTAGTAAATTGCTATAAAATGACTGATACTGCCCAATAAAACAAATACGTGAAAAATGGCGTGGTTATATGGTATCTTTTTAATGGAATATAAAATAGCTCCGATGGTGTAAAAAACTCCTCCACCAATTAATAAATTTAAATTAAAAGTGGGTAAAGCAACCATTAAAGGTTTTATGAAAAACACTACTTGCCACCCCATTAAAAGATACATTGCTGTAGAAATTTTATCGAACCTTCCTGTAAAAAATAGCTTTAAAATAATACCTGTTAAGGCAAAAACCCAAACAGCTATAAACATATACCAACCTAAATCAGAATTTAAAGCGACCAAGCAAAAAGGGGTATAACTCCCAGCAATTAAAGCATAAATAGCCGCATGGTCAAAAATATTTAACCGTCTTCTTTTCTTCGGATTTTTTGCTGCATGATAAAATGTAGAAGCTGCATATAAAACAATTAAACTCAACCCATAAATCACAAAACTTGTAACCTCCCAAAAGTTAGTATAGTTGGATGCTTTTACAATTAAAAAAGGAAAAGCAATAACACTTGCAAGCAATCCTAAACCATGAGACCAAACATTTAAGCGTTCTTCTGTTTCTGAATATCCGGGATTTAATTTTACATTCATTTTGTGCTATTTGTATCTTTCATAAACTTTTTATCATTTGCCAAATCGTTGTAAATGATATTGAATGTTTTGTCTTTTAACTGATCTCTTTCTTTTATAGACAATCCTTTTGTAGCAATAAAATTGTGCTGGCGCACTCTAAAAACTCCCATACCACCTTTAAAAACGTTCCAAGAAAACAACCGTTTACAATCGTAATAAACTTGTGGTACAATTGGTATCTCAAACTCTATAGCTAAACTAAAAGCTCCTTTTTTAAATGGTGCTAAAATTACATCTTCCTCAGGCACTAATCCTTCAGGAAAAATAGCCATACTTACGCCGTTTTGCAATCTCTTTTTAGCCATGCTAAAAACTCTTCTTCTACTTTCCGGATTATTTCTATCTACCATAATAACCACTCGTTTATAAAAAAAACCAAAAACAGGAATTTTAACCAACTCTTGCTTACCAACAAATACAATAGGGTTTTTACTGATGGCAATCAAAACAAAAGGATCCATTAAAGAAGTATGATTGGGGCAAAACATATAACTTTTATTAGGTTCTAATTCTTCATCAAATTGCACATCTAAACGAAACCCCATTCCGTAAATTAGCACTTTAGATAAAACTCTAGCGATTCTCCAAAAAATATGGTAATGCTCTTCTTTAAAAGTAAATAACAATAAAAGTGGTGACATCACTAAAATTGTTACAATCATTAAAAGGTAAAACCACAAGCGCCAAATTAAAAGAAAAGGAATTTTAAGGTACTTCATAGAATCAATAAAAGTTGCTTGATTATTTAAATAGTAATCACTTAAGAGAATAAAGTTACTATCCTAAATGCTACTTAAGAAACAAAAATACTAATATTCTTTTGTTTGATAGGTTTTCTTAAACAAAACCTTATTTTTGTAATTGCAGAGAGTAATGAGAAGCTCTCCATCAAAAAAAAGATAAAAACAATATAATGTCTAGAATTTTAACAGGTGTACAAAGTACAGGAACTCCACATTTAGGAAATTTATTAGGAGCTATTTTACCAGCAATAAAGATGGCAAATAGTCCAGGAAATGAATCTTTTATATTTATTGCAGATATGCATTCTTTAACCCAGATTAAAGATGGAAAAGAATTAAGAGAAAACACGTATAGTGTTGCTGCTACTTGGCTTGCTTGTGGATTAGACATTAATAAAACTATATTTTACAGACAAAGTGATATACCACAAACAACAGAATTAACGTGGTATTTAAGCTGTTTTTTCCCGTATCAAAGACTAACTTTAGCACACGGATTTAAAGATAAAGCTGATAGATTAGGAGATGTTAATGCAGGTTTATTTACCTACCCAATGTTAATGGCTGCAGATATTTTATTATATGATGCAGAGATTGTACCAGTTGGTAAAGATCAATTACAGCATTTAGAAATGACCCGTGATGTTGCTAATAGGTTTAACAATATCGTGGGAGAAACATTGGTTCCGCCACAACCAGGAATACAAGAAAACACAAAATTAGTTCCCGGAATTGATGGTGAAAAAATGAGTAAATCTAGAAATAATCTTATCAATATTTTCTTACCAGACAAAAAGTTAAGAAAACAAGTAATGTCTATTAAAACAGATAGTTTAGGTTTAGAAGATCCTAAAAACCCTGATACCGATAATGTTTTTGCTTTGTATAAATTACTTGCAACCGAAGAACAAACAGCAACCATGAGAGCTAATTACGAAGGTGGTAATTACGGTTATGGTCATGCAAAACAAGCTTTATATGAATTGATTCTTGAGCAATTCTCTCCAATAAGAGACCGCTACAATCATTATATGGAAAATAAGCATGAACTTGATGAGGCTTTAAAAATTGGAGCAGAAAAGGCAACTGTTGTTGCTAACGGTGTTCTAAAAAGAGTGAGAGCAAAAATTGGTTACTAACGGAATAAAATCCGTAAAAAATATATGAGAATTCATTTTTAATTAAATTTGGGTTGAATTACATAAAAAAATCCGAAAGCAGTTGCTTTCGGATTTTTTTATATTTATAAAGTACTTTTATTTATTTAATCTTCATAGATTTTGCAGTTGCTTCCAACTCAAACAAAAATGCTCTTTTATTAACAGAAGGAGCGTAAGTGAACCCTTCAAAAATAATTAATCGGTTGTTCTTTTTATCCACCACTGTATAGTTTAAAAATGGTCCTGCCATAAAATCGTTTTTAACTTCCCACTTCCCTCTAGTTTCATACGCTTTTTTACCATCTATAGTTGCATCAAAGGTAAAAGGAGTATATGCTTTTTCTGTAATCATGTGCATGGTTTCTGGATCTGAACCTGGTATGTATTTCTTTCCAATTCTATTTCTAACAGCTACAATACTATCAGAAACTTGTGTTTCATCATCTAAAGGAACAGAATACACTAAAATATTATTACTTCCTGTTTTTGCAATTCCGCTTGATAAATGCTGACGTAACCATAAAAAATCTCCCGTATCATCTACGATGTTAAATTTATTATTGATGGTTAATGAAATTCCTAAATTTTGAAGTGTTTTAAATTGAGAATCATCTAATTTATTTTTGCGAAACAAATTTTGAAGCATTTTAACATCCGACTCGATAAAGGTTTTAATAATTTCTTCATGATGTTTTTTAAACAAGTTTACAACGCCTTCTTTGTCTTTAGCATACACATAAACAATAGTCTGTGGTTGTGCATAAACATTGTTTCTAACAAAATATTTCTCTTCATCGGCAACACCAATAACCATAATATTTCTACCAGCTTGCATCATCTTTCCAAAACCATTAGGAGCCACTTGAGAAACAGATAAAAGAGGCTCTGGTTGTGGCAAACCGACCATCAATTCTCCAAAAGAATTTCTTATTTCTTTACCAATATCACCAGCCCAATCACTAGCTTTAGTAACTACCATTACTTTGTTTACTTTACCAACAGATGATCGTAAAGTAATTTTATCATTACCTCCACCACATGAGGTAAATAAAACTGTAAATGCAAGTAGCGTAAATATTTTTTTCATGAGTTTAGTTATTTTTATGTTATAAAGTTGGTTCTAACTTCTAAAAGTTTAACACTCCAAATACTGTTCCACTTTTAAAGTATTTCTAAGAAAAACAAAAATGTTTATCAGAAATACTTTACAGCAGGTTTACAATGTATTTTTTCTGTTCTGTTTTAATACTTTACTGTCTCTTTATACAGAGACTATTTCCCTAACTTTTTAGGATAAACAGACAATCTTTGCCCTATTTTTAATCGGCTTGTTTTTAAACTATTCCAACGTTTTAGATCACTTACTCGAACGCCAAATTTATTTGCTATTTTACCTAAAAAATCTCCATTAACTACTCTGTAACGGATACGTTGATCCATTTCGAAATACTTAGGTAAAGGTTTTTCTCTTTGCGCATCATCTGTATCTGCCAAAGCATAAATTTCTTTTTCCTTATCTAAAAACTCAATAATCTTGTTACTTGGTAATATTAAAGCATATTTTTTATCTTCTACAAAAGGAATAATATCCAATTTATAAGACGGATTTAACTCAGACAACACCTCTTCATCAATAGCGATCTTCTCTGAAATTTGATCGAAACTAATGGTTCTTTTAACATGAATTGTATCTGTCTGAAAATTAAAAAACTGTGGAAGTTCAGAATAAATATTATGTTCATTTGCATATTCAAAAATATACATCGTTGCATAAAAAGCAGGCACATAACTTGCAGTTTCTCTCGGCAAATAAGGCCTTATATTCCAATAATTTGTATATCCTCCAGAACGCTTTATTGCTTTTCTTACATTTCCAGGTCCAGAATTGTAAGCTGCTAAAGCTAAATCCCAATCTCCAAAAACAGTAAATAACTGACTTAAATATTTACAAGCAGCAATGGTTGCTTTTACCGGGTCTTGGCGCTCATCTACATAAGAACTCACTTTTAAATCGAACTCTACTCCTGTGCCATACATAAATTGCCACAAACCTGTTGCACCAGCTCCAGACTTAATTTTTGGTCTTAAAGCAGACTCTACAATAGCCAAATACTTCATTTCTAAAGGAATATCATATTGATCTAGATATTGCTCGAACATTGGAAAATAGTATTTTGCTTTTGCCATTAAAGCTGGATAGTATCTTTTACGATGCAATAAATAACTATTAATTACTTGTTCTAAAGAAGGATTAAACGCTAAATTAAAAGGCGTTTTATTATTTAAAGCAGTAAGACGTAATTTTAATAAATCTGTTGTTAAAACAGTGCTTGTGTTTCCTATAATATCTATATCATTTATTACATAACTTAACGAATCTACTAAAGCCGAATTAAATTTTTCATCAACTAATAAGCTATCAATTGCATCTAAATCAGCATCAGAAAAAAAACTTTTTCTAACAGGCTCTTTTAAGGTGTCTTTTTTTATTTGAGAAAAAATAGTACTAGTAAAAAGGAGGAATATAATTAATTTATTCATGTTTTGTTTTAAATGTCGAGTTCTACTGCAATTGGGCAATGGTCAGAATGTTTTGCTTCTGGTAAAATATAGGCTCTAGAAATTTTTTCTTTTAAAGGTTCTGAAACCATCGCATAATCTAAACGCCAACCTTTATTATTTGCTCTAGAATTTGCCCTGTAACTCCACCAAGAATATTCTTGTTTTTCTTGATTTAAAAAACGAAAACTATCTATAAATCCGTTCTTAATAAATTCACCAATCCATGTTCTTTCTACTGGTAAAAAGCCAGAAACATTTTTCATTTTTGGATTGTGAATATCAATTTCTTCATGACAAATATTATAATCTCCACAGATTACTAAATTCGGAATTTCGAGTTTTAAATTATTGATGTATTCTTGAAATTCATCCATGTATTTAAACTTAAAGTCTAATCTTTCAGAATTAGTACCAGAAGGTAAATACAAGCTCATTACAGAAACACCATCGAAGTCTACACGTAAATTTCTACCTTCAAAATCCATAGATTCAATTCCAGTTCCATACTCAATATGATTTGGTTTTTCTTTACAAAAAATAGCTACAGAAGAGTATCCTTTTTTCTGTGCAGAAAACCAATAATGATATGGGTAACCTGCATTTTCAAAATCGGTAAGATCTAATTGTTCTTTATGTGCTTTGGTTTCTTGTATGCAAATTACATCTGGATTTGCGGCTTCTAACCAATCTAAAAATCCTTTTTTTAATGCGGCTCTAATTCCGTTTACGTTGTATGATATTATCTTCATGTATGCTTTTTAATTTCCTGATAAAGGAAAACACTCTTATTTTTAATTTATTGTTCTAGCACTATTGGATCCTTTAAAAATATCCAAGTAATCTGCTTTTTTTTTCCTGTTTGAGTTAGAATTATTTTTTTTCTTGGCGATATTATAAATGCTAAAACGGCACAAATACCTCCTTTTAAAAGGAAGTTATCCATTGTATATAATTGATCAAAAATGAACATAAATACTACAATAAGAATTGGATAAATTAACCAATATGTTTTCTTAAATAAATTCATTTTAAAACTTCATTTCTGGTATTTCTCCATTAACTACCAATGTTCCTTCTGTTGCATTCTTAATATCTTCTACAGAAACACCAGGAGCTCTTTCTAACAAGTGAAACACATTATCTCTTACTTCTAAAAATGCTAAGTTTGTTACTATTTTTGTTACACAACCAACTCCCGTTAAAGGCAAAGAACATTTCTTTAAAATTTTAGACTCACCACGTTTATTGGTGTGCATCATGGCAACAATAATATTTTCTGCAGATGCAACTAAATCCATTGCGCCTCCCATTCCTTTTACCATTTTACCCGGAATTTTCCAGTTGGCAATATCACCATTTTCTGCAACTTCCATTGCTCCTAATATTGTTAAATCTACATGTTTCCCACGAATCATAGCAAAACTCATAGAAGAATCGAAAAAACTTGCTCCAGGCATCGTTGTAATCGTTTGTTTCCCTGCATTTATAATATCTGCATCCTCTTCACCATCAAAAGGAAAAGGTCCCATTCCTAGAACACCATTTTCACTTTGAAACTCAACCTCAATACCTTCACGGACGTAATTTGCAACCAAGGTTGGAATACCAATACCTAAGTTCACATAAAATCCGTTTTGAACTTCTTGTGCGATTCGCTTTGCGATTCCTATTTTGTCTAACATATTATTAATTTGATGATTAATAGATTTGATAATTAGAAAATGTATTAATTCGATCTCATGTTATTCCTGTAAAAACAGAACTTTATCATTAATTTAAAATTAATACAGTATCGATTCCTGTCTACGCAGGAATAACAAACGAATAATTATTCGCGATTACGCACCGTTCTTTGTTCAATCCTTTTCTCGTAATCTTTACCTTGAAAAATACGTTGTACAAATATTCCAGGAATATGAATATTGTTTGGATCTAGTTCTCCAACCTCAACCATCTCTTCTACTTCAGCCACTGTAATTGTTGCGGCGCCACACATATTCGGATTAAAATTTCTAGAAGTTCCTTTAAAGATTAAATTACCTGCTGCATCACCTTTCCAAGCTTTTACAAAGGCAAAATCGGCTTTAAAAGCAGGCTCTAAAACATACATTTTGCCATCAAACTCTCTGGTTTCTTTTCCTTCTGCAACTTCTGTTCCGTAACCTGCAGGTGTATAAAATGCAGGAAAACCAGCTTGTGCAGCTCTACATTTTTCTGCTAACGTTCCTTGTGGAGTTAACTCTACTTCTAACTCTCCAGATAACATTTGCCGTTCAAACTCATCATTTTCTCCTACATAAGAAGAAATCATTTTTTTGATTTGTTTATTTTGAAGCAATAAGCCTAAACCAAAATCATCTACACCTGCATTATTAGAAATACAAGTAACATTTCTAATATCTAGTTTTACAAGTTCTGAAATTGCATTTTCTGGGATTCCACATAAACCAAAACCACCCAACATAAAAGTCATTCCATTTTTAACGCCTTTTAAAGCATCTTCTACGTTTTTTACCTTTTTATTGATCATAATGTTCGTGTTTTAGAGCTTCCCGACTATGCGCGAAGTGACATTCTTGTAATTTACTAAAAAATAAATTTAGCACAAAATAAAGAATTTATTGAAATAAAGAATCTCCTAAAAACTTAGGAAACTCTTTCTATACTAAAAATCGGTATCTACATCTATAGGAGTATCCTCATCATCAGATGTATCATTACAGTCGATATTGATTGATAAATTAGCTGGTTTTTCAAAATCTTCCTTACTCACATTTAACGTTTCATCTGCATATACTTTTTGCATATATAATGCCCAAGAAGGTAAAGCCATTGTAGCCCCTTGTCCTTTTGCAATACCTGCAAAATGAGTTGCTCTATCTTCTCCACCAGTCCAAACACCTGTTGCTAAATTAGGTACAATCCCCATAAACCAACCATCTGATTGATTTTGAGTAGTCCCTGTTTTACCAGCAATTGGATTTTTAAATCCATAAGGATTACCTGTAATATAATCTGCTCTTTTCCAAGTCAAACGTAAACGAACACCAGAACCAGATTGGGTAACTCCCTTTAATAAATCTAACACAACGTAAGCAGATTCTTCGCTTAAAACTTCTTTCGTTTCTGGTGTAAATTCTTCTAAAACAGTTCCATTTTTATCTTCGATTCTTGTTAAAATCATTGGTGCAACTCGTAAACCTTGATTTGCAAATGTAGAATAGGCACTTACCATTTCTAATAATGATAAATCTACGGCTCCTAATGCAATAGAAGGGTTTGCAGGGATATCACTTTCTATACCAGCAGATTTTGCTAAACGCACTACATTTTCTGGACCAACCATATCTATTAATCTTGCAGACATTGTATTTACAGAACCCGCTAAACCATCTTTTAAACTTAGCATTCCACCATACTTTCTACTTGCATTTTCTGGAGTCCAAGCTTTAGGTATTCCATATTTTCCTTTTGGAATTGTATAAGGTATGTTTGGAAACT
The DNA here is from genome assembly GCF_038024065.1 of Polaribacter sejongensis. NCBI lineage: Bacteria > Pseudomonadati > Bacteroidota > Flavobacteriia > Flavobacteriales > Flavobacteriaceae > Polaribacter > Polaribacter sejongensis. Next base: position 3,129,380 of record NZ_CP150667.1, on the reverse strand, counting down.
CATCGCAAGGAGATAGTTTTAATTGATTAATTGCAGCAGCATATACAAATGGCTTAAAGGTAGAACCTACTTGCCTTTTCTGTTGCGCAACAGCATCATATTTAAAATGTTTGTTATTAACACCTCCTACCCAAGCTTTAATATGACCAGATTGTGGCTCAATAGATAACAATCCAGCACGTAAAAAGTATTTATAATATCTTACAGAATCTATTGGAGACATAATAGTATCAATATCACCTTTCCAAGAAAAAACACTCATTTCTGTTTTTGTTTTGAAAACTTCATCAATATACTTATTAGATTTTCCTGCAATTTTTAATCGCTTATATCTATCTGAGTTTTTCTTAGCTCTTTCTAAAATTCTGTTAATTTCAGATTCTTTTATATCATAAAAAGGTGCTGTTTTGTTTCTTTTTTGTTCTGTAAAAAAGTAAGACTGTAAATTAGACATATGTTCTTCAATAGCTTCTTCCGCATATTTTTGCATTCTAGAATCTATAGTTACATAAATCTTTAAACCGTCTCTAAAAATATTGTATTCTTCTCCATTTGGTTTCGGATTTTCCTCTACCCATTTTCTTAAATATTTTTGTAAATACGTTCTAAAATAAGTTGCAGAACCATCACTATGTCCTTCTTTATGAATATCTAAACCTAAATCTAATGCCTGTAAAGAATCTTTTTCTTGTTCTGAAATAAATTCGCTACGGTTCATTTGTTTTAACACAACATCCCTACGATTTTTTACACGTTCAGCTCTTCTTAAAGGATTAAATAGTGATGCATTTTTTAACATCCCTACCAACATTGCAGATTCTTGCACCTCTAATTCTTTTGGTTCTTTACCAAAATAAATACGAGCTGCAGAACGAATACCAACTGCTTGGTTTATAAAATCGTACTTATTTAAGTACATTGTAAGAATTTCGTTTTTAGTATACTGTCTTTCTAATTTTGTAGCAACCACCCATTCTTTTACTTTTTGACCAACTCTTAGAAAGATATTTCTAGAAGCTCTACCAGTAAATAACATTTTTGCTAATTGCTGTGTAATTGTACTAGCACCTCCACTTCCGGGTTTTAAGATAGCTCTTGCAGTTCCTTTAAAATCGATACCAGAATGCTCAAAAAAACGTTCATCTTCCGTTGCTACTAATGCTTTTATTAAATTATCTGGTAAATCAGTAAATTTAATAGGTGTTCTATTTTCTGTAGCATATTTACCCAATGTTTTACCATCTGAAGAAATAATTTCTGTAGCTAAGTTATTTTCTGGATTCTCTAACTCTTCAAACGTTGGTAATTTTCCTAAACCACCCCAAGAAGCAATTAAAAACAATAATAATATTGATGCAAATCCACCTAGGACTAGCAACCAAAACCATTTAATATATTTTTTAAAATCTGTCGTTTTCTTCTGTGTCATTTTCTAATTTAATTTTCTATGCTAAAACCAACATCCTGAATTCCTTTTAAAAATTCAATTGGTTTTACTTCTCCATTTTTACGCATTGCATGGCGCACATTAAATGTATAATTTCCAGAAACTGGAAATGCCTTTTTTTCTTTATAAAATAATTTATTTTCTTTAATCTCTGTAAAACCAACACCTAAAAAACGTCCTGTTTTATCTGCCATTTCGTATTGTAAAGTATCTACAACCTTTGTTTCATTAGGAAAAACAAGCTCTGTAATAAGGTACAAATTACTATAGGCATACTCATTATTATTTCTAATATTGATAAATAGATTTTTTGGAGAAATAGTGTCTTTTACATCAAACTCAAAAAATATTTTCTCATTCGCTTTCCAACCATCATTATCTATTGATTTATATAGATTAAAATCTGATTTATCATCACAAGAAAACAGCAATAAAAGAGATCCTAAAACAATTAAAAAAGGATTACTTTTCAGAATTGTTGTCATTTTTAGGGTTATTATTTTTACGGTTTCTATTATTTCTTCTTGGCTTATTTACCTTTTTAACTTCACCTTCTGGCTTTTTTATATCCTTAGATTCTCCTTCAGGTTTCTTTACATCTCCTTGAGGTTTCGGTCTGGGTTTTCTTTGTGGCCTTGGTTTAGGCTGAGTGTTTGCATTAGCCTTCTGATTTGGGTTTGCATTTGCATTCGGATTCAGTTTGGCTTTAGGCTTCTGATTTGGATTTGTATTTGGTTGTTTCTTAGCCTGTGGCTTTCTTTTCTGATTTGGGTTCGGCTTTTGGTTATTGTTCGGCTTTTCGTTAGGATTTGGTTTTTGATTTGGGTTAGACCTTGTCCTTGGCTTATTGGAATTATTATTAGCAACTGCCGCCGGTTTTTTCTTATTTCTTCTCTTACGATTGCTTGTTTTAGGAGCATCAAAACGCGTTAAACTATCTTGCCCAACAGCATCTTCGAAATCTACTTTTACAGGAATTTCTACATCCGCTTCATATTCTTCTAACGAAATAGATTTTTCATTATTTTTATTAAGCGCTATGATTTCTAAAACTTGTTCTAACGTAAGTCTAAACCATTTAAAACGTTCTTCTTTGTAGGTATACCAAAGATGGTTCTTAAAAATATCCATCTTTACAAAAACAGCATCTCCTTTTTCGGTTTTTAATACCAAATCTTGTTTCGGAAATGATTTTAAAGCATCTAAATACGTGTCTAATTCAAAATTTAAACAACACTTTAGTTTACCACATTGTCCTGCTAACTTTAGCGGATTTAAAGATAATTGCTGATAACGTGCCGCAGATGTTGTTACTTTTCTAAAATCTGTTAACCAAGTAGAACAACATAATTCTCTACCACAAGAACCAACACCACCTAAACGCGCAGCTTCCTGTCTTGCACCTACTTGTTTCATTTCTACACGAATAGAAAAAGCACTTGCTAAATCTCTAATTAACTGTCTAAAATCTACTCTTGTATCTGCTGTATAATAAAATGTAGCTTTGTTTCCATCACCTTGATATTCTACATCAGACAATTTCATTTGTAAACCTAAACGACCTAGAATTTCTCTACCTTTTCTTTGCGTTTCTTCTTCTTTCCCTCTTGCCTCTTGCCAAATATCGATATCTCTCTGACTCGCTTTTCTGTAAATTTTCTTTACATCTTCATGATCTGCGGTAATTTTGCGTTTTTTCATTTGCACTTTTACCAACTCTCCTGCCAGAGAAACCGTACCAATATCATGTCCTGGAGATCCTTCTACCGCCACAATATCTCCCATAGTGATGGGTAAATTATCTGGGTTTGTATAAAAATGTTTCCTTCCGTTTTTAAAACGGACTTCAAAAATATTAAATCTTTCTTGTCCGCTTGGTAACGTCATGTTAGACAACCAATCAAAAACGGCTAGTTTATTACTACCACTTCCGCAGGTTCCTGACCCACAATTACCATTACTCTTGCAACCTTTTGGTACTCCATTTTCTGTTGTACCACAACTTCCACATGCCATGTAAGTATATATATTTTTATAGTTGATAGTCTTTAAAGTTTATTATTAGCAGCAAATCCACTAAAAACATCGCTATAAAACCTAAAAACCTCTTGGTTCATAAATTGATTATCAAGCAGATACTAACACACCGCCTCATCTTCACTAATTCGTAAATATACGCATTCTCAAAGAATGAAAAAATAGCTTTATGAAAGTTAACAAAACTAGTTTTTAATTTATTGATACTTCAAATGTAGTCTGAAAAATTGTTTACTTCTTAATCCGTTTAGTATTTGCATGGGTTTAATTAGTATTCGTGTAAAAACCTCTTTTTTTAACAAAAAAAAGCCCTCAATAGATGAGGACTTTATTTTAAAACTTATCTTATGTAATTCTTAAACTTGTTTTACTTCAATAATTTTTACAGGACATGCTTTTTTAGCTTCTAAAGAAGGATAAAAAATAGATTCGTCAAAAGATTTTATAGTGAAAAAACCTTTCTTCTCTATGGAATGTAATAACACAGATTTTCCGTCTTTTTTTGACATCTGAAACTGACTTGGAGCAACTTCTACACAATAATTACAACCAATACATTTGTTTCTTTGTAATGTAATTACTACCATTAGTTCTGTGCGAATTCTGTTTTTACAATCTTATATAACTTGTCGCTTCTTCTTATTTTGAAATCTAATTTCATGGTAACTTCGTCTCCTTTGGTTGCTTTTTCAGCCGCAACATCATTCACAAACATTTGCTTAACTTCCATTTCTTGTGCTCCTGTTGTTGGCCCGGTTATTAGAATTGTATCGCCTAAAGCAACATCATACGCATCAATTTTAAACTGACCGATTTTTGCTTTGTCAAAATAATGTTCTCCTTTCCCTAAGTAGACTTTCTTTTGCGTTGCATGAGAACCAGACTCTTTACTCCATTCTCCTAATTTCTGACCTAAATAATATCCGTTCCAAAAACCACGATTGTAAACTTTCTCTAGCTCTTGCATCCAAGAAATTACTTTTGCTTTATCGTAGGTTCCGTTTGCCAAACTATCAATAGCATCTCTGTAACATTTAATTACTTTGGCAACATATTCTGGTGCTCTTCCTCTACCTTCTATCTTTAAAACTTTTATTCCGGCATCTGCAACTTGGTCTAAAAAATCAATCGTACACAAATCTTTTGGAGACATTATGTATTCATTATCCAACTCCATTTCAAAACCAGTTTCCTGATCGATAACCGTATATTTTTTTCTGCAATTTTGTTTACAAGCACCTCTGTTTGCTGATGAATTTGAAGAATGCAAACTCATATAACATTTACCCGAAACCGCCATACACAAAGCTCCATGACCAAAAATTTCAATTTCAACCAACCTACCTGAAGGTCCTTTTATTTGATCTTTCTCAATTGCTTCTGTAATCTTTTTTACTTGTCGTAAACTCAACTCTCTACTTAAAACAATAGTATCTGCAAAAAGAGCGTAAAACTTTACAGTTTCTATGTTTGTAATATTGATTTGCGTAGAAATGTGCACTTCCATTTGTTGTTCTCTCGCCATAGAAATTACGGCTTGATCCATGGCAATTACCGCCGTAATATTTGCTTCTTTTGCGCGTTTTATCAATGTTTTTACTATTGATAGATCATGATCATAAACTATGGTATTTAATGTAAGATATGTTCTCACATTTTTTTCTGAACATCTTTTAGAAATCTCTTCTAAATCATCTAAAGTAAAATTAACAGAAGCTCTTGCACGCATATTTAGTTGCTCTACCCCAAAATAAATAGAATCGCAACCATTATCTAAAGCAGCTTGCATAGATTCAAAATTACCGGCTGGCGCCATTAATTCGATTTTTTGCATGACTTTATTTTTTAAATTTTAAAGCTTCAGAGCGACCTTTCTTAAAGATTTTGTTGCTGTTTCCTTTTCCTTTTCTTAATTCCTTTTGCTCCTCAAAAGATAATTGAATTATTTCTTGGCAATCTGCAGAACAAGTGTTTTCTGTTCTTTCTGCACATTCATCACATTGAATAAATAATAAATGACATGCTTCGTTTGCACAATTTGTATGCTCGTCACACGCTTTACCACATTGGTGACAGTTAGAAACTACATCGTCTGTAATACGTTCTGCTCTTCTATGATCAAACACAAAGTTTTTACCAATAAATTTATTTTCGATGCCTTCTTCTTTTACCTGACGTGTGTATTCTATAATTCCGCCTTCTAATTGAAAAACGTTTTTAAATCCTTTGTGTTTGTAATAGGCTGATGCTTTTTCACAACGGATTCCGCCAGTACAATACATCAACAAATTTTTGTCTTCTTTGTTATCTTTCAAATCCTCTTCTATAATATCTAAAGAATCTCTAAACGTATCTACATCTGGAGTAACAGCACCATCAAAATGACCAATTTCACTTTCGTAGTGGTTACGCATGTCTACACAAACCGTATCTGGGTTTGCTAACATTGCATTGAATTCCGCAGCATTTAAATGCACACCTTTGGCAGTAACATCAAAAGTTTCGTCATTTAAACCATCGGCAACAATTTTGTTTCTCACTTTTACTTTCAGCTTTAAAAAAGACTTATTGTCTTGCTCTACAGCAACATTTAAACGAATGTCTTTTAAGAAAGAAATACTGTCTAACTGGTCTTTTAAAGCGTAAAAGTTTTCTGATGGAACAGATAATTGAGCATTGATCCCTTCATATGAAACATAAATTCGACCTAAAACATCGAGTTCATTCCATTCTAAGAATAACTTATCTCTAAATAATTGTGGGTTTTCTATCTTAAAATATTGATAAAAAGAAATTGTTAAGCGGTCTTTGCCAGCTTCGTCTATTAATGCAGCGCGCTCTATTGCGCTTAACTTATTGTACAGTTGCATGCTATACTAATTAGGTTAACGTTTTAAACTGAACTCGTTTCAGTTTTTTTTATAAGCCGCAAAGTTACTGATTTTAGAAAGAGATTTTATGATTTATATCATGGATTTCATAGGTTTTACTTGGTAAACAGGTAAGTTTAGCTTTGATAGTGCTCGTTTGTAACGAGTACCCGAATTACTTTCAGAACCAATCTTTAACAACACCCGTTATAAACTAGCGTTAGCGGGGTTCAACGTTACGTTATCCTTGTTATGTGACTTCTCACGCTGTTCGAAGTGACAATTGTTGTGGTTTTTGTGTTTTTTTATTATTAATTACTCAGTAATAAAAATAGCCAATTATATGCGCAATATAGTTTGGATATAACAAATAATCTGCAAACAAGTTTAGCCCTGATTGAACGGTTTGTTTGAGCTCTTTTTTGTTTTTTACAAAAAAAGCGAGTAGTGAAAGCAGGAAATAGCTTCAAAAGAATAAAGAACCTATTATTTAAAAATTACCACAAACTGTTTAAATTTAAACATTAGAAAAATTTGTGATTCAATTTTAAACTTTGGTTGATTTATAAGGGATTAAGTGATTTATATAATTATAATTTTTAGGATATTTGCAACTCAATATAATATTAAATTTTTAGGCGATGAAAATAGCTGTAGTAGGTGCAACTGGAATGGTGGGCACAGTAATGTTAAAAGTTTTAGAAGAGCGTAACTTACCAATAACGGAATTAATTCCTGTAGCTTCTGCAAGATCTGCTGGAAAGAAATTATCATATAAAGGGAAAGAATATACCATAGTTACTTTAGAGGATGCTGTAAAAATGAAGCCAGATGTTGCTTTGTTTTCTGCCGGTGGAGACACTTCTGTAGAATGGGCACCTAAATTTGCTGAAGTTGGTACAACAGTTATCGACAATTCTTCTGCTTGGAGAATGGACCCAACAAAAAAATTAGTGGTTCCAGAAATTAATGGAGACGTTTTAACAAAAGACGATAAAATAATTGCAAACCCTAACTGTTCTACAATTCAGTTAGTAGCAGTTTTATCTCCGTTACATTTAAAGTATAAAATGAAACGTGTAGTTATTTCTACATATCAATCTGTTTCTGGTTCTGGCGTTAAAGCTGTGCAACAATTAGATAATGAAGAGGCTGGTATAGATGGCGAAATGGCATATCCTCATAAAATTGGTAGAAATGCAATTCCGCATTGTGATGTTTTCTTAGAAAACGGATACACCAAAGAGGAAATGAAATTAGTAAAGGAACCTAAGAAAATTTTACGTGATGATTCTTTTTCTGTTACTGCAACTGCGGTTAGAATTCCTACTGCGGGTGGACATTCTGAAGCTGTAAACGTTCAGTTTGAAAATGCCTTTGATTTAGCGGAAGTTCGTAAAATATTAAGTGAAACTCCTGGTGTAATTGTAGAGGATGATTTGGCTAACAACGTGTATCCGATGGCAATAAATGCACATGATAAGGATGAAGTTTTTGTTGGTAGAATTAGAAGGGATGAATCTCAAGAAAATACCTTAAATTTGTGGATCGTTGCAGACAACTTACGTAAAGGTGCAGCTACAAACACAATACAAATTGCCGAATATTTAATTGCAAATAATTTGGTATAAAATAAACATTTTTAATGGCAACATTTCATAAAGTAAATATACACGAAGTGATAAGAGAAACCGCATCTGCGGTTTCTCTTGTATTTAAAATACCCGGAAATTTAAAGTCTAAGTTTGCTTTTCATCCAGGGCAATACTTAACACTTAAAAAAACAATTAACGGTAAAGAAGTTAGAAGAGCTTATTCTATTTGTTCATCTCCTAGCGATTCTTATTTAAAAGTAGCAATTAAAGCAGTAGAGAATGGTACTTTTTCTACGTATGCAACTACAGAATTAAAAGAAGGAAATTTTATTGAAATTTCTGAACCTGAAGGTCTGTTTACATTAGAAACAAAACCTAATAAAAACTACATCGCTTTTGCTGCAGGATCTGGTATTACACCAATTCTATCTATGGTTAAAGATGTATTAGAAAACGAAGTTTCGTCTACTTTTACATTAATTTATGGTAACAAAACTGTTGCAGATACTATTTTTAAAGATGAATTAGATGCTTTAAAAGAAGCAAACCCAGATCGTTTTAACCTACACTACATTTGTAGTCGAGAACAGATAGAAGGTTCTTTATTTGGCAGAATAGACAAAGCACACACCAATTTCTACATTAACAATAGTTACAAATCTACTTCTTTTGATGCTGCCTTTTTATGTGGACCAGAAAGTATGATTGATGAAGTTTCTGCAACACTTACAGAACGTGGTTTTGCTAAAGGAAATATTCATTTTGAATTATTTACAACCTCTATAGACGAAGAAGCTGTAGCGGAGATAAAAGAAGGTACTACAGAAGTTATTGTAATGCTAGATGATGAAGAAACTACTTTTACTATGAACCAAACTGACGATCTTTTATCGGCCAGTTTACGTAACAATTTAGATGCTCCTTATTCTTGCCAAGGCGGAGTTTGCAGCACTTGTATGTGTAAAGTTACAGAAGGAAATGCTATTATGGTTAAGAATTCCATTTTAACAGATAGCGAAATTGAAGAAGGATTGGTTTTAGCTTGTCAAGCGTATCCTACAACTTCAAAAATCTCTATAGATTTTGATGATGTTTAAAATTATTTAGTTGTCCTGCAAGGTTTCAAAAGCCTTGTAGGTATCAACTTTTATACATAACACTATTTTTTGGGCGTTCGAGCGGGCTTTCCGCTATATCTTTTTGCTAAAAAACAAAAAGGATGTCGCTACTATCCCTAACGCGGATTCAGTTATGTGTATTACATATCGCAAGAATATCACTTCAAAGTATTAAAAAATCTATTAAAAGTAAGCACACAAAGTTTAACTACTTTATGTAATTTCTTCCAAAAGGATCGAAAAGACAAACTGTGGAATGAAAAAACCATCTGGTAAAATAAGTTTTAAACGCCCCAAAAATCACAATCGTGTAACTTGGAACCTAGAGAGAAGTCTCATAAAACTGACAACATTATTCTACTTAAACTTGCTACATTACTAAGACAATTTAAAAAACTGATAATTGGTAAATCGTAATTAAACAATTACCTTTATCCAATGGATATTTACGACTTTAAAAATGCTTTTCTAATAGGTTTTTTCATGGCTTTTATGATAGGACCTGTTTTTTTTATGCTTATTCAAACTAGTATATTAAAAGGAGCAAGAGCCGCAATTGCATTTGATCTTGGTGTACTTTTGGGTGATGTTACTTTTATATGTATGGCATATTTTGGAAGTAGATCTTTTTTAGAAAAAATTAAAGATGATCCTAGACTATTCTTTATTGGTGGTCTTGTTCTTATTGTATACGGTCTAATAACTTATTTTGACAAACAAAACAAAAAAGAGGCTTTAGCATCTGCAGAAACAATAGTCGTACCTGTTAAAAACAATTATATAAAACTGTTTTTTAAAGGTTACTTTTTAAACTTTATAAATATTGGGGTGTTAGCATTTTGGTTAGGTACCGTGTTGGTAATTGGACCTACTTTAAACATGAATTCTAACAGTATCTTTTGGTATTTTGCTACCATAATTTTAGGTTATGCAATTACAGATCTTGGAAAAATACTCTTGGCAAAACAGCTAAAAAGCAAAATGACTCCTTTAGTAATCTATCGACTAAAGAGAATTATGGGAATTATATTAATTATCTGTGGTGTATTCTTAATTCTAAAAGGGTTTATACCTAATGATAAAATAGATAATTTTATCAGTTAGAATCGTCATTTATTAAATTAAAACGATACATCAAAGCATCATACTTTACATTTATATCAATTGATATCTCTTTAGTTTTCTAATGATAACGAATACTATTTCTGTACAATAACAGCCATTGAATTGAGTACTAATGTTAAATTACATGTGTAAAAATTCTACTATTTAAGTTTTGAAAAGTTTTAAAAAAGCTCTTTTAAAGACCTATTATTCTGATCCCTAATGGAATTTATTATAAAGTAAAAACGCCGCATTAGTAAGCTATCATAAACTCTAAAACAGCTAACAATAACTTGTTCTACTTCAGTTGTTATGCTTTTCTACATATAAATACTTTATTAATTCATTAGAGACAAAATCACTCAACAACCACACTTTCTAACGAATACTATAAACACTTATAAAAACAAAAAAACCAGTGAATAAATTCACTGGTTTTATATCTTAAATATCATTTAAAACTAAATGATGTATTTTATTTTCTAAGAAGGTTCTTCACCCTCTAATAATGGCACAGTTTGTAACACAAAGTCTTCACCATGTAAATAAGCACTATCATCATCTTCTGGATCTACACGCTTACTATAATCATATGCCCATCTATGTACTTCTGGTAATTTCCCTGGCCAGTTTCCGTGTACATGATCTACAGGAGTTGTCCATTCTAAAGTAGTTGCATTCCAAGGATTCATTGTTGCTTTTTGTCCTCTATAAATAGATATAAAGAAGTTTGCAATAAAAAATATTTGAGCAAAACCACCAACTAAGGCAAACAATGTAATTACTATATTAATATCAGATAAATCATCGAACATAGGAAATGCTGTGTTAGAATAATATCTTCTTGGTAAACCAGCTAAACCTATAAAGTGCATTGGCCAGAAAACTCCGTAAGCACAAATGATGCTTAACCAGAAATGCCAATATCCTAATGTTTTATTCATCATTCTACCATACATTTTAGGAAACCAGTGATACACACCAGCAAACATTCCAAAAATAGCAGAAACCCCCATTACTAAGTGGAAATGCGCTACAACAAAGTACGTATCATGCACATTAATATCTAAAGCTGAATCTCCTAAAACAATACCTGTTAAACCTCCTGTAACGAATGTAGAAACCAATCCGATAGAGAATAACATGGCGGGGTTTAATTGAAGATTACCTTTCCACAATGTAGTTAACCAGTTAAATGATTTTACTGCAGATGGAATTGCAATTAATAACGTTGTAAATGTAAATACAGACCCTAAGAAAGGATTCATACCTGATACAAACATATGGTGTCCCCAAACAATTGTAGATAAAAATGCAATTGCTATAATAGAACCAATCATTGCACGGTAACCAAAAATAGGCTTACGTGAATTGATTGCTAAAATTTCTGATACAATACCCATGGCAGGTAAGATTACAATATATACCTCAGGGTGACCTAAGAACCAAAATAAGTGCTCGAATAATACAGGAGAACCACCTTGATAATGTAAAACTTCACCAGCAATAAAAATATCTGATAAATAGAAAGAAGTACCAAAACTTCTATCAAAAATTAATAATAAAGAAGCAGACAATAATACAGGGAAAGAAACTACACCAATAATGGCAGTTACAAAGAATGCCCAAATTGTTAAAGGCAATCTTGTCATTTTCATTCCTTTTGTTCTTAAGTTAAAAACAGTAGCTATATAGTTTAAAGATCCTATTAAAGAGGATGCAATAAAAATAGCCATAGAAACTAACCATAATGTCATACCCATTCCAGAACCTGGAATTGCTTGTGGTAAGGCACTTAATGGAGGATAGATTGTCCATCCTGCTGCTGCAGGACCAGCTTCAACAAACAAAGAGCACACCATGATGATACATGAAACAAAGAACATCCAGTATGAAACCATGTTTAAAAAACCAGAGGCCATATCTCTAGCTCCAATTTGCAATGGTATTAATAAGTTAGAAAATGTACCACTTAAACCTGCCGTTAATACAAAGAATACCATTATAGTACCATGTATTGTTACCAAAGCTAAGTACATATCTGGATTCATTACACCGTCTGTTTGGTGATCTCCTAAAAATGCTTCAATTATAGAAAATGATTTTTCTGGCCATGCAATTTGCATACGAAATAACATAGACATAAATACCCCAATAATTCCCATAAACATACCAGTTACTAAGAACTGCTTAGAAATCATTTTATGATCTTGGCTAAAAATATATTTTGTTACAAATGTCTCTTTATGATGATGTTCTGACATAATCTTATTTATTTGTAGTGTCTTTTAATTATTATTGTTTAAAACTGATGCTAATGTTGGTTGCTCTGCAATCCATTTGTCATATTCTTCTTGCTCTACAACTGTAATTTTCATTTGCATGTTATAGTGAGAAGCTCCACAAATTTTATTACATAGCAATAAATAATCAAACTCATAAGGATCTTCTCCATTAGCTTTTCTTATTTTATTGATACCTGCAGTTTTCTCTACTACCTCAGATTGTTGTCTCATCTCTGCAGTAGTATATTTTGGAGTAAAACCAAATTCAGTAACCATACCTGGTACACAATTCATTTGCGCTCTAAAGTGAGGCATATAAGCGGAGTGTAAAACGTCTTGAGAACGAAACTTGAAATGAACTTTTCTACCTTTAGGTAAATACAATTCAGTTACTTGTTTATCATCTAAAGCATTTTTATCATCCATATCAACACCAATAGTGTTCATACCTTTAATATAGTTTACGTTTCCTAAACCTAACGTATTATCTTCACCTGCATAACGAGCATCCCATCTAAATTGCTGAGCATAAACCTCTATCACTACAGGATCTTCTAAGTCAGATAAATCCATAATGTTATTCCATTGCCATAATCCATAACCAATTAAAACAACTAAAACAACAGCTGGAGTAATGGTCCAAATAGCCTCTAATTTGTGACTATCTGAATAGAATTTTGCTTTCTTTCCTTTCTCTCCTTTATACTTAAAGGTAAAATAGAAGATTAAGAATTGCATTAAAAATTGAACAATACCAATTAACCAAAATGTAATATCAAAAAGGTTATCATCATGTTCTCCTTCATAAGAAGCAGATTCTGGTAACATTACAACATTCATGAAGATTAAACAATAAATCATCATTGCATATAAAAAAACCATAAAGTAAATGGCATTTCTACCTTGGGTTGCGTTGTCTTTATCAGTAGCGATTACGCTTCTTAAGTTTAATATTCTGGTTATTTGCCAAAAACTTACACCGATTGCAACAGCTATAAAAATATAAAATAGAGCTAGCATATTTATCTCGTCTTAATTATTTTAATTCAAATTATTTATTAATGATGATCTCCTGAACCTTCTCCTCTGTGTTCAATATTATAATAGTGGTAATGTTTACTTTCTTCTATGAAAGGATTACCAGTTGGTATAGCACTTGCTTTTGCAAAAGAACTAAAAGTAGCATATATAAAGACTCCTAAGAAGAACAATATTGCTCCAATTTCAGGGATACCGAAAGACCATTGAGCTCCAACAGTACCAGGCATAACCATTACAAAAATATCTATATAATGTCCGCAAAGAATTGCAACACCTCCAATAACGATAAACCAAGGAATACTTTTAAAGTCACTGTTTAATAATAACAATACTGGAAAAGCAAAGTTCATTACTACCATTGCTAAGAAAGGAAAGTTATATTCATTAAATCTCATCGCAAAATAAGTAGTCTCCTCTGGAATATCTGCATACCAGATTAACATAAATTGAGAAAACCATAAGTACGTCCAGAATATAGAAAAACCAAACATATATTTTGCTAAATCATGAATATGACTATCGTTTACACCAGGTAAAGCTCCTTTAGAACGTAAGTATATTGTTACTAGTGCAATTACTGTTAATGCACTTACTAATAAACTAGATAAAACATACCAACCGAATAATGTAGAGAACCAGTGAGGGTCTAATCCCATAATCCAATCCCAAGACATCATTGTTTCAGTTATCATAAATACGAAGATAAAAGCAACAGACGCATTATAACTCAACTTATATGTTTTTCCACCATCATTTGCCGTATCTTCTTTAATAGAATTTCTACGGATAAACCATCTGTATGCATTCCATAAAGCTAAATATATAATACTTCTAATAGCCCAACCTGGTACGTTTATCCACCAAGATTTACCATCTACAATAGGATCATAATTAGGACTTGTAGGATCAAATACTCCTTCTGCCATCCATGGAAACATATGATTCCAATGCATTACAGCCGAAATTACTATAAGAACCATTACAATTGAAGTTGGTACTAAGTTAGCAGTAATTGCTTCCATTACCCTAAACAAAAGTATAGACCAACCCGCTTGCGCAACTCTTTGAATTGCATAAAAAGCTAATACCAATAAAGTAATTCCTAAAAAGAAAAACAATGCTACATATACTGCAGACCATGGTTTATTTTTTAACTGATGTAAAACATGTTCAGCATGTGCGTCATCATGAGATCCATCTACTGAAGCATGGCTTTCACCATGTGCTTCACTTTTATGCCCATCAGCACTAACTTCTTCATGAGAAGTAGCATGACTATCACCATGTGAAGCCTGTTGTGCAATAATTTCTTTAGCTTCTTCAACTGTTTTAGGAGCTGAATAAAAACCATAACCAATTCCCACTAAACCAATAAGTATTAGTGCTAATGAGAATGTTTTTAATTTACCTGAGAATTGATACATATCTTTTTCGTATTCTTTCTAATTGAAATTATAATTCTGAACGTAATTTTTCTACGTACTGTACTATTTGCCAACGCTCTGTATACGTTGTTTGAGATGCATGTGAACCCATTAAGTTTTTACCGTGCATAATTACATGATAAATACTCCCTGTGTTAATATCTCTATCTTTATAATTAGGGATACCAGAAAATTTATCTCTTTGAGATAAAACTCCATTACCATCTCCTGCTTTTCCATGACACGTTGCACAATAGATCTCGTACATTGCTTTTCCATTTGCTAAACTTTCTTCTGTAGTTTCTAACGGATTAGTAACCGTAAGTTTAGACAATTCATATCCTTCATTTGTATTAGGGATATCATAAGTAGCATGTCCGCCTCTTGCAATTGTCCCTGCAACAGGTTTAATGTTTACAGGTTCTCCGTTAAGACCATTGGCTCCATTTACATCATAAGGCACAGATACGTACATATCTGGCATAAATTGTAATTGCGGCTTAGTTTTATCATTACAAGAAATGATACTTGTAAGCGTAAATAAAGCGATAATTAATTTAAAATTCTTCATTTTCTATATATTAGTGCTTGTCTACTACATTAATTTCCACAGCTCCTGTACTAGCTAATAAATCAATAATTTTAGCTTCGTTGTTGTTTACAGGGATTTCCATTAAAAAATGATCATCTGTAGTTCTTGGATCTGGGTTCTCAGCTTCTTTAAATGGCCATAATCTACTTCTCATATAAAAAGTAATTACCATTAAGTGGGCTGCAAAAAACACTGTTAATTCAAACATAATTGGCACAAACGCAGGCATGTTTGCCCACCAAGAAAAGTTTGGCTTACCACCAATATCTTGTGGCCAATCTTGAATCATCATGTAATTAGTCATCCAAATAGCAAATGCTAATCCTGTAATTCCGTATAAGAACGCAGTAATTGCTAATCTTGTTGGTGCTAATCCCATTGCTTTGTCTAAACCGTGAACTGGAAAAGGACAAAATACTTCTTCTATATGAAGATGTTCTGCTTTAACAGCTTTCACTGCGTCCATTAGAACTTCGTCATCATTATAAAATGCGTGAATAACTTTTGATGATTCCATAATTATTCTTTATTAGATTTATCAGTTGTACCTGCTACGTTTGCTACATTAATAGCTGGTTTAGTTGGTATACCTTGTTCTCTTCTCTTCTTGTAAAACTCTCCAGAAGATTTTAAAATTGTTTTTACTTCCGCTTGTGCAATTACTGGGAATGTTCTTGCGTATAATAAGAATAATACACCAAAGAAACCTATAGTTCCCACAAAAATACCAACATCTACAAACGTAGGTTCAAAACGCCACCATGTAGATGGTAAATGACCTTTACTTAATACAATTGCTATAATATCGAAACGCTCAAACCACATACCAATGTTAATTGCAATAGAAATAATAAAAGTAATTACAAAACTTCTTCTAAATTTCTTAATCCATAATAACTGTGGTGTAATAATATTGAATAATATTAGTGACCAGAATGCCCAAGCATAAGGCCCCGTTGCAGCACCTACAGATAAATAGGTATAGTTCTCATAAGGTGAACCTGTATACCAAGCAATAAAGAACTCAGTTGCATACGCTACAGCTACAATACCACCTGTTAAGATAATTACAATGTTCATATACTCAATGTGCATACGTGTAATGTAATCTTCTAAGTTAGTAACTTTTCTCATTATTCCTAATAACGTTTGTACCATTGCAAATCCAGAAAAGATTGCTCCTGCTACGAAATAAGGAGGGAAAATAGTTGAGTGCCAACCTGGGTTAATAGAAGTAGCAAAATCCATAGATACAATTGTATGTACAGAAAGTACTAATGGTGTTGCTAAACCTGCAAGTACCAAAGATACTTCTTCAAAACGTTGCCAGTCTTTTGCTCTACCAGACCAACCGAATGATAATAAAGCATATATTTTCTTTTGGAAAGGCTTCACAGCTCTATCTCTAATCATTGCAAAATCTGGTAATAAACCTGTCCACCAGAAAACTAATGATACAGATAAATACGTTGATATTGCAAAAACATCCCATAATAATGGTGAGTTAAAGTTTACCCATAACGAACCAAATTGATTTGGCATTGGCAGTACCCAGTATCCATTCCATGGTCTACCCATGTGAATCAATGGAAACAATCCTGCTTGAAAAACGGCGAAAATTGTCATTGCTTCTGCAGAACGGTTAATTGCCATTCTCCATTTTTGACGGAATAATAATAGTACTGCAGAAATTAGTGTTCCTGCGTGACCAATACCTACCCACCATACAAAGTTTGTAATATCCCAAGCCCAACCAATGTTCTTGTTCAATCCCCAAACTCCAATACCAGTACCTATGGTGTAAAAAATACATCCAAATCCCCAAAGCGTTGCAGCCAAAGAGATATAAAATGCTATGTACCAATTTTTATTTGCAACTCCTTCAATAGGTTTTGCAATGTCTTCTGTAATATCGTGATAACTTTTATCACCTAGTACTAAAGGTTCCCTTATGGGTGCTTCGTAATGAGACATATTTTTATTACTTAGTTTAATTATAGTTTTTAAACTTTCAAAGTCCTTTAACTTTGAGTTTTCAATTTAAAATTTTCTTACGCTTCGTTTGTATTTCTAACTTTCACTTGATATACTACATTCGGTTTCGTTTGTAAGTAATCTAATACGTGATAAGCTCTCTTGTCTTCTGCTAATGCTGCTACTTCGTCTTTTTCGTTATTTATGTCTCCAAAAACCATAGCACCTGTTGTACAAGCTGATGAACAAGCTGTTTCAAACTCATCTGTATTAACAGCTCTTCCTTCTTTTTTAGCTTTTAGAATTGTTGCTTGTGTCATTTGAATACACATAGAACATTTTTCCATAACCCCTCTAGAACGAACTACAACATCTGGGTTTAAAACCATTTTACCGTAGTCATTATTCATATTGAAGTCAAACTCTTTGTTATTAGAATACTGGAACCAGTTAAAACGACGAACTCTATAAGGACAGTTGTTTGCACAATATCTTGTACCAACACATCTATTATATGCCATTTGGTTTTGACCTTGACGACCATGAGATGTTGCTGCAACTGGACAAACAGTCTCACAAGGAGCATGATTACAGTGCTGACACATCATTGGTTGAAAAGTAACCTCTGGATTTTCTGCTTCAGTTTCTATCGCTTTATACAAGTCTCCACCGCTTAAGCCCATTGCTTTCGCTTCTTCTCTTGTTGCAACCTCAGAAGAGTAATATCTATCGATACGCAACCAGTGCATATCTCTACCAACTCTAACCTCATTTTTACCTACAACTGGCACATTGTTTTCTGCATGACATGCTATAACACACGCACCACAACCTGTACAAGATGATAAATCTATTGATAAGTTAAAGTGATGACCAACTTCTCTATTGTGCTCTTCCCATAAATCTATAGATTTTGCTTCAACTTCTTGATGATCATAAGATACAAAAGCAGGCTTGTTCCAAGAATGTTTTGGATCTACACTACTTACTACCTCTTTTAAAGAAGCTACTTTTAAAATATCATGACGACCTGCAATTGTTTTTTGTACTTGTGTACAAGCAAATTTATGGGTGCCAGATACTTTTTCTATTGTAACTCCGTACTGAATATTGTTTCCGTTAATGTATAATGGATATCCATTAACACCAACTTTCATTTCGTCTTTTAAACCAAAAGTTTTACCATAACCTAATGCTAAACCTACAGAACCAATAGCCTGACCTGGTTGTACCATTACTGGAACAATAACATCAACACCATTAACAGATACTTTGGCGTAATCACCATTAATAGCACCGTTATCTTTTACAGGATTAGAAAAACCTAATTCTCTGGCATCTGCCATAGACATCATTAAGTAATTATCCCAAGAAGCTCTTGTAATAGGGTCTGGAAATTCTTGTAACCAAGGATTGTTTGCTTGTTTACCGTCTCCTAAACCTGTTTTAGTATATAAGTTTAATTCAAAACCAGAAGCTTTCTTCGCTGAACTTGCTAATTTTGATGCAATATCAGAAATTACAACAGTAGATTCAAAAACTTCTCCCTCTTCTTCTAAAGAAAGGTCTTTTTTGAAAAAACCATTATGTAAAGCTTTGTTCCATGAAGCACCACCTAAAACATTGGTAGCTGCGTATGTTTTTAAATAATCGTAATATTTTGTAGTATCTCCAGACCATTTTAATAACGTATCTTGAACCTGACGTGTATTAAATAATGGTTGAATTGTTGGTTGCATTAAACCATACGTTACAGAATCGAACTGTGCATCTCCCCAAGACTCTAAAAAGTGTGGAGTTGGTAATGCATAATCCATTAAAGCAGTAGTGCTGTTATGTTCTGTAGACAATGCTACTGAAATTTCTAGTTTACCTAATCCTTCAGAAAAATCTGATGCATTTGATAATGAATATACAGGATCTACATTGTATGCAATTAATCCTGATACTTTACCAGCTTTCATATCTGAAACTAATTGAGCAACTTCAGCATCATTTCCTTTACGGATGTTTAGCGTATTTTTTGTATCAATAATTTCACTATTTAATGCCTTATTAATCGCTAATGAGATTAATTGTGCATTTTTATCATTCAATCCTGTTAAGACAACACCTTTAGGACCAGCTTTCTTTAAATCTGAAGCTAATTTTTTAATAGTTGCATCTACAGAAGTTGCTTTAGAAGGAACATTTGCTCCTGTAATAGCGTTGTATAAATTTAACAATGCAAATACCTGGTCAGATGGTTTTACAACCACTCTTTTATCAGAATTAGCACCTGTTAAAGACATATTACTCTCTACCTGTACATGGTAAGACATATATCCTTTTTCTGGTTTTCTACCAGCAATATATTTCTTCTCTAAACCTCCGTGGAAATCTCCAAGAAAATCAGCACCAAAAGAAACAATTGTTTTTGCATTTTCTAAATGATAATTTGGTAACACACGTTTACCGTACATTGCCATAAAAGCATCTGCCGCTCCAGATTCTGAAACTGCATCATAAACAACATGTTTTACATTTGGGTTTGCAGCAATAAAGCCTTCAATAACTTTATCCGTAGACGGACTTGCCATTGTACCTGTTAATAATACAACAGGTTTATTTGCCTCTTTTAACTCGCTTAATTTTGCACCAATTTTAGAATCAGCATCTGCCCAAGTTAAAAAAGCTTCTTTATCTTGAGGTTCTTTTAAACGTAATTGTTCATCATATAAAGATAAAACAGAAGCTTGTACTCTCGCACTTGTTGTTCCGTCCGC
Organism: Polaribacter sejongensis; assembly: GCF_038024065.1. Lineage (NCBI taxonomy): Bacteria > Pseudomonadati > Bacteroidota > Flavobacteriia > Flavobacteriales > Flavobacteriaceae > Polaribacter > Polaribacter sejongensis. The sequence goes on along the minus strand of NZ_CP150667.1, from coordinate 3,109,128 downwards.
TTCTTTATTAGGCATAATTTGAATAGGGCGCCCTTCGCGTGTTTTTACCAACACATTTGCAAAATCATAACCATCTGCCATTGAAGTTGCGTACCAATCTGCAATACCAGCAATGATATCGTCTGGTTTTACAACATAAGGAATAGCCTTTCTAACGGGTCCCTGACAAGCTGCTAATGAAGCTGCAGCTGTAGTAAAACCAACATATTTTAAAAAGTCTCTACGTGAAGTAGAAGAATTCTCTAAAGTTTCTTTATCACCTAAAAACTCATCTGATGGAAGTTCTTCCACAAATTCGTTTTTACTTAACGTTTCAACAATAGAACTACCTTTAAGTTCCTCAACACTTTGCCAGTATTTTTTGTCTGAAGCCATTTATACTTTTTATTTAATGATTGAAAGATTCAAACTAGAAAACCCCCAGTTTTGTAACCTTTTAATTTTTAATTCTTTTTAATTAGTAGTGACATTTACCACACTCCTTACCACCTAACTGTGAAATGGTAACTTGATCTACATTGTATTTCTTTGCCAAATCTTCATGAATTTTCTTGTAATAATCATTACCTTTTAAATCCACTTTAGTGTCTTTATGACAATCTATACACCAACCCATTGTTAAAGGAGCATGTTGATACAACTCATCCATTTCCTCTACAGGTCCATGACATTTTTGACAATCGATACCTGCAACTGTTACGTGCTGTGAGTGATTGTAATAAACGAAATCTGGTAAATTATGAACTCTCACCCATTTAATTGGAGCCGTTTCACCTGTATACTCTAAGTTATCTGCATCCCAACCAGCGGCTGTATAAATCTTTGCAATTTCAAGATCTAATTCTTCTTTTCCAAGAACAACTCCATCTCCTAATTCTACAACAGTATCATCTGCAACTTCAGAAATATTTAAGTGACAATTCATACAAACATTTACTGATGGTATACCAGATGTTTTACTATGTTTTGCCGAAGAGTGACAATATTGACAATCTATCTTATTATCTCCTGCATGTATTTTATGTGAAAATGCAATTGGCTGAATAGGTTGATACCCTTCATCCACCCCTACCTGAAATAAGAATCCGAATAAGACATAAATACCAATTAACACTAAAAATATAGTAGTTAAAACCTTTAAGAAAGTATTTTTCATTATACCCGCCCAAAGCTCATGTAAATCTCTTTTAAGATTTGAATCTTCTCCTGCAGCAGTATCACCTTTTAATTCACTTACTTGTTTTAACAAACTAGCAATCATTAAAAAAGCAACTATAATAGCAGCAGACAGTACATATATTAACCAACCTGGAGCACCTGCAGAAGAAACATTTGCAGAAGCATCACCTGCCGCTACTTCTCCTACTTTTTTAAGCTCACCTACAGTAGTATAATATAAAATATCATCTACATTCTGATCAGTTAACTGAGGGAAAGCAGACATTGCAGCTCCATTGTACTCGTCAAAAATTGCATTAGCATCTGAATCTCCAGTAGCTCTTAATTCTGCATTATTTTTAATCCAAGAATGTAACCAATCATTTTCTCTTCTTTCCTCGACACCAGCCAAAGCTGGTCCAATTAATTTCTTATCTAACTTGTGACAAGAAGCACATAACGATTTAAATAATTTTTTCCCTTCTTTTTGGCGTGCCTCATCTATATCTTGTGAATAAGCAGATACACTGAATGCAAAAATTAGGAGAAAAGTAATACTTTTAAGAAGTAATGTGGTTAGTCTATTGTGCAGTTCTACACTTTTCATATTTAAACTTTGATTAAAAATATCTAATATAAAATGACAAAAGTCATTTTTTTCCGTTTGACAAAAGTAATACTTCTTCCTAAGGTTTGAAAAGCTAAAAGAATGTAAAACATAATTTATAATTATTCTAAATAAGCGTTTAATCTAATTTATTCCTAAACTAGTCGTTATTTTTGTACAAAATAAAATTAAGCATGAAAAGTAAATTAACAACACTCTCGTTTTTGATTGTTTTATTAGCAACAAGTTACAATTCTTTCTCACAAAATAGCACAAATGAATCTGCAGAAATAAAGGATATTGTTTCTAAAAAAAGAAGTTTTAATAGCACTTTTGGGTTTGGATATAGAATTCAACTTTACAACGGAAACGAATCAAAAGCAAGACAGTTTATGGCTCGTTTTAGAGCAGAATTTCCCGGAAATTTCTCGAAACTAGTTTATTACGCTCCAGAATGGAAAGTACAAGTGGGTAATTACAAAACAAAATTAGAGGCTGATAAAGATCTAATAAAATTTCAAGAAAAATTCTCTGGAATTATTGTAATTCCAATGGGGAAGTAAATAATACAAAAAACACATTAAAAGTAATTAAAAAAGCTTCATTATTTTGCTCTCTAATAAGAAAACAAAATAATGAAGCTTTTTAATATTACATACTTAAGTAGGTTTTACATGGAAGTAAACGACCAACTATCTAAAGTAAGCAGTAAAGCTTTAATACTCTACCAAGACTGTAATAAGAAAACCTATTCTTCTAAATCAACTTCTTCTTCCAAGGAAACGGAAACTACCGTATTACCCCAACCTAAATGCATGGTAACCGCGTTACCTTCAACTTCATTAAAAACAATTGAAAAAGCTTCAATACTTTTTTCAGATTCAGAAACTTTACCAGAAACTCTAATAACATCATCCTTTTCATCATAAGTATAATGTCCCCATACGTTTCTAACATTACTAAGAATCAGTGTCCACTCTTTATCACCAGGAACCGAAAACAAAGTATACGTACCCGCTTTTACGCTTTCTCCTCCAAATAAAACATCCTTAAAAAAAGTAATTTCAGAAGCTTCATTAGCACCAGTTCTCCAAACGCCTTTATCTGAAACCTCAGCCAAAGAAGACAATGCTCTTCCTTTTAATTGTGGTCTTCCGTAAATAACTCTTACTAACTTATCAGAATTCCTCCAATCACTTGGGTAGGCAGCAACATCTAAAGGACTCACATCTAATCTTGGAAATTTTTGAGCATAAGTATCTGTTGATGAAATAATTGAAAGTACAAGAACAGCAAATAATAGAATTGTTTTTTTCATTTTTATAATTTATGAGGTGATATAAAGATCAGTCATCAAAAATAAAAAATCTTACAATCTTATTTTACTAATTTCATGTTAAACATAATGAAGCGGTAATAAAAGGAATTAAGCAGACACAAACTGACATCCTCATTTCATGAAAATTTGTAGTAGAAAAATATCTTAAATGGTTATAAAAAAGCGAATTAACAACCACAACCAGCGCTACATCCTTTCTTTTTTTTAGAAGGAAAAACATATTTTCTTAATAAAAAAGCTACGGCTAAAACAACTAATATATATGCTATAATTTCTTGCATTAACTTAAAATTTGATAGGTTATAAATGAAGCAACATATGCCATTAAGCCCATTCCGAACAATTGGATCAATGGCCATTTCCAAGTTTTCGTTTCACGCTTTACAATAGCTAAAGTAGCCATACACTGCATTGCAAAGGCATAAAAAACCATTAAAGACATTCCGACAGGGAAATTAAATCTTTTACCACCGGTATCTGGATTTATTTCTGACCTCATCTTTTCTTTAATCGTAGATGTATTTTCATCATCTGCTTCTACACTATAAATGGTTGCCAGCGTACCTACAAACACTTCTCGTGCGGCAAAAGATGTAATTAAGGCAATTCCAATTTTCCAATCATACCCTAAAGGTCTAATAGATGGCTCTATTGTTTTACCAAGAATACCAATATAAGAATTCTCTAACTTTACAGAGGCTATTTTTTGCTGTAACTCTTGATCTGTTAAACCCTGGTTAGCAACATTTTCAATCGTATTTTTCTCAGCGTTCTCAAAAGAAGCTGGCCCATTTGATGCTAAAAACCATAAAACGATAGACAAAGCTAAAATGATTTTCCCTGCTTCTAAAACAAACGATTTTGTTTTTTCAACTACCTCATAAAAGACATTCTTAACAGATGGTAATTTATAATTTGGCATTTCTACCACAAAAAACGACTTCGATTTTATCTTTAACGTTTTATGCAATATATAAGCTGCTATCACTGCTGTTGCAAACCCTAATCCGTATAACAATAACAAAACTACACCTTGTAAATTTAAGAATCCAAAGATTTTTGTATCAGGAATAATTAAAGAAATTAAAATAGCATACACAGGTAAACGCGCAGAACACGTAGTAAACGGCACTACCAAAATAGTAATTAATCGCTCTTTCCAACTAGCAATTGTTCTAGTTGCCATAATTGCAGGAATTGCACAAGCAGTTCCAGAAATTAACGGAATTACACTCTTACCATTCATTCCAAATCGGCGCATAATTTTATCCATTAAAAACACCACACGACTCATATACCCCGTTTCTTCTAAAACTGAGATAAATAAAAATAGAATGGCAATTTGTGGAATAAATATAATGACACCTCCAATACCCGGTATTATCCCTTCTGTTAACAGATCTGTAAGTACTCCATTTGGCAGATTACTTTTTGCAAAATCTGCAATTTGAGCAAAACTAGTATCTATAAAATCCATAGGTACTGAAGCCCAATCGAAAACAGATTGGAAGATAATCAACAATAAAAATACAAAGAAAAAATAACCAAAAACCTTATGCGTAAAAACCCTATCTAGCCTACCACGAAGGTCTTTGGCTTTGGTTTTATCTACTATATAGGTCTTTTTAAGTATTTTATTAATTTCTTGATAACGATAAATAGTTTCTTTATGTTGATACTTTTTCAACTTAGAAACGTCTTTTTTAAAGTTAAGTAATTTTTGTTTTTCTTCTGATGAAATTGTGTCTGGATAATTATTCTGCGTTACCATCAACCATAATTCATACAAAGAATAATTAGGGCTAATTTCTTTTAACTTATCAAAATAATCTGGATCAATCTGATGATTAATTCCACATAAAGGAGAAGCTTTTGCAGCAACATGACAACGAATAATTGCCGCTTTTACATCATCTATTCCCTCATTTTTTCTTGCACTAATTAAAACTACCTCTGTATTTAATTCTTTCTTTAATAAAGATAAATCGATAGTAATTCCTTTTCTGTTCATTTGGTCAACCATATTGATTGCCAAAACTGTTGGAATTTCTAAATCTTTAATTTGAGAAAAAAGGAGTAAATTTCTTTTTAAATTCTCTACATCTGCAACCACCAAAATAACATCTGGAGATTCTTTAATATCCTTTTTTAACAAGGTCTTTAAAACAATACTCTCGTCTAAAGAAGTAGGATTTATACTATAGGTACCTGGTAAATCTGTAATAATTGCATTCTGAGTAGCAGATAGCTTACTAACTCCATTTTTTTTATCAACAGTAATTCCCGGGTAATTTCCAACTTTCTGATTTAAACCTGTAAGTTGATTGAAAAGTGATGTTTTTCCGGTATTTGGGTTCCCTATTAAAGCAACCTTTATATCATTTTTAGACATTATAAATGCGCTTTAAGGATTCGAATTTTAGAAGCTGTTTCTATTCTTATTGCCAAATGACTACCGTTTACGCAAATATACAAGGGGTCTTTTAATGGCGCTATTTGAACTAACTGAACCTCAGCTCCTGGTAGACAGCCCATTTCTAACAATTTTAAAGGAATAAAATCTAAAGACTCTTCAGAAATATATCCTATCTCTCCCTTACGTAATGTAGCTATTGTGCTCAATGAATTTTATTTGGAAGGCAAATATAATCATTTAGAATGATTCTAAACAAGTTATTCAGAAGCATATTCTTCTTTTAACAAAACAATATCATTTTTAAGTTTCTCCATATCCTCTTTCTCCGTCCCATCATAATACCCACGAATTCGTCTGTCTTTATCAACTAAAACAAATTGTTCTGTGTGTATAAAATCACTTTCATCACCATTCCCTTCATCTAAAACTGCAAAATAACTTTTTCGCGCCAACTCATAAATGTGCTTTTTAGAACCTGTAGTTACATTCCATTTCCCATCAATAACCCCTTTTCTATCTGCATATTCTTTTAGAACAGAAACGCTATCCATAACTGGAGTAACAGAATGCGACAAAAACATAATATCATTATCATCTTTATAAAACTCTTGCAACTCTCCCATATTATACGCCATGGCAATACAAATTGTTTGGCAACGGGTAAAAAAGAAATCTGCTATGTAAATTTTATCTTTATAATTATTATTAGTAATCGTTTCTCCATTTTGATTGGTCAGTTTAAAGTCTGCAATGGTATGGTTGTTTTGAATATGCACCATACTATCGTCTACCAATCTTGGGTTAACATCAATAGGGTTAAAAATTTTAAGACGAGTATCTACCTTTAATAAATGATAATAAACTGTAAGTGAAATTGCAGAAAACACCGCAAAAAAGATAAGTAGAGGAATAGACTTTTTAAAGATTTTAAACTCCATAAGATAATTTTGTGACAACAAATTTACGACTTAATAAAACCTTAGAGAAAAAAACAAAAGGGAATAGTTTCCAAAATCTTTGTTAAATTAAAAAGGTACCTCAATTTGTTCTTTTGCAACTACCTTTAAAAACGTACATTTGCGACTATTTTAACTATGATTTAACGCTGAATGGAAATATTAATAAAAGCATCACAATTTATTTTAAGTTTATCTTTATTGATTGTATTGCACGAGTTAGGGCACTTTATCCCTGCAAAATTGTTTAAAACCAAAGTAGAAAAATTCTACTTATTCTTTGATTATAAATTCTCTATTTTTAAGAAAAAAATTGGTGATACCGTTTATGGTATTGGTTGGATTCCTCTTGGTGGATATGTAAAAATATCTGGTATGATAGACGAAAGTATGGATACCGAGCAAATGGCTTTACCACCGCAACCTTGGGAATTTCGTTCTAAACCGGCATGGCAACGTCTAATTATAATGTTGGGTGGAGTTTTTGTAAACTTTGTTTTAGGTATTTTTATCTACATTATGTTAATGTATGCTTATGGTGAAAACTTTTTACCAAACGAGAATGTAAAAGACGGTGTTTGGGTACAGGATTCTTTAGCTATGAACTTAGGTTTACAAACTGGAGATAAAGTTTTAACTATTGATGGAGAAAAAATTAAAAAATTTAACGAACTAACTCTAGGGTTTGTAAACGGTAATAATTTTCAGATTGAAAGAGAAGGACAAGTTATTGATAAAGTAATTCCAGAAGATTTTATCTCTCAATTAGTAGACAGAGGTAAAGATGCTGGTGTAATTTTACTACCTAGATATCCTTTTGCTATTACAAGTGTTTCTGAAGATTCACCAAATAAAAATGCTGATTTAAAAGCGAAAGATATTGTTGTTGCCATTAACGGAAACCCAATAAAGTATTTTGATGAAGCTCAGGTTGAATTAAATAAGTTTAAAAATCAAGATATTTCTGTTACCATAAAAAGAGAAAACGAAACAAAAGATGTCGCTGTAAAAGTTACCAATGACGGTAAATTAGGTGTTGGTTTTGGCTTATTACCTTCTAAAGACTTAGAAAGACTTGGCTACTACGATTTAGCGAATATCGAATACACTTTTGCAGAAGCAATTCCTGCAGGATGGAACAAATCTGTAAAAACACTTACAGACTATATAAAACAATTAAAGAAGATCTTTAACCCAAGCACAGGAGCTTATAAAGGATTAGGTGGATTTATTTCTATAGGAAGTATTTTCCCTTCGGAATGGAGCGCAGAATCTTTCTGGAACATCACAGCATTCTTATCTATTATGTTAGGTTTTATGAACCTTTTACCAATACCTGCTTTAGATGGTGGTCATGTTGTTTTTACCCTTTGGGAAATGATAACTGGTAAAAAACCAGGAGATAAATTTTTAGAATATGCACAAGTAACAGGCTTTATTCTTTTAATAGCTTTATTACTTTTCGCAAACGGAAATGATATCTTTAGGTTGTTTAACTAAACAAAATAAAAGCAATTAAAAAGCCTCACTTTAATAAAAGTGAGGCTTTTTTTATACCTTAAAAGAACGGTTGATAAAAGAAAACCAAGTGTACTGCGTGTTACACTTATCGCAAGCATAAGCCTTAGTACCTGGTATCATTTTAACAAATGCCCCCCTTCTCATTCTGTGGTTAGATGTAGATTTACACTTTGGGCAAGCTTTCATAATTAGTCTGTTTGGTTTACCCCTGAAATTTAGCAAGTTACAACAAGATAATTCTATTCTAAATTATCTGATTTATATACTAAACTAGGATACAAAAAAGAAAGCTTATATAATAAGAAATTTTGGGAAATCTGAATTGATATCAAGTTCTTATAAATACTGATTTTGAGCAAACAGAGTCACAGAAACAAGTTCTGTATAAAAAGATTATACTCTTTTAGAATGGCTTTTTTACTACACTCTAAACGTACGATTGATAAAAGAAAACCATGCATACTGTGTATTACAATTATCACAAGCATAACCTCTTGTTCCTGGAATAATCTTTACAATTCCTTTTCTCATCATTCTATGTCTAGATTCAGATTTACATTTCGGACAAGATTTCATAAGCTAGGGGATATTTATTTTAAACCGCAATTTACTAAATACAAGCAATGTATTTACCCCGTATTAATACCTGTTTAAAAATCAACACTTTAAATCTTCTGCAATAAATTATATATCAAAAAAACCATCATTTAAAAAATAAATGATGGCTTCCGTTAAAACTTGTATGTTTATAAACTAGTTATCTTTGGTATCAATAACCTCAGCAGGTAATTCCGCAGGGATATCTTTTCCTTTTAAATAACTTGGCAACTCCATACCTGCCATATTAAACATTTCTTGTAAAGGCGGTACCGCTTTATACATTCCAGAAATAAAGTTAGAGGTTGATGTTTTTCCATCTGCTCCTCCTCCGTTTTCCCAAACAGTAACTTTATCAATCTTAATATTTTTAATAGCTTCTGCTTGTATTTTTACCAATTCTGGTAATTTATCTGCAATTAATAATAAGGCTGCATTTTGAGAATCGTTTCCAGCAGCTTTCACTATTTGATCTAAACCTTGTGCTTGTTTTGTTAAAACCTCAAACAAACCTTGTGCTTCCGCTTGTGCTTTAAATAAAATTGCATCGGCTTCACCTTTTGCAATTCTTCTAATGTTTTCTGCTCTTGCTTCTGCGTCTATTTCTACTTTACGTTTGTCTATTTCGGCAGGTACAATAATATCTGCTAATTGAGAAGAACGCTCTCTTTCCGCTCTTGCAACCTCTGCTTCTTGCTCTGCAGCATAAGATTCTTTTAATGCATTTGCTGTTTGTACTTTTTCTGATGCAATTGCTGTACGTTCTGCTTCTGCCTCTCTTTGTCTTCTTAAAGAGTCTGAATTTGCTACATTAATTTTTGCTGTATTTTCCCCAGCTACTGCTTGTGCATTTGCTGCTGCAACTTGTGTTCTTTCATCTTGTACTGCGTTTGCTTCACCAATAGAACCATCTCTATTTTTTTCTGCAACCGATTTACGTGCCGCGTTAATTGCGTGCGCAGCTGCTTCTTTTCCTAAAGCTTCTATATAACCAGATTCATCAACAATATCTGTAATATTTACGTTGATTAATTTTAACCCTACTTTCTTTAACTCTGTTTCTACAGATTGAGAAATATTGGTTAAAAACTTATCACGGTCGTTGTTAATTTCTTCAATATCCATCGATGCAACTACCAAACGTAACTGACCAAATATAATTTCTTGTGCTAAATCTTGAATGCTATCTTGATCTAAACCTAACAATCTTTCTGCAGCATTTTGCATGATTCCTGGTTCTGTAGAAACCCCAATAGTAAATCTTGAAGGAACATTTACACGAATATTTTGCTTAGAAAGTGCATTTACCAAATTTACTTCAATAGAAATAGGTGTTAAATCTAAAAATTGATAATCTTGAATTACCGGAAATATAAATGCAGCTCCACCATGAATACATTTAGCAGATTCTCCTCCACCTACTTTTCCATATACCACCAAAATTCTGTCTGATGGACATCTCTTATATCTTTTTACCATTGCAATTAGCAATATAAAAACGAAGAGAATTGCAATTCCGATTCCGATTAATCCGGCAAATTGACTAGTTTGTAATATCATAAAGTTTAGCATAGTTATTTTTTAGTTTTGAGGTTCTATAATTAATGTTCCGTTGTTTGTTACTTCTATTACTTTTATAATTTTTCCTTGTTTTAAATCTTCATTATGATCTGTTAAAGCTTCTAATTCTCTTAAAGCCCCTTGAATTTTAATTTGAATTTTACCTGTTTTAGATCTATTTGCACCTACAGTTAAATAGACTTCACCAATAGAGTTTAAAGCATTTTTCATTTTTAAAGTTCCGCTAGAACTTAATTTACTGATGTAATAAAATAATGCTGCCATCACAAACATCATTACCAATCCACAAAACACAGAGATAATTACAGTAACTACTTTAGAGTTTCCTGCATCTACACTAGCAATACCGCTCCAACCAAATATGGCAAAAAAAGCGACTAAGTTTTTCAACGTAAAAAATTGAAATCCTGCACCTGTATCTGCATCAATTTCTGCATCTACATCACCAATATCATCTGTTTCTGCACCAATTATTGTTGATATTAATACCAACAAAAACATAAAGGTAGAAATCCCTGTAATTATCCAATAGGTCTTCTCGAAAGCAGTTAATTCTTGAAACCATTCCATCATAGCAGTTTGTTTTAAAAGAGATTAAAGATAAATGTTTTTTGACTGAATAAAGCGATTTATTCCATCAATATAAAGTGCAATACCATTTTATAACATCAACTTTTAAGAGCTCTCTTTTTAAGTTGATTTTAAACTTTTTTAACCTCTTTTTTATTCTAGAAATAATAAGATTAAAGTGAGTTGGTATAATTAAGCTTCTCTTATAAGTAGTTAAAGAATCTATTTTGTTACAGTTTTTTTTTGAAAAATTCATCAAAAAAGAAAAAGCCTTGATAAAATAGATCAAGGCCTTTTAAAATTATATAATTTATTTATGTAAAAAATAGTTGCTATAACATCTAAATTAAATACATAATTCATTTCTTAAATCAATTAAAAGAAGGAATATTACTTTTAACCTTTTAGCATCTTACCTTTTTGTTTGGCAGCTTCATTTCTGTCAATTTTATGGCTTGGTCTCGTCCATTTTGGTTTTTCTTCTAAAGATTGATATTTAGAATCTTCTGCAGCAATGGTTTCTGGTTGAACTTTTTTAGTAAATGGTTTTTGAGGATTCAAACCTAATAATTGAAACATCTTCATATCTTCATTTACATCTGGGTTTGGAGTTGTTAATAATTTATCTCCAGCAAAAATAGAATTTGCCCCCGCAAAGAAACACATTGCCTGCCCTTCTCTACTCATTTGAGTTCTACCTGCAGATAAACGAACTTGCGTTTCTGGTAAAACAATTCTTGTGGTGGCAACCATTCTAATCATATCCCAAATTTCCACTGGTTTTTCATCTTCCAAAGGAGTTCCTTCAACCGCAACTAACGCATTAATTGGCGTAGATTCTGGCTGTGGATTTAAGGTAGACAATGCAACTAGCATTCCTACTCTATCTGCAGCAGATTCTCCCATACCAATAATTCCGCCAGAACAAACTGTAACATTCGTTTTACGTACATTACTTATAGTATCTAATCGATCTTGGTAACCTCTTGTAGAAATTACTTCTTTATAATATTCTTCTGACGAATCTAAATTATGATTATACGCATATAAACCAGCTTCCGCCAACCTTTTAGCCTGATTTTCGGTTACCATACCCAAGGTGCAACAAACCTCCATGTCTAACTTATTTACGGTTCTTACCATATCTAAGACGCTATCAAATTCTGGCCCATCTTTTACATTTCTCCATGCAGCTCCCATACAAACACGAGAACTTCCACTTTCTTTTGCTCTTAATGCTTGTGCCTTTACCTGATTTACAGTCATTAAATCATTACCCTCTACATTGGTATGATATCTTGCGGCTTGCGGACAATACCCACAATCTTCTGAACAACCTCCTGTTTTTATTGATAATAAGGTTGACACCTGCACCACATTAGGATTATGTTGTTTTCTATGAACTGTTGCAGCTTCATACAGCAACTCCATTAATGGCTTATTATAAATTTCTAAAACTTCTTCTTTTGTCCAATTATGCCTTACTTCACTCATAGCTATTTTTTTTTAGTAACTATAACGCAAACCAAATAACACATTACTTGGTGGCATTGGTACAAAACCAGATTCTATATATTCTGCATCAAAAATATTATTTGCAGTAACTGTAAAACTAAATTTATTAAAATCTACAATTACAGAAGCATCCCAAACATTATAGCTTGTACCTACAGTACGTTCTGCATGTTTGTAAATAATATTCTGACTTACATTTTTAAATAATTTTGATGAAAAACGAGTTATAAATTGATGTCTTAACGTATTTAAAGAATAACGAGACAACTCTTTATTCTGATCTAAAATGTCATCATCTAAAAAATTATATCCAAAAGATAAAGTCTGATTAAACTCATTTAATTTAAAACGATAATCTGCATTCAATTCAAAACCTCTGGTATTTACTTTTGCAATATTAGTTGCCTCATATTGTGAAGTAGGATCTGTGTCTGGTCTAATAAAATCAATTAGATTATCTGCATCTCTATTAAAAATGGCAACAGAAGTTGTAAATTTTCCAGAGTTATACTTTAAACCAATTTCTTGTGCAAATGCTTCTTCTGGGTCTAAATTTTCATTTCCAATAGTTCTAGGATCATTATAAAATAAATCGGTATAAGTAGGTATTCTATAGGTAACTCCTAAATTCCCATAAGCTTTTAAGTTTTCAGAAACCTGATACCCAATATCTACTCCTGGAAAAGCATGAAATTTAAAATCAGAAAAATAAGTAACTGCAACTCCCGGAGTAATATCTAACTTTTCATTAGCCAATTTAAAACGATGTTCTAAAAATAGATTTGCCATTGTTCTATTTCTTTTTCCTAAATTATTACTACTTATAGAAACTCTAGAAAGATCTATACCAAAACCAGTAATTCCTAAATTAGAAGCATATGAAGCATTAGCCTCTGCACCCACTTTGTTGGTAATATGTAAATTTCTAAAAAAACTAGGATCCTCTCTTTTTAATAAGAAAATATCTTGCCCTCTTCTCCAATAAACTCTTGGTGTAATCTTAAATTTTTCAGTTCTAAAAACTGTAGAAACTCCTATTACGCTATTCTGAGTTTCTTCATACTCATGCCAATCTGGATTTGTTGTATAAAAATTCTCTGCACCATATTTTTTATCGAAAAAAGTACCTAAAACCTCAATAGGCTGTTTCTTCTTATTAAAAATCCCTTTTAGTACATAATTCTTATTTTCATAATCAGAATTAGTTCTATAACCATCTGAAGTTAATGCACCAACATGCACCATAAAAGAAGCGTTCTCGTATTCTTCTCCAAAAGTTACAGAACTATTTAATTGTCCGAAAGAACCACCTTCTACATTTATACTAGCACTGCTTGCTAACCTCTTTTTAGTAACAATATTTATAGCTCCTGTAAATGCATTCTGACCGAAAACTCTTGCTGCAGGACCTTTAATAATTTCTATTCTTTCGATAACCTCTATAGGTAAAGCGGCATTTAATGTATGATGACCGGTTTGAGAATCATCCATTTTAATACCATCAACCAATAATAAAGTCTGGTCGAAACCTCCTCCTCTAATATATAAATCTGCCTGACTACCAGCAGTTCCCCTTCTTCTAATATCTACACCCGCAACTTGCTGTAATAAATCTGCAACATTTGTAGCCGCACTATTTTTAATTGCTTCAGATGAAATAACATCTATAGTTCTAGAGTTCTCTTTAAAAGGTAAATCTATTCTTGTAGACGTAATTACTACTTCTTTTAAAGTATCTCTTTTTATAGGATCTACTTGTGCTTTTGTATGTATCGCTGATAATAACAAAGTTGCTATTAAGGTAATTTTAATTTTCATAAATAATCATTTAAATACGCTGCAAAACTCGTAACTTTCCGGACGATTAAACTAGTCCAGTTTTAAAATGATAGATAGTCCGGTTATTGCACTTTTTAAACAGTTAATTAATTTTGATAAATCAATACCTCAGCCTGTTTACATACAAGTGTCTCAGCAAATTATAAATGCAATACAACGTAGGTTTTTAGTTAAAGGTACCATTTTACCAGGAACACGCATATTGGGGCAGACCTTAAAAATTCATAGAAATACAGCCGTTGCTATTTACGAGGAGTTGGCGTCACAAGGTTGGGTAGAAATTATACCTAATAAAGGTACGTTTGTCTTAGAGCCAGAGCAGAAATCATCAAAAATAAAAGCACCTTCTCAAAAAATAAATCAGGCATATACGTATGCAAAATCTACAGGGTTTCCTTTTCAAAAATCATTTCATTTAGCATCCACAACTCAATTAACAACAGCAAAGTATACCATTAATGATGGTAAACCAGATTTACGTCTACATCCTGTACATGAATTTACAAGATGGTACAGCGCTGCTATGAAGCGAAAAACGCTGATAAAAAAATGGAACAAACCCAATGAATCTTCCTATTCTTTATTTCAAACACAACTTTGTAATTATTTAAATGCAACGAGAGGTTTTCATATAACCCCAAATAATTTAATTAATACACGTAGTACAGAAATGAGTTTGTATATTGTTTCTCAACTATTGATAAAACAAAACGACCTTGTTTTAGTTGGTAATTTAAGTAATTATGCAGCTAATATGATTTTTCAACAAGCCCACGCAACCATTAAAACAATCCCTGTAGATGCAGATGGTTTAGATGTAGATTATATTAAAAAACATTTTATAAAAGGAAGTATTAGATGTGTGTATGTATGTGCACATAGAGATTACCCAACAACAGTAACCTTAAGTGCAGAACGCCGTTTGGCTTTATTGCAATTGGCAAAAGAATATGGTTTTGCTATTATTGAAGATGATTATGATTACGATTTTCAGTTTACTGGTTCTGCAATGTTACCCATGGCAAGTGCAGATACTAACGGAATGGTTATTTATTTAGGAAAATTGGGCCAATCCTTATTCCCTAGTTTTCAAACAGGATTTGTAGTTGCGCCAGAAAATTTAATTTCGGAAGCTAACAATTATTTACAGCTACTAGACAAACAAGGCGATTTAATTCAAGAACAAATGTTGTCTGAATTAATTAATGAAGGTGAAATTTATCGTCTCATGAAAAAAAACATTGTTGTCTATAAACAAAGACGAGATTGTTTGTGTAAACTCTTAACGCACTATTTTTCTGAAACGGCGAAATGGGAAATTCCTGCTGGCGGATTAGCACTTTGGTTGCAATTTTCACAACAAATTTCTTTGGTAAAACTAGCTGAAGAAGCAGAAAAAAACGATTTATTTCTACCCAAAACAATTCTGTATCAAGATAAAAACACGTGTGCAATCCGTTTTGGTTTTGGTCATTTGGCTATAGAAGAAATTGAGATTGTTATTCAGAAATTAAAAAATGCTTACAGTAAAGTGTCTTTAAAATAAAATTTTGTCAATCTGAATTTATTTCAGATTCTCTTAGCTATATCGATCACTTTAATGAGATGCTAGAAATTAAAAAAGGCTTACAGTAAAGTGTCTTTAAAGTAAAATTTTGTCAATCTGAATTTATTTCAGATTCTCTTAGCTATATCGATCACTTTAATGAGATGCTGAAACAAGTTCAGCATGACAATGTCTATTTTATTTATTTCGTTTAATTTTAGGTGGATTTTGTCGAGTATCAAAAACATCACTTATTTCAATCCTCTTTTCTTTAAAATTTATCCAATAAATTAATTTGTAGTTTTTGTAAATTAAAGACCTGAATTCTTCTTTTCGATTTTCTAACAATCCTTCAATTTGTCCTATTTCAGGTTGGTTTTTTTTAAATTAAGCGTTTCATTATAAATTCCTTTTACAAGTTTTTTAGAGATTACAATTCCTGCTTTTTCTCGATAATATTTATAAATACCCTCAAGTTCATTCTTAGCAAATTCAGTCCAAAATAGATTTAATTCCATTCCTCTATTTTGGACTTCAATTCACTTGAACTTATTAATCTTCCATTTTTAGAGTCATTTATAGACTGGTCTATTCGTGAATTAAACTCCTCAATAGACATAGGTTTAAAATTTTCTTGCTTAGAATTTCCTTTTTCTTTTCTTAAGATTTTTTCAAAACGAGAAATAACTTCTTCACTTTGCAGTTTAAGAAATTCTTGAACAAATTCTATTTTTCTAGTTTGTAAATCCATTTTAATTGACTTTTTTCAAAGATATGAAATTTTAAAAAAAGCTAAAATCAATTTATTTTTTATAAATTAAGATATTAACAACGCTATTTTACCTGCTATTTTTAGGTACTTTTATAGCATGTTTGCACTTATAGATTGTAATAATTTTTATGCTTCTTGCGAGCGGGTTTTTAACCCCAACTTACAAGGAAAACCCGTTGCTATTTTAAGTAATAATGATGGTTGTGTTATTTCTATGAGCGATGAAGCTAAGAAATTACAATTGCCTTTTGGTGCGCCTATTTTTAAGTGGGACGCCTTTTGTAAAGCAAATAATATTACGGTTTTGTCTTCTAATTATCCGTTGTACGGAGATATGAGTGCAAGAGTGATGAATATTTTGGCTGATTTTTCTCCGGATGTAGAAGTTTATTCTATTGATGAATCTTTTTTACAATTAAAAGGATTTGAAAATTATGACCTGCAGGAATACGCTACAAGAATGAGAAGTCGTATTTTAAAATGGACAGGCATACCAACTTGCGTTGGCATTGCACCAACCAAAGCATTGACTAAAGTTGCCAATAAAATTGCGCGTTCTAACCTAAAACAATCGAAAGGGATTTGTATTATAGATTCTGACGAAAAAAGAATCAAAGCCTTAAAATGGACAAAAATTGGCAATGTTTGGGGAATTGGGAGTCGTTTAAAAAAAAGATTGGAAGCAAAAGGCTGTATTACGGCATACGATTTTACACAACTTTCTAGTGATTGGGTTTTAAAAGAATTTTCTATTGTAGCATGGCGTTTGCAAAAAGATTTACAAGGCATTTCTAAAATTCCGTTAGAAGAAGTTTCATCAAAAAAAATGATTGCTACCACACGTAGTTTTGAGTACACCTATGCTGATATTGACAATATAAAAGAGCGTATTTCTACCTTTGCAGCTAGTTGTGCAGAAAAATTACGAAAGCAAGAATCTAGTTGTCACATGTTAATTGTACAACTTTCTAGCGATCGTCATAAAAAAGAATTTCAACAACATAGAGAAAGTACAACAGTTGTTTTTTCCTCTCCAACAGATTCTACTTTAACCATTGCCAATGCAGCTGTAGAAGCTGTAAAAAGTATTTTTAAAGCAGGCATAAAATATAAAAGAGCAGGTGTTATTGTTACAGGTTTAGTACCTAATGATAATTTTCAGTTGAATTTATTTTCAAACGAAAACCCAAAACACAAACCTTTAATGTCCGCAATAGACAAATTAAATCGTAAATTTAAAGCAGACAAAATTAAATTAGGAAATCAAGATTTAAACCGCACGTGGAAAATGCGTCAAGAAAGATTATCTGCTAGGTTTACCACAAATATTAATGATGTTTTTATTGTAAAAGCATCTAAATAAAAAATAAAATCTTTTTAAATTCAGTTTGTCATTCCGAACGAGGAACGAGGAGGAATCTCATAATTACAAGGTTTTAACCTTTAAATTGATAATAAATGATATTTTTATGAATGATAATTACAAAATATTAGCCGTTTTTCAATATTCTATAGAAGCACATGTTACTAAGTCTAAATTAGATTTAGAAGGCTTTGTAACAATGTTAATGGATGAAAAGACCATAGATGCAGATCCTTTTATTAGTGATGCTATTGGAGGTGTAAAATTACTGGTTCATAAAAATGATTTTGAAAAAGCCTCTGAAATTTACAATGAAATTAGAATTTATCAAAAGGATGAAAATGGAAATGATTTTATTTGTCCAAAATGTAATTCAAACCGAATTCTAATTGCTCCAATTCAAAGTAAAAATATATTTTACAAGTTATTTCCTTTTTTCGAAAAAACAAGACGCATTTGTAATAATTGTAAGACCCTATTTTAATTGCAAAATAATACCTCTAACATTTAAAGAAAAGTTATAATTTGCAAACATTATGAACGGAACTAAAAACCTTACTTTTTTTACACCTAAAACTTCCTCTGGTAACGGAGCTATTTTGGTTGATGTTGGTATTTCTGCTGGTTTTCCTTCTCCTGCAGATGATTTTAGAGAAACTAGAATTTCTTTAGATGATGAATTAATCCACAACAAAGACGCTACTTTTTTTGCAAAAGTAAAAGGGCAATCTATGATTGATGCAGGTTTAGATGACAATGATTTATTAGTTATTGACAGAAGTTTAGAACCTGCCAACAATAAAATTGCTGTTTGTTTTTTAGATGGCGATTTCACTGTGAAACGTTTACGTGTAGAAAAAAACGAAGTTTGGTTACAACCAGAAAACCCTAATTATCCTATTATAAAAATCACAGAAGAGAATGATTTTATGATTTGGGGAATTGTAACAAGCGTTATCAAAAAAGTTTAAAATTACCTTTTTTTAATATTTTATTATTGTTTTTCGATAATTTTTATATATTTACAGTGTCAAATATGTAAAGTCATGAGAAAAATTAATATTTTAAAAGCAATTGTAGATTTACTTTGGATTTTTTCCATGCCAATAGTCTTAATAATTATCGGATTTTCTATTGCGATTTTCTTTGTAGACCTAGGTGATTTAAATATAAAAATAAACTCAATAGGTCTTAATACCGACACACTATTCTCAAAAACACTTCTTGTTGTTTCTACACTAAATTATTTATTAATTATTGCTGCTTTGTATTTTTTTAAGAAAGTACTAAACCACTTTGTAAGAGTAAAAATATTTGAAGAAACCGTTATTTCATCCTTCAAAAAGGCAGGAAATCTATTATTGATTTCCGGAATTATTTCATTCACAATTTCTATAATCAATAAAGTGTATTTTGAGCAAAAAATATCTTTAGAATTCGGTTTAAATCAGCATTTAGTTATTATCTGTTTAGGATTATTCTTTTTGACTTTAAGTGAAATCTTTAAAATCGCAAAACATCAGAAACAAGAAAACGACTTAACAATATAATATGGCAATCATAGTAAACTTAGATGTAATGCTTGCCAAACGTAAAATGCGGAGTAAAGAATTGGCAGAAATCATTGGCATTACAACCGCAAACTTATCCGTTTTAAAGTCTGGCAAAGCAAAGGCCGTTCGTTTTTCTACCTTAGAAGCAATTTGCAAAGCACTAGATTGTCAACCTGCAGATATTTTAGAGTATCAAAAAGATTAAAAACAGTACTTTTAATCTGCCTTATAAACACATCAAATTAGTTAACGAATCGTAATGACAAAACATTTAAAAATTTTAAGCATACTTTTCTTTTATATATTTATAACAGCTGTAAATGCTCAATTTTCTCCTAGTCTAAAAAACTATATGCTGGCAGAATACAAAGCTGGTAACCAAAATTGGGACATTACAAGAACTGAAAACGGCAAAGTATATGTTGCTAATAATAGTGGCTTATTAGAATATAATGCGCTGGTTTGGAAACTGTATCAATTACCTAATAAAACAACCGTTCGATCAGTTTTAGCTGTAGATGATATCATTTACACAGGTTCGTTCGAAGAATTTGGCTTTTGGGAAAGAGATCATTTCGGAATCCTTAAATACCAATCATTAAGTGACACGATTCTTAACAAGATTTCTCCTAATGAAGAAATATGGAGTATTGTAAAATATAAAGACAAAATAATTTTTCGTTCTTTCTTAAATATTTATATATATGATTATAAGAGCATTACACAATTAAAGTCTGACTCCATACTTATTTCACTTAGTGCTATTGACGATGATTTATATGTAAGTACTTTAAATGGAGGTGTTTTCTTACTTAAAGACAATAAACTAGCACCTTTTTATTCTAATGACTTGCTTTTAGATACTAAAATCATATCTATCAACAAATATGAAGATAAGCTTCTGTTGATGACCTCTCTAAAAGGAAGTTTTTTTCTAAAGAAAGGAAAGCTAATTCCTACCGGTTTTGAGATAAATGAAGCCATTAAACTACATCAACTTAATGATTTTTCTATTCTAAAAAATGGAGAAATGGTTTTCGGAACTATAAAAGACGGCGTTTTCTTAACGGATCATTTAGGGAACTTAAAATTTCATATCAGTAAAGAGAATGGTTTATTAAATAATACTGTTTTGGGTCAAGCACTAGATGATTCAGACAACCTTTGGTTGGGTTTAGATAATGGAATTGCTCATATAGAACTAAGCAGTAGTAATTATTTCTTTAATGATGTTTCTGGGAAACTCGGTGCTGTTTATGATATTATTGAATACAAGGATGTTATTTATATCGGAACTAATACTGGGCTTTTTAAACTTGATGCTAATGATCAATTAGTGTTTATAGAAGGTTCGCAAGGTCAGGTTTGGGATTTAACAATTATAGGTGATGAGCTTTTTTGTGGTCATAATGAAGGAACTTTTTTAGTAGACACGAATACTTTTAAAAAAATCTCTAATTTTACTGGAGGCTGGACGATAAAGAAAGTTCCTGAAAGAAATGATACCTATATTCAAGGTACCTATTCTGGATTGGTAAAGTTTGAAAAGAAAAATGGAGAGTGGACTGTAAAACAGTTTGACAAAGCCTTAATACCTTCTCGCTTTTTAGTATTTGAAAATTCTTACACAGCTTGGGTTGCACATGAAACCAAAGGCGTTTATAAGATTCAGTTTGATGAAGATTATGAAACCATACGTAGTGTAGAGAATTATGAAAAAAAAGGTATTAGCTCTAATTATAATATAAGGGTTTATAATATTAAGAACAATATTAGTTTTAAAACAAGTGAAGGTTGGCAGAAATATGAACCTATTTTAGACTCTATTATTCCTTATAAACTACTTAATAATAAGTTAGGAAAGCATAGTTATATAATATCTGAAGATGACACGAATCTTTTTGCACTGAAAAACAATCATGGCTTTATTAATTTTAAATCTTTCTCTAATGATGACGAACTACTCATTTTAAGTGATGATCAATTAAAAAACAGATACATTATAGGTTACGAAAATGTATCTAAAGTAAATGATTCTGCTTATGCTTTAAATTTAGACAATGGTTTTATGATGATTAATAATACCACAGCCTCTAATAATCGTTTACAAAAGCCAAAAATAGAAGTTATATCTGTAGATGGAATTCCTATTGATATATCTAAGATTAAAAACAATGAAGTCCGTTTTAATTTTAATGAAAATATTACGGTAGCGCTGTCTTCTTCAAAGTCCTTAAACCATTATTTTGAATACAAAATATCTAACACCGGTAATTTATGGTACAAAGCAGAAAACGATAAAATAGAGTTCCCTAACCTTAAAGACGGAGAATATACAATTTCCTTTAGAGCAAAAGGGAATTCAGGAAATATATCAACTGTTCAAAATTTACATATAGATGTATTACCACCCTGGTATAGAGATACTTTTGGGTTCTTGCTATACGCAATTATTGCACTTTTAATTATTGTACTATTATATGTTTTGCAAAATAAAAAAATAGCAAAAGAACAGCGTCTTATAAAAATCAAGTACCAAAAAGAACAAGAAAAATTACTACGCGAAAAGACCTTAGAAAACGAAAAACAAATTGTAGAGTTTAAGAATGAATCTTTGCAAAAAGAAATTAAGCTTAAAAGTAAACAGCTAGCCAATAATGCGATGGCTTTGGTGAAGAAAAATGAAATCCTTGAGGAAATTAAAAAAGATCTGATGGGGCATAAAGAAGGGTTTAATAGTCAGTACAACTTTAAAAAATTGTTGAAAAAATTAGATAATTCTATTGTACTTAAAGATGAATGGGCTGTTTTCGAAAATAACTTCAGTCAAGTTCATGATGAGTTTTTCGAAATCTTAAAAACCAAACACCCAAAACTTACTCCAAAGGATTTAAAGATATGTGCTTACATCAAAATGAATCTTTCTTCAAAAGAAATTGCACCTTTAATGAATATCTCTCATAGGGGTGTAGAAACGCATAGATATAGGTTAAAAAAGAAGTTAAATTTAGAAAATGACATTTCTATCACTGATTATTTGTTAAATATCAAATAATGAACTTCTTTTTTTACCTAATACACAATTAATAACTACGTCATCTATACGTCATTTATTAAATTCACCTTCAACTACAACGTTTTATTTAGGGCAACAAAGTACGTCAACCGCGATTTGTTAATGATTTTTAACATTTGGTGCATTTAGTGACGTATTTAAAATGTAAAGCTCTTTTTAATTTATTTAATAATAGTTTATAATTTAGTCTACCGAATAAACTGAATATTTAATAATTAATAACACTAATATGAAAACAAAGATTAGTCTATTATTAATACTGTTTTTTTCATTAGGTGCTTTTGCACAAGAAATGGAAATAAATGGTATTGTAACAAGTAAAAATGGAGGTACTCCTTTACCAGGAGTAAGCGTTGCTGTAGCAGGAACAAGCAACGGAGTCTCAACCGATTTTGATGGAAAGTACGCTCTTACCGTTAATAAAGGTGAACAATTAACATTTAGCTACATTGGCTTTAAAAAAATTACAGTAACAGTAAATAGTGAAAATGTTATCGATATTTCATTAGAAGATGACGTAGAATCTCTAAATGAGATTGTAGTTATTGGTTATGGTACCCAAAAAAGATCAGATCTTACAGGTGCTGTTTCTAGTATTAAATCAGATGATTTATTAAAACAACCAGCGGCAAACGCAACACAATCTATACAAGGAAAATTGTCTGGTGTAAATATTATTAACACCAATGCACCTGGTAGCGATCCTGTAGTAATGATAAGAGGATTAGGTACTGCCGCATCTGGTACAACACCTCTTTATATTGTAGATGGTATACAAGTAAGTGGTATTAGTAACATAAACCCTTCTGATATTGAAACAATGGATGTTATGAAAGATGCTGCCTCAGCTGCTATTTATGGTATGGATGCTGCAAACGGTGTTATATTCATTACAACCAAAAAAGGAAAGAATGGAAAAGCTAAAGTTTCATTAAGTTCTTACTACGGAGCAACGAGTACGCTGAACCCAGTAAAAATGGCAGATGCTTCAGAGTACATTACTTACTTTAATGAAGTTCGTACATCTTTAGGGTCTACAGATTTATTATCACCGAACCAAGCAAATGATACAGATTGGTATGATGAGTTAACAGACGTTAGATTATCTAATAGTAATAATGTTTCTATTTCAGGAGCTAATGAACATACAAATTATTTCTTTAGTTTAAATAATTACAATGAAGATGGACTTTTAAAAGATCAAAACTTAACTAGAAATACGTTAAGATCTAACAATACCTTCAACCTTTTTGAAAACAGGGTAAAATTAACGCAAAGCTTTAGTGCTGCAATTTCAAAAGGAACTCCAAAACCTTTTAATGCCTTTAATGAAGCATACAGACAATCTCCATTAGTGCCTGCGTACTATGATAATGGTGCTTTTGGTCAATCTAACTGGAATACGAATACAGGAATTGTTGGTTACCAAGGTAACAGCCGTTTAAACTCTATAGGTAACCCTTTGGCAACTGTATATTATAACAATCAAAAAGACGAAACTACAGATTTACAAGGATCTTTTGATTTAGAGGTTAAGATAACAGGTTCTTTAAAAGCAAACTCTCGTTTTGGAGGTACTAAATCGTACTACAAATCAAGATCTTTTAATGATATTAAGTCTCAGTATTTAACTACAAATACAGGGCAAAATGAAGCTGATTTTAATGCTTTAAAAGAAGCAAACCCAACAACTACAGCATATGCAGATAACAACTTATCTTTTAGTAGATCTGAAAGCTATAGATACAACTGGGATAACTATTTAACTTTCGACAAAATAATAGGTAATCACAGCATTAATGTGGTAGCAGGTCTTACAAAAGGAAGTAAAAACAATACGTTTAGCACTTATCAACTTGCTTATGATGTACCACAAAAAGAACAATACTGGAACATCAACTTTGCTTCTGAAGATTATGAACAAACGTCACAACAAAGTTCATCTACGCCTACAAATCAATTATCGTATTATGGAAGGTTGCAATATAACTACAACGAAAAATACTTTCTTCAAGCAAACATTCGTAGAGATGGTATAAGCACATTCAATAATGATAACAATACAGAATATTTTGGAAACTTCCCTTCTTTTAGTGCAGGTTGGGTGTTAACTAAAGAATCATTTTTAAGTGATATAGAAAACCTAAATTTCTTAAAAATGAGAGTAGGTTGGGGTAAATTAGGAAATTCAGATGTTCCTTTTAATGTGTCAACATATTCAACCGCTACCGGAAGTAGTAATGTAAATTACGTATTTGGGGCGAATCAAGATTTAGTGTACGGTGCAGCTTTAGGTGCTTCTATCTACCCTATTTCTTGGGAAATTACTAAAGAAACAAACGTTGGTTTAGATTTTCAGGCGTATAGCTCAAGATTATCTGGTAGTTTTAACTACTACAACAGAAACACAGAAAATGCCATTCTAAATGTAACTCCCGTTTACACTTCTGGTGAAGGAACCAATTATTATGATCATGGAGCTGAGGTGCTAAACAAAGGTTATGAAATAGAATTTAACTGGAGAGATAATATCACTGAAGATTTATCTTACAATTTAGGTTTTGTGTTTTCTGATAATAAAAATAATGTTGAGAATGTAAAATCAGCTTATGATGGTCAAACCGGAGGTAGTTTATCTAACGGTCAAATCACAAAGAAATTACAAGAAGGACAACCTATTTATGCTTGGTGGATGTACGAAGCAGATGGTGTTTGGCAAAACCAAGATGAAATAAATAACAATGCACATTACGGTACTCCATCTCCAGGACATTTACGTTATAAAGATCAAAATAACGATGGTGTTATCGATGATAATGATAAAAAATTCTTCGGTTCTTACATTCCTACTTACAACTTCGGATTTAATGTAGGTTTAAACTATAAAAGTTTTGACTTAGCTATTGATGCTTTTGGAGCTGGAGGAAATAAAATTTATAATGGATTAAAAGGAACGAGCATAGACGGTGGTGAAAACATAGCGTATGATACATTTGCAAATAGATGGACAGGCGAAGGATCTACCAACGTAAACCCAGGAGCAGGTAAAGACTCTTATGCATCAAGTTATTATTTAGAAGATGGAGATTATTTAAGAATCAACAATATTACTATTGGTTATACTTTACCAGTACTAATGAATCAAGTTTCTAGAATTAGAGTTTATGCAACTGCTAAAAACCCATTTATGTTTACTAAATATTCTGGTTTTACTCCAGAAATAGTTGGTTCATCTGGTTCTGCAGGAGCAAGTGGAGCAGCAGGAATAGAACTTTCTGCATACCCAAACACTAAAACCTTCTTATTTGGTGTAAACATCGATTTATAAAATTTTAAAAAATAATTATCATGAAAAATAATATTAAAAATATACAGATTCTATTTGCTATAGGACTGCTTTTCACTACTGTTTCTTGTAGTGAAGATTATTTAAATGTTGATAGTAAAGATCGTTTAGAGCAAGACGATACTGAAACAGTAACGCCTAAAGAAATGGTAAATGGTACCTACGGTATGTTAACCGAATGGGATTATGCTTTTTCTTATCTTGGAATAACAGAAATTATATCTGACAATTCAGATAAAGGTAGTTCTTCTACCGATACTGGGGGTGATAAAGACGTATTAGATGCCTTAACCTATACAAGTAGTGCAGGTTCAATTCTTTCTATGTGGCAAAATTGGTATAAATCTATAAACAGAGCGACTATTGCTATAGATTATACAGAAAATTATGGTCTAACAGATGAAAACGTAAAAAACAGATTAGTGGGTGAAGCGAAGTTTTTAAGAGCTTTAAATTATTTTTGGCTAGTAAGATCTTTTGGTGCTGTACCATTACAAGATGTAGATTTAGTTGAAAGACAACCTGTAGCAGATGTATACGCTTATATAGAAGCAGATTTATTAGACGCTATAGAAAAATTACCTCTTAAAAGTAAGTATGCTTCAGAAGATTTAGGTCGTGCAACTAAAGGAGCTGCTCAAGCACTTTTATCTAAAGTTTACCTTTATGAAGAAGAGTGGCAAAAAGCATATGACATGGCAGAAAATGTTATTAATTCTGGAGAATATGGATTGCATCCAAATTATGAAGAATTATGGAGAGCTTCCACAGAAAATGGTATAGAATCTATTTTTGAGGTGCAAGCTAGAGGAGAATCTATAGCTCATGGTGTGCAACAATATTCTCAAACTCAAGGTGCCAGAGGTGCTGACGGTTGGGGATGGGGATATAACAATCCATCTGAAACACTTGTAAAAGCTTTCGAAGCAGAAGGTGATCTAATTAGAATGAATGCTTCTATTATTTTTGAAGGTGAAACACTATGGGATGGTCGTGAAGTTTTTGAAGTTGAAAACCCTAGGTATAATGAAAAAGCATATTCTACTGCTTCCGCAGGATCAGACGATGGAGATAAAAACATACGAATACTTCGTTATGCAGAAATTCTATTAATAAAAGCGGAAGCTGCAACCTATATTGGTCAAGATGCTGCAACACCACTTAATTTAGTAAGAAGCAGAGTAAATTTACCTTCTATTAGCAACCCTACAGTAGCACAAATCTGGAAAGAAAGACATTTAGAATTAGCGATGGAACACGACCGTTGGTTTGATATTGTTAGAACAGGACAAGCTAAAGAAGCAATGGCTGCAGATGGTAAAACGTTTGTTGTTGGTAAACACGAATTGTTTCCAATTCCTTACAATCAATTAATACAAACTCCAGGAATGACACAAAATCCAGGATGGGAGTAATCTACAATTTCAGCTATGCTTATTATTTTTAAGTATAGCTGAAATTTAATGTATCATTTAAGAACATGTTATATATGCGTAATTTTCTATTAATAAGTATACTATCACTAGCTCTATTTGGTTGTAATAAGCAAAAAGAAGAAACTACTACAGATACCGTTGTAGAGGATAACTTTATTTCTGATGATGCTCTTTTAGATCGTATTCAAGAGCAAACTATCAATTATTTTTGGGAAGGAGCAGAACCTAGTTCAGGTTTGGCACTCGAAAGAATACATATGGATAATGTGTATCTTGAATCGCCTAAAACTACCGTAACTACTGGAGGAAGTGGTTTTGGATTGATGGCTATTTTAGTAGGAATTGAAAGAGGATTTATATCGAGAGAAGCAGCACTTCTAAGGTTTCAAAAAATAGTAGATTTTTTAGACAAAGCAGATCGTTTTCATGGTGCTTGGCCACATTGGATTAACGGTGAAACAGGAAAAGTACAGCCTTTTAGTGAAAAAGATAATGGAGGAGATTTGGTTGAAACAGCTTTTCTTATTCAAGGTTTATTAACTGTTTCTGAATATTTTGATGGCAATACTGTAGAGGAAAAAGAATTGGTTTCTAAAATCGATAATCTTTACAGAACTGTAGAATGGGACTGGTACACCAAAAACGGAGAAGATGTTTTGTATTGGCATTGGTCGCCAGAATATGGTTGGGACATGAACTTACCCGTTCAAGGTTATAATGAATGCTTAATTATGTATGTGCTTGCCGCGGCATCACCAACACACCCAATAAAAAAATCTGTTTATGAACAGGGATGGGCTAAAAATGGTGCTATTGTTTCTAATAAAACCTATTATGATGAAAACATCGTTTTAAACTATTTTTATAATGATACAGATTTGGTTGGACCTTTATTTTGGGCGCATTACTCCTATTTAGGTTTAGATCCTAGAAATTTATCAGATCAATATGCAAATTATTGGACACTAACACAAAATCAAGCTAAAATTCATTACAAATACGCAGTCGATAATCCACTTAATTTTAAAGGATACGGAGAGGATCTTTGGGGCTTAACTTCTAGCTATTCCATAGATGGTTATCATGGACATAGACCGGGTGATGATCTTGGTGTAATTTCACCAACTGCAGCATTATCTTCTTTTCCATATACACCAAATGAAAGCATGAATGTTTTAAGAAACATTTATAAAAATCACGATAGTCTTGTTGGTAAATACGGCCCTTATGATGCTTTTAGTCTTGAAGATAATTGGTACATAGAAAAATATCTTGCAATAGATCAAGGTCCTATTCCTATAATGATAGAAAATCACAGAACAGGTTTGTTATGGCGATTATTCATGAAAAATAGTGATGTACAAAATGGTTTAGATGCACTTGGTTTCACCTATTAATAAGTAAGAAAAATGAAGCTAAAAACACTTATAACAACACTCTTTTTAGTTTTTGTGATGTCTTTTTTAATGAGCGCACAGCAATTAAAAAAGTCTGAAAGTTTGTTTCTAAACAAAACACATATTGTTCAGAAAGACACGCTTAAATACAGAGTATTATTGCCTAAAAACTTTTCTAAAAACAAAACATATCCGTTGGTATTGTTTCTTCACGGAGCAGGAGAACGAGGCGACGATAATAAAAAACAGTTAGCAAATGGTAGCGATTTATTTTTAAATGAAACGACAAGAGATTCATTTCCTGCAATCGTTATTTTTCCACAATGTCCAGAAAATGATTATTGGGCTAAGTTAAAAGCAGATCGATCTACAAAACCAATTACGTTTAAATATAAATACAAGAAATCACCAACCAAAGCAATGGGTTTGGTAATGAATTTGATGGATGAAATGGTAGAAAAACCATATGTAAAAACCAATCAAGTTTATGTAATGGGTTTATCTATGGGAGGTATGGGAACCTTCGAAATTATCTATAGAAAACCAGAAATGTTCGCAGCAGCCATTCCTATTTGCGGAGGCGGACATCCAAAAACGGTATCAGCATATGCCAAATCTATACCTTTATGGGTTTTTCATGGAGCAAAAGATGATGTTGTAGACCCGAATTTATCAGTAAATATGGTATCTGCAATTCTTAAAAATGGCGGATTTCCAAGATTTACACTCTATGATTTTGCAAATCACAACAGCTGGGATCCTGCTTTAGCAGAACCAGAATTATTAACATGGCTTTTCTCTAATTCAAAATAAAAAAAATGACAAAACAATCTATTCTAAAAATAACAGGTATTCTAATTATAGCAATGATCTTTTCGAGCTGTAATTCTAACAATAATACAGGTACAAGTTCTAAAGCAACAGCAGAAAATCCATTCGAGTCAAAAATAGATTCAATTCTAGAACTGATGACCTTAGATGAGAAAATTGGGCAACTTAATTTACCAACTTCTGGAGATATAACAACAGGAACAGCCAAAGGAACTGATGTTGGGGAACGTATAAAAGAAGGTAAAGTTGGTGGGTTATTCAATATTAAAACTGCTGAAAAAATTTATGAAGTTCAAAAAATTGCTGTAGAACAAAGTAGATTAGGAATTCCTCTAATTTTTGGAATGGACGTAATTCATGGTTACAAAACAACGTTTCCAATTCCTTTAGGTCTTTCTAGTTCTTGGGATATGGAAATGATTGAAAAAACGGCAAGAGTAGCAGCTACAGAAGCAAGTGCAGACGGAATTAACTGGACGTTCTCTCCGATGGTTGATATTTCTAGAGACCCACGTTGGGGACGCGTTTCTGAAGGAAATGGAGAAGATCCTTATCTAGGAAGTAAAATTGCTGTAGCTATGGTAAATGGGTATCAATCTGATGATTTATCAGCAAATAACACCTTAATGGCTTGTGTAAAACACTTTGCACTTTACGGTGCTTCTGAAGCAGGTAGAGATTACAACACTGTTGATATGAGCCGTAATAGAATGTATAATGAATACTTAGCTCCTTACAAAGCAGCAGTAGATGCTGGAGTGGGTTCTGTAATGGCTTCCTTTAACGAAATAGACGGAATTCCGGCAACTGGAAACAAGTGGTTACTTACAGATGTATTAAGAGACGATTGGGGTTTTAATGGTTTTGTAGTAACTGATTATACGGGTATTTATGAAATGATAGCACATGGTGTTGGAGATAAATATCAAGTTTCGGAACAAGCTTTAAAAGCAGGTGTAGATATGGATATGGCAGGAGATTCTCCTTCAGTTCCAGCTGCTTTTATAAAAACTTTAAAAGAGTCTTATGAAAATGGTAAGGTAACCATGGATGAAATTGATACTGCGGTAAAACGTATGTTAACAGCAAAATACCAATTAGGTTTATTTGACAATCCTTATAAATATTGTGATCTTGATAGAGCTAAAACAGAAATTTTTACACCAGAAAACAAAGCGTTTGCACGTAAAGTTTCTGCAGAATCTATGGTATTGCTAAAAAATGAAGATCAATTACTTCCGCTTAAAAAATCTGGAACAATTGCTTTAATTGGTCCATTAGCAAAAGCAGCTAACAATATGGCTGGAACTTGGAGTGTAGCTACAGATCAAGAAAAATCAAATTCTGTTTTTGACGGATTAAAAGAGGTTATTGGCGATAAAGCAACCATGCTATACGCAAAAGGAAGTAACATCGATTATGACTTAGAATTAGAACAACGTGCTACTATGTTCGGAAAAGGGATTCCTAGAGATGGACGTACAGACAAACAATTGTTAGATGAAGCTCTTAAAATTGCTGCGAAGTCTGATATTATTGTAGCAACTATTGGAGAATCTGCCGAATTAAGTGGAGAAAGTAGTAGTAGAACTGATCTTGGTATTCCACAAGTTCAAAAAGACTTATTGAATGCTTTGTTAAAAACAGGAAAACCTATTGTTTTAGTATTATTTACAGGAAGACCTTTAGTTTTAGTGGAAGAAAATGAAAATGTACCTGCTATACTTAACGCATGGTTTCCGGGTAGTGAAGCTGGTTTAGCAATTTCTGATGTATTATTCGGAGACGTAAATCCTTCAGGAAAATTAACAGCTACTTTTCCAAGAAATGTAGGTCAAGTACCATTATTTTACAATCATAAAAATACAGGAAGACCTCTTGGAAATACAGAAGGTAAATTTGAGAAATTTAAAAGTAACTATATCGATGTTCGTAACGAGCCTTTGTATCCTTTTGGTTATGGATTAAGCTACACTACGTTTGATTATGAAAACTTAAAATTAGATACCACTTCTATAAACATGGACGGCGAAATTAATGTTTCTGTAGAGGTTACTAATTCTGGTGATTACGATGGAAAAGAAGTTGTTCAATTATATATAAGAGATCTTGTTGGTTCTATAACACGACCTGTAAAAGAGCTAAAAGGTTTCCAAAAAGTAGAAATTAAGAAAGGAGAAACTCAGAATATAACGTTCAAAATTTCTGTTGAAGATTTAAAATTCTATAATTCAGAATTAGATTTTGTAGCAGAACCAGGACAATTTCAAGTTTTTGTAGGAACAAATTCTGACACCAAAATGATGAAAGAGTTTGAATTGACTAAATAAAAACATCACAATTAAATAATAACAATTTTATGCCACACATAATTTTTAAGTTTCTCCCTATTCTTATTATTTTGTGTGGTTTTTACTTGTCAGATTGTAACATAATCTTAGGTTAGTAACTTGGGAATGAAATTTTCAGAAGAGAAAATTAATTTGAACACGCACTAAATTATAAATCATGAAAAAACTACTTTTTTTACTCACTTTAGTATTCCTTTTTTCTTGTAATAATGAAAAAAATCAGAATACAGCACAAACTTCTGATACCAAGAAAGCATCAGAAATAAAAAAAAGGCTTGAAACCTATATCAACCCATTAGATATTGATTATACCTATATGGTGTATAATTCAACGCAAAATAAATCGTACCGTTCTGGTGCAGATCCAGCGGTTATAGAATTTAAAGGAGAGTATTACATGTTTGTAACGCGTTCTTTTGGTTATTGGCATTCTACCGATTTGATAAACTGGAATTTTATTAAACCAGAACAATGGTTTTTTGAAGGTAGTAACGCACCTACAGCTTTTAATTACAAGGATTCATTGGTGTATTTTGCAGGTAATCCTGCTGGTTACGGAAGCATTCTTTACACAGATGATCCTAAAGGAGGAAAATGGACACCAACTGCTTCTATATCTACAGACATTCAAGATTCTGAATTATTTATAGATGATGACGGACAAACCTATTTGTATTGGGGCTCTTCTAATGTGAATCCACTTCAAGTAAAAATGTTGAATAAGGACGATCGTTTTTTAGAAACAGGTGTTCGTAAAGAATTGTTTAACCTCGATGAAGAAAAACATGGATGGGAACGTTTTGGTGAAAATAACTTTCACCCAACCTTAAAGGAAGGCTATATGGAAGGCGCTTCTATGACCAAACACAACGGAAAATATTATTTACAATATGCAGCACCTGGCACACAATTTAATGTGTATGCAGATGGAGTTTATATTGGAGATACTCCATTGGGACCATTTAAATACATGAAAAACAACCCAATGAGTTTTAAACCAGGCGGATTTACAAATGGTGCTGGACACGGAATAACGGTAAAACAAACCAATGGGCAATATTGGCACTTTGCAACCATGGCGCTTGCCTCTAATTCGCAATGGGAACGTCGTTTAAGTATGTTTCCTACTTATTTTGATGCTGACGGATTAATGTATAGCAACACATCTTATGGTGATTATCCGCGTTTTGGAGCGAATCATCCTACAAAAGCAGGAGAACACAATGGTTGGATGTTATTGTCTTATAAAGGAGCTGCTACCGTCTCTTCTTCCTTAATGCAGATAAAGAAATTTACGTCTGATGATGATGCGGTAGAAGTCACAGAATTACCTTTAGAAAAAAATGCTGATGGTCAGATAATTTCTAAAGTATTAACAGATGAAGATCCTAAAACATTTTGGGTTGCAGACGCCAATGATGATAAACAATGGTTGACCATTGAAATGCTAAAACCTGGAAATATCAATGCTTTTCAATTGAATTTCCATGACCATGAATCCGGAATTTATACACGTACCGAAGGATTAAAACATCAATTTACTATTGAAACTTCTATGGACGGTATTAACTGGCAAACCGTTGTAGATAGAAGCACAAGCGAAAGAGACACACCAAATGCTTACATTGTATTAGATGAAGCTGTAAAAGCAAAATTTGTACGTTATAACAATGTAAAAGTACCTGGAGCAAACTTTGCAATGTCCGAGTTTAGAGTATTTGGATTAGGACTAGAAGATAAGCCAACAGGAGTTACAGGGTTCAAAGTAAAAAGAGAAGCAGATCGTAGAGATGTCTCTTTTTCTTGGGATGCGGTAAAAGGTGCTCAGGGTTATAATATCCGTTGGGGAATTGCAAAAGATAAATTATATCAATCATGGCAAGTCTACAATACAAATGAACATTTTATGCGTTCTTTAGACAGAGATACACCATATTATTTTACTATAGAAGCATTTAGTGAAAATGGAATTTCAGTAAAGAGTGATATCACTTATGCTGAATAAATTATAGCAAACAAAATAATTTTAGATACTCTAAAACATAAAAAAACTCCGAATTTTCATTCGGAGTTTTTACTTTTGATAAACTAATAAATAGTTTTACTTATTCATTGGTTTGTCTAAATTCATATACATAATATCTGCATCAGTAGCTTCTTTACCTAATAAATATTTACTAAAATGATCTGCTCTTAGCCAAAAAGAATATTCGGTCATATTACCAAAACCGTGTCTTTGTCCTGGCATAATCATGTATTTAAAACGTTTATTTGCCTTAATTAGTTCGTTTGCCATTCTTATGGTTCCAGCAGGATTTACGTTATTATCCATATCCCCATGGATCAACATTAAATGTCCTTTTAAGTTTTTTGCCAAAGATTGATTGTCATCAATTTTATATTTATAAGAGCTTTTCCCTTTTTCATCAATTTCTTCTTTTACACCATGATGCGTTTCACTCCACCAAGAATTGTACACATTATTATCATGATTTCCTGCAGATGAAACTGCAGCTTTAAAGAAATCTGGATACACTAACATGGCTGCTGTAGACATAAACCCACCACCAGAATGACCGTAAATTCCTACTTTTTCAATATCAATAAAACTATGTTTGTTTGCCAATTGTTGTGCAACATACTTTTTATCAGCCAAACCATAATCACGTAAATTTCCGTAACCATAATTATGATACCATTTAGATCTATCTGGATGTCCTCCTCTATTTCCTAAGGTAATTACCACAAAACCAACTTGCGCCATTCTATCTACACGGTCCATAGAATAAGAAAAAGATTTATTTACCGCTTCTGTCTGTGGACCAGGATACACATATTCTAATAATGGATAAACTTTTGTAGAATCCATATCAAAAGGCTTATACATTACTCCGTAAATATCGGTAATTCCATCATCTGCTTTTACTTTAAAAGTTTCTGGAAACTTGTAACCTGACGCAAATAGTTGTGATAAATCTGCCGTTTCTAAATCCATTACTTTACGTCCGTTTGCATTTCTAAGTTCCGATTTTGGTACAGTATTTACTCTAGAAAAGTTGCTTATAAAGTATTTGTTAGAGTCAGACATACTTGTGTTAGATGTATAATCTCCAGGGTTTAAATTTTTCATTCCCGTACCATCTAAATTGATTTTATAAGAATGCGCATAATAAGGATCTTGTTCTTTATTAACTCCGTTTGCAGAGAAATACAAAGTTCTTGTACTTTCATTTAAACCTTCAAAATTAGCTACATGATAATCGCCTTCCGTAACCTGATTTTTTAAGTTTCCATCGGTGTCATATAAATAAAAATGTGCCCAACCATCGCGTTCTGCCCAGTGCAACATTTCTTTTTCATCATTTAATAAAATTAACGGACGAGATTCTATATAGGTATTAAAACGTTCTTCAATTAAAGTTTTATATTCTCCTGTATTAATATCAGCAACATTTATATCAAACTTTTTACGATCTCTAGAAATAACACTGAAATATACTTTTCCTTTTTTAGATAAAAGCAAAGTAGGTTTAAACTCATCGTCTCTACTAGATTGTTTTCTTGGTGCTCTAAAAACAGAAATACTTTGTTGTTTAATAGTATCTAAAGGTACTTTTACGTGCGATTTTGTTGGAATATCAAAAATTAGTAATTCAGATTTATAATATTCTTGTTCTCCTGGCATGTGGTATTTATAGGTTTCTAAGGTTGGTCTTTTTTTACCTGTAGAATTAATTACCCATAAGTCTTTAATATGTCTAGAGTCAGATTTTTGAAAAACAAACTTTTTAGAATCGTGAGACCAAATACCACCAACACCATTTTTTTTGTCTTTGTTTTTTTCTTTATCAACATTATCTCCTCTAGAACCACGTCCGTAAGCATAATTTTCTTCACCATCTTTTGTCCATTGGTTTTCTACAACTGTACTATCTTTTTTGTCTTTAATAAACTTTTTAAAGTTTATTTTATCCATCCAATACAAATTGTAATTTTTAGAATACAAAACAATAGAACTATCCGGTGCAATGTTTGCCCATTTTTTCCAATCTTCTTTTTCTTTCTTAATCGTATCAATAATTGTTAAGCCATTTCCACCTAATTTATATTCTAGATGGTAGACTTTTTTCTCCATTTTAGGTTTTTTAGACTTTTCTTTTTTATCTTTTCTTGTTGATGTAGAGTCTTTTTCCTCCTCTTTCTTTTCTTCTTTTTTATCATCAATAACTTCAACTTCTTCTGTTGATGTTACTCTAAAACGAATAGCATCTTCTGCTTCGTTAAATGTAAAACTAAAACGAGGTAAATGTTTTGCGTCGTATGGATCTTTAGTGATTTCTGTTAACCACTTTGCCATCTTTACATTATCGAAAAGTGTTTTTTTAGATTTTTTATCTGCATCCACTAAATAATAATTAGCACCTTCTGATGTTTTATAAGCATACCAAAAACGGTTTCCTTTTTTTAACCAATGCGGACTTACAGATGTAGAGTGCACCATTTTTGCCAAGTTTTTTGGCGAGTACTTAGCAGCAGCTCTATAATTAGGGGTTGGAGTTTCTTGTGCAGAAATTGTTGAAACAACAATAAATGGCAAGAATAAAAGTAAGAATTTTTTCATGAAGTAAAATAATTTGAATTAGTTGACGTAAAGTTTCTCTAAAACAAATTATCTCACAAATTTTTAAGATTTATTTACAAAAAGTTTAACAATTCAATAATTAATTTAGATTCCGTTTTTCAATAAAGAATCGTTTTAATAACTGAGAACATTCGTTTTCTAAAATTCCACTAACAACTTTTGTCTTTGGATGTAGTGTCGTTTTTAAATTTACAAAACCTCTATCTGGTTCTGTTGCTCCGTAAACAATTTTACCTATTTGCGCCCAATAACTTGCACCAGCACACATTTGGCAAGGCTCTAGCGTTACATACAACACACAGTCTTTTAAATATTTCCCCCCTAAAAAATCAGCAGCAGCTGTAAATGCTTGCATTTCTGCATGTGCAGTTACATCGTTTAATGTTTCTGTTAAATTATGTGCTCGAGCAATAATTTGATCTTTAAAAACAATAATTGCGCCTACAGGAACTTCGCCTTTATCAAAAGCAGATTCGGCCTCTTGTAAGGCTTTTTTCATAAAATAGGTATCGTCAAAAGGTTGTATCATGCGTTTAAAATTAAATTACTTTTTTATTTTAGATCCTTTAACAATTGCCAACATTACAAAAACAATTGCTATTATTCGAAACCAAAAACCTAAATTATATTCATTACTGGTTACTATATTTAAAATGATAAGAATACAACTTGCTACTAATAATGCTATATTTTTATTATTCATAATAACTATTCTTTTTACAAATCAATATTACAAAAAGTTAAATTGTATTTTTGCTTTTAGATGAAGAATTTGTTAGACCATATAGTAAACCCAAAAGATTTACGAAAATTAAATCAAGATCAATTACCTCAACTTGCTAAAGAATTGAGAGATTTTATTATTGATATTGTAGCTACCAAAGAAGGACATTTAGGTGCTAGTTTAGGCGTTGTAGAATTAACAATCGCTTTGCACTATCTATTTGACACCCCAAATGACTTATTGGTTTGGGATGTTGGCCATCAAGCATACGGACATAAAATCTTAACAGGCAGAAAAGATGTTTTTCACACCAACAGGCAGTTGCGTGGAATTGCAGGTTTTCCGTCAAGAAAAGAAAGTGAATACGATGCTTTTGGTGTTGGTCATTCTTCTACTTCTATTTCTGCCGCTTTAGGAATGGCAATTGCCTCTAATATAAAAGGCGAAACAGAAAAACATCATATTGCGGTTATTGGAGATGCTTCTATTGCCAGCGGAATGGCTTTTGAAGCCTTAAACCATGCAGGAGTTTCTAAAGCAAATTTATTAATCATTTTAAACGACAATGCTATTGGTATCGATCCTGCTGTTGGCGCTTTAAAAGAGTATTTAACAAAGGTTAAAACGGATAAAAGACTTGCGGCTCAAAATAATATTATAAAAGCTTTAAATTTTGATTATTCGGGTCCTATAGACGGACACGATTTACCGAAAGTTTTAGCAGAACTAGAACGATTAAAAACCGTAAAAGGGCCAAAATTTTTACATGTAATTACTACAAAAGGAAAAGGTTTACAGCAAGCTGAAGAAGACCAAGTAACGTATCATGCACCAGGTAAATTTGATAAAATTTCTGGAGAGCGATTAAAAATAGCAAAAAGTTTATATACAAAGTATCAAGATGTTTTTGGAAAAACAGTAGTAGAATTAGCCGATAAAAACGATAAAATTGTAGGCATCACTCCAGCGATGTTAACGGGAGGTTCTTTAAAATTTATGTTAGAAAAGCACCCAAAGAGAACTTTTGATGTTGGTATTGCAGAACAACATGCAGTAACCTTAGCGGCAGGTATGGCAACGCAAGGTTTAATTCCGTTTTGCAATATTTATTCTACTTTTTTACAACGTGCTTACGACCAAGTTATTCATGATGTTGCTTTGCAAAACTTACCCGTTGTTTTTTGTTTAGACAGAGCAGGATTGGTTGGTGAAGATGGAGCAACTCATCATGGAGTTTTCGATTTGGCGTATTTACGTTTAATTCCCAATTTAATTGTTTTTGCCCCAAGAAATGAAATTGAATTGCGTAATATTTTATACACGGCTCAATTAGGATTAAAAAAACCTATTGCCATTCGATATCCAAGAGGAACAGGAACTATTATCGATTGGAAAAAACCTTTTGAAGAAATAGCAATCGGAAAAGGTGTTTGTTTACAAGAAGGAAATAAAACAGCTATTTTATCAATTGGAACCATTGCTAAAAATGTTTCTGAAGCATTAGAATTGGTTGATAATGCATCCAATTTTTCTCATTATGATATGCGTTTTGTAAAACCTTTAGATGAAAATTTATTACATACTATTTTTGACAAACATCAAACTATTATTACTATTGAAGATGGAACGATAAAAGGTGGTTTTGGAAGCGCTATTTTAGAATTTACATCAGAAAATAATTATCACCAGAAAATAAAAACGTTAGGAATACCCGACAATTTTATTGAGCATGGAAATGTTTTAAAACTGCAACAGACACTTGGTTTAAATGCAGAAAAATTAGCTAGTACGTTTAATGTATTCACATAAAAAAAGACGCTATTAAGCGTCTTTTTTATCAATCTAAATTTATTTATAACTCTTACATTGGAAAATCCATTGTTTTCTTTTTAGTTAAGGCTACTTTAAAGAATTTCATTTTTTCATTTTGCAAATAACTGATTACAGCTTCTGTATCCTTTAATACAAACGGAATTTTTTCTTCTTTTATCTCAACTGATTTTTTTGAATTAAATACTGGTTCTAAGCTATCTGTATTGTTATCTTGTTTAATAAATGTTTGATATTTACCCAATCCTTGGTTTTTTAAATCAGCATATTTATCTTTAAAATAGATCCCTTTTATCTTGATATTTTTAGTATCAAGATTTGTGTTTTCATCTAACATTAAATAAATACTGTATCCAGAATCACCACCTCTAACACCAGAACTTTTTGTTTTATAATAAGATTCTAATATATTTAATTCGGGCTTTTTTTCTAGTTTATAAGAG
The DNA here is from genome assembly GCF_038024065.1 of Polaribacter sejongensis. NCBI lineage: Bacteria > Pseudomonadati > Bacteroidota > Flavobacteriia > Flavobacteriales > Flavobacteriaceae > Polaribacter > Polaribacter sejongensis. The sequence goes on along the minus strand of NZ_CP150667.1, from coordinate 3,069,719 downwards.
TTTGCGCATCCTAATAAAAAAATTAAAATACAGAAACTAATAAAATTTATTTTAGACATATTTTTAATTAATTTTTAATGAACTTAAAATTCTGATTTTTACCATCAACACTTAAATTTATAAGGTAAACACCATCATTTAAATACTCTACATTAATTTTTTGGTCTTTTAAAACTCCTTTTTTAACAACCTTTCCTGTTAAATCTGAAATAGTATAATTTAAGTTTTGGCTTAAATCTAATGTGTTGCTTTGTAAGTTAAGTTCTTTTTTAGTTGGGTTTGGATAAAATGATAATTGAAGAGCACTTGCATAAGAGTTCGTAGAAAGTGTACCTTCTATAGTTGTTTCATACATTCCGTTACCATGCGTTCCTATTAACAATTTATTATCTGCAGGACGGTACGCTAATGAACTAATTAAAGCCAAGCCTATATTACTTTCTCCCTCCATTTCCCAGTTTACACTTGTTGGATCTGTAGAACTATATAAACCTCTTGCAGTTCCTATAAAATAGACAGTTTCTTCGCCTACTTCCGTTATTTCTGCAGATCGAATTGAATGTGCATTTAAATTTCTTTCTACTAAAGTCCACGTTGGCAATTCATCCGTAGCATTTGTAGTTAAAAATATATTTGAAATACCATAATTTGCATATACTACTAAAACAATATCTGGGTTTGTTGGGTGAATAGCAATATCACTAACAATAGTATTGGAAGAAGTAGTTGCACCCGTTGGAGTAATATCTACAGCATCTAAAAGTGTACTTGTAGGATTTTTTGGATCTTTTAGTTTAAAAACTCCACCTTTATCTCCACCAATTAATAAGTAACTTAAAGCAGAAGAATAAGTACCTCTTGTTGTTGCAAAAGTTCTTAAATTTTGAACATTTGATAAAGTCCCAGCATCCGTCCATGTAGAATCTGTTACAGCAGCAGAGGCATTGGTTTTATACAACTTACTTTTTGCAGCATAATACAAGTAATCCGTATTGTCTGGGTCTAAATAGTAATAAGTAATAAATTGAGCATCAACCCCCGTAGGCGCATCTTTTGGTGTTATTTCTCTAAAGCCATCAGGATAATTTGTATAAATTGCCCCTTGTTGAAACCCTAAAAAATACTGTAATGCTGTATTATTATCTCTTCTTGTAAGACCAACGGCAACTCCATCTCCACCAGCAAGTTGGTTCATTGTAGTATTATTAGCGAGACCAACATGTGTACCACCAATAGTAGTTCCATTATCTTGTGCCCCACCCATAATAATGTTACTTCCTGTAAAAGGATCTAAAGTAACATGGTAATATTGATATGTAAGATAATTATTATTTAAACTTAACCACGCTATACTTGCCTCATTAATATCTAGTGTTTTATGTACTCCTCCATCGGTACCACTATAAAAAACATCATTATTGTTTGGATCAAATTCTAAAACATGTATATCTGGATGATGATTTTCGTATTGTGAGTAACCAGTGTTATTTGCATAACCTCCAATTCTAGAAAATGAAACATCAGTTCTAATATCTGCTATTTTATAGGCATTAGTACCTCCAATTGTTACAAAATTTTCATTATCTGGTTTTACTGTTACTACCAAATCATAACCTCCTTGAACAGCAAAAGGGTCATTTCCATCAGAATCACTACCGGGTTCATCTGGTAATTTAGATGAATAATTTGTCCAAGTAGTTGTTGTAGCATTGTACTGCCATAAATCTCCCTCTAAACCACCTGAATTACCGTTTACATATAACGCATATATTATATTGTCTGCAGATGGTGCTTCACCTAAAACTATTCTACCTGCAGCAGACCAATCTGTTGGCGTACCATTTTGTGCAATTTGTGTCCAAACGCCATTTCCTGTAGGCGACATCCATACACCTCCTAAAGAAGCACCTCCATCAAAACTAGCATACACGTTACCATTGGGTGTTATTACTAAATCTGTTGAACTTGTAGAATTACCTTCTAACTTTAATTCTTGATTTAAACTCACACCATCATATCTATAAATTCTTCCAGAAGTTGCTATGAACAGTTCTCCTGTTATAGGGCTAACTTCTAATGAGTTTGTAAAATCGAAATAACTATCAAATACAGTATGATCGGAATCTGTACCAGGAATTACACTCCATGTCAATCCACCATCTATAGATTTCCAAACACCTTGACCTTTATAAGCAGAACCTAAACTTGCGCTATTTCCAGACCATTCTCCAGTTCCGTAATACCATATATTTTGAAACCCCTCTCTAGGATCTTGTGTTAATGCAGAAACGTTATGGATTTCTCCTAATGGCGTTACTTTTGTCCAACTTAAGCCTCCATCAATAGTTCTAAATAAACCACTACTTACACCTCCAGAAAGCATTGTATTACTAGATGTATCTGAAATATCTACAGCAAAAGCTCTGGTTCTTCCTCCTAAATTTGAAGGACCTCTAGATGTATATGTACTTGATGTTTTTTTTCTAAGTTTTTTTTGAGCCATTAGCCCAAGGGAAGTATTTAATTCCTTTAATTTTTCCTCTTTAGGAATCTCTCCCGTTAATGGATTTATCTGCATATTTGACTCATATTCATCTCTTTTAATTGAATATAACTGTCTAAAGTTCTTAGGTTTATTTTTAGGTTTTAATTTACCTTCTAATGTAATATTAATGAATTCTTCGCTATTATTAGTCTTTTGATTTGTGATATAAAATACACAAATAGCAGCAATAACAATAAACGGAATTAGTAATTTTTTTTTCATATTAATTTTTTAAAAATATATTCTCTAATATTACATTATTTATTACTAAATAATATTTCCTTTTAATTTTTTATGTGTTCTAATCGCATAACTATCAGACATTCTAGAAACATAACTGCATACTTGCATAATTCGTTGATACAAACTTGTTGATTCTGTTTGATATTCTTCAGGTAATAAATTCAATACCAAATCATCAAAATTAGATTCTTTACCATCAAACTTATTATTTAAAGCAGTGACAAAAACATCTAATAAATCAGCAATAATTCTATAACCAGCAATTTCTTTTTCTACAACATCTTTGCTTTTATAAATTTTGGCTACACTTAGTTTGATAATATCTTTTATTTGCGCTTCATATTTACATCTGTCTAATAAAGACCTCTCAAAAGTTCCGTTTAAAATAGCTTCTTCATTTGCTAAGAAAATGGAAACTGCTTCGTTTATTAACACCCCAATTGCCAAAGCTCTTAAGTAACTTATTCTGTCTGTTTTATGTTGTAGAGAATGATACTTTTTAATGTCGATAGTATCTTTCACCAACTTAATCATATATTCTAAAGCAAACTCCTCTTCAATTAAGCCTAAATTAATTCCGTCTTCAAAATCGATAATTGTATAACAAATATCATCTGCAGCTTCTACTAAATAAGCCAATGGATGCCTATAAAAGGAAATTGCCGAAGTAGACTTTTGTTTCATCCCTAAATCTTCTACAATTTCTAAAAAAGCTTCTTTTTCAGATTGAAAAAAACCATACTTTTTATCTACAATATGGTTTGTAGGTTTCTTTGGCAGACTCTCTTTTGGATATTTTAAAAAAGCACCTAGTGTAGCATAACTTAAACGCAAACCACCAGAAATTCCTTCTCTAGATTCCGTTAAGATTTTAAATCCGTTTGCATTCCCTTCAAAATCTATTAAATCTTGATATTCTTTATCAGACAATAGGTCTTTATATTTTAAACCATTACCTGTTTTAAAATACTCGCCTATGGCTTTTTCTCCAGAATGCCCAAAAGGCGGATTTCCGATATCGTGCATTAAAGAGGCAGTTCCTACAATAGCTCCAAAATCGTTAAACGTATATCCTAATTCTTCTAATTTAGGATGACGTTCTAACAACACCTTACCTACTCTTCTACCCAAAGTTCTTCCCACAACAGAAACTTCTAGACTATGTGTTAATCGTGTGTGTACAAAATCTGTTTCTGATAAAGGTATTACTTGTGTTTTGTCTTGTAAACTCCTAAAAGCTGATGAAAATATAATTCTATCAAAATCTACATCAAAACCCAAACGAGTTTCATCTTGAGTTGCTCTTGGGCGTTTTTGTGTATCGCCAAAACGTTTTAAAGAAAGTAATTGTTCCCAGTTCATTTATTTTAATAATAAAGTTTAGTTGGTAAAAATACAAACTATTATTTTGAGGTGATGTTTTGATTAAAAAAACATTTTTTTATCAAAAAATTAAGAGAAATTTAATGTAAAAAAGTTTAAAATGTTCTCAACTTAACTTATTTTTATGAAAATTTTTTAATGAAAACTAAAATATTATTTCTTATTCTAATTTTACCTACCATAACAAACTGTAAGTCAGTAAATGTAACAGACCACGACGACGCTATTACAGAAAAATATTGGAAACTTAAAACTTTATATGGAAATGACATTAAAATGGAAGACAACCAAAAACGTGAAATAGCTATCACCTTAAAAACAAAGGACAATAGATTTAGCGGGTTTGCAGGTTGTAATTCTATTAATGGCGAGTATATTTTAGAGAAAGGCAATAAAATTAAATTCACAAAAATTATTTCAACAAGAATGTTTTGTAATAATACTGATGAATCTAAATTATTAAAAGCAATTAATTCAACAGATAATTATACTATTAAAAATAATAGATTATCTTTAAATGTTGGTAAAAGAGCGCCTTTAGCAGTTTTTGAAGCTGTTTACATGAATTAAAAAAAGATGCGTATCCATTCAATTATCAAATTTATAAATTAAGCTATTATTCATGATAAAAAAATTATTTATTACCCCGTTTCAAAAGTTTGTAAAAATTGAAAGTTTTAGCGGAATCCTGTTACTAATATGTACTTTAGTTGCTTTATTTTGGGCAAACTCACCTCTTCATGAAAGCTACTCTTCTATTTTAGAATATAAAGTTGGTTTTTCAGGAGAAAGTTTTGAATTAAAAAAATCTGTTTTATTTTGGATTAATGATGGTTTAATGGCTATTTTCTTTTTCTTAATTGGATTAGAAATTAAACGTGAAATTTTAATTGGAGAATTAAACACAGTTAAAAAATTAGCTTTCCCTTTATTTGGAGCTGTTGGTGGAGCACTTATTCCTGTTGGTTTATTTATGCTTTTAAATCAAAACCCAGAAACCTTTAAAGGTTGGGGAATTCCTATGGCAACAGATATTGCTTTTTCTTTAGCGGTATTAAACACATTAGGAAAACGTATACCTCTTAGTTTAAAAATATTTTTAACTGCTTTTGCAATTGTGGATGATATTGAAGCTGTTTTAGTAATTGCTGTTTTTTACAGTGAATCTATTCAAGTTGCATTATTATTAATAGGCTTAGGATTAATAGCACTATTATATGTATTAACAAATAGAGGGTATTACTCTAAATTTGTGATGATTGTTGTAGGTATTATCGTTTGGGTATTGTTCTTAAAATCTGGAGTACACCCTACTGTTGCGGGTATTTTAATTGCATTTTCTGTACCAATTAGACAAGAAATAAAAACAACTACTTTTCTTTCTCAATTAGAAGGTATTTACAATAGCATTAAAAGTGCACCTGTATTAAAGGAACCTATACTATCTAATCAACAATTAAAATTAGTAAATAACTTAACGCATTGGAGTAAAAAATTTCAATCTCCTTTACAGCATTTAGAACATAACCTACACAATTGGTCGGCTTATTTTATAATACCTGTTTTTGCACTTGCCAATGCAGGTGTGTTAATAGATAGTTCTGTACATATAGACATGGCTTTAGTTTTCCATATTATACTCTGTTTAGTATTAGGTAAGGGACTAGGTATACCACTAGTTATATTAGTTGCAAAAAAATTAAATTTAATTCAAATACCTGCAGACATTCACTTTATACAAATTTTAGGAGTTTCATTTATTGCTGGTATTGGGTTTACTATGGCTATTTTTATTGCTGGTTTGGCCTTTTCAACATCACCAGAATTTATTAGCTCTGCAAAAATAGGTATTCTTTTAGGCTCGCTTATTTCTGCGATAATTGGTTATCTTATTTTAAGATTTGCACCAGTTAAAGACTTTATTAAACTTTAGTAAGTATTTAAAATATTATTTATAAAAAAAGAGAAGCTTTTAGGCTTCTCTTTTTTTATATAATTACATCTTGTTTTCTAAAACTGATTCTTTTTCTGATCAGAATAATTCAGTAAGGCATTTACACTCATATTGCCGTTTATTAAAGCAAATGGACTTCTGTAGCACAAAAATCACACTTACCAAACCTCAACAGGTATATAGAACTGTATTTTAAAGCGATTTTAGATGCATACATAAACTTTTATCACCTCTACAAGACTCTATTGATTTTTAACTATAAAACCTCTTACGTGTTTTATTTTAACTTACTACCTTTTCTTATCTCAGTTCACTTAAAAACACTAGAGATTTAGTGATATTTTAAAGCATCTCTATGAAGATTTAAAAGAGAAACCTTTATACTCAAATAGCATACAAATAAGTTTAGCCCAGATTGAAGCATTTGTTTGAGCTCTTTTTTTTCTTTTGCTGATAAAAAAAGTGAGTGCCTTTCGACTAAGCTCAAGATAAACACAAAGCTGGAAATAGCTTCAAAAAAAAAGAGAAGCCTTTTCGACTTCTCTTTGTGTTAAATAATTCATTTAAAATCAAGAATAAACTCCCCAATTTTATTTTTAATAAATGTTTATAACCAAAAATCTATATCAACACGGTTTATATTTACTGTTAATCCACGTATTATATCTAAAAGGATAAGACTATAAAAAATACTCTTTACTTTTATGATTTTTAAATTAATATTAATTATTAATTTATTCTCGATTAATCTAAAAAATTCTCTATTCATGTAATTTGGATTAGTAGACTTATCAACTTTTATTTTTTTTTGTTAATAAGTTCTCATTTAAGAGTAATAGACACAGGTGTTTTAAAAACACTTTTTACTCTAAAAAAATCATTAATAAAACTTGGCGAAGAGAATCGTATTTTGTAATTTTGAAAAACAAAAGGGAAGGAGATTGAGTAATCTCAAAATTCATTTCTTTAGATTAAAATTTTGGCCCTAGGAAGCAAAAATTTAAAAATATTACCAAGAAGCGATATGTCTAGTATCGCTTTTTTTTATGCTTATTTTTTTATCTCAAATAAAATATTTTAATTATTTCATAATAAAGAGAAGCCTTTCGACTTCTCTCTCAATTTATTTTATTACTAATTACCCTTCGCAACTAGCACATTCTTTCTTTTGCTTAAATTTCTGAGCAGCATTCATACTGTGTTGGTAATACATAGATTTTACACCTAATTTCCAAGCATTAATATAAACCGAATTCACTTCTTTAATTGGCATATCTGGATGTACCATAATGTTAATAGACTGCCCTTGATCTATATGATTTTGTCTATTAGCTGCCTGATATACAATTACATTTTGATCAATTTCTGAATAGGTTTTAAACACATCTTTTTCTGCTTCTGTTAAAACACTTAAATGTTGTACAGAACCATCATTATCTCTAATACTTTTCCAAATATCTGATGTATTATGTCCTTTTTCTTCCAATAATGCTTCTAAAATTGGATTCTTAATCGTTGTTTTAATTTTTGCAATATCCTTTACATATATGTTAGACCAAATTGGCTCAATTCCTTGAGAAACTTGTCCTAAAATAAATGCTGATGATGTTGTTGGTGCAATAGCATTTAAAGTGGTGTTACGTCTTCCGTATCCTTTTAATACTTCTGGCTCACCATACAACTTAGCCATTTCTTCTGACGCTTTGTAAGATTTTTCTTTAATTACCTTAAAGATTTCACTGTTTAAAGCATACGCTTCTGCACTATCAAAAGCATGCATTTTAGATTGTAATAAAGAGTGCCATCCTAAAGCACCTAAACCTAAAGCTCTATTTTCTTTAGCAAAATTATACGCTTTCTCCATAAAACGAAACGTAAACTGATCGTCTCTATCATCTGAATCTTTATATACTTCTAACTTAGTGATAAACTCTTGCATTACTGCATCTAAGAAATACGTAAGTGTTTCTACAGCATCTGTATCTTTCCACTTATCATAATGTAATAAGTTTACAGATGATAAACAACATACAAAAGACCAATCTTCATTAGAAGGCAACATGATTTCTGTACACAAGTTACTCGCATAAATTTCGTGGTTTTTGTCTTTGTAAACATCTACCGTTCCGTTATTTGCATTGTCTCTAAAAAGTATATAAGGATATCCTATTTCTCCTCTTCTTTGTAATATTTTAGCCCAAATACCTCTTTTTTCTACATCTCCATCAATCATTGCTTGCATCCATTCGTCACCAACGGTAACACCATGCGTTAATTCTTGAATTGGGTTTCCTTCTGTTCCTATTTCTAAAAACTCTTTAATATCTGGATGATCTACTGGTAAATATGGAGAAAAACGTCCACGTCTTACAGAACCTTGACTTACAACATCTACCATTTTTTCGAACAACTGCATAATGTGTACAGAACCAGAAGATGAACCGTTGTTTTTTACATCGGCACCTCTTTTACGCAACTTACCAAAGTATCCAGAAGTTCCTCCTCCTAATTTAGACATCATACCAACTTCTGATTGAGAGAACAAAATATCTCCCATATCATCTGCTACATGCGATCCAAAACAGCTAATTGGTAAACCTCTTTTCTTACCAAAGTTAGACCAAATTGGTGAAGCTAAAGAGTAATAACCCTCTGCCATGTATTTATAAAACTTATCAGAAAACCCATCCATATTTAAAATACGCTCTGCATTGTCTGCAATTTCACGTATTCTTTCTTCTGGTGTAGTATCTCCTGTTAAATAACCAGATTGTAAAAATTTACGACTATTTTCTGTTAGCCATGTAATTTCTGGTTGATCTTTACCTTTAAGCATTTCTTTCCTAGCAGCGTTTCTAACTTGAATTAACTGTTCGTGTTCTGTAAGTTCTGTTGTTTTTGTTTCGTTCAAGTTCATAATTTAAAATAAGTCGTCGCTAGTTATACTTTTTGTTCTTTTACTATAGTTGATTGATCTTTTTACAAAGAAATCACCATGTTTGGTTCCAATAATTTCATCATCAAACCAATCTGTTTCTGCTAATAATTTTTGATCTACCTCAAATACTTTTGCAATACCAATACTTTCTAAAGAATTATTAAATCTATTTTTAATAAATTCATTAATTACATCTTTAGGTAGAAAGTCTAATTCTCCTTTTTCGAAAATCCAATCAATTAATTTACTTTCAGAATTAAAAGCTTCTTTACAAGTTTCTTGAACCAATAAATTGTGCTCTTCACTAAACCATTCTGGGTTTTCTTCTTTTATAATTTTGATTAAATCGATTCCAAAATCTCCATGAATCTGCTCTTCTTTAGAAGTAGCTTCTACCACGTTAGAGATACCTTTTAATACATTTTTATGCTTGTTAAAAGCCATGATAATCAAAAACTGAGAAAATAAAGACACGTGCTCTATAAATAAAGAGAACAATATTATAGACTCAGAAAACTCTTGATTGTCTTCACTATTTACATTTTTTAACGCGGCTTCTAAATAGTTAACACGTTTCATTATAACAGGGTTTTTCTTTAAGTTTTTAAACTCATTATTTAACCCTAAAATCTCTAATAAATGAGAATACGCATCATGATGGCGCACTTCACTTTCAGAAAAAGTTGCACCTACAGAACCAATTTCTGGCTTTGGCATCTTCTTATAAATGTCTCCCCAAAAAGTTTTAACAGCAACCTCTATTTGAGAAATTGCCAACATGGTATTTTTTATCGCATTTTTCTCTACCTCGGTAAGAGAGGTTTTAAAATCCTGAATATCACTTGTATAATTAAACTCTGTATGAATCCAATAAGAATGTCTAATTGCATCTACATATTCTCCTAAAGCAGGATAATCGTAAGGCTTTAAGTTAATTCTCTTCTCAAAAATATTTGGTTTTCTACTTCTAGTTTGTTCGTCTCTATATAATATGTATGCCTTTGCAACGTCATGAAAAGGACTGTCCATTAATTTATATTCTACGATATCTTGTACTTGCTCTACTGTAGGAATATAATCTGGTTCATTTAACCTTCTTTCTAATAATGTACCATGTACAATATTTGATATAGCAATAGCATCATTTCTAGAACCATTGTTAACGGTAAGCATTGCTTTTTCTATAGCATTAATAATTTTCTCTAACTCAAATGTGGTTGTTTCTGAGTCTCTTTTTATAATATGCGTAATTTCCAAGGTAAATGAAGGGTGTTTAATTGTTATTTTTAGTGTTAACAAAGATTGGATTTTTTGCTCCAAAATAAAAGTTATACTTATTCACAAAACCCTTGAAGTTTTTAACAAATTAACAGTTTTTCGAAATTTAACGCTAAAAAAATGATTTTTTAAAAATCTCATTACCATACAATTATCAATACAAAATCGCTGTAACTACTATCGGTATTGAGTTTCTTAAAAGACCTCTATTAAATAATTTTTGTAACAATTATTTACTTTTTTTCACTTACAATCTGTTACGTTATACTTACAAAAAGAAAACAATTATTTAAAACCACATTTTGGTAATATCAATTAATATAATCTTATATTTGCAGTATTATTAACATTTATATTATATTATTTTGAAAAAAGGGACAGTAAAATTCTTCAACGAATCTAAAGGATTTGGATTTGTAACAGAAGATGATTCAAACACAGAGTACTTTGTACATGTATCAGGATTAATTGACGAAATTAGAGAAGGTGACGCAGTAGAGTTCGACCTTAAAGAAGGTAGAAAAGGTTTAAATGCAGTAGACGTTAGAGTTCTATAATTTTAAATTTTTTGAAAAGAACAAGTCGCTTAATTTTTTAAGCGGCTTTTTTTTGTCTTATTTTTTTTTATAAAACATGCCTTTTATAAAAAGTAAAATGCCATTTTAACTAATTGCGTGTAATTATTTAGAAAACAAAGCTGTTTTAAAAACTTATTGGCAAGTATTTCCTTTTTTACAAGAACAAGTCGTTTAATTTATTTTAAACGAATTTTTTTTGCCTTATTTTTGTAAAAACTTTTATTTATAATGAAAAGTAGCTTCACAAAAACTGTACAAATTGCCATTATATCTGTCTACTTAATTTTTTTAGCAGGCTCTGTTGTTAGAATGACTGGCTCAGGAATGGGATGTCCTGATTGGCCAAAATGTTTTGGGTATTATATTCCGCCTACAGCGGAAGAACAAATTACTTGGAAACCAAATTCTGAATTTAAAAAAGGTTTTATCATCATTAAAGATGAGGCGCTGTTTGTTGCAGAACACGATATTAAAACGACGGAACAATTCAATAAAAGTAATTGGGCTACTTATACAAAACATGATTACGCAAATTTTAATAAATTTCACACCTGGACAGAGTACATAAACAGACTATCATCTGTTTTAGCAGGTTTTGTTTTTTTATTCTTAATATACGGAGCCTCAAAATTCTGGAAAACAGATAAAAGAATTCCTATACTTGCTTATACTGCTTTCTTTTTAATGTTGGTAGAAGCTTGGTTAGGAAAAACAGTAGTAGACACAAATTTAAAACCTTCTATAATAACTATTCACATGGTTATTGGTTTAATTATTATCGCGCTGTTATTACAATTAAAATTTATTACTTCAGATAAAAAGAAAACCTACAATTACAATTCACTATTTAGTAAATTACTTATTATTTCTGCCGTATTTTCTTTAATTCAAATAGCAATGGGAACTCAAGTAAGGCAATTTATAGACGAGCAAGTAAAGCTTTATGGTTTCGAAAACAAAGATTACAGTTTAATGAATCCGAGTTTTAAATTCTACTTTCATAGATCTTTTACCATTGCAATTGTATTGATAAACTTTGTTTTATTTTACATAAATCAGGCTAAAAACCTAGGATACAAATTGGTAAATTGGGTAGTTGCATTAATCTTTTTAGAAACCATTACTGGAATGTTAATGTATTATGCCGAGTTTCCTTTGGGTACGCAAGCAACACATTTATTGGCAGGTGCTATTTTATTTGGACTACAGTATTATTTATGGTTGCAAAGTAGACTTACTAAGTAAACAGTATTCAGTCTCAGTTTTCAGAGGATCACTGTTGTGTAAGCTGAATAATACAAAATTGACGACATAGCAATATAGAAAACACAGTGTTTTTTAAACTTTTAAACTTGTTTTAGGACGACATCTGATATCCGCTAGCGCGAGCGTCACGCTCGTGCAAACACCAATAACATGTTAAGTAATTTCCACAAACTTACTCAACAATGTTTTAAGAAAAGATACGAGCGAGACGCTCGCACCAGAGAAGAGGCTTCACTGTTATGTATACTGAACACATAGCAACATAGAAAACATAGTTTTTTTTTAAACTTTGAAACTTATTTTAGGACGACATCTGATATTCGCTAGCGCGAGCGTCCCGCTCGTGCAAACACCAATAATATGTGGAGTAATTTCTACAAACTTATTCTACAATATTTTAAGAAAAAATACGAGCGAGACGCCCGCACCAGCATTGAGAATGTAACTAAGCGCCGAGAACTAAAATTAAGGATGCGCGTTCACCCAAACTTCTCCGTCTGAAAAATATTCTTTTTTCCAAATTGGAACGGTTTCTTTTAAAGTGTCAATTGCAAATTCGCAAGCTTCAAAAGCGGCTTTTCTATGCTTAGAAGACGTAGTTATAATCACTGGAACTTCTCCAATTTGCAACATTCCTTCTGCATGGTGAATGGCAATTTTTTTAATATCAAATTTTTCTAAAGCCAAATCTGCAATTTTTTGCATTTCTTTAATTGCCATTAGCTTATAGGTAGAAAAGTCTAATTGCGTAACTTCTTTTCCTTGAGTATCATTTCTTACCGTTCCTATAAATGCAGAAATTCCGCCACAAGAATCATCTTCTACAAAACGATAACACTCTTGTAAATCTAATTTTTCTGAAGTAATTTTTATTGAAGTTCTTACCATTGTTAAGCAAAAATAGGGAAACAAAGTTGTATTTTTGCAAAAATAAATGAATCGTCATTACAAGGAATTTTCTGTACTTTAAAAATGTTGTAATAATCAACAGAGAATACCTCCAAAAGTTACATTGACAAAAATTATCAATATGAAAAATATCTTTAGAATTGTAAGTATTTTAGAAGGAGTTTCTTATCTATTATTATTATTTATTGCTACACCTATAAAATATTTACAACACGATGATTCTTATGTAAAAATGTTAGGAATGCCCCATGGAATCCTTTTTATGTTATATGTAGTATTGGCTATTGTTATCAAGAAAGAAATGAATTGGAACAATAAAACTTTAGGGATGGTTTTAATTGCTTCTGTGATTCCTTTTGGTACTTTTTATGTTGATAAAAAATATTTTAAGAAATAGATTGTTGATTGGTAGTTGTTACACTGAGACTCGCAGAGAAAACACAGAGATTCACTGAGGGAAACTAAAAATCCATTAAAAAGAGAGCCTCTTCCCTTCGGGAAGATTAATATGAGCTTTTTTAACCTCCACTAACTGGAGGAATTATAGCAACAACGTCATTCTCTTTTAGCAGTAAATCATCAGTTGCATAACTTTCATTCACAGCAATTGCATAAGAATTCAACTTTTCTAACTGCTGATATTTCTCTTTTAAAGAGTTTTTAAAATCTGCAACAGTAGCAACATCCGCTATATTAAGCTCTAAAGCTGATGAACCTACAAAGTCTGTGGTTATTCCGAAAAAAAGTACTTGAATTTTCATGTATCAAAAATATTAAAACATACTCAATCGAAGCAATAAACCTTCATTTTTAATTCCTCCGTGAAAAGATCTTACATAATCTACTCTTAAAAAACGCCATTTACCAAAACCTATATTATCTAAACCAATAGAGTATTCTGTATACGGTTTTTTATCTGCCATCACCAAGGTTTTTGCTCCACCAACTAAATGAAGATTTAATTTATTTAACAACGGAATCTTTCCTAAAATAGCTCCTTTAAAATCATGCTGAATATGTGCTTCTGCATATTTATCATTCGTATAAAATTTATAATATTCTAACAAACCAAAGCTACTTAACTCACGATCTAACGGAAAAAGTAATTGGTTTCCGTTGGCTTGTAAAAAGTCCATAAAAGCTATGTCTTTCTTTTTAAGAAATACTCCACCCCTAACATTATAAGAAAATTCACCATAATTTCCTGCATTGATATCTTGTGTTAAATTTGCTGTGAATACATCTGAATTTAATTCGGAATTAGAAGCTCCAAAGCGTTTGGTATAATTAACATTCAATGACGGATATTTTTCATTGTCTATATTTTCTTTTCTATCAGGATAAGACAAATATTTTTGTCCGAATACAAAAGTAGCGCCTACATTTAAAGTAGCAATTTTATGCTCTTCAAACACATCAATAACATCTGAGGGATTATTAGGCTTATAACCTCCGTTTTTATCTTGCTTTGCAAAAGAGTAATCTGTGGTATTAAAAAGTGGTTTTCTATTTGCATATTCAAATGATGTAGCTAGGTAAATTCCATTTACAATTTCTTCTGAATAATTAATTTTAGCAAACTCCTTTTCGTAAATTCTTAAATAATTTAACCTCCTCATCAAAGAACTCACGGTGTTATTTAATTTCATTAAAGGATTTCTACCATTAAACTGAGCCGTTGTAATCCCTCCAGAAATTGTCATCTTAGGTCTAGAAATATCATTCCAATTTTTAGTTAAAAAGAAAGTAGGCCTTATACGTTTGTCCGAAAAGCCATAATTTACCTTTCCTCCTACATTCCACCATTTCCCTGTATCATTTTGCTTTTTAAAGTAACTACCTCCTAAAGAAACATTAAAACCTTGTACCGTATTAAAGTTAAAGTCATTAATTAAACCATTGTAAGAAATAGCCCATTTCTCATAAGAATTCCTATACGTATAACCTGTTACAGAAGAGAGTAAATTAAACTTGTTTTGTTTTTTATTTACAGAATCTAAATATTTTTTAGATTTTCTTACCACTTTTAAACTGTCTTTAAATTTATAATCAACAGTTTCTTCCTCCGTTAAAGGTACAGGTCTTAAGGTATTCCAATACAAGGTATCTTTTTCGGTTGCTTGTTTCTCAAACGATAAAACCTCATTGGTAAACGTGTTTTCGTTATATTTTGGTGTAAAATTATATGCAGAATATGCTGATGAAAAGCGCC
This sequence comes from Polaribacter sejongensis, assembly GCF_038024065.1. Taxonomy (NCBI): domain Bacteria; kingdom Pseudomonadati; phylum Bacteroidota; class Flavobacteriia; order Flavobacteriales; family Flavobacteriaceae; genus Polaribacter; species Polaribacter sejongensis. The sequence goes on along the minus strand of NZ_CP150667.1, from coordinate 3,054,413 downwards.
CATCAAAATTAAAACCTAATGCATCTACTTTAAAATCTATACTCTGACTAATTAGCACCCAGGCATCATTTGCCTCTGAATAATTATAGTTTTGTTTTAAATTTAAAACATCTACAATGGGTATGTTTACTTGGGCTCCGGTAACGGAAACATCTGCGCCATAAATAGCCCAATCATCTTCTACAATGTATAAATAACCATTAAAAACACGATCATTTTTACGCTTTGGAAGCAATTTTATTTTATTGATAAGTTTACCATTTGTATCATAAAAAGATCCTTCTAGCCTAAAGTTATAATAACCAAAAGCATTTGTAGATATTGGTGAAATTAAATCGCTACCAAAAGTGACACTATTATCATAAAAATTAATATTTGCATCTTCTGCCCTATTAAAACTAATACCATTGTCTTTTCCGCTTACTTTAGAAGCAATAATTTTTTCTTTAAACTTTTTTGGGTTTTTCTGAAAATGAATTTCCGAAACCGTTTCAGAAAGATAAATAATTCCGCTTCTTGTAGAATCTAATGCTCCACCAAAATCGCCCAAATTTTTACCTAAAAATTTCTCTGGAGCATCTTTAATTTTATACAAACCTCTAGAGTAAAATTTAGCAGTATACTTTGCATATTTATCAGTATTTTTATCCTTATTTGCTATTGTGTTTCTAATAATTCTATTTGCAGGATTGTCTTTTGTAGAGATAGAAATTTCTGCCAACTGTACGTTTTCTTCTTCTAATTGAACATTTAATTCAAAAGGAAAAGACGTAATATTTATTTCCTTTTTTAGTGTTGTATAGCCCAAGATTTGAAAAACAACAGTATGTTTTCCTTTTTTATTGACATTTAAAATATACGCTCCATTATCATTAGAAGTTGTTCCTGTAACAGTTTCATCCAAATAAATACTTACAAATGATAAAGGCGCATTATTTGTATCTGTAATGTTTCCTTTTACTTGTGCTAAGACAGATATTGATACCCAGAAAAACAGCAGAAAAGTATATTTTTTCATAGTTTGGTTGTGTTGATAAGAACAAACATAAACTTTATGATCGACCTAAATCTTTAAAATTTGTTAAACAACAAAAAATAGTACCCTAACATAAAGGTGTTTAAAAAAATAAAAGACCTAATTTTATAAAAATTAACGCCTATCAAAAGATTTGAAAATAAATTCTCTCTTTCACTGAAAATCATATATTTGTAAGCTTAAACAAGCAAAGACTTATTATATGAGCGATTCTAGAAAAAGACACGAAGCTTTATTATATCACGCAAAACCAAAACCAGGAAAAATAGAAGTGGTTCCTACTAAAAAATACGCCACTCAACATGACTTAGCTTTGGCATACTCACCAGGTGTTGCAGAGCCTTGTTTAGAAATTGAAAAAGACAAAAACAATGCTTATAAATATACAGCTAAAGGAAATTTAGTTGCTGTAATATCTAACGGAACTGCCGTTTTAGGTTTGGGAGATATTGGTCCGGATGCCTCTAAACCAGTAATGGAAGGAAAAGGTTTACTATTTAAAATATTTGCAGATATTGATGTTTTTGATATTGAAGTAGATGCTACCGATGTAGAACTTTTTATACAAACTGTAAAAGCAATTGCACCTACTTTTGGTGGAATTAACTTAGAAGATATTAAAGCACCAGAAGCTTTTGAAATTGAAAGACGATTAAAAGAGGAATTAGACATTCCGGTAATGCACGACGACCAACACGGAACAGCAATTATTTCTGCTGCCGCCTTAAAAAACGCCATAGACATTACTAATAAAGATATTAGCAAAGTAAAAATTGTTGTTAATGGCGCTGGAGCTGCTGCAATTTCTTGTACACTTTTGTATTTAAAACTAGGTGTAAAGAAAGAAAACGTAGTAATGTGCGATAGTAAAGGTGTTATTAGAAGTGATAGAGACAACCTTACTTCACAAAAAGCCGAATTTGCAACCGATAGAGATTTACACACGCTAGATGAAGCAATGCATGATGCTGATGTATTTATTGGTTTATCTAAAGGAAATGTAGTTACTCCACAGATGCTTTTAACCATGGCTAAAGACCCAATTGTTTTTGCAATGGCAAACCCTGTGGCTGAAATAGATTACGATTTAGCAGTTGCTACAAGAAAAGATATTATAATGGCTACGGGAAGATCTGACCATCCTAACCAAGTGAATAATGTACTTGGATTTCCATTTATTTTTAGAGGAGCTTTAGATGTTAGAGCGACCAAAATTAATGAGGAAATGAAAATGGCAGCCGTTCATGCTTTAGCAGATTTGGCTAAAAAATCGGTACCAGAACAAGTAAACATTGTTTATGATGAAGTAAGTTTAGCGTACGGAAGAGAATACATTATTCCAAAACCATTTGACCCTAGATTAATTTATGAAATTCCACCAGCTATTGCAAAAGCAGCAATGGATTCTGGTGTTGCTTTACAACCTATTGAAGATTGGGATAAGTATAGAGAGGAATTAATGGAGCGTTCTGGTTCTGGAAATAAAGAGATTAGACTTTTACACAATAGAGCAAAAAGTAATAGAAAACGTATTGTGTTTGCAGAAGCAGACCATATAGATGTTTTAAAAGCTGCACAAAGAGTACATGATGAAAAGATTGGTCACCCAATATTGTTAGGAAGAAAAGAAGTAATCTTAGCTTTAAAAGCAGAAATAGGTTTTACTGAAATTGTGCCAATTATAGATCCAAAAACTGATGAAGAAGCAGAACGTAGAGAGCGTTTTGGAAAAATTTATTGGAAAAATAGAAGACGTAAAGGACGTACTTTATCTGAAGCAACAAAATTAATGCGAGAACGTAATTATTTTGCTGCAATGATGGTGAATGAAGAAGAAGCAGATGCATTAATTACAGGATATTCTAGACCTTACCCAACTGTTTTAAAACCAATTTTAGAACTAATTGAAAAAGACAAAGGAATTACTAAAATTGCTGCAACCAACTTAATGTTAACCAAACAAGGTCCGTTATTTTTAGCAGATACTACAATTAACATAAACCCTACGGCAAAAGAATTGGTGAAAATTTCGCAAATGACTGGTAATTTTGTAAAAATGTTTGGTATGAAACCAAACATGGCAATGGTTTCTTTTTCTAACTTTGGATCTTCAAGTTCAGAAACTTCTAAAAAGATAACCGAAGCTGTTTCTTACTTACACAGACACTTTCCAGACACTATTATTGATGGAGAATTACAAGCAGATTTTGCTTTAAATCCAGAAATGTTAGCAAAAGAATTTCCGTTTTCGAAACTAAATGGTAAAAAAGTAAATGTTTTAATTTTCCCTAATTTAGAGTCTGCAAACATTACTTATAAGTTAATGAAACAATTAAACCACGCAGAATCTATTGGTCCAATAATTTTAGGATTAAGTAAACCTGTACATATTTTACAATTAGGTTCTAGTGTAGATGAAATGGTAAACATGGCTGCGTTGGCTGCCGTAGATGCTCAAGAAAAAGAAAAAAGAAGTAAAATTAATAATAATTTAGCATAAGATTAATTTGATGTAAGAATCGAGTTTAAATAAAATAGAGATTAGACATTTATTTGTTATCATTTAAAGTCTAATCTCTTTGATTTATAAAATATAAATTGCGCTCACACCAAACCTAAAATAAATTCTTACTTTAGAGGCTTAGAAAAAGAAATATATGATTACACAAGTTAGAGGAAGGTTGGTAGAAAAAAACCCAACAGAGGTTGTTGTAGATTGCAATGGAGTTGGTTATTTATTACATATTTCTCTAAATACTTTCTCTAGTTTACCCGATGATGAAGCTGTTGTTTTATACACACATTTATCAATAAGAGAAGATGCACATACCCTTTTTGGTTTTTTTACAAAAACAGAGAGAGAAGTTTTTAAACTGTTAATTTCTGTTTCAGGTGTTGGACCAAGTATTGCAAGAACGATGTTGTCATCTATGACATCAGAAGAAATACAACATGCTATTGCATCAGAAAATGTTCCACTCATACAATCTGTAAAAGGAATCGGTGCAAAAACAGCACAAAGAGTTATTGTAGATTTAAAGGATAAAATTTTAAAAACCTTTAATATTGATGAAGTTTCTACTTTTACAAGCAATACCAATAAGGATGAAGCGTTATCTGCTTTAGAAGTTTTAGGGTTTAATAAAAAGCAATCAGAGAAAGTGATCTCAACAATTTTAAAAGAAAACCCGGAAGCTACCGTAGAAAACTTAATAAAACTAGCCTTAAAAAATTTATAAGAATTTTGAAAAATTTTTTGAAAAAAATATTTTTATTTCTTGCTTTTGCTTTCATAGCAAACACCTCTTATGCGCAAACAGATAAGGATACAGATTCCATAACAGTAAAAAAGGACACTCTAGACTTAAGATATAACTTTAAAAAAGAGCAAACTGGTGGTTTATTTTTAGATTATCTGGCAGAGAAAGAAATTATTTTTGATAAAGATTTAAACAGGTATGTAATTGTAGAAAAAATAGGCGATTATTATACAAAAACACCTATTTATCTAACACAAAAAGAATACGCAGATTATCGTTTAAGGCGAGATATGACGCAGTATTATAAAGACAAAGTAAGTGCTACGAACTCTAACAAAAAAGGATCTAAAGAAGCTCAAAAAGACCTACTACCAACCTATTATGTAAAATCTGACTTATTTAAAACTATTTTTGGAGGAAGTGAAATTAAAGTAACACCTACCGGAAGCTTAAATTTAAAGCTAGGTTTTATTTATCAGAATACAGAAAACCCGCAATTATCCGAAGAAAACAGAAGCAGTTTTACCTTTGATTTTGACCAACAAATTAACGCAAGTATTCGTGCACAAGTAGGTACACGTTTAGATTTTACAGCAAATTACGACACACAATCTACTTTCGATTTTCAGAATTTAGTAAAAATTGGTTACGAGCCAACAGAAGATGATATTTTACAAGGAATAGAAGCTGGTAATATTTCTATGCCCATTAAAAACTCATTAATTAATGGGGCACAAAGTCTATTCGGTGTAAAAACACAGTTAAAATTTGGTAACACAAATATAACTGCTGTTTTCTCACAGCAAAACTCAGAAAGTACAACAACAGTTTCAGAAGGTGGTGCTTCTATACAAGAGTTTCAATTAAAGGCTACAGATTACGATAATGACCGTCACTTTTTCTTATCGCAATATTTTATAGACAACTACGCAAATTCTCTTAAAAATTATCCTTTAATTAATAGCCAAATTAATATTACAAGGGTAGAAGTTTGGGTAACCAACACAAGTTCTAGCACAGAAGATTACAGAAGTATTGTAGCTTTAGCAGATATTGGTGAGTCTGATACCGATGTTTTAGTAAACCAAACAGGAGCAGTACAACCTACAAGTCCGCCAACAACAACCGGAGGAAATATACCAACAAACGAATCTAATAATTTATCTAATTTACTTACTACAACTAGTGGTATTAGAAGTATTTCTACCATAAATAGTACCTTACAACCTTATAATATGAGTGAGGGTACAGATTATTCTGTGTTAGAAAATGCAAGAAAATTGAACACTAGTGAGTTTACCTTAAACTCTCAATTAGGTTTTATATCTTTAAATAGTAGGTTAAATGATGGTGAAGTTTTAGCTGTTGCTTATGAATATACTGTTGCAGGAGGAATTAGTGGCAGCACAGAAACTTCTTTTAAAGTGGGTGAATTTTCTAATGATGGTATTCAATCTCCACAAACTTTAGCAGTAAAATTATTACGTAGTGAGATTTTAAAAACAAAACGTGCAAACATAAACACAGGTGAAGATGAAGCTTTTCCTACTTGGCGTTTAATGATGAAAAACGTCTATGCTTTAGGTGCCTATCCATTATCGCAGGATGGTTTCTATTTTGAAATTCAATATAGAGATGATCAAACAGGTATTTCATCTAATGTTTTACAAAATGCAAATACTGCAGGTATTACCAATTTACCATTAATACAAGTTTTTAAATTAGATCAATTAGACCAAAGTCAATATAGAACTCCAGATGGATATTTTGATTTTGTAGAAGGCATTACTGTTAATTCTCAAAAAGGATTTATCTTTTTCCCAGAACCAGAACCTTTTGGAAATGATTTGGTACAACAGAACACCAATGATGTTGGTTTAGATGAAACTGTAGACAATAACTATTTATTTAAAGAACTCTATTTAAATACAAAAGTAAACGCGCAAAACAACTATCAAAATAAAGATAAATACTATTTAAAAGGATATTTTAAATCAGAAAATTCTGGAGGAATACCAATTGGAGCTTTTAATGTACCTAGAGGATCTGTTACAGTAACCGCAGGTGGAAGACAATTGGTAGAAGGGGTAGATTATGTAGTAGATTACCAAGCAGGTCGTGTACAAATTATAGACAGTGGCTTGCAAGCTTCCGGAACGCCAATAAGTGTTTCTACAGAAAACAACGCGGTGTTTAATCAACAACAAAAAACATTTATGGGAGTAGATGTTGAACATAAATTTTCAGATAAATTTATTATTGGAGCAACCATTTTAAATGTAAATGAAAAGCCTATTACTCCTAAAGTAAATTTTGGTTCAGACCCAATAAACAATACCATGTTTGGGGCAAATATAGATTACACAACAGAAGTACCTTATTTTACAAAATTGGCAAATAAATTACCCTTTGTAGACACAGATGTGCCTTCTAATTTATCGGTTAGAGCAGATATGGCATATTTGCTTCCAGGAACGCCAAGTGGCATTGATGTGGCAGGTGCTGCAACTTCTTATATAGATGATTTTGAAGCTTCTCAAATACCTATTAGTATCTTATCGCCATTAGATTGGCATGAAGCAAGTACCCCAAAATTTTTCGCAGGTTTTAATGGAGATCAAGAAGATTTATCTTACAATTATCAAAGAGGTAAATTGGCATGGTATAATGTAGACCAAATTTTTTACGGTGCTGGAGATACACCTCCAAATATTAATGCTGCAGAACTTTCTAGAGCAGAAACTAGACAGATTAATTATAGGGAATTATTCCCTAATGTGCAGTTAGATATTACACAGAACTCAGTAATAAGAACTTTAGATTTAGCTTATTTCCCATCAGAAAGAGGTTCTTATAATTTTGATACCGGTATTAACGTAAAAGCAGACGGAACTTTCTCTGACCCACAAAATAGATGGGCAGGAGTTATGAGAGCTTTAACAACCAACAATTTTGATCAAGCAAATGTTGAATATGTGCAGTTTTGGGTAATGGATCCTTATGAAAATTATTCAATTACTGAAACAGAAGGTTTACCTATAGGCATGAATCCGGAAGATCCATCAAACCAAATTGGAAATTTATACTTAAACTTAGGTAATGTTTCTGAAGACATCTTAAAAGATAGTCGTAAAATGTTTGAAAACGGTTTACCAGAAACTGGTGGAGAAATAAATACCGTAGAAACAACTTGGGGTAAAGTACCAACAAACTCCTCTATAATTTATGCTTTTGATGAAAATGATGAGTCTAGAGCAAATCAAGATCTTGGATATAATGGTTTAAATGATGCTGAAGAATTTGCGAAGTACAGCACAACCCTTCCTAACTTTAGTAAATTAAACCCTAATGATCCTGCATCAGATAATTTTCAATATTTTAGAGGGAGTGAGTTAGACGCAAATCGTGCTTCTATAATTACTAGATATAAAGATTATAACAATACACAAGGAAATTCTCCAACCTTAAATCAATCTACAGAAAGCTACCCTACCTCCTCTACAACCTATCCAGATGTAGAGGATATTAATAAAGATCAGACCATGAATACCGTAGAAAGTTACTACGAGTATAAAGTTTCTATGAATAGAAATGATTTGGTTGTTGGTAAGAATTTTATTGTTGATAAAAAAACAACAGATGTAACTTTAGAAAACGGAGCAAACCAAACAACAACTTGGTATCAATTTAGAGTACCTATTAGAAGCGGAACACCTGTAAATGGTATTTCAGATTTTAATAGTATTCGTTTTATGAGAATGTTTTTAACTAATTTTAAAATACCGGTAGTACTTCGTTTTGGAGAGTTAGATTTGGTACGTGGAGATTGGAGACGTTATACAAAAACATTAGACGAATCTATTTCTACACCAGAAGATTTAGATGAAAATGAATTAAAAGATTTTGAAGTTGGTGTTGTAAGTATAGAACAAAATGAAGGAAGCTACATTCAGCCTCCAGGAATAGAAAGAGAGCAATTACAAGGTAGTACTAGCGTACAATTACAAAATGAACAATCTGTTACCTTAAAAGTAAATAATTTACCTGCAAACGAAACCAGAGCCATTTATAAAAACATAAGCATTGATTTAAGACGATTTAAGAATTTAAAAATGTTTATGCACCTTCAGAAAAATGAAGGAGCACTTGCCATAAATGACAATGATTTTTCTGCAGTTATAAGGTTAGGTACGGATTTAGATGATAACTTTTATCAAATAGAACTCCCTTTAAAAGTATCTCAAAATGGTACTTCTGCTTTAGATCTTTGGCCAGAAGCAAATAATTTAGATGCTTTTCTAGAAACTTTTGGATTGGTAAAATTAGAAAGAGACAGAGCTGGTGTTGCCATTACAGATATCTATACTTCTATTGAGCAAGATGCCGAAATACCGTATACAATTTCCGTAAAAGGAAACCCAACGTTAGCAGAATTAAAAACAATTATTTTAGGAGTAAAAAACAAAACAACATCACCAATTAGTGGTGAGGTTTGGTTTAATGAGTTACGTTCTTCTGGTTTTGATAATGAAGGTGGATGGGCAGCTGTACTAAATGCCGATGCAAATTTTGCCGATGTAGCAAATATATCTTTATCAGGTAGTATGTCTACCATTGGTTTTGGTAATGTAGAAGACAGAGTAGGACAACGTAGTTTAGATGAAACAAAACAATATGATGTTGCTACTACTATAAATTTAGGTAAAGTATTAACTCCTAAAAAATGGGGAATTCAATTACCAATGAGTTATAGTATTGGTGAGGTTTATATAGACCCAAAATACGATCCTCAGTTTCAAGACGTAGAATTAGCAGATGCTTTAGGTGAAAATGAAAATAGTGAATTTTCTAGAGATTATACCAAAAGAACAAGCATTAGCTTTACTAACGTTAAGAAGAATAGAAACCCTAATTCTACAAAAAAACCTAAGTTTTATGACGTAGAAAACGTAGCTGTTTCTTATGCTCATAACAAAGAATTTCAAAGAAATTACAACATTAAAAAAAGAATTAACGAAAGTGTAAGAGCTTCTGCATCTTATAATTTTAGTTTCGATTCTAAACCATTAGAACCATTTAAAAATAATGATTCTATTTTTAGAAATAAATATTGGCAACTTTTAAAGGACTTTAATTTTAATCCAATTCCTAAAACTTTTGCAATTAATTCTAGTATCAACAGATATTATAATGAACAACAATCTAGAAATTTAGTGTCTGGTTTATCAGAACAACCAGAGTTAAAACAGCGTAGATATTTATTTGATTGGGATTATACTATTGGTTTCGATTTAACAAAATCGTTACAAGTAAACTTTAATGCCACCAACAGCTATATTTACGATACTTTTGGTAGCGATGATGAAATACAAGTTTTTGATGACTTCTTTAATACAGGAAGAGCCAATCATTACCATCAAGCATTAAACGGAACATATAATTTACCAATAGATAAAATTCCTTTTTTAAAGTTTATAAAAGCAGATTATGCATATACAGCAGATTTTGATTGGCAAGCGGCGCCACAAAGTACCATAGACGTTAATGGTGTAGATGTAGCTTCTGTAAACTTAATAGGAAACACCATACAAAATGCAAATACGCACAATTTAAATACCACTATTAATTTTGATGCTTTTTACAAAGGGCTTGGTTTCGAAAAATTATTATTGACTAAAAATCAACGTAAAAGTGCAAAAGGAGATCAAGGTGCAAGTTTACCAAGAACTCCAGGAAGAGTTAAGCAAAACAAAAAATTATCTATCGGTAAAAAGATCTTAAAAGGTACTTACGATGTTCTAACTTCTGTAAAACAAGGTAAAATAAGTTATTCAGAAAACAACGGTCAATTATTACCAGGGTATACAGAAGATGTTGGTTTTTTAGGCGGTGCTCCTACCTCTTTCGCTTTTGGTAGCCAAGTAGATATTAGAAATAAAGCTTTAGAACAAGGTTGGTTTGTATCTAGAAACAATGGAGAAGAATATTACAGTAAAACTTACAGCAAAACACATTACAATAAATTAGATTACACATTTACACTAAAACCAATTAAGGATTTAAATATAGATGTTAGAGGTAATAAAATACAAACAAGAGATCTCTCTCAGCAACTAGACCTTGTATCTGGCAGCAATGAATTTGAAAATACTCCTTTCTTTGAAACAGGAAACTTTAGTACCAGTTACTCTATGATTTCTACTGCATTTACAAACGGAGATGTTTTATTTCAGAATTTAAGAAATTATAGAAGTATCATTTCAAACAGATTAGCTACAGAAAATGTAGTACCTGCAAGTGGTTTTGGAGCCAACAGCCAGCAAGTTTTATTACCTGCTTTTGTAGCTGCCTATTCTGGTAAAAGTCCAGATAAAGTAAATACGGGTCTTTTTAGAGATGTTCCAATCCCTAACTGGACATTGCGTTACAATGGTTTAATGAAGTTTAATTTCTTCAAGAAGAACTTTAGTAATTTTGTAGTTTCACACGGTTATAGATCTTCTTACACTGTATCTAGTTTTACCAATAATTTACAGTATGATGCAGATAACCCTTACGCAAACTTAAATGCTGCCAACAATTATGAATCAGAATTGTTAGTATCTGCAGTTACTTTAGTAGATGAATTTTCTCCACTAATTAAACTAGATATGAAAATGAGAAACTCATTCTCTTTAAGAGGAGAAATAAAAAGTGACAGAACGCTTACCATGAATTTTAACAACAGTACCTTAACAGATATTTCTGGAACAGAATTTATATTTGGAATGGGCTATGTTTTTGAAGACGTAAAATTCAATACTCGTTTTACAGGAAAGAAACAAACACTAAAAGGAGATGTCAATTTAAGAGCAGATGTGTCTTTAAGAGATAATATTACACAAATTAGATCTGTAGATGAAGATAATGATCAAATTAGTGGTGGACAAAAACTTTTTTCTATTAAATTTACCGCAGATTATAGATTAAGTAATAGTTTAACCGCATCATTCTATTACAACCATCAAACATCTAGATATGCAATCTCTACCACTTTTCCTAGACAGGCAATTAATGGAGGATTTAATATTATTTATAACTTAGGAGGAAATTAAACATAACAACAAAAACTATTTAAAAAAATGAATTTACCATCAGAATTAAAGTACACTAAAGATCACGAGTGGATTAAAATTGAAGGAGACGTAGCAACTGTAGGAATTACAGAATTTGCACAAGGAGAATTAGGAGACATCGTTTATGTAGATGTAGATACTTTAGACGATACTGTAGAAGAAGGAGAAGTTTTTGGCTCTGTAGAAGCTGTTAAAACTGTTTCAGATTTATTTATGCCTTTATCAGGAGAAGTAATAGAGTTTAATGAAGAATTAGAAGAGGAACCAGAATTGGTAAACTCAGACCCTTATGGAAAAGGTTGGATGATTAAAATTAAAACATCAGATAGTTCACAAATAAATGATTTATTGGATGCAGCAGCGTATCAAGAGCTTATTGAAGGATAACCTTTTTATCATTGCAATATTCATAACAATTACAATTGCTTATTTGAGTTTAAGGAGAATGCCTAAGATAGAAATAGGTATCGATAACGTTGATAAAATATATCATCTTATTGCCTACTTTACACTTTCTGTAACTTGGTTATTCTCTTTTTATAGAAAACCAACTCTAAAATATGTGATTGTTATTTGTTGTATTTTTTTTGGCATAATTATTGAAGTTTTACAACAGACATTAACTACATATAGAACAGGAGATTATAAAGATGCAATAGCAAATACAGTAGGTATTCTCTTAGGTTTTATTATTTTTAATCTAATTTTGAAAAAAAATACAGTTAATTCATACTAAGACTTGTATATAAACCAATAATTTAATTAAATTAGCGAACTATTAAAAACTCTTTACAATGGAAATTAAAAAAAACCCGAAATCAAATTTAGAAAATTACAGTAAAATTTTTATGCAAATAGGTTTGGTTTTAGCACTATTTGTAACTTACGCAGCTATAGAGAACAAAACTTATGATAAAGTTATTGGAGACTTAGGTACAGTGAGTATGAATGCTGATATGGAAGAAGAAACAGTAATTACTGAAAAAATAGAACCTATTAAACCAAAAACTCCACCACCTCCAGCACCAGAGAAAATAGAAATTGTAGAGGATGAGGAAGAAGTTGAAGAAACTGTAATCGAATCTACTGAAACAGATGAAACTGAAGCTGTAGAAGTTGAAGAAATTGTAGAAATTCAAGAAGTTGAAGAAGTTGTAGAAGACGTAAGTTTTATGATTATTGAAGATGTACCTGTATTTCCTGGATGTAAAGGAAGTAAAAACGAGTTAAAAGCTTGTTTTAGTAAAATGGTACAAAAGCACTTCTCTAGAAAGTTTGATGCTAATTTACCAAACGAATTAGGATTATCTTCTGGTAGAAAAAGAGTATTTATCGGTTTTAAAATTGATAAAAACGGTAACATTGTAGACGTTAACGCAAGAGCTCCACACCCAAAAATTAAAAGTGAAGTTATTAGTGTAATGAAAAAATTACCTAAAATGAAACCAGGTAGACAAAGAGGTAAGCCAGTAGGAGTAAAATATAGTATTCCTTTTACTTTAATTGTAGAGTAATTTATAATACATGTCTAGTCCTAAATAATCGATATAGATTAATAAAGGGTTAAATTTAATATTGAAAACTGAACAATAATGTTATTGTTCAGTTTTTTAATTTTATATGTTTTCATTTGAGTTTTATTTTGCTGGTGCATTAAGTTTGGAGCCAGCATATGATTCGATAAATGTGGTCTTTCTTGATTTTTAAGTTTACCTCAAATTTAGCAATATTAAATTCCAGCTTTAAAATTCCATTTATCCTTTCAGCCACTGTGCGTTTTCATATGGATCATATTTTTCTGTCATACTTGATTTAATTCCTTTTTTTTAACTAGTTCTTGATAATCATTTGAGTAACACTGTAAACCTATTAATGATTAATTAAAGTTGTTTTATTTTTTAAAGCCATACCTAATACTTGTAATGAGCCCTAAACACATAAACTTTTGACAACACGTTAAATCCTACAATTTTCTTTGAATACGCATCTGTTATTAATGCTAGATAACTTGGATTTTCCCTTCATCCAACATAAGTAACCTCACTTGCCCAAATCTGTTCTGATTTATCTATATTTAGGTTACAAACAATATTTTATGTTTTCTAAACCTGTAATGTACCTCTGTTGTAATATGATAAGACTTCTTTAGTAAAGTGTTTTAGCCATAGTAATAAGTGTTTGATTTTACCAGACAAAGGTTACTATATTTTCTTAACCATGTTTTAATGGTAAATCACGCTTTAATACCATATTACGACATACTTCAACCCAGTAATCTCACCAAGTTCTATTTCTTGTACAATTCGAAGTTTAAAAGAAAGTGAGTAATCTTTTTGGACTCCTTTTTTATACCCAGTGTTTTCTATCATTTTCATTACAATATTGGTTTAATGTATCGCTAATTTAGAGATGGATAAACTCAACAAAAAAAGCCTCTCCAAATAGGAAAGACTTTTGAAATACACTGCTTAATTTTTATTTTTTTAAAATTTTACGCGTAAATGTTCCTTTGTTAGTTTTTACATTAACAATGTAAATTGAGGTTGACAAATTACCAACTTCTAAATTAATTTCTTCGTCTAAAACATTTGGGTTCCATGCTTTAATTTGCTGACCATACACATTAAATATCGCTACATCTTCTATAAACAGATTGTTCTTATTAAGTATTGATATTGCGTTTGAATCATTATCCATATAAACTCTCAAATTAAAATCTAACACCTCATCAGAAACAGATAATACTTTAACTTCATTAAAAGTGATAAAAAATCGATCTTTATAAGTTCCTTTTGATAATGCTAATTCAATCACCTCATCCGTTTTTAATTCTTTAGTAGTATCCTCTACCGCATCAAATAAATAAATTTTTCTATCAATATTTTCTAATTCATCTATTCTTAAAAAAACAGGTTCTTCAGAATCAACAAGAATTGTAAGTGGCACTTTTAAAGCATCACTAATATCCTCAACCCCTGCAATAACCAATTTTTTATTTTCCATTTCGTCAAAATCCCAGAATACATCGGTTTCTTGAACATCTATCATTACACTTTCATAACCATAATCAAAAGCAAAAGAATGATTTTCATTAAATGAAACACCTATTTGTCTATGAATTTTCAAATATTCTTTATTTGTAAAATCCATTCCTAATTTTAAAATAGGAAGTGTATTATTAGCAACCTTAGCCTTTTCACCTTTAAAAAAATAAGGCTCTGTTTCTTGATAACTTCTTTGCTTATTATTAAAGTTAATGGTTCCTCCATCTTCGTCTGAAAAAACAAAAAACCCTTGACTAACAGCTATATATCTTTCTGGGGTTGTATAAGTGTAAGATTCTGTTAACCCATTTGTTCCTACAACGCTAGTGGCAGCAACTCCCATTCCAAAAGATAACTGCGCATAACCACCTTCATATCCTGCTTTTATGTGCCCATTATCTGTTGACTCTCCAGAATGTTCCCAAAAATAAAGTGTACCATCAATTGTATTTTCATTATTTAAAATAAACGCATGACCATCTAAGGTACCTGCATACGGATTTCCAATAAGACTATTTGTATTTCCAGAAACATTAAAGGAAATATTTCCATCTAATGGACTTCCATAAAATGTAAAATATTGTGGATTGGCACCTGTACTTTTCATAATATACCCAAAACCTTTATCTATATTACCTGTTTCCTTTACTTGCACCCAACTGTTATTGGCTGTACCATTGTAAGTATAAATCCAATAACTCGCTATTTGTATAGGACTGGTAGCAGCACCATCATAACCACTAACAAAATTAATATCTGATAGCCTTGAACTCGCTGAAAGTTCTCCTCCAGCATCTTTCATTATTTCTGAGACCCTATAGTCATTCCCTTCTTCAAACTCTACTACTGGAGATGACCAATAATTGTACCTATACACGTTAGGTACTTCACTTTTTTGATCTATAAGTAGTTTTCCGTTACCTGTAACATTACGATCACCATCGTGTACTTGTATAAATTGACCAGATCCTAGAATTCTAATTTCTGCATAAATATTAATATTGGTATTATTTAAAACTATTAGCGCATTATTTTTTATACTTAACACATTACTGCCTTGTACATCTAATTTTCTTGCTGATAAATTACTACTAGAATGCTCATAAGATTCTTGAATAATTACACTTCTAGATTTATCCGGAAAACCATTACTCCAACTAGAAGCTGTTCTAATTGTTGGGTTTATTCTGTGTAATCCTAAACCAGAATTCGTTTCAGAAATTGGTGTTTTTACTTCTACTTCTGATAAAAGAGGTGCATTCGCATGTCTTACAATTGCAGGAATGGGGTCTGAATCTCCAACAACTTCAATTGCATCATCTATAAAAGAAATCCATTCTGATGGTGTAAAAGTAATATTTGCTTTTGTTATCTCATCTATACGAACTAATGATGTTAGATCACTAATATTACTAACAACATCATACCTATTTGCCCATGCAGAATCATCTGTTGTGGTTGAAAGAATTATAATATCATTACCGGTAGCTAAATCTGTAACAGAAGCATTCGTTATTTCTGTTGGTGAATTAATTAATGTAACATCAGGTAAGTTATCTACAGATTTTATTACTACAGATTTTCCTGCTTCTAAAGTTGGAACAACCAAACTTGCAGAAGGTCTCACATCACTTGGAGCTGTTGTGTCTTTAAACAGAGATAACCTAATATTATCCACAGTACTTGTACCTATATTTGTTAATTCTATTGCTTTACCTGTAGAAGTTTGATAAACTTGACTAATAATTACTGGCAACAAACTACATTTATCATCTTGTACTGCACTATCTTGACTACTACCTAATTCTTGTCCGTTTCCTGCTAAAAGCGGAATTCCGTCTTCATCAACTTCTCCAGTTAACCTATTATTTACATCAACATCAGACAATGTAAAATCTGCATCACCTTCTAATGCATCCGGACAACCATCTCCATCAGCATCCGCATCTAATTGATCTATAATTCCATCTAAATCAATATCATACCTATCGTCAATATCATCTGAATTAGCATCAACAAAACCGCTAACACTTGGGTCTTTGTAATCTAAAATTCCATTTTTATTTATATCAACTATCGGATTTCCACTAGATGCGTGCTCTATAGTATCTAAAATACCATCATTGTCATCATCTAAATCTACAATATCAATAATACCATCGTTATCTGTATCTGTGGTATCACAAGTTAAAGTGCTATCATTTTGACTGCTTCCAATACTTTGGCCAGATCCAGATCCTGCTTCTGCTTCTACTAAAGTTGGTATTCCATCATCGTTAACACTTCCTGTAATTTTAAAATCTTCATCTAAATCGGTTAAATCTACAGTTCCACTTCCTTCTAATGCGTCCGGGCAACCATCTCCATCACTATCTAGATCTAAATAATTAGGAATTCCGTCTCCATCAAGATCACCTGTTCCTTCATCGGAATCTAAAATACCATCATTATCATCATCTAAATCATTAGCATCATTAACACCATCACAATCATTATCATCTCCATTTTCTGATATTGATAATGAATTGTTTGTTGAATCACTATCTGGTTGAAAAATAGGGATCGCTGTAGCCGTAAAACTTATTGGATAAGAAAAATTATCTACAGAAGTTTCCACACTTAAAGTTACACTTGCTCCTGCTTCTAGTTCACTTATTATCCATTTATTACTGGAACTATTAAAACTTGCAGAAAAAATAGAGGTACCGTTAGTCGTAAAATTAGCAGAACTACTAGTTACAGTTACTCCAGAAAAATCTAAATCTACATCAAAATCTTTTGACAACTCGTTAGACTTATTAGTTATAGTAGTTGTGAAAGTTGCTGTAGTAGGTGCACAAAAATTATCTGCCGTAATAATAGAATTAGAAACTTCTAAATCGGTTGCGGGTAAGTTAATTTCTAAAGCATCTGTATTAAATGCTGTAAAAGCAATATCTGTATTACCCGAGGTAGTATGTACAAAATTATTTGCTTGCGTAAAATTACTACTAGTAATACCAAAATCGCTTAATTTAATAGATAGCACTCTTAAATCTCTCGGGGTATTTTTACGTTTTGTCGGAACCTCTGATATCACACCTGTTGAAGAATTTATTGTGTAAATAGTCCATATTGTTTTTCCAACAACAGAAACATTATCAAAGACCACCTTTAATTCAGTTCCTACAGTATTACCACTACTATCAATAAATTTAAATTTATCCGTTTTACCAGGAGCTCCAGTTTGGGTAACAATAATATCTGGTGTTGCATCATTAATTGTGTTAGATTGATTTATTACAATTGCATCATAAGTTATTACTTGACTTTTAATGTTAAAGAAATTAGTAGCTAATTCCAGTCCATTAATACCATCTCTAACAAAACTTGATGGTACAATAGGGTCAAAAGTTTTAATATAATCTGTTGCACTGTCATCTTGCGTAACACCGCCCCAATTATATCCAATACCAACTAGGTCAGTCGAGTTATAAGAAATATCAGCAGGAATTGGAAATGCATTAAATTCTACTGGAGTGTACGTAATACTATTTGATGTTAGAAGTGGATCATTAACACCTGTAGAATACGTAATACCATTTACTGTAAACCCTAATAAATTATTAGAATCGTCATAACCTACTTTGTCAGAAGCTACTTCGGGATCGGTAGTTATACTTGATGTATAAAAGCCACCATAATCTCCATAAACGGTAGTTACATCTTCTTGTGCATTTAAAAAAAGGGGATTATAAAACAGACAAACTAAAGCCAAAAGGCTAAACAAATTTTTTAAAGGACTCACAATATTAGGGGGTTATTAATTAAATATAATAGTAATTTTATACACTAACATATAGCTATGAAAAACACTGATTTTAATATAGTTTTATAACTTTTGTGGGGGAGGCAATTATTAAAAACTTATTATCATAATTTTGCGAAAATAAATAAACAAAAAAACCTCTCCAAATTAGGAAAGGCTTTTAATTTATCTTTAACATTCTTACTTCACTTCTAGAACATTATTCTCTAAATTAATATCAGCCATTAATCCGCTTTTATCAATAGTAACAGATTTTACAGTTTTAGAAACCGTAAAAGAATAGGTAGGGTTTGCCCAACCCCAATCTTTTAAAATGGTTGCCGATGTTGGCTTAGCACCTCTCATCATTTCAAGAGGAATATTAAAACTTTCTGAAGTTCCATCAGTATAAGTTACCTCAACATCCATTGGCATTGGCATTTGCCCAATTCTTTCTAAAGTAATTGTTTTATTATCTACAGATTTCACACCATAATCTATGGTATGTGTAGTTTGCGTCCATTCGTTTAAGTACCAGCCTAAATCTATTCCAGCAGTTTTCTCCATAGAACGTTTAATGTCGTTTGGTGTTGGATGTTTAAAACTGAAATCGTTAAAATATTTCTTTAATCCATTTGCTACATTTTCTTTACCAATAACATATTCTAATTGACTTAAGAAAATATTTCCTTTTGAATAACTTGCTGTACCATACGCCCAATTTGTATGATATCTATCTGCATGTGTAGACAATGACTCTTCATATCCTTTTGAAACAATAGATCTATAACCTCTGTAAGAACCTGCATGTGGATTTTCTTTACCTTCATCTAAAATTAAGTTTTCTGCTTTATTAGAAATATAAGAAGTAAAACCCTCATCCATCCAAGGATGTAAACTTTCGTTTGATGCTAATAAGAACTGAAACCAAGTGTGTGCCATTTCGTGTGCTGTAACTCCAAAAAGACTACCAAATTTACGTTTCCCTGTAATTAAAGTAGACATTGCATACTCCATTCCGCCATCTCCACCTTGTATTACAGAGTATTGTTTATATGGATATTGACCAACTTGCTCACTAAAATACGTCATTAATTCAGCCGTTTTAGGCTGTAAATCTTTCCAGTTTTTTAAATATTCTGCTTCTAATGTTTTCTTGTATAAAAAATGTAAATCGATTCCATTTTCCATTGTTAAAACATCGTGAATGTATTCTGGATCTGCTGCCCACATAAAATCATGCACATTTGGTGCTTTAAAATTCCATGATAATTTATCGCCTTTAGGCAAGTTTAAATCTTTAGAATCATCTTGGTAACCATGACCAATTTCTTGTGGATTTTGTAAATAACCAGTACCACCAACCGTATAATCTTTATCAATATGAATGGTTACATCAAAATCTCCCCAAACACCTTGAAACTCTCTTGCAATATATGGTGGCGTGTGCCAACCTTGAAAATCGTATTCTGCTAATTTAGGATACCATTGAGACATAGATAATGCAACTCCTTCTGCACTATTTCTTCCAGAACGACGAATTTGAACAGGAACCTGAGCATCAAAATCCATTTCTAAAGTAACCGTTTCACCAGATTTAATTGGCTTATTAAGTTGAACTTCTAAAATAGTCCCAACAGTTTCATGAGAAACTGCTACTCCGTTTTGTTTTAAAGAACCAACTTTAATATACCCAATTTCATTTGACTGTAATTTACTAATTCTATCTCTAACTCTTCTGTCTGGGTCTTTTATATTTAAAGATCTCATATCCATTTGAGAACCTGGTTGAAATGCATTAAAATACAAGTGATAAAATACTTTATCTAGATCGTCAGGAGAATTGTTTGTATAAACTAACGTCTGCTTTCCTTTGTATTGGTAGTTTTTTGCGTCTACATCTACATCCATCGTATAGTCTACATGTTGTTGCCAATATGTTTCTTTAGCCGAATAAGTAGTGTTTTCTATAACCTTACAAGAGGTTAACATGATTAGCGACAATCCTAAAAAATAAATTTTCCTCATATTTATATTAATTAATGTTCAAAAAAAAAAGCAGCATTTTAAAAATGCTGCTTTTTAAGTTTAATAAATTATTTTTTACCGTTTACCATTCTGTCTGCCATTTGTAATGCATTGTAAGCATTAACAACTCTACCAGAAACTGATAAATCTGAAAAAGGAACTAACTCTCCTTTAGGGTTTTCTCTTGACTGAGACCCTGGCTTAATTACCTCTAAATTAATTTTTACACCAGAATTCATCAAAATGTGTTTAACCTGACTTGCAGTTAACTTAGGATAATAAGAACGTACCAAAGCAGCTACTCCTACAGCAGAAGGTGCCGCCATAGATGTTCCGCTAAAGTGTTTATATTCGTTTTCTGGTGTTGTAGAATAAATTTGAACTCCAGGAGCAAAAACATCTACATTTACTTTACCATAGTTAGAGAAATTAGCTGGTAATTTTTCGTTATAATTAGAACTCATTGCTCCAATTGTTAACACGTTATCAGAAACTTCTGTTAATAAATCTTTAGAATCATTAGGATATGTTCTTTCTACATCAATATCCTTACCGTCATTTCCTGCTGCATTTACAATTAACACATCATGTTCTGCTGCATATTTAATTGCATCATATACCCATTCTTTATGAGGAGAATATCCTTTACCAAAACTAGTGTTAATTACTTTTGCTCCGTTATCTACTGCATAACGCAAACCTAAAGCAACATCTTTATCATACTCATCTCCATCTGGAACAGAACGTACAGCCATAATTTTTACATTATCAGCTACACCATTCACTCCTTTTCCATTATTTCTAGATGCTCCAATAATTCCAGAAACGTGCGTACCATGTGCTTCACTTTTAATTGAAACTCCTGGATTTCCATTTCCATAACCTGGAGAATCATTAATATCGTCTGGGTTATCTCCTATTCTATAGTTCGTATATTCGTTATTTAATAAAGCGATAGATTTGTCTAACTCTTTTTTAATTTCTTCTTGCGCTTGGCTTAAAGAAGGCAAACCAAAACCAAACATTTGTTTTGCAATTGCAATGCTCTGTAATAAAGAAGGATCTTCGGTTGTAATTGCCGCAACTTCTATAGCACTATAATCGTCTTTACCAAAGTGTCTTGCTAAATTTTCATCTGCACCTTTAACACCGCTTAACATTTGCTCAAATCTAGTTTTTGTCTTTTCAGCATTTCCAACTTTAATGTCGTGTGCTGCTTGAATCTCTGCAACAATTTCTGGACTTTCTAAAGAAGGATTGTGTAAAATTCTAGCAGACTCCATGTTTTCTTTATAAGCATCGCCTAAAAAGTTCCAACCATTAATATCATCTACATAACCATTTTTATCATCATCAATTCCGTTTCCAGCAACTTCTTTTTCATTTACCCAAGCCACATCTTTTAAGTCTTCATGACCTAAATCTGTTCCAGAATCTACAACACCTACTACAACCGTTACACTCTTTTTACCTTGTAAAAAATCATACGCTTTGTCTACAGACATTCCAGGAATAGAATCTTTTACCAAATCTAAATGTCCCCAGGTATTTTTTTGTTCTTGTGTTAATGGTGCTTTTTTAGCTACTGCTATTATTGCTACATCAGAACCATTAGGAACTGGAATATTAGAAATTGATTTACAACCTGTAAAAACAAGTCCAGCAAAAGCTGTATATAAAATTGGTTTTAAAACTCTCATAATATTAATTAAATATATCTATAAATTTGTGTGTGTTCTTTAATCTAACTCCTTTTTCTGTATGCTGAACGGTACAAAGTTCATTATAAGCATCATGCTCTAAAAAAAGGTAATATTCTTTATCTGCTGCTTGGTTTAAAAAAGCCGCTTTTTCTTTTAAAGTTAACAAAGGTCTTGTATCATATCCCATAACGTAGGCCAAAGGAATGTGCCCAATTGTTGGTAATAAATCGGCTACAAAAACAATTGTTTTACCTTGATAAGAAAGCATAGGTAACATTTGTTTCTCTGTATGACCATCCATAAAAAGGACATCAAAACCTATTTGGTCTTTGTAATTACTATGTATAAAATTTAATTGTCCGCTTTCTTTAATAGGGTTGATATTTTCTTTAAAGAAAGAAGCCTTTTCTCTTGGGTTTGGCTCTGTTGCCCATTTCCAATGTTTATCATTAGACCAGAATTTGGCATTTTTAAAAGCTGGCTGTAAAATGGTTCTTTGTGCATTCCACTCTATAGCACCCCCACAATGATCAAAATGTAAATGTGTTAAAAAAACATCTGTAATATCATCTCTATGAAAACCATGTTTTGCTAAAGATGTATCTAAAGAAAAATCTCCAAAGAGGTAATAATAACTATAAAATTTGTTTGATTGCTTTGCTCCTAAGCCTGTATCAACTAAAATTAAACGATCTCCATCTTCTATAAGCATACTTCTCATGCTCATATCTATCAAATTATTAGCGTCTGCAGGGTTCGTTTTTTGCCAAATAGTTTTTGGCACAACACCAAACATTGCACCTCCGTCTAATTTAAAATTTCCAGTTTCTATAGGGTATATTTTCATTCTGTATAGATTAAAATCATAAAAAAAATTGACTATAAAAATAATCAATTAGAATTCAATATATTCATAATACTTCTTAAAAGTATACAGAAAGCAAAGATGAAGAAAATAAGATAGTTTTTTGTTAAGAAAGTCTAAAGATTACACCAAAACAATTTAAAAATGATTGGCCAATAAATTTTAATTATTTTCTCTGAATTGAAAAAGGAAAACTAAAACATTATGAATAAAATTAGGACTATTTAGAAGCGCTACTAGAATCCATTTCACTTAAAAACTTAGCCACTCTAATAATTACAAATACCAAAGCAATCAATCCCAAAATAACAAACAATAATTGATTGTCTAAGAATGATGAAGGAGTTTCACC